>NZ_BANS01000094.1 GCF_000332995.1 Gordonia amicalis NBRC 100051 = JCM 11271
ACTTCAGCGATGCCTAACCAGGGCCCGGCCGGACACCGTGCCCGCCTGCAACGTCGTATCTGATCAAAGGTCCGGTATCCGAGTTCCTCTGTCGTATAGGTACATACGCACCACCGCGATGACCGGCGTGTGGTGCTCGGATTCGGCACGGGTCGCCATAGTCCCGGCGACCCCTCAGTTTCGTCGCGTCCGCCTTTCGAGATGGATGCACTGCTGTACGGGCCGTTCCGTGATTTAAAGGAGGTACTGACGACGCGCACAGTGGGGACTGCCGCACGGATAGGTGACAGTTGGGGAGTCATGCCGCGGCAGCGGCGGTGTTACTCGCTGCTTCGAACTCGACGGACGTCAACGGGCCCAGGCGGGCATGGCGGCGCCGGCGGCGATAGGTCCGATCGATCCAGGTGGGGGATCGCGATCCGAAGCTGCTCACGGCTGTCCCAGCGTTGGCGGTCGAGGACGTTGCGTTGCGGTAGCGCGAAGAAGTTCTCCACCGCGGCGTTGTCCCCTCACGCCCCAACTCACCCATCGACACCGTTGGCCCGTGAGTCGTCACCGGAGCCGCGATCCTCGATCCGAATGCGCGATACAGCCGGCGAGGTCACCACGACGCGCGACCGCGTTGTGCAGTGCTGCCACGGCCAGTCGCGCG
>NZ_BANS01000093.1 GCF_000332995.1 Gordonia amicalis NBRC 100051 = JCM 11271
ACACAGTTATAACCCCAAGAACCAAGGGGTCCCGCCGGTCATCAGCGTCATCAAGATTGACCCCGTACCCGGACAGGGTGTTGTCGCCACTGGTCTGTTCATCCCCAACGGCAAGGTACTCGGGGGAGCATCGCGGCACTATGGAGACGGCCGCGAATTTGACCCGAACTTCGCCCCCGAGAACACCCGGGTCTCGTACTTCATCGACTACGAGAACGGCATAGTGATTGCGCGGCAGAATCCGTCGGCCGATACGGTGGGGCAAGTCAGGACCGGCACGCCCAAGATGTCTGCTGCTCAGCTGCCAGACGGCACTGTGTTGATCAACTACGACGCCGCGGATCCACTTGCTCCTGGGCCGGCTGGTGACGCGGGGTGGAGGGTGCGCGGACAGACGATCGTGACCCCTGGCGTTGACGGTGCCCTGGTCTCGGGGGTTGCGACCGACTTCCCGTCGATGGAGACCTACCAGTACCTACCTGACGGCAAGACCAGGATCTTGCATCAAGACGACTCCGGCGACCACATCGGGTTAGGGCCGCTCGTGCATCTCCCGTTCCGCCATGAGTACGGGGACTATCAATGGGACTTGCAAGGATTTCCGAGAGAGAACAACCCCGAGCAAGTGTATGGTCCTCATCCGCCCGGCATCGAGGGGATAACGGACTTCGGATCGGCAGACAGTCCGCCTACCGTCAAAGGAGCCGCATGAGTGACG
>NZ_BANS01000092.1 GCF_000332995.1 Gordonia amicalis NBRC 100051 = JCM 11271
GCGCTCATCGAAATTCCCTAGTTTCGCTCACCGAAATTCCCTACCCGTGTGGCATCGCCAACGAGGGCGGGTCTCCCCGGATGCTGGTGGTCTCTGACCACGCACCAGCTATCCAAAGGAGACCCGCTCCTCATGCTTACACGAGAGGAAGACGTGGAAATTCGCGCCCTGAAAGAACGAGGCTGGACGATCGCGGCGATCGCCCGTCACACCGGCCGAGACCCCAAAACAATCCGGTCCTACCTGAACGGCACCACCGCCCCTGGCGTGCGTAAACGTAGCGCCCCGGACCCGTTCGACAGGTTCGTCGCCTACGTCACCGCCCGCCTGCTCGACGACCCGCATCTGTGGGTGCGGACGTTATGCGACGAACTCGAAGACCTCGGCTACGCGATGTCGTATCAGACACTTTCCCGCAAGATCCGCGAGCTGGCGCTGCGACCGATCTGCCAGGCCTGCCTGACCGCCACCGAACGTCCCAACGCTGTCATCGAACACCCACCTGGTGAAGAGACACAATGGGATTGGGTGGATCTTCCCGATCCACCGGCCGCCTGGGGCTGGGGTTCGACAGCCCACTTGTTCGTCGGCACCCTCGCCTGTTCAGGCAAGTGGCGCGGCGTACTGGCCCCAGCGATGACACAACCGCATGTCGTCGATGGACTCGATCGGATCAGCCGAGGACTGGGCGGAATCAGCCGAGTCTGGCGATTCGACCGGATGGCCACGGTCTGCCATCCAGAATCGGGACGCATCACTGCGAGCTTCGCCGGCGTCGCCAAATACTATGGAGTCTCGGTCGCG
>NZ_BANS01000091.1 GCF_000332995.1 Gordonia amicalis NBRC 100051 = JCM 11271
GGTCGTCCGCCGGCCTCGACCACGCCGTTACGAGCATCCAGAGCCCGGCGACATGATCCACGTCGATATCAAGAAACTCGGCCGGATCCCCAACGGCGGCGGACACCGCAAACTCGGACGCACGATCGGTAACCGCAACAACAAGAAGAACGGTCGCGGCTACGCCTTCGTTCATCACGCCGTTGATGACCACACCCGACTGGCCTACTCCGAGATCCTCGGCGACGAACGTAAAGAGACCGCCGCCGGATTCTGGTCGCGTGCGAACGACCTACTTCAACAGTCACGGAGTCACCGTCAAACAGGTACTCACCGACAACGGATCCTGCTACCGCTCACACCTTTTCAAGCAAACCCTGGGTCCCGAGATCACGCACAAACGTACCCGTCCGTACCGACCACAAACCAATGGCAAAGTCGAACGATTCAACCGGACGCTGAACCAGGAATGGGCCTACGCCCAGACCTACCTGTCAGACGAGGCCCGCGCCCAGACCTACCAGGACTGGGTTCATCACTACAATCACCACAGA
>NZ_BANS01000090.1 GCF_000332995.1 Gordonia amicalis NBRC 100051 = JCM 11271
CCGTTGACAGGGGCGTTGGTCCGGTACGCCGCCCTCAGCTCGGCATTGCTGACCTGATCACCCAGCCAGCGGCAGCAGGGCTGGCGAGAGAGCAGAAGTACCCGACACGACACCGCCACGGGGATTGAGTCGGCGGCGAGCGCTCTCACGAGCGCGCCGAGTCTTTCTCGGCAGGTTCGCCTGCGACAGATACGCTGCGGCGCGACGCAGCACCTCGTTCTCCTGCTCGAGTAACCGGATCCGCTTGCGGGCCTCGCGCAGTTCGGCGGACTCGGTTCGAGGTCACACCTAGGCTGCGGCCCTCCTCGAGGTCAGCACGTCGCATCCACTTGTGCCAGCATCGTCGGGCGCACCCCGAAGTCGTTGGCGACCCGCTCGATCGTGACGTCGTCTCCACGGTCACGGGCCACTCGGGCCACATCGCCACGGAATTCCTGGGGGTAGGGCTTGGGACAGTTGCATCCTTCCCGACCGCCCGAAGGCAAGCCAGATCAGATGTCACCTATCCGTGCAGCACTCCAACAGAGCATCTGGATGCAGAAGGTTGCCGCCGATCCCGGACACTCCCAGTGGTACGTCGAGCGTTTCCGCACGATGGAGCGTGAGGGGAAAGACGTGGTCGGTGAGGCGCGCTTCATCGACGCCATGGCTGCCCGCGGTTCCCGCATCCTCGACGCAGGGTGCGGCGCCCGACGCATCGCCGGATATCTGGCATCGGTCGGTCATGACGTTGTCGGCGCCGACGTCGATTCGGTGCTCGTCGCCGCGGCTGAGAAGGATCACCCGGGACCGCGCTGGCTGGTCAACGACCTCGCCGAACTCGACTTAACGGCCCGCGGCATCGACGAACAGTCCGACATCGTCGTGTCCGCAGGTAAAGTCATGACTATTCTCGCGCCAAGCACTCGCGTCACGGTACTGAGGCGGTTACGCGCGCATCTGCGCGAGAACGGTTGCGCGGTAGTCGGTTTCGGCGCGGGCCGTGATTATCCGTTCGATGACTTCCTCGACGACGCGTCGACGGCCGGCTTCGCGGCTGACGTGCTGCTGGATTCGTGGGATGTTCGGCCGTTCACTCCAAAATTTCAGAGTTCCTGGTGGCGATACTTCTCCACGCGGGAACAACAAACTGTAGCCCGGTCAGGCATCCGCGC
>NZ_BANS01000089.1 GCF_000332995.1 Gordonia amicalis NBRC 100051 = JCM 11271
TCGGTGTGTCGGTGCCGGTGGGTACACGCTGGTTCCGCCACGCTGGCGGCATGAGGCCGCTGAGTCTGGATGAGCCTTCGGGCCGCTATCTATCGTTCGCCGAACGGGAAGAGATCGCGCTGCTACGCGCCCAGGATCGTGGGGTGCGTGAGATCGCACGGCGGATCGGGCGCAGTCCGGCCACGATCTCGCGTGAGCTACGGCGCAACGCCGCAACCAGGAGCGGGAAGCTCGAGTATCGGGCGTTGGTGGCGCAGTGGAAAGCCCAGCAGGCCGCCAAGCGCCCAAAAACAGCGAAGCTCGTGGCCCACGTCGAGTTGCGGGAGTACGTACAGCACCGCCTGGCCGGCGTTGTCCGCCGTCCCGATGGCACGATCGCTGCGGGCCCCACGCCACCACCGTGGAAGGGGCTTAACAAACCGCACCGTGCCGACCGGCGGTGGTCGCTGGCGTGGAGTCCAGAGCAGATCTCCCAGCGTTTGAAGGTCGACTTCCCCGATGATGAATCCATGCGTATCAGTCACGAGGCGATCTACCAGTCCCTGTTCATCGAGGGCCGCGGCGCGCTCAAACGTGAGCTGGTGGCGTGCCTGCGCACCGGACGTGCACTGAGGGAGCCGCGGGCCCGCTCGCGCAACAAGCCGCAGGGTCACGTCACCTCCGACGTCGTGTTCAGTCAGCGCCCTGCCGAGGCCGAGGACCGTGCCGTCCCCGGGCACTGGGAGGGTGATCTGATTATCGGAACTGGGAGATCGGCGATCGGCACTATCGTTGAACGTCGTAGTCGTGCAACACTTCTGGTGCATCTGCCACGCCAGAAGGGCTGGGGTGAGCAGCCGCCTGTGAAGAACGGGCCCGCACTCGGTGGCTACGGTGCCATCGCGATGAATGCAGGACTGACAGCGTCGATGGCCGTGCTGCCGCAGCAGTTGCGCAAAACGTTGACGTGGGATCGCGGCAAGGAACTGTCTGCTCACGCCCAGTTCGCGATGGACACCGGAACGCAGGTGTTCTTCGCCGATCCGCACTCACCGTGGCAGCGACCGTCGAACGAGAACACCAATGGTGTTCTGCGTCAATATTTTCCTAAGGGAACTGATCTGTCGCGGTGGTCAGCTGAGGACCTCGAGGCTATCGCCTACACCCTCAACAGCCGTCCTAGAAAAGTCCTCAACTGGAAGACCCCCGCCGAAGTCTTTGGCGAACAACTACACTCGGTACAACAACCCGGTGTTGCATCGACCGATTGAACGCGCC
>NZ_BANS01000088.1 GCF_000332995.1 Gordonia amicalis NBRC 100051 = JCM 11271
TTCAGTGTCAGGGTTGTCTAGCCACTTCGGTGGTGGTTGGGTTCTGACCACCAGGTATCTGGCTCTTCTGCTGGTTACCGCCCTGGCTGTATCGGGCTGGTGTTGGCTCATTGTGCCGATTCCTGGTGTGTCAGGACCGGCCGGCGTGACTTGATAGGAGCGTGGCATCGCCCCCGACTGAGATGTGTCCGCCGACCGGCCCGACTGTCGCCACTCCACTGACAGGAAGGCATCTCCCATGATCGTCATCGGTGCCGATGTGCACAAGCGCACGCACACATTCGTCGCGGTCGACGCTGTCGGCAAGCAGCTCGGGTCCACCGTGGTGCCCGCCACCACCATCGGCCACCGCAAAGCCATGCAATGGGCTCACACACGCTTTGGCACCACGGTGTTGTGGGCCATCGAGGACTGCCGCAACATGTCCGCTTGGCTGGAACGCGACCTGCTGGGCGCGGCTCAGAAAGTGGTGCGGGTAGCGCCGCGCCTGATGGCCGAACACCGCCGTACCGGACGTGAACGCGGTAAGTCTGATCCGATCGACGCGCTGGCCGTGGCTCGGGCCGCAGCACGTGAACCCGACCTCCCGGTGGCCTCTCACGACGCGTTGTCCTACGACGTCAAAGCTCTCGTCGATTACCGCGATTCCCTTGTGCGCGAACGAACGTCGAAGATCAACCGGGTGTTGTGGCGGGTGCATCAGCTCGACCCCGAGCGCCACATCGCAAAGGGTGGGTTGACGATGAAGAAGCATCAGGAAGCGTTGCAAGTCTGGTTAAAGACCCAAGGCACCAGCGTCGATGCCCGCCTGGCCGGCAAGGAAATCACCGCCATCTACGAGCTGACCGTGGAGATCGCGGAGGTCGCAAAGGAGATCACCACCCTGGTCTCGGCCGCGGTGCCCACCCTGCTGGCGATGCCCGGCTGTGGCGTCCTCAGCGCCGCCAAACTCCTCGGCGAATCCGCCGACATCACCCGCTTCCCCGGGGAGGCCCAGTTCGCCCGCCACGCGGGAATCGCCCCAGTGCCGGTGTGGTCGGCCAACCCCGGACGCCATCGCCTCACCCGGTCGGGCAACCGTCAAATCAACGCCGCGATCCACCGCATCGCGCTGACCCAGGCACGCATGCCCGACACCCTCGGCTACGCCTACTACGAGAAAAAGCAGGCCGACGGCAAGAGCCCTCGCGAGGCAATGCGCTGCCTCAAACGCCGACTCGCCCGCGTCGTCTACAACAACCTCACCACCGACCACCACGCCCGCACCCACGAAGCCGAAAACCCAACACCCGCCGCCGCTTGACATAGGAGCTATG
>NZ_BANS01000087.1 GCF_000332995.1 Gordonia amicalis NBRC 100051 = JCM 11271
CAGTGAGAATGGGCGTGGGTGGTCGACCGGGTCTGGGTCTGACTTACTTCGAGGCTGACGGTTGCTGTCATGAGCGAGATGTGTCGGCCCGGAACCTCCGGTCGGCTACCCGCGCCATGAGACCTGAGGGCCGGGGCGGGTGTGACTTGATTAGGACCCTGTCTGGCTGGTGGGCCGTGACTCTTCACTGTCCTGTCCACCCGCCCCGGTGAGGTCATCCAACACACGAGTGTGAAGGAGACACCACCACGATGACCCCAACCATGATCGATACGCAAGTGGTGGTCCTGGGCGTGGATACCCATCAACGCACCCACCACGCCGCCATTGTCGCCGCCGACGGCCGCCCGCTGGCCGATCGGGAGTTCCCGACCACCACTGCCGGCTACACCGAGATGTGGCAGTGGGCCTGTGGTTTCGGCCGGATCGAGCACGCCGCGGTGGAGTCGAGCGCCTCCTACGGGGCCGGACTGACCCGCATGCTCACCGATCAGGGAGTCACGGTGATCGAGGTCAACACCCCGGACCTACCGCGCCGTTACGCCCACGGGAAGACCGATCAACTCGACGCATATGCCGCGGCGATGGCGGTCATCACCGGCCGCGCCACCGCGGTCGCCAAAGACACCCGCGGCACGGTCGAATCGGTCCGAATGCTCACCGTGGCACGGACTTCGGCGGTGGAAGAGGCCACCCGGATCGGTAACCAGATCCGTGACCTGTGCACCACCGCACCAGTGGATTTCGCCGACCAGGCCCGCCAGGCACGCACCATTGCTGCGCGGGCAGCGTTCATCGCGGGTCTACCGGTGCCGGCTGACAAGGGTGATCTGTCCGGGCCGGCCGCGGCGTTCGTGCGTGCCGCGCGTTCACTGCTCGAGCGTCACCGACTCGCCCGACGCGAGGTCGGTTCGTTGACCCGCGAACTCGAGAGGCTGTTGGCCACGGTGGTGCCGACCCTGTTGTCCCGACCGCAGATCGGACCGGTCACCGCCGCACGACTGGTGATCACCGCTGGTGACAACGTGGAGCGGATGCGCACCGAGGCGACGTTTGCCAAACTCGTCGGTGCCGCACCGCTACCGGCATCCTCGGGCAAGACCAGCCGTCACCGACTCAATCGGGGTGGAGACAGGCAAGCCAACAGTGCTCTGCACATGATCGCGGTCGGCCGGATGAAATCCCACGCACCCACCCGCGCCTACGTCGAGCGGCGTTCCGCGGAACACAAAACGAACAAAGACATCATCCGCTGTCTCAAGCGCTACATCGCCCGCGAAGTGTTCCGCGACCTCACCACCGACCTCGGAACCCTTGACAAGCTATAGGACCGT
>NZ_BANS01000086.1 GCF_000332995.1 Gordonia amicalis NBRC 100051 = JCM 11271
CAATGATCAGAACCTGTGGATGACCCTCGGTGAGGGGGCGTTGAAAGTGGGCGCACCTTCCCGAGGATGATCTGAATATCCGAAGGTCCGATCATGAGCCGGCGTTGGCGCGCTGGTTCGGGAAGGTACGCCCATGCTCACCGTAGTTCACGATGCCACCGAGGCCACTGAAAGCACCGGCGGTGCCGGTCGGTCGTTATTGGACGAGATCGTCCGCGACGGCGCCCGGCAGATGCTGGCTGCAGCACTCAAAGCCGAGGTCGCCGCCTACGTGGCCCAGTTCGCCGACCAGCTCGATGAGGACGGCCATCGGTTGGTGGTCCGCAACGGCTACCACCAGCCGCGTGAGGTGCTGACCGCGGCCGGCGCGGTCAAGGTGAAGGCGCCGCGGGTCAACGACCGCCGCGTGGACCCCGATACCGGTGTGCGGCAGCGGTTTTCCTCGGCGATCCTGCCGGCGTGGGCACGTAAGTCTCCGCAGATGAGTGAGGTGTTGCCGCTGCTGTACCTGCATGGGCTGTCCAGCGGCGACTTCACTGCGGCGTTGGAGCAGTTCCTCGGCTCGGGTGCGGGGTTGTCGGCCTCGACGATCACCCGGCTGACCGCGCAGTGGCAGGACGAAGCCGCGGCGTTCGGGCGCCGTGATCTGTCCGGTACCGACTACGTCTACCTGTGGGTCGACGGCATCCACCTCAAGGTGCGCCTGGAGCAGACCAAACTGTGCCTGCTGGTGATGATTGGCGTGCGTACTGATGGCCGCAAGGAGCTGGTGGCGATCACCGACGGGTATCGGGAGTCCACCGAGTCGTGGGCCGACCTGCTACGCGACTGCAAACGCCGCGGGATGACTGCCCCGGTGCTGGCCGTGGGCGATGGCGCCCTCGGGTTCTGGAAGGCGGTCCGCGAAGTGTTCCCAGCGACCCGTGAGCAGCGGTGCTGGTTTCACAAGCAGGCCAATGTCCTTGCCGCACTGCCTAAGTCGGCACATCCGTCGGCGTTGGCGGCGATCAAGGATATCTACAACGCCGAGGACATCGACAAGGCACAGGTCGCGGTCAAGGCATTCGAGGTCGACTTCGGCGCCAAATACCCCAAGGCCGTCGCCAAGATCACCGACGACCTTGACACCCTGCTTGAGTTCTACAAGTACCCGGCCGAGCATTGGATTCACCTGCGCACGACCAACCCGATCGAAAGCACTTTCGCCACGGTGCGACTTCGGACCAAGGTCACCAAGGGGCCTGGATCACGCGCGGCCGGGATTGCCATGGCCTACAAGCTGATAGACGCCGCACAAGCCCGCTGGCGGGCCGTCAACGCCCCGCATCTGGTCGCCCTGGTCCGTGCCGGCGCGGTCTTCCACAAAGGCAAACTGCTCGAACGGCCCACCGACATCACCCCACCGCAACCGCCTTCAAACGGTGACGAGCGCACCGGAACGGAGGTCGCCTGAAACACCCCGATCCACAGGTCTTGACAATTTCT
>NZ_BANS01000085.1 GCF_000332995.1 Gordonia amicalis NBRC 100051 = JCM 11271
TGACGAGGCTCAGCGAATTTCCCTGATCATGCTCGGTGAAATTCCCTACCTGTGAGCGGTGTTTACTGTAGCGGTTGGCGGGTTCCGGTGGTGGCTTTGCGGAGCTTTTCCGTTCGTGCGTTGTGGTCTCGTAAGCGGTAGGAATCGCCATCGAGGTTGAGTACGACCGAGCGGTGTAGGAGGCGGTCGAGCATTGCTGCGGCGACGGTGTTGTCGCCGAGTACTTCGCCCCACGATCCCACGCCACGGTTGGTTGTCATTACGATTGATGTCTTCATATATCGTTGTGAGACAACCTGAAACAAAGCTGATGCCGCTTCGCCGGGCAGCGGAAGATACCCGAGTTCGTCGATCACGAGCAGTGTCGGCCCGGCATAGAATCGCATCGTGGTGGCCCATCTGCCTTCGAGGGCGGCTCGGTGGCAGCGGGCCGCGAGGTCGGCTGCGGTGGTGAAGTACGTCCGGTATCCGGCGTGCGCCGCGGCGCGGGCGAGTCCGACCGACAGATGTGTTTTTCCGACTCCTGGAGGGCCGATGAGCAGCACGTTCGTCGCTGTTTCGAGGTATCTGCAGGTTGCTAGTTCCTCGATCAGCTTGCGGTCGATGCCTGCGGCGGCGTCGTAGTCGAAGTCCTGCAGTGATGCTGGTGTGGGCAGGCACGCGAACCGCAGGCGACCCAGTAGCCGGCGTGCTTCAGTGGCCTCGACTTCTATGGAAAGGAGCCGGTCCAGTGTTGCGGTCATCGATAGTTCTTCGGCGGCTGCTTGGTTCAGGACCGAGGGCAGCGCTTCGGCGGCGTCGTGAAGTTTGAGGACCGCGAGATGCCCGCGCAGGCGTTGGTAGAGGCTGGCGGCTTCGGCGGTGTTCGGTGCCGGCAACCGGTCGGCGCCGGTCGGTGTGTCGTGGGTGGTCATGACAGGGTGTTCCTTCCGTGGGCGGCACGTTCGTAGACCGAAAGGTCGTATATCACTGCGTCTGATTCTTCGGATTGGGTTGCACTAGTGACTGTTTCGGTAATCATGGAGTCGTGCTGATCGGCTTTGCTAGCTGTTGCCTGAAGCTGCTGTGCGGCAGCGATGGAGTCCGGGCCGGGTGGGATGCGTTCTTTGCGGCGGTGGGGTCGTCCGGTGTTCGCGCTGGCCATGGCTGCTTGTTCGAGGGCGTAGATGTGGCCGTGATCGCGGACCATCGCCCCGGTCCCGTCGGCCGCCAGCTGGTGGCGGGCGATGGTGATTCCCGAGGCGGTGACGACGTCGATGACCTCGGTGCCCAGGACCTGGGTGACGGTGACCTGTGCGCAGGCGAGCTCGGGTGGAACCGAGTAGCGGTTGCCGCGGTAGGCGACCAATGCTTGTCGTGAGACGGTGCGCTCGGTGGCCAGAATCGCGGGATACGCGGTGGCTGGCAGGGGGTGCAGCCCTTCGGCGGTCGCGATCGTCGCTACGGAGGCTTTGCCGTCTTTGGTTGCCCGTAAGCGGGTATCGCCGCGGGTGCGGCAAAACTGATCGAGACTCGCTTGAGCTTGTTCAACGGTCACATCGTCGGGCAATGTGCGCCACCAGCGTTGGGCGGCAGTGTGATTGGACTTCTCCACTGCCCCTTTGCGGTTGCCGCGGCGCGGTGGGCAGAT
>NZ_BANS01000084.1 GCF_000332995.1 Gordonia amicalis NBRC 100051 = JCM 11271
GTCGTCGGGCAAGATCCTGCGCAAAGACCTGCGCAAGTAGAGGCCCAGGCCTCGCTCGGGCGACCGATTAGGTCTGCTGCCGTCCCGCCGATAGTGTTGCTCACTGCAACGCGGGGTGGAGCAGCTCGGTAGCTCGCTGGGCTCATAACCCAGAGGTCGCAGGTTCAAATCCTGTCCCCGCTACCAAAGAAGTAATGTTAGAACCACGGTCCTCAGGGGCCGTGGTTCTTTCTTTTTCCCACGGCATCGCACCTCTGGGGCGTTCGATAGTCAGGAACCCGGGGATTCGGGCGTCCGGGGCGGTTCTACGGGCGCGTGTCGGCAGGTCTCGGAGGGTTGATTCACCACCCCTGTCGCCAATCCCGGTGACCTTTGTCGCTTCGACGAGGTCACTAGTTCTAACGACATGGTTCTGGTCCCGCTTCCGTTCGGCTGCCAGCGTCGCGGCCAGATCGTCGTTCATGAGCAACTGGTACGCCGGACTCAGGTCGCTAGCGACGATGTCGTCGTCGTGGACGTAGAGGTGCGTGAAGATGCTCTGGTTAAGGTCCCGGCGCGATTTCGCGTCGGCTGACAAGTAGTGCTTATGTGCGTTGCCGAGGAGCGCCAGGCAACCTTCGAGCTTTGTGGTGAGGTGTGATTCCTGGAGATCGAACTCGCCGAGCCTCGCCTCCGACTTCGCGCGCTCACTCGCGATACGCGCCTGCTCGTTCCGGAGTTCGGGCGTGCCTATCGCGTCGGCATAGAACGCTTCGAGCAGCTTGCGGCTCTCCTGCTCGAGTTGCTGGAGTCGTTCGGAGGCTGCCTGTCGTGCCTGGGCTGCGTCAGGAAGCAGGATGCGCATGTGGTCGAGGACGAGCGCACGGATCGTGGCGGTCTGCGTCTCGTTGAGTGTCACGGTCTGCCAATGAGCGGTCACGAGGTCTTCGAGGTGCGGCGCTTGGATGGCACGGAAGGTGCAGCCGTTCTTGAGTCGCTGACGGCCGAGGCAGTAGAAGTAGTCGTAGACGGTGCCCACCCGATTGCGGGTCTTCTCAAACGTGAGCGGTTCGCCGCATTGTCCGCAGTAGACCGATCCTTTCAGGTAGTGGTTGTGTACACGCGGCTTCTCGCGGCTTTGGTGGCGGGCCTGGCGGACGCGCTGAACCTCGGAGAATAGTGCCTCGCTCACAAGAGCTGGGTGGCTACCGGGATACTCGACCCCCTCGAACCGGACGGCACCGGTGTAGTAGCGGTTCTGGAGCATCGCGGTGATATGAGAGTGAGCGATCGGTCGGCTGGGGCGGTTCGGTCGGGCCACGGTAGTCACGCCGCGTTTGTCGAACTCGTCTTTGATCATTCCGGCTGTCCATTCACCAGTGGCGTAACGCTCGAACATCCAGGTGACCCACTGGCCACGCTCGGGGTCGATGATGACGGTCTTCACTTCTCTGCCGTCGTCAGTGCGGGTGCGGCTGTTGAGGTAGCCGAACGGTGCCATGCCTGGGGTGCCGCCACCCTTCGCTTTCTGGAGCATGCCCTTGCGCGATTCGGTGGCCAGGTTGCGGCTGTAGAACTCGGCGATCGAGCTCATGATGCCGTGGAGCAGCATGCCACTCGGAGTCTCGTCGATGTTTTCCGAGCAGGAGACGAGCTGGGCACCAACCGACGTGAGCTGCAGATTGATCTCGACGTCGTCGACGCGGTTGCGTGCGAGACGATCGACCTTGTGCACGATGACGTACTGGATCTTGTGCGCCTTGACGTAGTCGAGCATCTTTTTCAGTTCCGGGCGATTGGCCGAGCGGGCGCTTTCACCGGCATCGACGAACTCGGCAACGGTCACCGCATCCAGTGACTGTGCCTTGCGCAGACAGGCTTCGCGCTGAGCAGGGATCGAGAAGCCCTCGGCCTCACCGCCTCGCTCGG
>NZ_BANS01000083.1 GCF_000332995.1 Gordonia amicalis NBRC 100051 = JCM 11271
CTCTATCAGAGGGTGGCCGCTTGTGATCTTGATAGCTATTACCTCGATCGGATATGGGCTAATTAGAGCATGGCCACGCCCGATCAGCCAGCAGTATAATTCGCCTAACATGAGAATCGAAATTGTAAAGGGCGACCTATTCGTTCAGGATTGCAACATCGTGGTCGGCACATGCGACACATTTGACACGTTAGCGCCCAATATCATCGCAAAGAGTAGCATTCAGGGACAGGCCCTTGAACGTCTCTACGGTGGCGATTTACAGAAATTGGATCTTGATCTGGCGTCCGCGCTACAGGGTAGTGCGGTTAGAGGTTCAATCCAGAAACCAGGAAAGACCGACAAATATGGAGTGGGCGCCGTCGCTACGCTTCGGCATGGATCTCATCGCCTCTACTTCCTGGCCTATAGTGAGATGGACACCAATAACGAGGCGCAGAGCACTCCGGATGCTATCTGGCGGAGCCTCGCTTCGCTGTGGGATGAAGTGTCCAGGACGGCGAACGGTACGCCGGTTGCAATTCCCGTTATTGGCGGGGGCCAGTCTCGCCTCTCGCAAGTTATCCCAGCGCAAGACTCGATCCGTTTCATCGTTATGTCGTTTGTGTTCGCGTCACGCACTCAGAAGGTTTGCGACGAACTGCGAATAGTTGTGCGCCCAAATGACTTCGATCGGCTTGATCGACTCGAACTTCAAGCTTTCCTCTCTTCCCTTAGGCCGTCATGACGCAATCGGGACTTAGGCTTCCGGACGCGCACCCATGCGCATTCTGCGCTTACCTGGACGAGAGCAGGCCCTTCACCTTTGTGAGAAAGGGCAGCGCGACTGCGGTGATGGTCACCCAAGAACAGCGAGGAGTACCCCACCTGTTGGTTGTCCCAATTGCCCACCGTGAAACCATTCTCGATTTGACGGATGACGAGTGTTCTGCGTTGATGACGGAGGTGCGGGACGCCGCGCGAGCGATTGATGCAGCCTATCAACGGCCGGGTATCTCCGTGTGGCAGAACAACGGTGAGTCAGCCAGTCAGTCAATCCGGCACGTACACTTCCACGTCGCTGGCACACTGGATTCAGGTGGTACGGAGTGGGGCCAAGTCGAGGAGCTGTCGATTGCTGAAACGGAACGGATCGCTGAGGGAATTAGGCCGTACTGGCCGTCGTCTACCGTAAATGACGAGCAGGGTAGCTAACGTGAAAAGGTGAACCATCCTTGGTCTGGTGGAGGCCGTGATCTCACCAGGAGAATGCCGGTATGGCTGCACCGAGGAAGTTTGATCAGGAGAACCGCGAGCGGACTGTGAGGATGAATCACGACCGCCTCGCCGCTGCGGGCGGCTCCAAACTCGCCGCCCGCGAGCATGTAGGAGGTCTCCCCGACATCAACCAGGCGACACCGCGGAACTGGATCGAACGAGACACCCCGGTCGTCAAGGCCGCGCGTTTCCCAGGCGAGATCAGTCAGCGCGCTGGTCTATGTCTTGGGTGGTGTTGCCCTAACCGAAATGCGCCTGTCGTCCGAATTTGCGCACAGACGCCAGCCCAGACTGAGGAGCGTGTAGACCAGGTTGAGTGCGGTGGGCTCGGACGGATCGATGAACCGTCCTGGACCGGATGGAGACCTGGTTTAGGCCGCCTCCGCCGCGGAGGCGACGATCTCACGGTAGCGTGTCTCGTACTCGATCGGCGGGCAGTAGCCGATCGCTGAGTGCAGCCGTTCGGTGTTGTACCAGTGCACCCAGGCGGCGGTTTCGCGTTCGACCTCGGCTCGTCCGGTCCAGGATCGCTGGCCGGAGATGAGCTCACTCTTGTACAACCCGATCGTCGATTCCATCAACGCATTGTCCAGGGCGTCCCCGACTGAGCCGATCGAGCCGGCGAGCCCGGAGTCGCGTAGCGCCTCGGTGAATGCGAACGACGTGTATT
>NZ_BANS01000082.1 GCF_000332995.1 Gordonia amicalis NBRC 100051 = JCM 11271
CGGCCGAAAACTGACCCCTTATCGACGGTTGAAATTTGACCCCCTTTTGGTGTGGTTACTGGTCGGCGTTGACGAGTTGTCGTCGGGTCTTGGTGCGGTAGGAGTCGCCGTCGATGGTGATGACCTCGGCGTGGTGGACGAGGCGGTCGATGAGTGCGGCGGCAACGACATCGTCGGCGAAGACTTCGCCCCAGCGGCCGAATGGCATGTTCGAGGTGATCAGGATCGAGCCTTGTTCGTAGCGGCTGGCGATGAGTTGGAAGAACAGGTTGGCGGTATCGGAGTCGAACGGCAGGTAGCCGATCTCGTCGATGATGATCAGCCGGTAGCGGCGGAGCCGTTTGAGTTCGGAGACCAGGCGGCCGGTGGTGTGTGCCTCGGTCAGGCGGGTGGCCCATCCGGTGGCGGTGTCGAAGAGCACAGGGTAGGCGTTGTGCGCGGCTTTGATCCCGAGCGCGATCGCGAGGTGGGTCTTACCCACTCCAGGTGGTCCGAGAAGGATCACGTTGTCGCTCTTGGCGATCCAGGTGCTGGTGGCCAGATGGGCGATAACATCGCGACGCAATCCTGGAAGGTGGTCGAAGTTGAAGTCCTCGAGTGTCTTGACCGCGGGGAAGCGAGCGCCACTGATCCGCAGCACGGTGCCGTTGGCTTCGCGTTCACTGACCTGGCGGTCAAGGATCGCTGCGAGGTACTCCTCGTGGGTCCAGTTGTCGGTGCGGGCCCGCTCGGCCAACTCGGCCCAGCAGCGGCGGATCGCTGGCATCTTCAACGCCCGCGCCGCGAACTCGATCTGCTTACCTGTGTGATTGTCGGACATGGTATTTCACCTTTCAGCGATAGTGGACGGGGTGGGTGGTTGAGCACCTGACGGGGTAGCAAAGTGCACCCCGAACAGGTCGTCGTAGTCTGGTAGCGCCCGGATCGGTACCTCGTGGCCGTCGGGGTGGGCGCGGATGCGGGCGGCGTTTCGGGCCCGGTTGGCGAGGTCTTGGCGGCGGTAGTCGCGGCGCAGTTCTTTGGCTGCCCGCACGTGCTGAGGGTCGGCGATGGTGACGTGGTTGGCCCAGCTGCGAGCGTGGTCGGCGACGGTGACCTCGCCGCACTGGATGCGCACCTGCTGCAGGTCGGCGGTGATGTCGACGAAGCGACCGATCACCGACGGGTGCACCGAATAGTCATTGCCGGCCACACGTACGTAGTAGTCGCGACCGAGTCGCACCCGGCTACTCAACCCGATATGAGGTGCGGTCGGGGGAAGCCCGGCCATCTACTCGAGGTCCTCGGCGAGCGCATCACACGGGCGTCGATCACCGATCGCGCGCACCACTCGGGTGTTGGCATGATCGGCCAGCCACCGATCGAACTGGGCGGTGAAATCGTCCGGTGAGGCGAACTGGCGGCCCGGCAGGAACGAGGTCTCGAAGAATCGGTTGTTGCGTTCGACCATGCCCTTGTACTCGGGGTCTCGCGGTGGCGCCAGCTCCAGCCGAGTGCCCAAGGTGCCCACGAATCCTGCGGCCAGCGCGGTGGGTGTGCCCTTGGGGCCGATCGCGGCTTCGCGGTCCCACACCAGCTTGCGGGTCACCGCGCCCAGTTGCGACAGCAGCAGCCACATCCCCGTCAGGATGTCTCCGCCCTGGCGCGACGGGATCATCACCGCCGACCGGTATCGGGAGAACGCCAATGTCATCACCAACACCGGTAACATGGCGAATTGATTGTGGCCCACTGGGATTCGGTAGTCCGGGAACCACAGATCCCACTGCGAACAGCCGCCGGGCTCATAGATCACCCGATCGGCCGGATCTACCCCACGAAACTCCGGGCGAATCACCCGGACCCGGTCTTTGAGGACAGTCAACGATCTCGTCCACCCGATCCGCTCCGCGATCACCGTCGCCGGCATCGTCGGATACTCCCGCAACAACGCCCGGATCTGCGGTTCGAACGCATCGACCACCGAGCCCTTCGCCGGTCGCGAGTACTTCGGCGCGGTGTCTGAGGCCAACGCCGCCCGCACCGTGTTACGGGCCACCCCCAACCGGCGCGCGATCTCCTTGATCGGCACACCCTCACTGCGATGCAAACGGCGGATCTCCGCCCACTGCTCCACTGAAATCACCCTCCTAACAAGACGGGGGTCAAAATTCACCCGTCGTCAGGGGGTCAGTTTTCAGGCGCCGTCAACAGC
>NZ_BANS01000081.1 GCF_000332995.1 Gordonia amicalis NBRC 100051 = JCM 11271
AGCCTCGAGATCTTTGACCAGACCGGAAGCCGAACGCTTCTGGCGCAACTCAAAGAATCGGCTTCCCCGCTCGACGCGTCGATCCAGGTCTTCCTCAAAAGCTGGGCGGTTCGGGCGCTTGGCGTGGAGGTATCAGTAGACGACGCTCTCGAACCGCCTACCGTCAGCAACGATGTGTCGCTCGCGCTCGCTCCGGCCTTGGTCCTACGAAAGCGCGGTGCGTTCGCACTGGTCGAGTACTACGACCAGATGATCAACCAAGCTGAACAGGTGTCCGCTAAGACGCCGCTTGGTCTCGCCCAATTGGTCACGTCAATCGAGGCGGAGGAGCGCCTTCAATGGCTGGAATCCACGGGTGCCACGGCTCCGAGCGAGCTAGCTGAGGATCCACTTTTCCCGCTACCTGCGAATGCCGAACAGTCGAAGATCATCGAGCGACTCGGCGGCGACAGTGGCGTCGTCGTTGAAGGTCCACCAGGGACAGGCAAGACCCACACGATCGCAAACCTGATGTCGGCGTTGCTTGCTCGAGGACAGCGCGTCCTGGTCACTAGTGAGAAGTCCCAGGCGCTGCAGGTTCTCCGGGACAAGCTCCCCGAGGACATGCAGGAACTCTGTGTGTCGATCACCGATCTGTCCCGCGGTGGTTCCCAAGAGCTTAATCGCAGCGTCGCGACGATCGCCGAACGGAAGACGTCGTTCATCCCCGAAGCGTCCGAACGCACGATTGCGGACCTCACCGACAAACGCGAACAAGCGCTCACCCGGCGATCAACGATTCTCGAATCGATCCGGGCTCTGCGTGAATCCGAGACGTACCAGCACCCCGAGATCGCGCCCGGATACAGCGGGACGCTAGCCGCGATCGTTCGTCGTCTCGAAAAGCATCGCGACCGGCTGGAGTGGCTACCTGGTCCGCTCGCTTCCGCCGAACCCGCCTTGAGTGCAGCAGAATTCAGGGAGCTCGTTCGACTAGTCCAACTGCAAACTACCGAACATGAAGCTCGCGCCGGACAAACTCTGCCTCGATTAGAAGGGCTGCTTCCCGGCGCGGCACACATGACGAGTCTTTTCGACGCAGTCAACCGTCCTCCCATGGACCTACCAGCACAGACGCGCGATCTCGTCGAGATCATTGAATCCGTCGACGACGCCACTGCTCAGCAGGTTCTCGCCCAGTGCGAGACGCTGAGAGAGTGGGTCGACAACGGCCGTGCGCTTGCCCCCGACCAACAGCACCTAGCGAACAGTGTGCTCACGGGCGCGATTGACCATCTCTGGAGTCGTGTCCAGGACCTGGACGCGTACGTGGAGGAAGCGATCCGCTGTGATCGATTGGTAGGTACGACCACTGTCGAGGCACCTGCGGTGTCCCGCGGAGCACTGCGGACTGTCGAAGCATGGCTCAATCGTCTTCAGTCCGGTGTCGAGTGGAAGGGTCGATTCCGGCGTTCCGCAGAGCAAAAAGCATTTGACGAGCTCGAGCTGAACATCGCTGTGGACGGCGATCCAGTGAGACGAGCCGACGAGCTCGAGATAATTGTTGCCCATCTGAAAGCGTTAGACGCCGTCGAATCTGCGCGCCAACTCCTCGCCACCCTCGGCATCAACCTCCCCGGCGAACAGCCCCGCGCCGTCCAGGTAAACAGCCTCTACAACGTTCGCCGAGATCTGACGACGATCGAACGGTTGGTAGCCGCCTGCAATGACCTCAAAGACACGCTCTACCGGAGCGCCCGTCGCCAGGTCATCGTCCGCAGCGTCGACGAGGCCGAAAGCCTCTCCCACGCAGCGTCGGCCATCACGCTGGAACTACAGCGGAGATCCGCGCGTGCGGAACTAGCTCGAGTCACTGATTCACTGAGCAATGCGTTCGGGCCCGCGCCAGCGCCCGAAGCGCGCACCATCATCGACAGCGTTCATGCTGCTTCGAGAGAGCGCCTCAGCGACGCCGTCTCAGCGTATGCGCGGGCACAGCAACAGCAGCGCGAGTACGAAGAGTGCCAAGTCATCAAACAGCGGTTGCGAGCGGAAGCTCCCGCACTGCTCGACGAACTCGTGGCGCGCGCGGACGAGCCCGACATCGCGGTCCGACTGGAGACCATCCATGAGGCATGGCACTGGCGTCGCGCACACGACTGGGTGGAGAAGCAAAGGGCTCCTGGCCTCGAGGCTCGTCTGAGCAGCGAGCTCGACGCTACAACAGCGGACATTAGCTCTCTCACCTCGCGTTTGGCCGCTGAACGAGCGTGGATGAGTTGTCTACAGCGGATGAGTGCCAGCGAAGTGACGGCACTGCAGTCCTACCGGGACCACATCCGAAGTGTCGGCAAAGGAACGGGCAAGGACGCTGAACGGTTCCGGCAGGCCGCGCGGATGGCGATGCGCGAGGCGCAGAGCGCTGTGC
>NZ_BANS01000080.1 GCF_000332995.1 Gordonia amicalis NBRC 100051 = JCM 11271
CCACGCCGTACCTAACGTCCGTGGTTAGTGCAGCTAGCCCGACGTCTCGTCGACGTCGTGTGGGCACTTATTCGAGATGGACGGTTGTGGACCCCCCAGCCCGTCGCTCCGCCAACGAACTCACCGGTTGCCGCGTAGATTGCTCGTTGCGAGCGCGCCTCACGAAAGGTGTCGGCGGAAGTTGATACAACTTTCGGGTGCAATCGAAACATGAGGGGTCTGCGTCGGAGCGTCGGCGCCACTGGCGCGGTGAGCGCAAGGCTGTGTTGGTTCGGGTGCCCGTCGGGCTCGCCGAGCAACTCGCGGCGGAAGCGTCGAGTCGAGGCACGTCTGTCAGCGAGTGTGCTGCCGCGATCCTTGCAGACGCACTACACGAAGGGTCAGTAGCGTGACTCGAGTTGTGCAGACCGCCGCCACCGAGGTTAAGGACACTCTCGCGCTGCGGAAGGCCCGTGGTGCGTTCTTCACACCGCCGGCGCTCGCCGACTTCGTCTCTCGTTGGGCAGTCCGTGATCCTCTTGACAGCGTCTTGGAGCCGTCGTGTGGCGAAGCTGCGTTTCTGACATCAGCGGCGAGTCGACTGGACGAGCTCGGGGCGCCACGTGCTCATGCCCAGCTCGACCACGTGCGAGTCCGAGAACGCCGAGAGCGCCGCGACCTTCCCCTGCCCAACAGTCCAGACAGCGACTGAGCGACGGCGGCCGCACGATTCGTGGTTGAGGCGAAGGCTGCGTGAGCGACACGCGAGCGGGGGTGTCAGATGGTCTGTGTAAGTCCAAGTGCTCATCAGTGAGAGGAAGATCTATGAGCATGGCCCTAGACGACAAGCAGCACGACAACGGCGACCGGCAGTTGCCTGAGCTGGCCGAGCCGCGTTCGACTGCGGAGGTGGCCGAAGCGCTGCAGGCCTCGGGCATGGTCGATGAGCTGTTGGCCCAGATCGATACCGGCCAGGTCCAGATCACTGGCGACGGCGGCCTGATCCCGGGTCTGATCAAACTCGCCCTCGAACGCGGTCTCAAGGCCGAACTGACCGATCACCTCGGCTATGAGAAGGGCGACCCGGCCGGGAGGGAGTTGCCGAACTCGCGGAACGGGTCGAGCCCGAAAACGGTGCAGTCCGAGGCCGGGCCGGTCGAGCTGAACGTCCCTCGTGACCATGCCGGCACCTTCACCCCACGTCTGGTGCCGAAGGGCTCCCGCCGGCTCGGGGGGCTCGATGACATGATCATCTCGCTCTATGCCGGCGGCATGACGTTACGCGACATCCAGCATCATCTGGCCTCGACGATCGGCACCGATCTGTCCCACGAAACGATCTCCAAGATCTGCGACGAGGTCCTCGATGCGGTCGATGAATGGCAGAACCGGCCGCTGGAAGCGTTGTATCCCGTCATCTACCTCGACGCCCTGGTGGTGAAAGTCAAAGACGGCGCACACGTCCGAAACAGACACGCCCACATCGCTATTGGCGTGGACATGACCGGCGTCAAACATGTGCTGGGAATCTGGATTCAGGCCGAGGAAGGCGCGAAGTTCTGGGCCGGGGTATGTGCGAATCTGGCCAACCGCGGCGTGCGTGACGTGCTCATCGTGTGCTGCGACGGACTGACTGGATTCCCCGAGGCAATCGAGGCGACCTGGCCACTGGCCACGGTCCAGACCTGCGTGGTGCATCTGATCCGCAACTCAATGCGATTCGTGAACTACAAGGACCGCAAAGACGTCGCCCGGGCGATCAAACCGATCTACACCGCCCCCGACGCCGATACTGCCCGCCACGAATGGGAGGCCTTCCGTGACTCGGAACTGGGCGTCAAATACCCGAGTGCGGCAATGGCTTTCGACCGTGCCTGGGACCGGTTCATTCCGTTCTTGGCGTTTCCTCCCGAGCTCCGCAAGGTCATCTACACCACCAACTCGATCGAGTCGCTGAACTACCAGCTCCGCAAGGTGATCAAGAACCGCGGCCACTTCCCCAACGACGTCGCAGTCCGCAAACTCCTGTGGCTGGCCATCTGCGACATCGAGGACAAACGCGCCCGGCAACGAGAGAAGGAACGCGGCAAGCCCGCCGCCACCCGCAAAGCCCCCGGACGACTCGTCGAGGGGCAAGTCGTGACGAACTGGAAACAGGCCCTCGGGCAACTCGCCCTGGCCTACCCCGACCGCATCGAACCCCACCTCAACTAGTCCCCCACAGCAACCACACGAAACCCAGGAGTCACGTTCTTACACAGACATCTTGGCAAGCTCGCCAGACGCAGCCGGCCAGTCGGGGACAACGGTGAATTACGGTGAGACATGAAGACCTCCGGGTTGAGGAGCGGTTCTTAGACAGCTCCACACCTCACTCGGAGGACCTCGAGGCTATCGCCTACACCCTCAACAGCCGTCCTAGAAAAGTCCTCAACTGGAAGACCCCCGCCGAAGTCTTTGGCGAACAACTACACTCGGTACAACAACCCGGTGTTGCATCGACCGATTGAACGCGCCCAGTACACTTCAAAGGATTTCGCGATACTCTGCGCAGCTCTGGGCGTTGTCCAGTCTA
>NZ_BANS01000079.1 GCF_000332995.1 Gordonia amicalis NBRC 100051 = JCM 11271
GGGTGCCCGTGTTGGCTCCGGCCACGGTCGGAGGGGTTGTGCCGGGTGTGCCCGGTGCCGAGCCGGCCGTGGTGGTCACCGCGCCGGCGGGAGGCGGCGTCGCCTCTCCCGTGGAACCGACCAGACCCGTCCCCACCGACAGACCGGTGGCCGAGACCAGCACCAACGCTGCGGCACCGGCCGTGATCAAGATCCCGCGCCGACGACGGGACAGGCGAGGAGCCGGAGCCGCGACCGGTGTACTGGGAGCCGGCTCGATCTCCCGCAGCGGACGTTCCTCCGGCACCACGGCGAGCGCCTGCCCGGGGACGGCGACGGCCGAGACGATCGGCGCGGGGTCACGATCACCGATCGCGGCGATGCCGATCAGTGCGCCACCGGCCGCGGACGCCGATTCGGGTTGGGGATCGAGGATCACCGGCAGGCGCAGGGTCGAGGACAGCATCTCGGTGACGAGCGGGATGGACGCGCCCCCACCGCCGAGGACGATCGCCGAGACGGGGGCCGGGTGTCCTCCCGCCTGGTCGGCGCCCGCACTCGCGAGTGCCTCCCGGATCAGTGCCACCGATTCCGCGAGGGGTCCGCGGACCAGGTCCTCGACGTCATCGCGGACGAGCCGAGCAACGGTGGTCACCTCGCCCACGCGGACGTCGACGACCGCGTCGGTGTCGACCGACAGGGATTCCTTGGCGCGGCGGCATTCGGTACGGAGCCGGCTCAGATCGTCGAGAACCGACGAGGCGGCGCCAGGATCGGCGAGCCCGGCGGCGACACCGGTGACCCGCAACGTGTGCCCGAGCAGCAGTCGGTCGAATTCGTTCCCGCTGACCGAGTCGAGGCGCAGGGGCCGACTCACCACACGCGGTTCGTCACCGGTCGCGAGCACGGTGACGGTCAGGGCTGATGCGCCGAGGTCGTAGCTGATCACCAGCCCCTCGCCGAAGGCACCTTCGTGGTGTTCGACGGCTGCCAGCGTCGCCCGCGACTCCGCCACCCAGCTGATCTCGCCCGTGAGCACGTCATCCCGCGCGAGCAGTGCAGCGCGGGCTTCGTCGACCGCCTGCGATGTCCACGTGTCGGGATGCACGACGGTCAGGTGCGCGACGGAGTCGTCGCCCAGGTCGAGGCGGGTGACGAGCGCGACGATCGCCGCGGCGTGGATCTGCGCGGCAGGCCGGCTCTGTCCGTGGTCGTCGAGTACCGGGACGGGATCACCGACACGGTCGAGGAAATCGCCGGAACCCACCAGCGCGGCGGTCTCGACGGAGAGCGAACTCTCCCACGAGTGCTCCGAGGCGACGACCGCGACACTGTTCGCGCTCCCGATCTTCACACCGATCGCGATCCCCATGTCGGTCAGCTCCTGTTCCCACCTGCGGGGTGGTCGATGGCGATCGGCGATCGCCGGCCGGCCACCGGCGTGGCGTGGGCGATCGTCTGTTGGCGCGTGCCGCGGCCGATGCGACCGTGCACTTCACAGAGTGTGTCGCCGATCATGACCCGGCCGTTAGCCCTTCGGCGGCGATTAGGGAGAAACTCCCCTACCCCCTATCGGCCCCGCCCCCTGTCGGGTTGTCCCCCCGGGGGCCGCCCCCCCTATCGACCGTCGCGACAGGACTGGGGATTTACCCCGATGTCGCGCACCGCACCGGCGTTTAGCGTCGGACTCGACACGGGATCGAACTGCGATCTCTCCGACGCAAGGAACGACGCCATGCCGACCAATGCGGTACTCGACTTCATCCTCGGCCTGCTTCGCGACGAGGACGCGTTCAACGCCTACTGCGGCAATCCCCAGGCCGCGATCGACCGTGCCGGGCTCACCGGGATCACGCCCGCACACATCTCGGCCGCGACGCCGCTCGTCGCCGACTCCGGACTGGCCGTCGGCGGCGCTGCCGGTGGTGGCCTCGGCGCCATTGCCGGGGCCGGCGGTGGCCTCGGCGGCGGGGCGATCGGCGGTGCCGTCGGAGGTGGTGCGAGCGCCGGGGGCGGAATCGGGTTCGGTCTCGGTGGACTGGGCCTCGGTGGCATCAACGTCGGAGGTATCAGCGGCGGAGGCATCAACGTCGGTGTCGGTGACATCGGTCTCGGCGGAGTCGGCCTGGGCGACATCGACTTCGGTGGGCTCATCGGTGGGATCGGGCTCGGCGGCGTCGACCTCTCCGGCCTCTCGCTCGCAGACCTGGACCTCGGCGGAATCGCTTTCGGTGACCTCGATCTGGCCGGCCAGCTGGCTGTCACCCTCGGTGCGGCTCTGTCCGCCGGACTGGGCGCCGGAGGCGAGGTGGCGGCGCAGTTCGGCGCCGCGCTGGGTGCCGCCCTCGACACCCTGGTCGCCGGAGGCCTCGAACTGAGTGCAGGCGCCGGGGCGGCGATCGCCGGGGCGCTGGCCGGCGCGATCGACGCGGAAGGTGCGTTGGCCGGTCAACTCGGCGCATCCCTCGACGCCCTCCTCGCCGCGGGCGCCGACCTCGGACTCGGCCTCGGTGGCGGACTCGCCGCCCAGTTGTCGGCGGCGCTCGGCGCGGGCGGCGAACTCGCGGGCGAGTTCGGCGCGACCCTCGGCGGAATGCTCGGCGCCACGTTCGAAGCCGGCGGTGCGCTCGGTGCCGACCTCTCCACGGCGCTCGCCGCCGGACTCGGTGCGGGTGGCGCCATCTCCGCGGTCCTCTCCGGTGCACTCGGCCTCGGGGCCGACCTGTCGAGCGATCTGACCGCCGCCCTCACCTCGACGCTCGACGTCGCCGGCGACCTGTCCGCGACGCTCTCCGGACTGCTCGACGCGCAGGCCGTCGCCGATCTGTCCGGTGAGCTCGGGGCGACCCTGACCAGCGCTCTCGGCTCCACCCTGGCAGCGGGCGGCACGGCCGCCGCGTCGCTCGGGACCGCGCTGGGTGTTGCTCTGACGTCGAGCG
>NZ_BANS01000078.1 GCF_000332995.1 Gordonia amicalis NBRC 100051 = JCM 11271
ACCCCGGACATGCCCGTGGCCGCCGGGTCGGAATCGTCTCGCTTTGCCCGCGACCCCTCCGAATACGCAACCAACAGAACACAGTTGACACTTGTTCCTAACCCCGACAACACCATTCAGGAGTGAACCGATGACCCGAACCACCAACAGTGTGCCCGAACCTGTCGGCGCCGACATGCTCGGCCTGCTCAAAACCCTCAAACTCGGAGCCCTCGCCGACACCCTGCCCCAACGCGCAGCCCTGGCCCGCCAACACAAAACCTCGCACCTGACGTTCCTGCAACAATTGCTCGCCGATGAAGTCTCACGGCGTGAATCCAGCTCCGCCGCCCGACGATCAGCCAAGGCAGGTCTCGACCCCAGCATGCGGATCGACAACTGGCGCGCGGCAGACGATCTACTCTACGACCGCCCCCTGCTCGAGGACCTCACCACCCTGCGGTTCATCGACGCCGGCCACTCCGCGATCCTGCTCGGCCCCGTCGGAGTCGGCAAAACACACCTAGCAAACGCGTTGGGCCACATGGCCATCGGCCGACGCAAAACAGTGCTGTTCGCGCGAGCGGACAAACTGTTCCACCGACTCAAAGCCGCCCGCCTCGACAACAGCGTCGACGCCGAACTCCGCCGCATCACCGCCGTCGACATCCTGATCATCGACGACTTCGCACTCAGAGCGCTCGACGCGACCGAAACCAACGACTTCTACGAACTCATCGTCGAACGCCACCAGCAGACCAAGACCACCATCGTCACATCCAACCGAGAACCCGCCGAATGGCTCACCATGACCGCCGACGCGCTACTGGCCCAATCGGCCATCGACCGACTCACCTCACGCGCGCACACCCTCGTCATCGAAGGCCCCTCCTACCGCCAACGACACCGACCCGGACTTGACCGACCCAACCCCGCAGAGCATCCTCAATAACGCGCCAAGGTGGTCCCATCCTCGTGGCAATCCAGGCGGTCCCATAGCAGTGGCAAATGAC
>NZ_BANS01000077.1 GCF_000332995.1 Gordonia amicalis NBRC 100051 = JCM 11271
TCGGCTATGAGAAGGGTGATCCGGCCGGTCGGGAGTTGCCCAACGCCCGCAACGGTTCGAGCCCGAAAACGGTGGCCTCTGAGGCCGGGCCGGTCGAGCTGAACATTCCTCGTGACCGTGACGGGACGTTCACCCCGCGGCTGGTCCCGAAGGGCTCCCGCCGGCTTGGCGGTCTCGATGACATCATCATCTCGCTGTACGCCGGCGGCATGACGTTGCGCGATATCCAACACCATTTGGCCTCCACGATCGGCACCGATCTCTCGCACGAGACGATCTCCAAGATCTGCGACGAGGTCCTTGATGCGGTCGATGAATGGCAGAACCGGCCGCTGGAGCCGTTGTATCCCGTCATCTACCTCGACGCGCTGGTGGTGAAGGTCAAAGACGGTGCCCATGTTCGAAACAAGCACGCCCACATCGCTATTGGCGTCGACATGGCCGGCGTCAAGCATGTGCTGGGAATCTGGATACAGGCCGAAGAAGGCGCCAAGTTCTGGGCCGGGGTGGGTGCGAATCTGGCCAACCGCGGCGTCAAGGACGTGCTGATCGTGTGCTGTGATGGGCTCACCGGATTGCCCGAGGCAATCGAGGCGACCTGGCCGCTGGCCACGGTGCAAACCTGTGTGGTGCATCTGATCCGTAACTCGATGCGGTTCGTGAACTACAAAGACCGCAAAGACGTGGCCCGGGCGATCAAACCGATCTACACCGCCCCCGATGCCGAGACCGCTCGGCGTGAGTGGGAGGCTTTCCGGGACTCAGAGCTGGGGGTCAAGTATCCGAGTGCGGCATTGGCATTCGACCGCGCGTGGGATCGGTTCATCCCGTTCCTGGCATTCCCTCCCGAGCTGCGCAAAGTCATCTACACCACCAACTCGATCGAGTCATTGAACTACCAACTGCGCAAGGTCATCAAGAACCGCGGCCATTTCCCCAACGACATCGCGGTCCGCAAACTGTTGTGGCTGGCCATCTGCGACATCGAAGACAAACGAGCCGCTCAACGACTCAAAGAACGCGGGACCAGGCGGTCACAGCCCCGTAAGGCCCTCGGGCGACTGGTCGAGGGCCAGGTCGTCACCAACTGGAAACAGGCCCTCGGACAACTCGCACTGGCCTACCCCGACCGGATCGAACCCCACCTCAGCTAAACCCCACAGACCACAAGAAAATCAGGAGTCACGTTCTTACACAGACATCTTGACAAGCTCCGGGTTCGTCACCGACACCGCCCGAGTCGCCACACCAACCGACAAGCCGCGGGTAGAACGCACCATCCACTACGTGCAGAACAACTTTTGGGCCGGTGAGCGATTCTCGAGCCTGCCCGATGCCCAGGCCGCCGCGGTGGCGTGGTGCCAGAGCACCGCGGGGCTGCGGATTCACGGCACCACCGCCGCCGCGCCAGCGGTGCTGTTCGACACAGACGAGCGCGCCCACCTGTTACCGATACCGGCCGACTACGACGTACCGATCTTCAAAACTGTCAAGGTGCACAGAGACTTTCACGCCTCGGTCGGCAAAGCACTGTACTCACTGCCCGAAACCTGGATCGGCTCGACACTGGACGTTCGCCTGGACAGCGAAGCGGTGAAGTTCTATCACCGCGGCGAGTTGGTCAAGCAACACCCGCGCCAGCCCGCCGGTGGGCAGAGCACCGACCCCAACGACTACCCCGCAGACAAGGCCGCCTACGCGCTGCGCAACATCAGCAAGCTGCAGGCCACCTGCGAGCATCACGGCCCCCATATCGGGCTCTACGCGGCCCGTATCGTCGACGACCCGCGCCCGTGGTCTCGGGTGCGGGCGGTGTACACCCTGCTCGGCCTGGTGCGCACCTACGGGCCCGGACCTGTCGATGCTGCCTGTGCCACCGCCCTGGAGTTCGATGTCATCGCCGTGCCCAAGATCGCCTCGATGCTTGAGCAGGCCACCGAGAACACC
>NZ_BANS01000076.1 GCF_000332995.1 Gordonia amicalis NBRC 100051 = JCM 11271
CGTCAGTGCCGGCGTGGGTGATGCCTACACAACAGGTCCTCGCATCAATCCCGCCGCAGCCGGGAGCGTTTGACGTTGTCATCGTGGACGAAGCCAGTCAGGTGGACATCACCAACCTGTACTTGCTGTGGTTGGCACCCCGCGTGATCGTCGTTGGCGACGACAAACAGTGCACCCCCAGCGAAGTGGCACTTGGTGGGCTCGATGATGTGTTCACACGCCTGGACAATTACCTCGGCGACCTACCGGACCATGTCCGGAACACGTTCACCCCGCGGTCGAGCTTATTCTCGCTCCTACGATCCAGATTCGGTCAGGTCGTCCGGCTGCGTGAGCACTTCCGATCGATGCCAGAGATCATCAGCTGGTCGAGCAACCAGTTCTATCGTGACGCACCGCTCGTACCAGTCCGGCAATTTGGCTCCGACCGGCTACCGCCGCTGAAGAGCACGTATGTCACCGGCGCGACCGTCACCGGGAAGAACGCCACGCTCGCAAACAAGGCTGAAGCCGTCGCGATCTCGAACCAAGTGCGCACGTGCCTCGACGATGCCCAGTACGACGGCAAGACGATGGGAGTCGTTGTCTTGCAGGGGCAGGGCCAAGTTACCGCGATCCAGAATGAGTTGCGCGGCAGGATTTCAGAAGAGGAGTGGGAGTCGCGTCGCTTCCGGGTTGGAACTCCACCCGACTTCCAGGGCGATGAACGGGACGTCATCTTCCTGTCATTGGTCGTGGCACCTGACCAGAACTTCCAGTCACTTACCCGGACGGAGTTTGAGCAACGCTTCAACGTGGGCGCCTCTCGTGCCAAAGACCAGATGTGGCTGTTCCACTCGGTGACACTGGACCGGTTGCGAACTGGAGATCTCCGCAAATCGCTTCTTGAGCACATGACTGCGATGCCCGTCGCGACGTCGGAACCGGTGCCCGAGAACGTATCCAATGATGTGCGAGATCCTCGTTTCGACAGCCTCTTCGAGCAGCGAGTCTTCAACGAAATCGTTGCCCGCGGCTACCACGTCAACCCGCAGATCCCGGTGAACAACCGCCGTATCGACCTTGTCGTGACGGGAAGTGCATCACGGCTAGCAGTGGAATGCGACGGCGACGCGTTCCACACCACGCCCGAACAGCTGCGGGAGGACCTCGAGCGCGAGATCGAACTCCGCCGATGCGGATGGACCTTCTGGCGGGTACGCGAGTCCGAGTTCTACGCGGATCGCGTACAAGCGATGTCGACGCTGTGGACCGAACTCGACAACTTGGGAATCAGGCCGGGGGGTGACCACGCTAGGGAAACCCCGACGGCCTCGACCGTCGTCAGTCGAGACGGTGACAAGTCAGACGGTTCCACCGATACCGAACGGCCTGTCGCTCCCATCGAGGACCGCGAGGGCGATTCGGACGACCAAGGACTTCACACTTCCACGTCTGTAGCGAGAGTGATGAAGGAGACCGCACCACCACCGCCGGCGCAGAAGTCCGCCTCCTCGGTCGTCGAACCAACATCGCGGTCCGATGTCAACGACCGGCAAGAGGACAGTGGCTACACGCCAGGCCTGAACGCCCGAGATGATCTCTTACGTCGATCAGCAGCCGAATCCGACAGCTCGAACACCGGGGCTTCCACCGCAAACGTGACTCTTCGGAAGGTTCTTGTCGCTGCCGCATGGTCCAGTGTTCCGCTGACGATCGACCGTGCCTGTCACATCGCGAAACTCAGTGAGAGTGAGACACGGGGCGTGCTGAACGCGTTAGTGGAAGACGGTCACCTGGATGAGATGACGAAGGCCGGCACGATGCTGTGGGTTCGCTCGCGGAAGGCGAAAGCTTGAAACCGCTACGCGCCTGGCAGGAGGAGGCGCTCGACGAGTGGCGCAAACGAGGACGACGAGGCGTCATCGAGGCGGTTACCGGTTCAGGGAAGACTGAAGTCGGAATCGCTGCCACGTTGGAAGCGGTAGCTGTTGGTCGACGGGTACTCGTCGTCGTACCGTCGCGTGACCTACTCCGCCAGTGGCACGAACGGCTCGTCGCGGCGGATGACTCGCTACGAGTGGGGCGACGCGGCGACGCCTACCAGGATTCATTCCGTCACTTTGATGTGATCGTGTCGACTGTCCAATCAGCGGTGATGCCCGCCGTTGAACGCCCGCCGGATGGTTCGCTGGTGGTCGCCGACGAAGTGCACAGATACGCCGCGGAGTCCTTCGCGAAAGTCCTGACCCACTCATTCGACCATCGCTTGGGTCTAACTGCGACCCTGGAACGATCGGACGACGGCATCGAACAAGTCCTGATGCCGTTCTTCGAGAACGTGATCTCGGGCTGTACCTATCAACGCGGGTACGAAGACGGGATCCTCGCGCCAGTGAACGTGGCACTCGTGCCAGTACCGTTCGCGCCACGCGAACGAGCGCGTTATGACAACCTCGACGAGGTAGCTCGCGCGGAGCGAGCCAATCTCATCTCTCGATACGGCTGCCGGGCAGAGCCGTTCGGGACTTTCCTCAAAGACGTCCAATTACTTGCAAAGGACGACTTCGGCGGCGATCCGTCAGTCCGGTCCGCTCGGCGGTACCTCAAAGCGTTCTCAGAACGTCGCGACCTGCTCGCCTCAATCTCGGGCAAAGAGCAAGCACTCGCCGAGATTGCGCCTGGGCTTGAACGATCAAGTCGAACGCTCCTGTTCGCCGAGACGAAAACAGCCGCCGCGTCCGCTGCTGAGACTCTCCTGCAAGAAGGAGTGGCAGCGGCCCCATACACCAGCGAACTAACTCGGAACGAGAGAGTCGCGCTCCTCAAGTCATTCAAGGACGGCAGTCTCACAGCTCTGGCTGCTCCCCGTGTTCTCGACGAGGGAATCGATGTCCCAGAGGCGGATGTCGGGATCATCCTTGCTGCCAGCCGAACTCGTCGGCAGATGATTCAACGCATGGGCCGAGTGCTTCGCCCGAAGGCCGACGGACGTGCCGCAGTGTTCCTCATCTTCTACGCCGAGGGAAGCTCTGAAGACCCGAAGAACGGTGCGCATGGGACGTTCCTCGAGCAGCTCACCGAGATCGCTCAACACCTCGAAACAGTTGAGGTCCACTGTGTTCCAGCACTGATGAGGGAATGGTTACCCGAACCAGACAAGCACGGTGAGGCGCTGAGTAAGGATGACCAAGAGTTGGCTGCGACAGCTACTACCACGGTGGCGGAAAGTGCGGCGATGACCCAGCAAGCTAGTGCGCATATCCGGAGCGTCGTTGCGAGTGCGGTGCGTTTCAAGCAGTGCGAGAGCGTCGACGAGATCCTCCGCGCGCTCGTCGAGTTGGACCCGGACGAAGCTGAGGTTCTGATCCGGCGGTTCGGTCTGGTTGGCGAG
>NZ_BANS01000075.1 GCF_000332995.1 Gordonia amicalis NBRC 100051 = JCM 11271
CCGTCGACACCCTCGGCGCCCCCACCACACCCGCCGAAGCCATCGCCAGCATCACCGAAGCCCTCGCAACCCTCCGCGACACGCTCCGCGCAGCCGAAGAACACCAAGCCGCCGCCAAACGCCACGCAGCACGCCTCTATCTCGACCGCTAGACCTGTCAGATCCTCGACTCAGGCCCACGCCCTTCAGTCGGTGAGCGATCCCGTCGGTTCCTCTGCCGCTCGATGCCCGCCGGCACCCCCGCGGTCACCCGCACACTTACCGTCAGGTACCGTCGGCCGGTGCCTTTGCACGTACCTGTGCGGCTCACCGCGTGATTAGTTGAGAGCACCGATCACCTGCTACGCATCCGAAGCGACCGGGACGATCGAGCAACAGGTCTTCTTCTCTGCTGTTGGCGAGTTCGCGAAAGTGGATTTGGCGCACTTCCAGCGATATGCAGATTCGTCCATTGTTGACAGCTTCTTTGTCAATTTTCTACGCCAGGACTGACAACATCAGGGGCTGCCGATTGTCGACGTTGTTGACCCGCACGGGTGTGTCGGAAGTGCGACGGAGAGCAGCCGACCCAACGTGTGAACGCGTGGGAGAAGCTCGCAACATCGCAGTACCCCAGTTCGGCAGCGATTTGACCAACTCCTACTCCGGGATCCAAGAGACGGACGATGGCACGCTCCCTCATGAACTCCTGCCGCAGGCGACGCAATGTGGTGCCTTCGGCCTGGAGGTGGCGCTTGAGCGTACTCACTGAGATCGCTAGCTCTCTGGCGATCTGATTGCCGTCGATTCGAGCAGGGCCTGTCTCGAACTGAGCGCGGACGAGCTGCGTATATGGGCTATTGTGCCGCTGGTTGAAAATACGTCGCATTTCAGCGATACCGACCCGGTAGGCAACGGGGTCTGAGAAGCGGCACACCTCATGGAGCACGTGAGCCGGAATCTGCACGAACGATCCCGGTGCATCAAAGACAAGCCGGTGCGCGACGTCCCCTTCGTTTGGCGGCGCGGTCGGTGCTGGGCAGGTCAGGTGTAATTCCACCGATGGGACAGCACCGGCAAGTATCTCCACCAGGCGTAGTACGGCCAGGCCCCCGTAGGTGACGGCGAAGCAGTCAGTACCGGCGCTGTCGGTGCGCCCAGCAAGAGTGATGGTCAGACCAGTGTCGCCATGGTGAAAATCTGCGCTCAGCGCGGTTGTGATCAAGGGCAGGAATCGAAGCAGCTCAACGATTTCAGCGACAGACCCAGCGCTGACCAGCGGCAGGCTCAGTGGGCCGAAAGAAGTTAGCTGGGCGTGTTTGGCGAACGCGACACCCAGCCGAAACCCGTCGCGGGGTCCCATATTTGGGTAGACCTCACGAAACCACCGCACCGGCACTTGCGCCTCTCGCTGTATTAGTGATCTGAGGTCGACCTGCTCCCTGATCATGATTCGGCTGAACGCTCGGGTCTCCTCCTCCCCCAGCGCACCGCAGTCGAGAAGCTGCGCGAACGCCAAGGGGGGCACCCCAGGTTCAACAGGAGGGATCACAGTGAGCCAATTTAGCAACTCATTGCGACGTTGGGCCATGGATTGGGTGAACCCGATGCGTCCAGACTCGAGGAAGCACTCACGATCAAGGAGGCGGCCATGGCCACGATCACCCATATCACCCCATATCACCCATAACGGAGACAACTGTCCCGCCACGCTGACGCCTGGCAAGTCATTGATGCAAACCGCAGTGGACGAGGCGGTTCCGGGAATCGGCGGGGATTGCGGCGGTGAGGCGGCCTGCGGTACCTGCCATGTCATTGGCCGGGTTTGTCGGAGGCTCTCGAACCTGGGAAGGATAGAGAGCATGGCAGCACCTCGGAAGTACAGCGTTGAGCTGAAGGAGCGGGCAACGCGGATGGCGGTGGAAGCCCGTCAGGACTCGGCTACGCGGCCGGGTGCGCTCAAACGGATCGCTGAGCAACTCGGCGTGCATCCTGAAGCGCTGCGGACGTGGGTCAAGCAGGCCGAGGTCGATGGTGGCGTGCGGCCGGGTACCACAAGCAGCGACGCCGAACGCATCGCGCAGCTGGAACGGGAGAACCGTGAGCTGCGGCGAGCGAACACGATTTTGAAGCAGACTGTCATTTGCCACTGCTATGGGACCGCCTGGATTGCCACGAGGATGGGACCACCTTGGCGCGTTATTGAGGATGCTCTGCGGGGTTGGGTCGGTCAAGTCCGGGTCGGTGTCGTTGGCGGTAGGAGGGGCCTTCGATGACGAGGGTGTGCGCGCGTGAGGTGAGTCGGTCGATGGCCGATTGGGCCAGTAGCGCGTCGGCGGTCATGGTGAGCCATACGGCGGGTTCTCGGTTGGATGTGACGATGGAGGAGGACCCTGACCCCGGGTGTTGGACACGCTGAATCCCGCAAGATTGGCGGGGGAAGCGAGATGATCGACACCGATGGCAAGGAAGAGTTATCCCGACGAGTTCAAACGGGACGCGGTAGAGCTGTACCGAGACACCGAGGGCGCAACGATCACGCAGATTGCCGATGAACTCGGCATCTCTGGGGTGACGCTGTCGGCGTGGTGTAAGAGCGCTGGTGTGCCGATCCGGCACCGCAACCCGACTGCGGCGGGTGCAGCCCCAGCGGGTGTCGAGAGCCCTGACCAGGAGCTGGCCCGGCTACGGGCCGAGAACCAGGCGTTGCGGGCTGACAAGACTCGGTTGGCCACCGAGCGTGACATCCTGCGGTCGGCGGCCAAATATTTCGCCGGGGAGACGAACTGGTGAGCCTCTTTCAGTTCGTCGCCGACCACTGCGACGCCTACCCGGTGAAGTGGCTATGCGCGATCGTCGAGGTCGCGCGATCGTCGTTTTATGCCTGGCTGGCCGGCGCCGACGGCCGAGCTGCCCGCATCGCCGCTGACCAGGAGCTGGAAGCCCGGATCCGCACCGTGCACGACGAAGACAACACCTACGGGGCGCCGCGGATCACCGCTGAACTCAACGACGGTGCTCCCGAAGGTGAGCGGGTCAACCACAAGCGGGTGGCCCGGGTGATGCGCAGCGCCGGGATCGCCGGCTACCGGCGGCGACGGCGGGTCAAGACCACCACGCCGGATCCAGCGAACCAGAAGGTCCCGGACTTGCTGAAACGGGATTTCACCGCCGCGGCACCGAACGTTAAGTATGTCGGCGACATCACCTATCTGCCGTTGGCCACCGGGTCGAATCTGTATCTGGCGACGGTGATCGACTGCTTCTCCGGCCGGGTCGCGGGGTGGGCGATCGCCGATCATATGCGCACCGAACTGGTCGAAGACGCCCTCAAAGCCGCTGCGGCGCTGCGCAAGGGCCTGACCGGTGCAGTGTTCCACGGTGTTGCATCGACCGATTGAACGCGCCCAGTACACTTCAAAGGATTTCGCGATACTCTGCGCAGCACTGGGCGTTGTCCAGTCTA
>NZ_BANS01000074.1 GCF_000332995.1 Gordonia amicalis NBRC 100051 = JCM 11271
GGGCCGGCCCCCGCGCCGGCGGCTCCGTCGGCGCCGAACCCCGGTACCTCGCCCGCGCCCGTCGAGAACCCCCCGGCGGATTCCCCCGAGCCGAGTCCCGAAGAAGGATCGGGCGGTAACGGCATCACCCCGGGCGGTGTTCTGCAGGCGCCCGGCAAGATCCTCGACGGAACCGGTCAGGTCGTCTGTGGCGTCACCCGTGTCGTCTGCTGACGTGGGGCGAGCGGCGACCTCGCCCACCCCGACGGTCGGCGATCGCCGGGACCCCACTCCCGCGTCGACCTGGGTCGACGACATCCTCGACCGTGCCCCTGCGAAGCTCTCGCTCTGTGCGGTCGTCGTGGGCACCCCGGGAAGCGGTCGCACGGGTCTGCTGAAGGCCATGCACGAGCGCTTGCGTGGTCTCGACGTCCCGGTCAGTGTCGGCATGCCCTCGACCGACGTCCCGGCCGGGCCGATGGTGGTACTCGCCGACGACCTCCACACCTGGCCGGGTGACCTCGTCGCACGGATGGCGACGATGGTCGACGCCGGAACCATCCAGCTGATCGCCACGACCGAACCACGCGAGACCGATCAGGTCCTCCGCCGGGTGCTGGATCTCGCCCGACGCTCCGGCACGCTCCTCGAACTCGGCGCGATGAGCACGGCGGACGTACTGACCCACGCGGCTCGGACCGGTCTCACACTGACACCGGCGACCGCATCGCAGATCCGCCGACGCTGCGGTGGTGCCCGCACCGTCGTGACCGCCGCGCTGCTCTCGATCCGGGAAGCCGCTGCGGCCGCCGCTCCCGGGGAACCGGTCGACGAGATGGCGGTCGTCGAACGCGTGGCGCGCGATCGCCACCATCGACTGCTCCGGGGTCTCGACCCGACGACGCTGTCCGTCCTGGCCCTCGCGTCGGTACGGGCCCCGCTGGACCCCGAGAGCCTCGCCGAGACCCTGGACGTCCCGCGGGACGCAGCAGTCGGGGCACTGGACCGCGCGCGGGGAAGCGGTCTGCTGCGCGGCGCCGACGTCTTCGTGTCGTCCGCACGCGAACCGCTGCACGCCGTCCTCGGGAACCGGCGACTCGATGAGCTCCGCCGTACGTCGGCCGCAGTGCGTCTGCGGGCGACCGAACTGACCGCCGACGACGCGTTGCACGCCGCGGAGTCGGGGGTCGAGGACCCGCGGCTCGTCGACGCCCTGCTGGAAGGTGCGGCCGATGCCACCGCAGCGCGCGCGGTGGTCCTTCTCCGGGCCGCCGATCGTGTCGAACCGGGACGTGACGACGTTCGTCTCCTGATGGCCCAGCGCGCGTTGGCGTCCGGTGACATCGATGGCGCCGGTGCGGTCGCGGATGCCCGACTCGAGTCGGCCGACCCGGGCGAGAACGGGATCGAACACTGGGTGGGGGTCGCGGCTGTGGTCGCGGCACACCGGGGTCTCGGTTCCCATTCGGCGGACCTGTATCGCTGGCTCGGATCGGACAACGTTGCGGCGGAGACGCTTTCCGCGGTGACCGCACTCCTGGCGGTCGGGGACCGGACCGCTGCCTCGGCGATCGCCGCCGCGGGTGACGGGCAGCCGCCGGTGGGTGTCCGTGCCGTGCGATCGTTGGCGATCCGGGGTCTGCTCGCCTCGGTCGGCGGCACCGTCGACGGCGGTCCCGGCGACGGGGTCGACCTCGTGGTCCGTGGGCTCACGGCCGCCGTACCGAGCAGGTCGGGTCCGGCAGCCGCGAGGACGTTGCACGCCGCCGTCGCGCTCGCGCTGAACAGCGGCGACGTGCATGCGGCCAGGACACTCCGGGCAGCGGCCGGTGAATCCGCCGATGGTGCTCTGCTCGAGGCGGAGATCGCACTGACCAGCGGCGACCTCGAGTCGGTCACCCGTCTGCTGCCGACCACCGAACCCATCGGCATGGTCGACCGGTTCCGAGTCCACGCCATCCGCCTCGGCCTGGCGCGTCGCAACGGTGACGTCCCGGCGCTGACGGCGCTGTGGCCGGAAGGTCTGTCACTGCTCGCCGCGATCGAGGTCGACCTCTATCTCCTGCGTCCACTCGCAGAGTTCTGGCAGGCTGCCGCCCGGCTGGCCGACACCGCGTCGATCGGCCGGTACATCACCGCGGCTGATCGATTGCTCGACGCCTTGGACAACCCGGTGACATGGTCGGCGCCTTGGCATTTCGCCGGAGTTCGAGCAGCCGCCATCGCCCGCGACGCCGAGTTCGCAGCCGAGCGACAACGGCACCTCGACGCCACGACCGCGCAGCACGCGCGGGCATCGGGCCTCGCGACGGCCGCCCGCACCTGGTCGGCACTCACTTTCGAGCAGGCCGGGAACATCACCGACGACCGGGTCGCCGGCGCGGTCGCGGCCCTACGGTCGAACGGATTGATCTGGGAAGCAGTACGTTTGGCGGGGATTGCGGGGTTGCATGCCGCCGACCCGAGCGCCGCTGCGGACCTCCTGGAGACCGCCCGCTCGGTTGACGCGGATCGGCGACGTCCCCGACCCGTCGACGGTTTGCTGACCGACAGGGAAGCCGAGGTCGCCCGAGAACTGCTGCAGGGCTTCACATATCGGGAGATCGGTGCTCGGCTGTTCATCTCGGCGAAGACCGTGGAGCACCATGTGTCCCGGATTCGACGCCGATTGGATGCCGGGTCGCGCTCCGAGCTGATGTCGGCGTTGCGGGCCGCCGGATACAGCTGATTCGCACGGCCACTTCTCCCATCGAACATTCCGTTCCGCGAGGAACGAATACGAGAATTCGGCGCTCTGTCGGAATTGCCGTAAGTCGACGAATTGCATTGGCGTCGTGTGAAATTGAAGGTGTGATCTATTTCTCAACAGGGGTGGTACGTTGCGTTTTCGTTTGTTACGTTCGCCGAAGTCCGTCAGCCGAAATGTATATGGAGGCAAAACATATGAAACGAAATCTCATTCGCCCTACCACTATTGGTGCAGCTCTTGGCGTTGCAGGCTTTATCGCTCCGGCCTGGGGCGAATGCCGCACCGGTGTCCGACACGAACTGTGCGAAGGTGTCGACCCCGGTCGATGCGGCCGGTTGGGGAAATGTGTTCGGCGATGAGCAAGGTCAGGCCGGAAAGCTTTCCGCCACGAATGTGGTGGACCGGGACGGTTCGCTGGAACTCGTGACCACCGAGCAGACCCCGCGACAGGCGTCTTATCACAGTGCCGGTGACCTCCCGCTCGCCGATCTGGTGAAGAACAACAAGGCCCTCACCTTCGAGAAGTCCGCAGGCCAGGCCAACTGGCAGATCCGCGTGACCGGCGCCAACGTCGCCGGTTCGAGCGACGGATTCCTCACGCTCGTCTGGACTGCTCCGGAGGGGGCTGGTGAGACCAATGCCGCCTCGTCCGACCAGTGGTGGGCCACCCGCGCCCTTCCGGGGATCGAGCGCGGTGCGACCGCGACTCTGAAGGACTTGCTGGCCGCGGCGAACAGCGAGGGTCACACGACCGTGGTGAACCACTACGGCATCTCGAGCCAGCCGGAGAACAAGGCCGGC
>NZ_BANS01000073.1 GCF_000332995.1 Gordonia amicalis NBRC 100051 = JCM 11271
CATCGACGAGCATCGCTACCTCACGACACACCACATTCAGTCGTTCGTCTTCACCGATCACGGCAGCACCGACTCGGCTGCTCGCACCACCCGCTACGTCCTCGCTCGGCTCGAACATCTGGCGTTGATTCGAGCACTGCCGCGCCGCATCGGTGGAGTCCGCGCAGGGAGCGCCGCTCGTATCTGGCAACTGGCTCCGGCTGGCGCTCGACTGCTCCGAGATGAGGGGCAGACCTACCGCAGCCATGAACCGTCGCTGCGCTTCCTTCAGCACTGCCTGGCCGTCGCCGACGTCCACCTCGGTCTGCGCGCTCTGACGACCATCGACACCGTCGAGACAATTGACGTCGCGACCGAGCCCAACTCCTGGCGGCGCTTCGTGGGCACCGGCGGTGAACAGCGCTTGCTGCAGCCCGATCTCGCCAGCATCGTCCGGACGAGAGACTACGTCGATCGTTGGTTCATCGAGGTCGACCTCGGCACCGAATCGCTCCCGACCGTACTCAAGAAATGCGGCCAGTACGAGAGCTATCGAGCCAGCGGCATCGAGCAGGACGCCCACCATGCATTCCCGTTGGTGATCTGGATCTTCACTAGCCAGACGCGTGCCGAAAAGGTGCAGTCCCTCAATCCTGCGCTCGCCCCGGCTGACCCCCAATTTGTACCGCGTGGTGACGGCCGACCGTTTCGCGACCAGCGCACAGGAGTGGCTGCAATGAGCGGGCCACCACGAAACCAGGTCTTGACCGGCGACGCGCTCACTCAGTTGAGATTCCTGCCAGACGCCAGGATCGACTGCATCATCACCAGCCCGCCATACTTCCGGCTGCGGGACTACGGCCACGGTGACCAGCTCGGCCTCGAATCGCACGTCGACGCCTGGGTGGCTCAGCTGCGCGCCGTACTCACTGAATGTGCCCGTGTCCTTGTACCAACTGGCACTCTGTGGCTCAACCTCGGGGACACCTACAGCACTCATATCAGAGAGGGTGCTGAGCGCAAGAGTCTGCTGCTTGGTCCGGAACGTTTGGCGCTTCACTTGATTGCAGACGGCTGGGTCGTCCGTAACAAGATCGTCTGGGCCAAGACCAACACGGTGCCGTCGAGTGTGCGGGACCGGCTCACCGCTTCGCACGAGGTTGTCTACCTGCTGACGCGTTCGCCGCGCTACTACTTCGATCTCGACGAGATCCGCATCCCGCATGTCTCTCAACCACCGCGACGATCACCTCGACCAGTGAACCGCGCCGAGAAAGCAGGGCGCGGGCCGAACACCCACAGCGATCGCGGCCTGCTCGATCTCCGAGCCAACGGACGAGTCGGCCATCCCCTCGGCAAAAACCCCGGCGATGTCTGGGCGATGAGCGTCAGCAACTTCCGGAGCAGCCACATCGCGACCTACCCGGAGTCACTTGTCCGTCGCATGATTCTGGCCGGCTGTCCACGGCTGCGGTGCTCCCACTGCCGATCCCCATGGACACGGCAGCTGGTGCGGCACGGTGATCAGGCGTACCGGAAACCACCTCGGCCGAGCTGCGCCTGCGATGCACCCGCCGAACCCGGACTCGTTCTCGATCCGTTCATCGGCTCAGGTACAACGGCCGTCGCTGCGGCTCGTACGGGGCGCGACTGGCTCGGGATCGAGATCAACCCCCGCTACGTCGAGGTTGCGGAACAGCGGATTCAAACCACCCGGCAACCCAACACGACTCAACCCACAAAACGAAAGGAGGTGCTATGAACCATGAACACACCCACGAACGCCATCACGAGGACGAATCAACCCGAAAACTCCAGCCCCGTATTTGGATCGGTAGCTTGGCGGACTACAACGCCGGACGGCTCCACGGCGACTGGTGTGACGCTGCCGTCGACCCGAGCGACCTCCGAGCGGCCGTCGATCGCATCCTGGCCGGGTCTGACGAACCGGACGCCGAAGAGTGGGGCATCTTCGACTACGACGACTTCGGCGACTTACACGTCGGCGAGTACGACACGCTCGAGCAGGTCTCAGCCGTCGCGTGCGGGATCGTCGCGCACGGCCCAGCCTTCGCCACGTGGGCTGAGATGCACGACGGGAATCCCGACATGCTCGCCCAGTTCGATGACTGCTTCATCGGCACCTATGACTCACCGACGGACTGGGCCCGCGACGTACTTGATGGCAGTGGGATCGAGGAGGCGCTCGACCGCGCGGTACCGGCTGACCTCCGCGCCTACGTCCAGTTCGACTACGACGGACTCGCCCGTGACCTCCAACTCGGCGGCGATGTCCACATCGAGACCGCACCGGACGGCAAAGTCTGGCTCTTTCGGGTGATCTAAATAGCCGGACATCCGTCGTCGAGAGACTGCGGCCGTCTCAGTGAGCATTCCGCTCACCGGCCGCACCACCTCGAAGACGGTGACCGGGCACCCGGAAACAACCTTCAGGAAGGAGTAGGAGACTCATGAAAACACTGGCAATTCGTCTTGAAGACGAGCAGCACGCACGTCTGTCGATTCTGGCCAAGCTCAGTGGCGTATCGCTCACGGACACCATCCGTGACGCCATCGAGAGCCGTATCGCCACGCTGGCATCCGATCCAGAGATCGCGGCCAAAGCCGAGGCGCTGACCGCCGAGATCGACCGTGAAGCTGCCGAACAACGCGACGCCATCGCCACTCTGTTCGGCACCAGCAAACGGACGACACCGCGTGGCCGCCAGGCCAAGGAGTGAGTCAACCCATCCACAGAACCGGGGAGTCAGGTCGAGTTGCAGCCAGTAACTCCCTGACTCCCCAATATCCCACGACAAATCCTATCGAGGTGAGGGAAACCTCGCCGATTCTACAACGATTTCAATACTGCATTTATGCAATTTTGGGAATAAAATAGATATAAGAAACGAAGAAATCGGAGATAATCACTATGGCAACCACTACTAACGCAGTCAAACTCGGAAACGCACTCAAAGAGCGCAGGACCGAACTCGAGTTAACCATCAAGGAAGTTGCTCGCCGCTCCGGTATGACGGACTCCAACGTACTGCGTATCGAGCGCGGTGACATCCCTCAGCCGAGACCAGAAACCTTGAAGTCACTGGCAGACGTACTGGGTCTTGAACTCTCCGACTTGTTCAACCTCGCGGGTTACGTCCAGCCGAGGACACTGCCGAGCTTCTCTCCCTACCTGCGAAGCAAGTACGCAGATCTCCCAGAATCGGCAGCAAAAGAAATGGAAGCCAGCTTCGCGCGAATTGCCGCGAAACACGGATACGACCCGAGTGGACCATACGACGGAGAAGACGAAAGAGAATAACTACCAGCCCACTATGAAAGGAGGCTCACCATGACACATACATACAAACCATCAGTACTGACGAGCCTCCGCGCTGTCATCCCTCAACGCGATGCGAGCTTCCTCGAAGCGCTACGAACCGCTGAGATTCAGGCCGCCAAGCTCGCCGACCTGATCGCTGACGAACGCGGCATCCTCGAACACCACATCACTGGGCTGCCTCGCATCGTCGTCATCCGCGAGCGCATCCCGGTCTCAGGCATGAGCTACTGGAATGGCCAGCAGTGGGTGATCGTGCTCTCCGCCAATGAACCCACCGTTCGCCAACGCTTCACGCTCCTGCACGAGTTCAAGCACATCATCGATCACGGGCATACAGCCCAGCTCTACCGCACCACCCACAAGCTGACTGCGGCCGAGCAGGCCGAAGCGGCTGCCGACTACTTCGCGGGCTGCGCGCTGGTCTCCAAGCGATCACTCAAAGCGGCCTGGGGTAACGGCATACAGCGCGTCGCCGACCTGGCATCTCACTTCGGTGTCAGCGAACCAGCGATCCGCGTCCGTCTCGCGCAAACCGGCCTCGACAAGGCCGATGATGCGCCCCTCGCGAACCGCTGCGCCCGACCTATCTACACCAACCATGACGAGCGTCAGAAGTTCATCCGCGCACCCCGTTCAACTCGACAGAGGAGCTACGCATGACCGCCGCACCATCACTTGGAATCAAGCCGCTGGCGGTTCACTACCTTCGCGTCAGCACGAAAGACCAAGCCGATT
>NZ_BANS01000072.1 GCF_000332995.1 Gordonia amicalis NBRC 100051 = JCM 11271
CTGGTGGGTGTGTGTTCTTTGAGAACTCGATAGTGTGATGATGAATTGTCTGATGCCAATTGTGGCATCGTGCATTCTTTATGGATGTAGATGTTTATTGTGTGTGGCGCTCGGCCCCGTCTGGGTGTCACATGTTTTTGCTAGTTTTGGATTGGTCAGGTTTTGCTTTCCTGATTGTGTTGAAACGCTGGCACCTTTTGGGTGTTGGTTTTGTTTCGCTATTTTTTCATGGAGAGTTTGATCCTGGCTCAGGACGAACGCTGGCGGCGTGCTTAACACATGCAAGTCGAACGGAAAGGCCCGCTTGCGGGTACTCGAGTGGCGAACGGGTGAGTAACACGTGGGTGATCTGCCCTGGACTCTGGGATAAGCCTGGGAAACTGGGTCTAATACCGGATATGACCTTACATCGCATGGTGTTTGGTGGAAAGCTTTTGCGGTTCAGGATGGGCCCGCGGCCTATCAGCTTGTTGGTGGGGTAATGGCCTACCAAGGCGACGACGGGTAGCCGACCTGAGAGGGTGATCGGCCACACTGGGACTGAGACACGGCCCAGACTCCTACGGGAGGCAGCAGTGGGGAATATTGCACAATGGGCGCAAGCCTGATGCAGCGACGCCGCGTGAGGGATGACGGCCTTCGGGTTGTAAACCTCTTTCACCAGGGACGAAGCGCAAGTGACGGTACCTGGAGAAGAAGCACCGGCCAACTACGTGCCAGCAGCCGCGGTAATACGTAGGGTGCGAGCGTTGTCCGGAATTACTGGGCGTAAAGAGCTCGTAGGCGGTTTGTCGCGTCGTCTGTGAAATTCTGCAACTCAATTGTAGGCGTGCAGGCGATACGGGCAGACTTGAGTACTACAGGGGAGACTGGAATTCCTGGTGTAGCGGTGAAATGCGCAGATATCAGGAGGAACACCGGTGGCGAAGGCGGGTCTCTGGGTAGTAACTGACGCTGAGGAGCGAAAGCGTGGGTAGCGAACAGGATTAGATACCCTGGTAGTCCACGCCGTAAACGGTGGGTACTAGGTGTGGGGCTCATTTCACGAGTTCCGTGCCGTAGCTAACGCATTAAGTACCCCGCCTGGGGAGTACGGCCGCAAGGCTAAAACTCAAAGGAATTGACGGGGGCCCGCACAAGCGGCGGAGCATGTGGATTAATTCGATGCAACGCGAAGAACCTTACCTGGGTTTGACATACACCAGAAAGCTATAGAGATATAGCCCCCCTTGTGGTTGGTGTACAGGTGGTGCATGGCTGTCGTCAGCTCGTGTCGTGAGATGTTGGGTTAAGTCCCGCAACGAGCGCAACCCTTGTCCTGTATTGCCAGCGGGTTATGCCGGGGACTTGCAGGAGACTGCCGGGGTCAACTCGGAGGAAGGTGGGGATGACGTCAAGTCATCATGCCCCTTATGTCCAGGGCTTCACACATGCTACAATGGCTGGTACAGAGGGCTGCGATACCGTGAGGTGGAGCGAATCCCTTAAAGCCAGTCTCAGTTCGGATTGGGGTCTGCAACTCGACCCCATGAAGTCGGAGTCGCTAGTAATCGCAGATCAGCAACGCTGCGGTGAATACGTTCCCGGGCCTTGTACACACCGCCCGTCACGTCATGAAAGTCGGTAACACCCGAAGCCGGTGGCCTAACCCCTTGTGGGAGGGAGCTGTCGAAGGTGGGATCGGCGATTGGGACGAAGTCGTAACAAGGTAGCCGTACCGGAAGGTGCGGCTGGATCACCTCCTTTCTAAGGAGCACACAACATCACGTGTTTCTGCAGGCGTATGTTCTGCGGCGCGTGTGTGTTCGAGGGTGAAACATCAGACAGGCTCACCGCTTCCACACCTGTGGAAGTTTGGGGGGTTGCTGCTGGGTCGTGAGGCCGGCGGGTTCATCGCACACTATCGGGGTTCTGAGAGAACACGCGGCATGCTTTCGGGTGTGCAACGGGTTGTCTCTGACCTAACTGTTCGGCCAATCATGCTGGTGAGGTGTCCTGTGATGGGGCGCGGAGGTGTGGGTGGTGGGATGGTGTGTGTTGTTTGAGAAGTGCATAGTGGATGCGAGCATCTTTATTTCAAATCAACAATTTTTTGTTGGTCTGTGATTTAGCAGAAAGAATGTTTTGTGTTGTCTACATTCGATCCTCGCCGAACATGATCCTTTGGGGTTGTGTGCAGCTTTCGGGTTGTGTGGTGGGGGTGGTTTGTAGGTGTTGTTGTAAGTGTGTAAGGGCGTTCGGTGGATGCCTTGGTACCAGGAGCCGATGAAGGACGTGGTAGGCCGCGATAGTCCTCGGGGAGTTGTCAAACGAGCTGTGATCCGAGGGTGTCCGAATGGGGAAACCCAGCACGAGTGATGTCGTGTTACCCACCTCTGAATGTATAGGGGGTGTGGAGGGAACGTGGGGAAGTGAAACATCTCAGTACCCATAGGAAGAGAAAACAAAAGTGATTCCGTGAGTAGTGGCGAGCGAAAGCGGATGAGGCTAAACCATGCGCATGTGATACCGGGTAGGGGTTGTGTGTGTGGTGTTGTGGGGTTCATCTTCTTCCATCTGCCTGTGGAAGCGTGAGTCAGAAAATCGTGTGTTAGGTGAAGTGGCCTGGAATGGTCTGCCGTAGACGGTGAGAGTCCGGTAGCTGAAAACACATGGTCTTGCGTGATGTTCTCCCAAGTAGCAGCGGGCTCGTGGAATCTGCTGTGAATCTGCCGGGACCACCCGGTAAGCCTGAATACTTCCTGGTGACCGATAGCGGACAAGTACCGTGAGGGAAAGGTGAAAAGTACCCCGGGAGGGGAGTGAAATAGTACCTGAAACCGGACGCTTACAATCCGTCAGAGCCTGCGCCTTCGGGGTGGGTGATGGCGTGCCTTTTGAAGAATGAGCCTGCGAGTTAGTGCTCGGTGGCGAGGTTAACCCGTGTGGGGTAGCCGTAGCGAAAGCGAGTCTGAATAGGGCGTTTGAGTCGCCGGGTCTAGACCCGAAGCGGAGTGATCTACCCATGGCCAGGGTGAAGCGACGGTAAGACGTCGTGGAGGCCCGAACCCACTTCAGTTGAAAATGGAGGGGATGAGCTGTGGGTAGGGGTGAAAGGCCAATCAAACTCCGTGATAGCTGGTTCTCCCCGAAATGCATTTAGGTGCAGCGTCACATGTTTCTTACCGGAGGTAGAGCTACTGGATGGCCGATGGGCCCCACAGGGTTACTGACGTCAGCCAAACTCCGAATGCCGGTAAGTGAGAGTGTGGCAGTGAGACTGCGGGCGATAAGGTTCGTAGTCGAGAGGGAAACAGCCCAGATCGCCGGCTAAGGCCCCTAAGCGTGTACTAAGTGGAAAAGGATGTGGGGTCGCGAAGACAACCAGGAGGTTGGCTTAGAAGCAGCCACCCTTGAAAGAGTGCGTAATAGCTCACTGGTCAAGTGATCCTGCGCCGACAATGTAGCGGGGCTCAAGTACACCGCCGAAGCCGCGGCACTCACACAATAGCCCGTTCTCCGTTTACGGATGGTGAACCAGGTGTGTGGGTGGGTAGGGGAGCGTCCTGCATCCGTGGAAGCCACAGAGTGATCTAGTGGTGGAGGGTGTGGGAGTGAGAATGCAGGCATGAGTAGCGAAAGCAGAGTGAGAAACTCTGCCGCCGAATGACCAAGGGTTCCTGGGCCAGGCTAATCCGCCCAGGGTGAGTCGGGACCTAAGGCGAGGCCGACAGGCGTAGTCGATGGACAACGGGTTGATATTCCCGTACCCGTGTATCCGCGCCCATGCTGAATCAGTTGTACTAACCATCCAGATCCCCCAGGAGCACCTTCGGGTGCCGGGTGGGGTGATGCATGGGACCTTGGCTGGTAGTAGGCAAGCGATGGGGTGACGCAGGAAGGTAGTGGGGCCAGTCAGTGGTTGTACTGGTGTAAGCCTGTAGGGCGTGTTCTAGGCAAATCCGGAACACAGTGAGCCTGAGAGGTGATGCGTAGCCGTTGCGGTGAATTCCATGATCCTATGCTGCCGAGAAAAGCCTCTAGTGAGTTGGTACACGGCCCGTACCCCAAACCAACACAGGTGGTCAGGTAGAGAATACTAAGGCGATCGAGAGAACTGTGGTTAAGGAACTCGGCAAAATGCCCCCGTAACTTCGGGAGAAGGGGGACCCATCCTGGTGACGAGATTTACTCTCTGAGCTGGTGTGGGTCGCAGAGACCAGAGAGAAGCGACTGTTTACTAAAAACACAGGTCCGTGCGAAGTCGTAAGACGATGTATACGGACTGACGCCTGCCCGGTGCTGGAAGGTTAAGAGGACCGGTTAGTTCCTTTCGGGGAGCGAAGCTGAGAATTTAAGCCCCAGTAAACGGCGGTGGTAACTATAACCATCCTAAGGTAGCGAAATTCCTTGTCGGGTAAGTTCCGACCTGCACGAATGGCGTAACGACTTCTCTGCTGTCTCAACCACAGACTCGGCGAAATTGCAGTACGAGTAAAGATGCTCGTTACGCGCGGCAGGACGAAAAGACCCCGGGACCTTCACTATAGCTTGGTATTGGTGTTCGGTTCGGTTTGTGTAGGATAGGTGGGAGACTGTGAAGTGGGCACGCCAGTGTTCATGGAGTCGTTGTTGAAATACCACTCTGATCGTATTGGACTTCTAACCTCGGACCCTGATCGGGTTCAGGGACAGTGCCTGGTGGGTAGTTTAACTGGGGCGGTTGCCTCCTAAAAGGTAACGGAGGCGCCCAAAGGTTCCCTCAGCCTGGTTGGCAATCAGGTGTTGAGTGTAAGTGCACAAGGGAGCTTGACTGTGAGACGTACATGTCGAGCAGGGACGAAAGTCGGGACTAGTGATCCGGCACCGGCAAGTGGAAGCGGTGTCGCTCAACGGATAAAAGGTACCCCGGGGATAACAGGCTGATCTTCCCCAAGAGTCCATATCGACGGGATGGTTTGGCACCTCGATGTCGGCTCGTCGCATCCTGGGGCTGGAGTAGGTCCCAAGGGTTGGGCTGTTCGCCCATTAAAGCGGCACGCGAGCTGGGTTTAGAACGTCGTGAGACAGTTCGGTCTCTATCCGCCGCGCGCGTAAGAAACTTGAGGAAACCTGTCCCTAGTACGAGAGGACCGGGACGGACGAACCTCTGGTGTGCCAGTTGTCCCGCCAGGGGCACCGCTGGTTAGCTACGTTCGGAAGGGATAACCGCTGAAAGCATCTAAGCGGGAAGCCTGTTCCAAGATGAGGTTTCTCACCCCCTTTGCGGGGTTAAGGCCCCCTACAGACCATGGGGTTGATAGGCCAGAACTGTACGCACAGCAATGTGTTCAGGTGACTGGTACTAATCGGCCGAGGACTTACCAACAACACCCACACACCACAAAAACATTCTGTTTTGGTGTGTTCGCATCCACTATGCATCTTCTGAGACAACACACGAACAAACAAACACCAGCGGTTTGTGGTTGTTTCACAATGTTACGGCGGCCATAGCGGAGGGGAAACGCCCGGCCCCATTCCGAACCCGGAAGCTAAGCCCTCCAGCGCCAATGGTACTGCACCTTAATCAGTGTGGGAGAGTAGGACACCGCCGAACACAACTTC
>NZ_BANS01000071.1 GCF_000332995.1 Gordonia amicalis NBRC 100051 = JCM 11271
CCTCGAAGGGTGTCCGGGTCCTCCGATACCCTCGGTGCGTGGCAGAAACAACGGAGTCGGGGCGGCCGGCGACCGAACAGTCGGGACCCGAGGGAGACCTGCGGGAGGAGTGGACGGAGCTCGCCGAGGAGATCCGCGAGCACCAGTTCCGGTACTACGTGAAGGATGCGCCGGTCATCTCCGACGGCGAGTTCGATGCTCTCCTACGACGCCTGCAGGACCTCGAGGACAGTCACCCCGAGCTCGCGACGCCCGACTCGCCGACAAAACTGGTCGGCGGCGGTTTCTCCACCGCTTTCTCCCCGGTCGACCATCTCGAGCGGATGATGTCGCTGGACAACGTCTTCGACTACGACGAGATGACCTCCTGGGTCCAGAGGGTCAACTCCGACGCCGGTGCCGAGGTCGAGTTCCTCTGCGAACTCAAGATCGACGGTGTCGCGCTGGCGCTCGTGTACCGCAACGGTGTCCTCGAACGCGGTGTCACCCGTGGCGACGGTCGCACCGGTGAGGACGTCTCGCTCAACGCGCGCACCATCGACGACATCCCGCACCGACTGACGGCCGCCGACGGCTATCCGATCCCGGACGTCCTCGAGGTGCGCGGCGAGGTCTTCTTCCGTGTCGAGGATTTCGAGGCGCTCAACGCGTCCCTGGTGGCCGATGGCAAGCCGCCGTTCGCCAATCCACGCAACTCGGCGGCCGGGTCGCTGCGGCAGAAGAACCCGCAGGTCACCGCCCGGCGCAAGCTGCGGATGATCTGTCACGGCATCGGCCACACCGAGGGATGGCGGCCGGAGTCGTTGCATGACGCCTATCTCGCGCTCGGCGCGTGGGGACTTCCGGTGTCCACCCACACCACAAAGGCATCGACCGCAGCCGAGATCCTCGACAAGATCTCCTACTGGGGCGAACACCGCCACGACGTCGACCACGAGATCGACGGCATCGTGGTCAAGGTCGACGACTTCGGCGTCCAACGCCGCCTCGGTTCCACCTCGCGCGCACCGCGGTGGGCGATCGCCTACAAGTACCCGCCGGAAGAGGCCACGACCAAGCTGCGAGACATCCAGGTCGGCGTCGGGCGCACCGGTCGCGTCACACCGTTCGCGGTGCTCGAACCGGTCCTCGTCGCGGGTTCGACGGTCTCTCGCGCGACCCTCCACAACGGCTCGGAGGTCAAGCGGAAGGGCGTGCTCATCGGCGACACCGTGACCATCCGCAAGGCCGGCGATGTGATCCCCGAGGTGCTCGGGCCGGTGGTCGACCTTCGCGACGGTTCCGAGGTCGACTTCGAGATGCCCGAGCGTTGTCCGGAATGCGGTACGCCGTTGCGTCCGGAGAAGGAATCCGACGTCGACGTCCGGTGCCCGAATCAGGAGAGTTGCCCGGCTCAGTTGCGGGAGCGGCTCTTTCATCTCGCCGGGCGTGGTTCGTTCGACATCGAGGCGCTCGGTTACGAGGCGGCCACCGCGCTGCTGTCGGCGAAGGTGATCCGCAACGAGGGTGATCTGTTCTCCATCTCCGCCGACGACCTCGCCCGCACGGAGCTGTTCACCACCAAGGCGGGCGCGTTGTCGGCGAACGGGAAACGCTTGCTGGCCAACCTCGACAAGGCCAAGGACGTGGCGTTGTGGCGCGTACTGGTGGGTCTGTCGATCCGTCACGTCGGGCCCACCGCGGCGCGTGCGCTGGCCACCGAGTTCGGCTCACTGGAGGCCATCGAGGCCGCAGACGTCGAACAGCTCGCCGACGTCGAGGGCCTCGGGATGACCCTCGCGCAGTCGATCCACGATTGGTTCACCGTCGACTGGCATCGGGAGATCGTCGAGAAGTGGCGCGCCGCAGGCGTTTCCATGGAGGACGAGCGTGACGAGTCGATCGCGCGGACCCTCGAGGGCAAGACCATCGTCGTGACCGGATCGCTGGTGGACTTCTCCCGCGACGGCGCCAAAGAGGCGATCCTGCAGCGTGGCGGCAAGGCATCGGGATCGGTGTCGAAGAAGACCGACTACGTGGTCGTGGGTGAGTCGCCGGGGAGCAAGGCCGACAAGGCCGAGCAGCTCGGTGTGCCGGTCCTCGACGAGGACGCGTTCAAGCGTCTCCTGGAGACCGGCAGTCCCGAGTGACCCCCTCGCGGCCTGATCGAAAGAACGCGTGCTCCGGACGCTCCTGGGAGCGGGGATTTCGCTTCGTCAGTCCGCTCCGGACGCTCCTCAGGAGCGAATTCTTTTCGTTGAGCGGCGCTAACCGTTGAGCGCGGCGTCGAAGGCGCGGTACGCCCGCGGATCGAACAACACGAACCGGATCTCGGTCATCGCGGTGTCCACGGACCGGACGGTGTCGATGGCCCGGCGCGCGCCGTCGGCCATGGGCCAGCCGTAGACGCCGGTCGAGATGGCCGGGAAGGCGATCGTCGTCGCACCCAATTCGTCTGCCACGCGCAGGGATTCGCGATAGCAGGCGACCAGGAATTCGGATCGGTCCTCATCGTGGGAGTGCACCGGTCCGACCGTGTGGATGACCCAGCGTGCATCCAGATCGCCGGCGGTGGTGGCGACTGCTTCGCCGACGGGGAGTCCGCGCTTGTAGCGTCCGGCCCGGAGTTCCTTGCACTCGGCGAGAATCGCGGGACCTCCACGCCGATGGATGGCGCCGTCGACCCCGCCGCCGCCGAGGAGTGTCGAATTGGCGGCATTGACGATCGCGTCGACCGACTGAAGGGTGATGTCTCCTTGCGCGAGGGTGATGGAGGTCATGCCTCCATCATCCTGCTAACCGTCGGCGCGCAACACCGTACTGACGATCCCGGCGAGGTAGCCGAGTCGGGCGACCTCCGAGGGCCGGAAATCCGGTCCGCCGATGCGGCCGAGCAGGATCGCCTTGTCATTGGAGCCGATCGGCGCCGCGGCGAGGCGGGTGTCCATGTCCTGCCATGCACCCGGCACCCAGTCGCCTTCGGCGTCGAGTTGCGCCGCATGCTCCAGAGGCAGCCAATCAGCCCTGGTGAGTGGGGTTTCCGGGGCGCCGGAGGAGCCGAACAGCTGTAGGACGCCGCCGCTGGCCCTGGTGATGACCATCGCCCACGACACCCGCAGCACGCGCGGCGCGTTGTCGACGAGGACCTGGAGGCGATCCTTCCGCTTCGCGGTGGCGACCTGGTCGACGAGCTCGAGTTCGCGGTGGGTGTCGAGCACGCCGGAGTACGGGCGGATCGAATCCACGCGAACGCCGTTGACCTTCTCTGCTGCCGTGATCAGGCTGTCCGGCAGCGCACCGGGCGCCACTTCGACGACCAGGTCGTCGACGGCATAACCGTTGCCGCGTTCGACCACTTCGAGTGACAGGATGTCGGCACCGACCGAACCGAGCTGCACGGCGAGCACGCCGAGACTGCCGGGACGGTCCTCGAGCTGGACGCGCAACAGGTATGACACGTGGGCCATTCTCGCACCCGTGGCGACGGGGCGCGCAGCGCCGGGGGCGACCGGGTGTGCAGCGCCGGGGGCGGGGCGGGTGTGTCCGGGAGGTGCAACCGGTGGCTGGGGTGAGTCGGGTTGGCGCGTTCCCATAGGCTGGAGAGGCGCATCTGCGTCGCATGGGCGTCGGGTGAGCGACATGACCGAGCAAGTGATGGTGAGAGAGGACGCTGACGGTGGCTGGCGAACCGAAGTCCATATCGCGTGAAGAGGTCGCGCATCTGGCGCGACTGTCGCGACTGGCGCTGAGCGAGGACGAACTCGATGTCTACGCCAAGCAGCTGGACTCGATCCTGACCCACGTCGCGTCGGTGTCGGAGGTGGCCGCCGACGACGTGCCCGGAACCGCGCATCCGGCCGAACTCGCCAACGTGCTGCGTCCCGACGTCGTCGTGCCCGGCCTGAGCACCGACGCCGCGCTGTCCGGTGCGCCGGCCGTCGAACAGGACCGTTTCGCCGTTCCGCAGATCCTGGGAGAAGAGCAGTGAGCCCCGATTCGCACGCCGCAGCTCCTCGTCCCGCCGGTGACCTGACCGGTCTGTCCGCGGCCGAACTCGCCACCAAGATCGCGACCCGCGAGGTCAGCTCGGTCGAGGTCACGCAGGCCCACCTCGACCGCATCGCCGAGGTCGACGGCGAGCTGGGTGCCTTCCTGCACGTCAGCGGCGCCGAGGCGCTCGTCGCCGCCAAGGCCGCCGACGACGCGATCGCATCGGGCGAGCCCGTGTCGTCGCTCGCCGGGGTGCCGATCGCGCTCAAGGACGTCTTCACCACCACCGACGCCCCCACGACGTGCGGTTCCAAGATCCTCGAGGGTTGGGTTCCGCCCTACGACGCCGCGGTCACCGAACGGCTCCGCGCCGCAGGCATCCCGATCCTGGGCAAGACCAACATGGACGAGTTCGCCATGGGCAGTTCGACCGAGAACTCCGCCTACCAGCTGACCCGAAATCCGTGGGACCCCACCAAGATCCCCGGCGGGTCGGGCGGCGGTAGCGCCGCGGCGCTCGCGTCGTATGAGGCCCCGCTCGCGATCGGTACCGACACGGGCGGCTCGATCCGGCAGCCGGCCGCCGTCACCGCGACCGTCGGCGTCAAGCCGACCTACGGCACCGTCTCCCGCTACGGACTCGTCGCATGCGCGTCGTCGCTCGACCAGGGTGGCCCGTGTGGCCGCACGGTCCTCGACACCGCGATGCTGCACGAGGTCATCGCCGGACACGACCCGCGTGACTCCACCTCGATCAACGTGCCGGTACCCGACGTGGTCGCGGCCGCTCGCGAAGGTGCGGAACAGGACCTCAAAGGTGTAAAGATCGGCGTCGTCACCGAACTGCAGGGCGAGGGCTACCAGTCCGGCGTGCTCGACTCCTTTCACCAGGCGGTCGAACTGCTCACCGAGCGCGGCGCGGAGGTCGTCGAGGTCAGCTGCCCGCACTTCACCTACGCGCTCGGCGCCTACTATCTGATCCTTCCGTCAGAGGTGTCGTCGAACCTCGCACGCTTCGACGCCATGCGGTACGGACTACGCGTCGGCGACGACGGTTCGCATTCGGCCGACGAGGTCATGGCGCTGAGCCGCGAAGCCGGTTTCGGCCCAGAGGTGAAGCGCCGCATCATGATCGGCACGTACGCGCTGTCCTCGGGCTACTACGACGCCTACTACGGTCAGGCGCAGAAGGTCCGCACCCTGATCTCGCGCGACTTCACCGCCGCCTTCGAGAAGGTCGACGTACTGATCTCGCCGACCACCCCGACCACTGCCTTCCCGATCGGGGAGAAGGTCGACGATCCGCTCGCGATGTACCTGTTCGACCTCTGCACGCTGCCGGTGAACCTGGCTGGCATCGGGTCGATGTCGGTGCCGTCCGGACTGTCGAAGGACGACGGCATGCCCGTCGGCCTGCAGATCATGGCGCCCGCACTCGCCGACGACCGGCTCTACCGGGTCGGCGCGTCGTATGAGGCGGCTCGCGGCCCGATCATCTGACGCCCCTTGCTCCCTGAGGTGCGAGGTCACCGCGGCAGGCCGCTGACCGGTCGCGCCTGCTCGGTCCCGTAGCGGTGACCGACGCCCGTCGGTCCGTCGAGCGCGGCCAGCAGGTCGACGCTGGACTGCAGGAATCCGACGACCGGCAGCCAGGGGACCTCGGGTACCCGTCGACCGCCGAGCACGGTGTCGTCGGGATACGCAGGCGGACGCCACAGCGAGCCGAGCGACCAGCGGACCACCGGATCGCTGCGATTGGCCACGACGATCCGCGGCGTCCTCGACGCCTGCGCCACCGTCCCCGCGGGCGGCGCGGTCAGGACGGTCTCCGCGAGCAGTGACGGGTGATGGTCCTCGAGCCAGACCCGGGCGGCGTCGGCCCCCACCGCGCCGAGGCTCTGGCCGTAGAGCACCAACCGGGGCCGGTCGCCCGCGGGCCGGTTCGCCAGAACCTTCGCGAGTTCGCGGACCAGCGTGATCGACGATTCCGTCGCGGTCGCGTCGTCGGAGATGAACGCCTTCCACGACGGCACGTCGGCGTAGGGGAGTGTCAGTATCCGGACGTCGCCGTCGAAGCGGTCGACGAAACCGGCGACCGCGGCCTGGTCGACCCAGCCCGACCCGGTGGGGACCGCAACGATCACCGCACGAGCCGCCAGTCCGCCGCTGTGCATCCAGGACCTCACCAACCGTTCTGCCGGATGATCGAATTCCGGTGCCGCGAGTTCTCCGCGCAGCAGAGTCCCGAACTCGGAGACGACGATGGTGCGCGGCGACGGTTGTCCGCGGTCGGCACCGGCGTCGGCCGGGGCGAGGAGTCCGGCGGCGAGCGCGACCGCCGACGCCGCGATCACCGCGGTGACGCGGGGGATCAGCACGATCGCGGCGACCGCTGCAGCGGGTGCGACCGTGGCCGCAACCCACCAGTCGGGCCCAACGGGCGGCGCCCCGACCGCGGCGCGGATCAAGCTCTGCCACCACACCGACAGTCCCGCACCGCCGGCCGCGATCAGCACCCCGGCACCGAAGACGACGCGACGGGTCTGCGTGTCCGGGTGCGGGCGTCGTCGGGAAGCCCATCGTGACAACAACATTCCCACGACCGCGCCCACGGCGGCGAAGCCGGACGTCACGACCGCGGTCGTCGTCGCGTCGCGCGGAAGCGTTCCGGGATGGAGCGCCAGGAGATACGAAGAGACGATACTGACCACGAGAACCGGGGGAGGCAGGGCTCGCCCGGCGTCCATCGACGCGCGAGCGGCAGGCGCGCTGGTCATGAGAACTCCTCGGTGGGTTGCCGATCGACCAGCGCGCGTTCGACCGTGGTGGACACCAGCTGGGGAATCGATTCCTGTCGGGTCGGCGGTCCACCGAACTGGCGCCAGGTGTTCCAGGCCAGACCGATGCGGGCTACGCGGGCCGCGGTCGCGCAGGCGGGATCATCGCAGGAACGCTGCATCGCCTCGATCAGCATGCGGTCCAAAGCGAATCGCGCCCACGATCCCAGCGGTCGGCCGTCTGCCGCGGCAGCACGCAACAGGTCGTAGCCGAAATCGTGTGTGCGGCGCAGTGGTGTGAACCGGTCCGGGAGCGGTACCGGCGACGAGCAGCCGCCGTCCGGGTCCGTGGGCACACCGGTCACGACCGTCGGCGTGTATCCCATGTGCATCTCGAAGGATGCGGGCAGGACGTCCATCGTCGTGGCCGGCGCCGGTCCGGTCAGTGCGACGACGGCAGCGGCATATGGATTGTCGGCGTCCTCGGGGTGCGAGATCACCGGCCCCGCGCTGGAACCGGTGTCACCGGCAACTGCTTGCGCCGTCGACATCCATTGTCCGGCAAGGAGAACAGCGAGTGTCATCGCGGCGACGAGAGTTCGGATCCGGCCCCGTCGGTGCACCGGGCCCGATCCGTGATCAGGGTGAGAAGTGTTGTCCGAAGGCCATTTCCGCAGTGATCCGGGAGGGTCCATGGCCTTTGACGCTAAGGGGTGAAACCGCCGGTCCACATCGCTCCGACGGGCGGTTCGTACTCACCGGCGGGACGGGGATGCCGGGCTGCGGATACTACTCGGGAACGAGGCCGTCTCCCCCGAAAGTATGAGGACTGCCGGGCCCCTCGGAGCCTAGGGTGAACCTCATGTTCGGTTTACGCAAGCATCTGCGCGCGGCCGGCGGCGACTTCGTCGACTGGGCGTCCACCGCGCCGGTCGCCCAGGACCCCGCGGTGCGTGCCTATTTCTCCTCGCGGGTCAACTGGTTCTTCCTGATCGTGGCCCTGATCATGTATTCGATCGCCTGGCCGACGCTGCCGGTGACGCACTCCGTGCCGACGTTCGTCCTGCCCGTCGTCGCGGCGTTCGCCGCGCTCCCCATCGCGCTCGCCTGGTCGGCGCCGCTCGTCGGCTGGGCGGTCTCGGTGGTCTCGGCGCAGGTCATCGGTCTCGTCGTGCCCACGCGCAACGATTGGGAACTCACCATCCAGGTCACCCATTTCATCGAGCTGCTCGTGCTGACGGCCATGGTGATGCTGCGCTGCCCGTTGCGATGGATTCCGCTGGTGTGGCTCACGACCTCGCTCGTCGTCGCCTACGCGGTGCACCCCGCGTGGATCGTCGGGATCTCGGTGCTCGCGGTCGTCGTGGCACTGCTCCGCGGACTGATGGCGTCGCGGCGGCAGCTCGCCGCTCGCACGAGACAAACCGAGGAGGCGGAGGCCGAATCCGCGGTGCTGCAGGAACGCGCGCGCATCGCCCGCGACCTGCACGACGTGGTGGCACACCGCATGTCGATGGTCGTCGTGATGTCGCAGACCGCGCGCTACCGGATCGACGACGTCTCGCCTGCGGCGGCAGCCGAATTCGACGCCATCGCCGATGCCGCCCGGACCTCACTCGACGAGGTCCGGCAGCTGCTCGGGGTGCTGCGGGTCGAGGGCGCCGAGACCACCGCCCCCAATCCAGTCCTGGCGCAGATCGATTCGCTCGTCGCCGAGACTTCTCGGGCCGGCTCCGAGGTCACGCTGATCCGCGAGGTCGACGATGCCGGGGTGGGGGAATCGGCGGCACTGGTGATCTACCGGATCGTTCAGGAGTCGCTGGCCAACGCCACCCGGCACGCGCCGGGCAGCCGCACGCTGGTGAGTGTGACACCGGGTGAGCACGGCACCGTCGAGGTGGCCGTGGTCAATTCGGCGCCGACGGCCGAACCGCTCGGGATCGGCGGCAACGGCGTCGGTATCCCCGGGATGCTCGAACGTGCGCAGGCCGTAGGGGGTTCGCTCGTCGCGGCACCGACGGTCGACGGCGGGTTCGCGGTGCGTGCGCGCATCCCGATGACGCCACCACGCGACGGAGTCGTCGCCGGCGCACCGTCGTCGGTGACCGTGCCGAAGGTCTCCTCGCCGGTCTCCGACCAGTAGCGTGTCAGGCGTGCCGATCAACGCGGAATCGCAGCAAGCACAGGGCAACACCGGTCCGATCACCGTCGTCGTCGCCGACGATCAGGCGATGGTGCGTCAGGGTTTCTCGGCGTTGCTCGCCGCCCAGCCCGACCTGTCCGTGCTCGGGGACGCCGCCGACGGGGTCGAAGCGGTCGAGGTGTGCCGGCGTGCGCGTCCCGACGTCGTCCTGATGGACGTGCGGATGCCGCGCAAGGACGGGTTGTGGGCCGCCGAACAGATCCTGTCGGCCGGGCTGGAACCGCCGACCCGCGTGCTGATGCTCACCACCTTCGACATCGATGACTACGTCTACGAGGCATTGCGGATCGGTGCGTCCGGCTCCTGCTGAAGGACGCGCCCGCCGACGAACTCGTGCGTGCGGTGCGCGTGGTCGCCGCCGGCGAAGCGCTGCTCGCGCCGTCGATCACCAAGCGACTCATCACCGAGGTGACCGCACGCCGTCGACGCCCCAGCCGCAACCCGGCACTCGAACACCTCACCCCGCGCGAGCGGGAGGTACTCGACCTCGTGGCCGACGGCAAGTCGAACGCCGAGATCGGCGCCGATCTCTACGTCACCGAACAGACCGTCAAGACCCACGTGAGCAGTCTCCTGGGCAAACTGGCGCTGCGGGACCGTGCGCAGGCCGTGGTGTTCGCCTACGAGAACGGGATCAAGTGATTTCGTGGTCAGCGGGTCGGGCCCGCGGGCACTAGATTGGGGGTGTCCGTCGCGCTCGAGAAGGAGGGTCTCACCACATGGCCAAGAGATTCGGCATTCTCACCTCCGGCGGTGACTGCCCCGGTCTGAACGCCGTCATCCGCGGTGCGGTGCTCAAGGGTGAGACCGTCTACGGTCACGAGTTCGTCGGCTTCAAGGACGGCTGGGCGGGCCTCGTCTACGGCGACATCATGGAACTGAACCGATCCACGGTGCGCGGTCTGTCCAATCAGGGTGGAACGATCCTGGGGACGAGCAGGTTCGGTCCGTACACCGAACCCGACGGCGGCGCGGACAACATCAAGAAGGTGCTCGAGAACCTCGGCGTCGACGGTGTCATCGCGATCGGCGGCGAGGGCACGGCGTCGGCGTCGAAGCGACTGTTCGACGACGGCATCAACATCGTCGGCGTCCCGAAGACGATCGACAACGACATCGACGCCACCGACTACACGTTCGGATTCAACACCGCCGTCGAGATCGCGACCGAGGCCATCGACCGCCTCCGGACCACCGGCAACTCGCACAGGAGGTGCATGGTGCTCGAGGTGATGGGGCGCCATGCCGGCTGGATCGCCCTGCACTCGGGTATCGCCGGCGGCGCGCACGTCATCCTCATCCCCGAGAACCCCGAGAGTCTCGATCAGATCTGCGCCTGGGTGACCAGTGTCAAGGCGCGCGGTCGTGCACCGATGGTCGTCGTCGCCGAGGGTTTCAAACTCCCCGAGATGACGGAGGCGTACTCCACCAAGGGGCGCGACGAATTCAACCGGCCACGCCTCGGGGGAGTCGCGGAGGTGCTGGCGCCGCTCATCGAGGAACGGACCGGCATCGAGACCCGGGCCACGGTCCTCGGCCACATCCAGCGCGGCGGTGTGCCGTCGGCCTACGACCGGGTTCTCGCCACCCGCATGGGCATGGCCACCGCGGACCTCGTCGCCGAGAAGGGCTGGGGACAGATGGTCGCCCTGCACGGGACCCGGATCGACCGGATCACCTTCGACGAGGCGCTCGGCGAACTGAAGACCGTGCCCCTGGATCAGTACAAGGAGATCCGGGTCATCTTCGG
>NZ_BANS01000070.1 GCF_000332995.1 Gordonia amicalis NBRC 100051 = JCM 11271
ATACGCGCTCGAAACGGCCACCAAGCAGATTGGAAGCATCTCGGGAGGTAGTGCCTACAAGTTCGGCATCTTCTACCACAACGACGGCGAATGGAAGTTCCCGAAAGACTTCGCCACGCTCGACGAGGCATGGTCGAGCATACGGTCAGAGTTCGCGGCGCTGTTCGACCTCGCCGTGGCCGGCGAGTGGGGTGAAGCGGCAACACTGACCGTCACAGGCGTCTGGCCGATGGTCGTACTGAAGGCCCTCCACATCTACTTCCCGGACGAGATTTTGCCAGTCTTCGCGGGGTCACGGATGAGACACTACGCAGTCGCGCTCGGCGTCGAACCAGACCAGTCCCCGATAGCCTCAACAGAGCCCTCAACACGGCTTTGCAGGCCTACCCGGAACTCTCTTCCGTCGACGGATTCCAGCGAATGATCCTCTTAGAAGGTTGGCAACCACCGTCGGCACGAGGCCGCGGCAACCGAACAGAGTCGAGCGTCTATCTCAAGGTCTCCCCGGTGAGCAAGCATCTGCCTGGCAGGACTGCTTAGACGGTGAATACATTTGCATCGGCTGGGACGAGCTGGGCGACCTGTCCCTGTATGACACATTCGAAGAGTTCTCGAAGGCCTTTGCCCGCACCTATCCGCAGAACACCGACCGGCAAAACCTCCTCGCTGCCAAGAACATCTGGAAGTTTCGAAACCTGAAACCCGGCAACCACGTTGTCGCCAATAAAGGAACGACTGAAATCCTCGGCATCGGCACTGTTCGTGCCGACGGCTATCAGTACCTTCCAGATCGGGATCAGTGTCGACACACAGTCGCAGTCGACTGGGACACCACGCATGCCAGGAAGCTGGATCCGGGCTTCGGTGGCTGGCGCAGCACGTTTCAGACTCTTACGACAAAAGACGTCGCCCGCATTTTAGAGAATGGAACTGGCCCGGCAGCGAGAACCGCATACGCTGAGCTGCCCAACTACACCGACGCTGAAGAGGTCCGCTATACGCAGTGGGCCAAGGCGCTCGATCGTAAGAAACAACTTATCCTGTACGGCCCGCCAGGAACCGGAAAGACATACTGCGCTGCGCGATTCGCCCAATGGTATGGCGAACAGAACAGCGACGGACCTGGGCCTGGAACCGTCACGCCAGTCACCTTCCACGCCTCCTACACGTACGAGGAGTTCGTTGAAGGATACCGGCCGATCGAGGACTCAAGTGATGGCGGCGGGCTACGACTCGCTCGTATCGACGGCATCTTCAAAAACGTGTGCGCAGAAGCAGCAAAATCTCCAGACAAAAAATTCTTCCTGATCATCGACGAGATCAACCGCGCGAACCTACCCAGGGTTTTCGGTGAACTAATCACAGTGATCGAGGCGGACAAACGTGGCACCGAGGTCTTACTACCCACGAGTCAAGCGCGGTTCTCGGTACCCGAGAACTTGCTGATCATTGGCACAATGAACACAGCGGATCGTTCCATACGCACCCTCGATGCCGCGCTTCGTCGGAGGTTTGCTTTTGAGGAAATACTGCCCGACTCGTCTTTGCTCGAAGGTCAGGCCTCCTATGGCTCAACCATTCTGGCGCTGGATCTCTTTCTCGATGATCTCAACAAAAGGATCACCGCGTACGCCGGGCGCGACCGACAGATTGGTCATGCGTTCTTCATGCACAACGGCGAGCCGATTAGCGACCCCATCGACTTCGCGCAGGTCGTCCGACTGGAGGTAATACCGCTGCTGCAGGAACTGGTTTACGACGACTACGCACAGCTTGCTCAGTTCCTTGGGCATACGCTCGTCGATTCGCCCGGTCAGCGCCTGGTACCGGTGGACGACGAACAGTTGGTGGAGCTGCTAGCGGCTGAGTACGGAGTCGCTAACCCTCTATGAGGACGCTGACTGAGTACGAGAGCGAAGTCTTCGAGGTCCAGCCCGCGCGCCAGCATGAGATTTCCGCCGCCGCTGACCACCTCAAGGGCAGAGTTCAGCTCCGCTGGTTAGCAGGTGACCGCGTGGAAGTGACAGCCACGCAGTGGGTGGGTTCGGTAGATGTTCCTGGGGTTGGGCCGCTGAGAGTGGTCCCCAAACTCGCCGGCAACGAACTCGACGTCCTCGCGATGATGGCTTTCGCCGAGGGAAGTTCGCACGATGTCCTCGCCTCGCTCAAGCATCTTCACTCGCCGGGCAAGTCCGATTCTATGCCTGAAATGTTGGCCCGCTTCCTGACCGATTCCGCGAACGACGTACATCGCCAGGGTCTCCTCGCAGGCTACAGACCGGCCGAGGATGATCTTCCGTACATAAGAGGTCGTCTCAACTTCCGGGAGCAAGCGTTGCGGAAGTTCGGAGTGCTCGACACCCTTGCGTGCGACTACGAAGAGTTCGATACCGATATCCTCGAGAATCGGGTGGTGGCTGCAGCGTTGGGTGTTGCTCATCGCTTCACGTCCACCCCCCAGCTTCGATCGATGACTGCTCGCGCCCACGAAGACTTCTTCGGGTCTGCCTCGACGCCACCACCGAGCCCAGAATTCGCGCGGCGCACGCTTCAATACGATCGACGAAACGAACGCTACCGAACGGTGCTGACGTGGTCGCTGGCCGTGTTGGAGAACAGCTTCCTAGACAACATATTCAACGTCGGGCAGGCACGCGCGCAGGCATTCCTAGTCGACATGAACAGCCTGTTCGAACGGTTCGTCACGACGTTGGTGCGAGAGTCGTTGCCTGCCGGTCTTGTGACACTCCCCCAGACCAATGACTCGACTGTCTTTCGATCCGACTCAGATGGATTCGCCATACGCCCAGACATCTCGATCTCAGACGGCTTCCGCTCCTGCTCGATTGACGCCAAATACAAACGCTACGATGAACATTCGCTCTCGCCGGGTGACCTCTACCAACTCACAACATATGCTCAGGCATACCCCGGTTGGGGGTCAGTCCCGCGCTCCATGCTGATCTATCCGAGTATGGGGTCAGCAACTCCACGAACGATCCAGTTTCGACCGGGCGGCCGACTCTTAGCCGAGATACACGTGCATCCACTCCCCATTAGAGGAATCATCGCCGCTCTGTCGGGCGGTGATTCCTCGCCCCTCGACACCTTTAAGCAAGCGCTGCACAGATGGCTCGGAACGAATGGAGATTCAGCAACTGACGACAAGGTCGCGGCCCGACACAGACCAGCGAGTCAAACTCACCTCGGCACACCTTGATCCCGCCAACGAAGACACGTGCGAATTATCTTGTGTCGACGCTCGACCCATCCGATTTGACGTCAGCCATTAGCGACCCTCGTGTCTTCGTAAGCCTGCGTTGCGCACGAATCTTCGATCTCGTGCAACTCGCTCGCCCGGCGTAGCGCGTTTCGGAGCGCGTCGACACTCTCGTCGAGCCCAAGGGCAAGTTCGGCGTCAAGGCCACTATGCTCCGTGATCACTCTCCGGGCTTCATCGAGAGACTTCTGCCACTCATCCAGCGCAACTAGTGTGGCATCCGCTTCCAGTTGATCTTTTAGCGCCTTTTCCTGCTCGCGTGACTGGTTGGCAGTTGCCAGTTTGGAACGAATCTCGTCAATCAACTTCACGATGACGATCGCGGCGGTGAGCGCCATCTTGGCAACCTTCTCCGTGTCGCTTCGTGACCACCCATCGCTCTGACGAGCCGCACCGCCACCCTTCGCTTTCTGTCCGGACCGCTTTCGCATGAGACCGTCGATGTCGACGATGGCCGCGATAACCTTCGGTCCTACGCTTGACAGGATCGGCCCCAAGCGCGTCACATCCGGAACGTCGTTAGAGGTTTCCTTGCTGATCGCGGCGGCCACAAAGGACTCGAGTCGCTTCCACGACGGCTCCACGCGTTGCCTGTCGACCGACTTTTCAGCATCTTGCAGAAGCAGGTCAAGGTCCCGCCCCACCTTTTGGTACCACTCCTCTAGGGAAGACTGGATCGCTGCAGCTATTTGCTCTTGGGTGATATCCGAGTTCACCACGGCGAATCGAATCGCTTCTTTTATGGTTCCTTGCAAACTAGCCCGTGCAGCAGCATCGAGATCGTCGAGCGCAGCCTCCCATTGATCTTGGCGAGCTGTTAGCTCATTCGCATCTGCTAGGGCTGTCTCGAACTCTCTCAGTTGGACGCGCAACTCCCCAACCACTGTAGCGACAACCTGCGACCAAAATCGCTGCTCAGTGGCCGCCCGCAACAAGCCAAGGTCGCTGCCGCCGACTCGGTCGAGCGCCGCGGAAAGTTCCGCCATCCCGTCCCAGTCGCGGGTGTCGTCCCAGATATCTCGATCGACATCCCGTTCTGCGCCCGCATATTGGAAAGGGTCTTGAGCGACAACAAAGACCGGTGTGTTGGGATCTAGTCCAAGCGATTCCCGCAACTCGGCAATCTTGCGTTGCGCGAGGTTCTTGTAACCGTCGAGATCGCTATCCGGGTCGTGGCCGGCCTCGTCGAATCGTGAAATGACGAACCAAAGGGCGTCGGTGGACCATCCGCTGTCAATCAGATCCCGAATCAGTTCCCGTTCCCCTGTGGCAAGCTGCGGTGTCACCGTGACAATTGCGATGTCCGTCAAGCCGATTGCTTCCTGAGCCAACTTAGTGTTGGTTTCGCCCCGAACGTCCTTCGCGCCAACTGCAAGACCGGGTGTGTCGCGGATAACGCAACCGGCCAGCACAACACCCCGAACCTCAAATGTCTCGTGGCGTGCGCTGATCGTCAACCACTCAGGAACTTCGACTCCGGTATCGACGAGCAACCGTCGAATTAGACTGCTCTTGCCGGTGTCGTACGAACCAAAGACTGTCGCGACAGGCCTTGGTTCCGACGCGAATTGCTTCCACTGAACATCGAATACATCGGTCAGTGAACCGCCCGGGATTTCGTCCAACCACTTCTTGGCGGCTTGGATGTCGAAATTGCTCACCCTGTACTCCGTTCCTGTGGGAAGAGTTCGTTCGCTATGTCGATTAGCTCGGACAAACCTTCGATCTGAGTCTCCATGGCATGCAGCGTCGCGCGCACTTCTGCATTCTCTTGCTCGATCGCGTTTCGATGCTCCGCCAGCACCGCAACACGCTCGCGGAGTGCGGGAATGGGGCCGTCCCTGCCGTCTCCGTCGAGAATCTGAGTTTCGGCTATCTCGGCAGCTTGAGTAATGAAATCGATCGCGTCGTTCCGAGCCCTCTCACGATCTTTGCCAGACTTGTGGCCCTTATACAGCGCATGCGCATCGGCAGCCGTACCAATCGCGGCCAGGATCGGCGCCGCCTTTGCCACCCGCCCGCCGGCCTTGACTGCGCCCCAGGGCTTGAACTTCACCCCGAGGCTCTTTCCAATGCTGTAGATCGCGTCTCGATTGCCGATCGCCTTCGCCACCCTCGCCGTGTGGTGCGCCGATCCTGCCACCGCCTTCGCGGCATTGACACCGTCGACCGGCCCGACGAACGTCTCCTCGACGCCTAGCGACACTGTGCCAGCAGGTTCTGCAGATTTCATCCGGCGTCCGATGGTCGACGAGTGGGTCTCAAACCACTGGTCGATATCTCGTCCTGTCTGGTTGATGAATCGATCCAACTCGACCGCCAACTCGTCATCCCGGAGCCACGCACCCGTGACTTCTTCCAATCGTGCCATCTCATCCTTCCCCGCAGCTCGGACTTGATGGCGTGCACGATCGGCGTGCGGCTCCAGGATTCTCCGTAGCCGGTTACGGATCGAGGTTTCGAGAAGGTCCCCGTCGCGCTCACCGTTTGCGATTGCTTGGATGGTTCCTCCGAATTCGGCAGACTTAGGCTCCAGCTCAGTTACCGCCTGGCGCAGCTGGTTTCGGCGAACCATGAGCGTGCTGCTGATCTCATCGACAGTCGCACGTAACAACGCGGCTTGCGACTGCTTCCGAGAAAAGGTGTCAAGAGTCCGAACCAGCGGGTCGACGCCATCCCAATCACGGTTGTCATCGAAATCTGCCCGAGTGACGTCCATCCGACTCCCGACCACACCAAATGGGTCGCCAGCCAACGCGTGAGCCTCGCATGGGTCAATGGTGATTCCCCGCGACGCCAATGCGGCAATCAACTCTTCCACCTTGCGACGCCGCAGCAGCAGATAGTCCCCGGGAGCCGATGTGGGATCGGTCCCGAGCTCATCAGACCGATTGATCAAATACAGAACTCGCCCGGCTTTCGCGACCGTCTCGTCGGTTCCTTTGACAATCGCTTCGAGCAGTGCCATATCACCAATAAGCAGGTTTACGTGGACAACAACCAGTACAAGCGACGCACCCGCCACCGCCCCGAGCGCTTGCTCGTCGTGGTTGGCATGGCCACTTTGAAATCCCGGAGTGTCTACGAGCCTGATGTGATCAAGTTCGTACGTACGCACTGAACTCGTCGCACCGCTTCCACGAACTTGAAGATCCTCCGGAATTGAGCCGCTCATCTCAACCAGCAGTCGCTTGACCAGGCTGGACTTGCCGGCGCTGTAGTCCCCCAAGATGACCACCGCTGGCTTCCGCTGGTCATTCGCTGTGACCTGGTTGACCGCATCCCTCAACTCCAGGTCGTCAGACGAGTAGTCGGTGACAGCTTCAATCCATTCAGCGATCTCACGCTCAGACCTCACCTGCCAGACTTGGGAGAGCCAGGCCCTCAGCTGGCGACGTTCTTGCTCGCGTTGCTCGGCAAAGACGGCGCGATGTGCGTCGGTGAATTCTCCGTTGCTTGAGGACCGTCCGTCATTGTGCTCAAACCAGCTCTCGCCCAAAAGAACATTGGCTTCACTGGCCGATTGCACAGCATGTGAATTCAATACCTTCCGGACTGCACCATCGAGGACATCCACCCCCGCAGAGGAGTAGGCGATATTGGTCGACTGTCCTTGAAGGACTTCGGCCAGCTTCGCGATCTCGATCTTGCTTCGTCTGAGCATTAGATCCTGTTGCAGGAGTGCCACCAAGACGGGTCCGGCTAGGCTCCAGGTTTCTGACGCGCCCCGCTTGCGCAGATCCCTCTCGATGGAATCGAAGGTCTTCTGCACGGCCAGTCGCGACTCACGTTCAATTGCTGAGCGAGCGGCAGCACGATCGTCTTCTCCGCGTTTCGCGAGTCTTTGTCCTGCAAGGTTTTCCCACCTGACCGACAGCGCCCAGCCCGATCGCGGCTGTGGTTCCAACCCAGCCCACCGGATTCCAGATAGTAGCGATCGACGGCACAGCAATGACACCTGCTGCGGCGCCTGCCGCCAAACCTGCCGCTTGTAAGGCCAAACCTGCGCGCGAACTAGCGCCGCTGATGGCCTCGAACGCAACACCGCCAGTTGCCGTGTCACCAACTTCGGGCACCACATCCGAGACCGCAAGCTCGATTTCGCGCAGTAGGAATGCTTGTTTTGCCTTCCATATCTCGTCGACGGCAGCCTGCAGTTCAGCAGCTGAGTACACACCTTGGAAGTCTTCATCCGTGAGCGGTGTGTTCGCGTCGATTGCTGCACTGACCACATCGTCGGCACGTCGAAGTGCGGCTTCACGAACGCGCGACAAGTGTGACTGCATGAGGTGGTCGAACTGGCGGCCTAACGTCCCGACGGAACCGGCGGTGAATGGCTTACCTCGTGCGACTTCTACCGTGGGGATCAAACGACCCTCGACGCCCATGTACGCGTTCCGGTCGTCACCCTCTAGATATCCGAGCGTGTCGAAGAATTGGTCGATTCGGTTCTCTGTAAACAGTATTCGCGAGTCGATGTTCTCAAGGATACTGGCGAGGTCGGAAGCTCGGGAGTGGAAGATCTCCCGCAAACCTTCTCGCAGGGCGGTCTGCCGGAGCTCTGCCCCACCTTCCTCGATCGATGCGACGATCAGATCTTCCAGGACGGAGAAGTTCGACCACTCGGCGAGGTACTCGATCCCAAACTGCTCGCGATCTGAGCTGAAGTCGTTCTCGGCCGGTCCCTTGAATGGCGTTTGGGCCCGAGCAAACAACGCTCTCCTGCTCTGAATCGCCACGATGGGAGTGCTGCCGAGATCAATCTTGGCGAGCTCGGTCCGAATGTTGTTGGCGTGTTCAGCAACCGCCCGTGACAGCGATCTGCGCGTCGATTCACTTCTCACCTTTGCGGGGTGGCGCCACCTGAGGTTGCGGACATTAATTACCGCAATCGTCGGCTTCCCGTAGGCCTGAACCCACTGCGCAACCTTGCCGAACTCGGACGCTTGTTGGCTCTGATTGTCGAAACACAGCAAGACAACATCCGCAACCTCCACGGCACGTCGTGCAGTCTCCTCGAGTTCGGCGCGCTTTTGAGTCCGACCCCAGCCATTGATTCCAGGGGTATCCCAGAGTGAGCAGCCACGCCATTCAATCTCTGTGACGTCCGTTGTCCAGTCACTGTCTCCCGGCGATACGTAACTACCGTCGAGTTCGCCAAAAGCCGAAAGAAGCGTGCTCTTTCCGGCTCCTGTTCGTCCGAAGAACGCGACGTTGAAGGTTGCAAGTCGCTCACGCTGGGCATCCAGGTGCCCACGGACCTCTGTCTCGAAGTCAGAGGTGAAATGCGTGAGGTCTTCGGCCAGGTGGTGGGCCGCACCAGTGTTATTGGCCGACGCGTCCTTAAACCTCGCGAGTACGGTCTCAAACGAGCGTTCGAGCTGGGCAAGTTCGCGCTGTCCGCTTCGGACCGCGCGCTCGACTGCGTACTGCAGTCCCTGGAAGTTGTGTTCCACGTCGAACCCTTCTCACGCACGTGGTCCTACTGATGACCGAGTTGCACGAAGTGTACGAGACGGCCCCGACAGGTCACTTCGGGATCGCGATGACGATGGCGAATCGATGGTCGGCATGCCGTGCAGGGATACGTTCCCGCGGTCGGCGATTCGCTACTTCGGCAAGTACCCTGCCGTTCGTTAGCTGAGGAACTGAACATGAAATTCATCTGTTTGGATCAATCGTGCGTTCCACTTGGTGCCACGTCTCGGGCAGAGGCAGAGTACATTCGGGCGCCGACAACCACGCTCGGCGCTCGTAAAGATGTCGACCGGAGCTGACAGACCGGGTCACCCAAGTCGAAGAGGCGAACAATCACCAACGAGGGACGTGGAACCGTGTCCATCGAAGGTCTGGTCTGGGGTTGATCCCGATTGAGCCGAGGCGTGGGACAGCACTTCAGCTGCGACCGCGTCCGTCGCCGCCTGATAGCTGTAGGCGTGAGGGCAGGCCGGTTGCTGCGAATTGGTCAGACGATCAGATCTGCAGCGTGAGATCGTTCTTAGGTCCGACACGCGCCGCAACGGATTGTGAAAGGTCCCCAGCCTCACTGATGGTCAGGAAGAGTAGTAGGTCTCGCGGTGCTGGGCCACGGACCCCAGCACGCCGGCGCGATTCGAATCCCTAACCACCAGCTCGGAGCTGGTCGTATGAATCGAGCATGCAGAGGGCGGCCGCGGGCCGAGATAATCCCGTCGCAGTCTGGGACAGTGTGCAGGGTTGGGTACGTGCGCGGGCGACCTTCCACACACGAGGGGAAGCCATCGTGAACCGTCCTGGGTCTGGTGGAGACCGTGATCTCACCAGGAGAATGTCGTCATGGTTGCACCGAGGAAGTTCGACGAAGAAACGCGTGAGCGGGCTGTGAGGATGTATCACGACCGGCTCGCCGCTGAGGGCGGCTCCAAACTCGCCGCGCGCGAGCATGTCGGGTGCTTTGCTCGACATCAACCAGGCAACGCTGCGGAACTGGATCGAACGCAACACTCCGATCGTGACCTCGCGCGGAACCACGACGGTGGGTGAACTGGACGCCGAGCTGGTTGCCCTTCGCAAAGAGAATGCCGAATTGCGCAGGGCGAATGAAATTTTGAAGACAGCCTCGGCGTTTTTCGCAGCGGCGGAGGTCGACCGCCGACTGCGGTGATCGTCGACTATATCGACGCTCACCGGGACCGGTTCGGGGTCGCCCCGATCTGCCGCGTGCTCCGCGAGCACGGGATGCAGATCGCCCCGTCCACCTACTACGCCCGCAAACACGCAGGCACGGTCTCGGCCACCGTTCTGGCCGAGGCGTACGACGCTCACGCGGTCTACCAGGCATATCACCGCAACCGCGGCGTCTACGGGGTCCGCAAACTCTGGCACACCATGCACCGCGACGGTCGTGTGATGGGCCGCGATCAGGTGGGTCGGCTGATGAAAATCTGCGGCATCACCGGCGTGGTGCGCGGCGCGCATCGGACCGTGACCACCCAACGCGATGATCGCGCCCCGCGCCACCCCGATCTGGTGGATCGCCAGTGGTCGCTCCCATCGCGTCCCGACCAGTGGTGGGTGGCCGATTTCACCTACTGCTGGACCCTGTCCGGGTTCGTCTACACCGCGTTTCTTGTCGATGTGTTCTCGCGTCGGATCCTGGGCTGGCGGGTGATGACGAGCAAGACGACTCCACTGGTGACCAGCGTTCTCGAGCAGGCCTTGTTCACACGGCGCAGGACTGACTTCTCCTTTACTGCAACAGGTTTGGTGCACCACAGCGATGCGGGCAGTCAAGGCGGATTCAACTGGTCGTCGCAACACCATGATCATGGAGGTGTTCGCGGTGGCTACGGCGGACTGGAGTTGGAAGACCAGCGATGTGGCGGTAGGTGTTCGTCGGCAGTGGCGTGCTGATCGTGCACTTCGGCCGGCGATGCGATCGCCGGGGCGGCCGGAGCCGTCGCGGCAGGTGTCAACGG
>NZ_BANS01000069.1 GCF_000332995.1 Gordonia amicalis NBRC 100051 = JCM 11271
TCTCGAAGGGTTCAGAGACCCGCGTAGGAGTGCAGGCCCGACACGACCAGGTTGATGATGAACAGGTTGAACAGCATCGCCACGAAGCCGGCGACGTTGATCCAGGCCGCTGCGGTGTTGCGCCAGCCCGCGGTGGCGCGAGCGTGCAGATAGGCCGCGTAGATCACCCAGGCGATGAACGACACGGTCTCCTTGGGGTCCCAGCCCCAGAACCGACCCCAGGCGGCCTCGGCCCAGATGGCGCCGCAGATCACGCCGAGACCGAAGAGCGGGAAGCCGACGACGACTGTCTTGTAGGCGAGGCGGTCGAGGTTCTCCGCTGCCGGGATGTGGTCGACGATGCGTCGCAGCGCGCCACCCAATCCGGGCCGGGCCGAAGACGTGTCGTCGGCCGGATTCGATGCCCACCGCATCTTCATCAGGTACAGGATGCTGGCGACACCGGAGACCATGAGGATTCCCGAGGACACCGAGATGATCGACACGTGCACTGCCAGCCAGTACGACTTCAGGGCCGGGACGACGGGGGTCGCCTGCGTGTAGAGCCAGCGACCGGCGATGAACATCAGCAGCACGACGGGGAGCAGCACGAACGACAGCAGCGCGCGGTGTTCGGGTTTGCGCAGGATGATCAGCGCGGCCAGGACACCGGCCGCACACGTCATCGAGACGAACTCGTACATGTTGCCCCACGGCGCACGCTCGGTGGCAATGGCTCGCAGGACGATCGACGCTATGTGGGCGACGAGTCCGACGTACACGACCGGCAGGCCCATGTTGCCGAGCTTCTCGCCGAACGTCCGCTTCGGTGGGCCCGCGACGCGACCGGGCACGCGCACGGCGTCCGAGCCCGACGCAGAACCGGCACCGGCGGCGACGAGTTCCCGCTCCTCGAGCTTGCGACCGCGAACCGCCGCCAGCGCGCCGAAGAACAAGAAGGCCGCCACCACGTACACCGTGATCGCGGTGCCGAACAGCAGATCGGAATAGCGAGCCAGCGTCTCGTCCACCTGACCGGTGCCGTTGTTCATGAAAGTTCCTTTCGCCGGTAGCCTAGAGCCGCCGGGTCGCGCGCCGCGAGGTGGATACGTCTGCGTCGTCGGCGACGAGCGCAGCCGCCTGGTCCTCGAAACCCTCACCCCAGCCGGCCTGGTCGGTACGCGCCAGCCCGGCAATCTCTACTACAGTACGTCGTTTCCCATCGGATGGATCAACACCGTCAGGGTCAGCGCCGTCGCGACCAGCACCGTCGGGGTCATCACCATCGACCTGACCGGCGGTGACCACTGCCGGGACGAGCCGCGCCCAGATCCGTCTGCGTCGGATGAGCAGCGAGACCAGCAGTCCGCCGAGCATCACCACCGAGCTCACCAGCACCCAGATCTGCGCCGGGTCGTGGGAGACCTGCACCGACACCCACCGCTGGTAGCCGTCGAAGGTCACCGTCGTGCCGTCGGCGATGGTGTGGCTCTGTCCGGTACTCAGGTTCACCTGTGCCTGCCGCTGGAGCCGGCCCTGGTCGACGAGGTCCTGATCGAGCGAGTAGACGTTCTGCGGTTTGCCGGTGTCGAGGCCGGTGTCGCCCTTGTAGATCCGGATGGCGACCGCGGGATCGTCGGGCTCCGGGGACAGCGACGTCAGCAGCGTGCCGTGGTAGAGCGCGGTCGGCGCGAACAGGCCCTCGAGCGCGATCTGGTTCTTCCGACGTTCGTCGGCGTCGGGGTACAACCCGGCCGGGGTGTCGAAGCGCACCGCACCGGAGGACAGCATCGTCTGCAGCTGGTCGGGGACGAACGGGACGGTCTGGGTGCGCTTCTCCCCGTTGGGGAAGGTCACGCTGAACGTCGGGGCGAAACCGTTGCCCAGCACGTAGACCCGGTCACCGGCGACGCGCAGCGGCTCGTTGACGCGGACCGAGGTGCTGGTCCAGGTGTCCGGGGAACCGACCTTGGTGCCCTCGGCATAGCGGATCGTCGCGTCGTACATGTCGGGCTGTCCGCTGGGCAGGAAGGTCGCCGAGAAGTCGTCGACCCGGAAGCAGAACGGCGACAGGTCGGTGCCGTCGACCAGATTGCCGGCGCGGAAGGAGTCGTAGACGGCGGTCGAGGTGTTGCACATGCCCTGCTCGCCGTCGGCGACGAGGATTCGCGTGCCCTCGTATCCGAACATCTTGCCGGCCGCGATCGACACCAGGAGCGCCAGCAGCGCGAAGTGGAAGACGAGATTGCCGAACTCGCGGAGGTAGCCCTTCTCCGCGGACACCTCGACGCACCCCTCGGGATAGGCCTTGCTCGGTTCGCGGACGACGACCTCGCGCCGCCAGCCGCGGAGCCGGCCGTCGATGCGATCGGCGATCTCGTCCGGCGTGCCGTCGACGGTGTGCGTGACGTGCCGGGGCAACCGAGACAGGTTACGCGGCGTGCCGACGGGTTTGGCGCGCAGGCTGTGGAAGTGCTCGATCATGCGCGGCGTCAGGCAACCGACGAGCGAGACGAACAGCAGCACGTAGATCGCGGTGAACCAGGCGCTGGAGAAGACGTCGAACAGTTGCAGCCGGTCCATCCAGGTGCCGAGCGTGCCGCGTTCGGCGATGTACTCGAGCGTCTTCTGCTCGTTCAGGTCGCGCTGCGGGAGAAGCGCGCCGGGGATGGCGGCCAGGGCGAGCAGGAACAGCAGCAGCAGCGCGGTGCGCATCGACGTCAGCGACCGCCACAGGTTGCGCAGCGGCCAGAGCACCCGGCGCCGGGTCCAGTGCGGCTTCGGCGCGCCGGTTTCGGGGGTGTCCACCTGGGTACGGTCGGTGACGTCGGTCATGGCTGCAGCACGCTCAGATCGGTAGTTGGGTGTCGGTGACGAAGCGGACCTGAACCCAGACGATGAACTGATCCCACCAGCCGGTGAGCAGGGCGACGCCCACGGCGATGAGCAGGACGCCGCCGACGACTTGGATGGTTCGGGCATTGCGGCGCAGCCAGCCGAGGCTGCGCAGTGCCCACGCCGAGGAGAACGCCAGCACGACGAACGGCAGGCCGAGGCCCAGGCAGTAGGCGACGATCAGGGTCACGCCCTTGGCCGCGGTCGCGCCCTCGGTACCGCTGACCGTCGCGATCACCGAAGCCAGGGTCGGGCCGAGGCACGGCGTCCAGCCGAGCGCGAAGACCGCGCCGAGCAGAGGTGCGCCGACGATGTTGGAGACCCGTACCGGCTCGAACCGGACCTCACGCTGGAGAGCCGGGATGAGGCCGATGAACACGAGGCCCATGGCGATGGTGACCACGCCGCCGATGCGTTGCAGCAGTTCACGATTCAGGACAAAGGTACTGGTCACGCCGAGGACGGTCGCGGTGGCCGCGACGAAGACGACGGTGAAGCCGAGCACGAACAGACCGGCGGCGAGCGCGACCCTCGAACGCCCGTTCTTGGAGCCCTCCCCGACCTTCACCGCCGGGGCCTCGGCGCCGACCAGTCCCGCGAGATACGACAGATAGCCGGGGACGAGCGGCACGACGCACGGCGAGGCGAAGGAGACGAGTCCGGCCAGCAGACATGCCGCGAGCGCAAGCAGGAGCGGCCCGCTGGTCACCGTGTCGGCGAAGGTGTCGCCGATGGACGCGGCGATAACGGTCGAGGACGTCATCAGGCCGAACCCGCCGGTTCCGCGGCGACTCGCTTGACGACCTCGTCGAGTTCCTTGTCGGAGACGGCCTTGAGGAAGACCGCGGCGGGCCGGTGCTGCCGGTCGAGGACGATCGTCGTCGGGACCACCGAGGTCGGGGTGGTCAGTGCCGCCAGCGACAGGCCCGGGAAGTCGTAGATCGACGGGAACCCGACCTTGCGGTCGATCACGAAGTCCTTCGCGGAGTCGCGGTCGTCGCGCAGGTTGATGCCCAGGAACTCGACGCCGTCGTCACGATTGTCCTCGTAGACACGTTCGAGGTCGTCGGCCTCTCCGCGGCAAGGTCCGCACCACGAACCCCAGACGTTGATCACCACGACCTTGTCGGCGAACCGTGCGTCGGACAGCGCCAGCGGCTGACCGCTGACCAGATCCTCACCCTCGAGGCCGGCGATCGGTTTGCGATCGGCGGGTTCGTAAGTGATGACGGTCTGTCCGCCGGGCGAGACGAACTGGAAGGTGTTCCCCTGCGCGACCGCGTCGTCACCCGTGCTGCAGCCGCTGATCAGCAGGATCAGGGCCGACAGCACTGCCGGCAGAAGGAACTTGCGCACTACTTCTCTACCTTTGTTTCACGCACCGGTGGCCAGCGGGTCGGAGGCCCCGGCCGGCTCGGAGTAGATGATGTCGACGAGGGCGTCGTCGTCGTAGATGAGGCTGGTCAGCGAGGCCAGCGAGCACTGCCGGCGGCGCGGGTCGTGCCACAGGCGCTGGCCTTCGAGGAAGCGACGCAGCGTGTAGACGGGCAACTGGTGGCTGACGCACACCGCCTCGTGACCGCGTGCGGCGTCGCGGGCTCGGTTGGCCGCCGCCAGCATGCGGTGCGCGAGCTGGATGTACGGCTCACCCCACGACGGGGTGAACGGGTCACGCAGCTTGGGCCAGTGCCTCGGCTTGCTCAGCGCGCCGTCACCGACGGAGACCTTGAGACCCTCGAAGACGTTGTCGGCCTCGATGAGGTCGTCGTTGGTCTGGATGAACAGGCCGTGGGCCGAGGCGATGGGGGTCGCGGTCTCCTGCGCGCGCTGCAACGGCGAGGCGAAGACGGCCTTGACGTCGTGGTCGGCGAGAGTGTCGGCGACAATCTGCGCCTGTGAGCGGCCGGCGCCGGAGAGCCGGAATCCGGGGAGGCGGCCGTAGAGGATGCCCTCCGGGTTGTCGACCTCTCCGTGGCGCATCATGTGGACGATCGTGTGCATCAGGCGTTGTCCCCCGGGGTGGCTGCGGTAGCGGCTGCCTGCGCTGCCACGGGCAGCGCGTCGGCGATCTGCGAGAAAGCATCCTCGTCGAGTGCGGCGGACACAAACCACGCCTCGAAGGCACTCGGCGGTGCGTACACCCCTCGTTCGAGAAGAGCGTGGAAGAACGGCGCGAATCGCCAGGTCTGCGTGGCGTTCACGCTCGCGTAGTCGAAGATCGGGATCTCCGGGGCGGTAGTGAAGAACACACTCAGCAGGTTGCCCGCCTTCTGCACGCGATGGCCCACACCGGCCGCGGTGAGCGCCTCGGTGAGCAGCCCGGCGAGACGGTCGGCGTTGGCGTCGAGCTTGCTGTAGACCTCGTGGTCGGCGTGACGCAGGGTCGCGAGGCCAGCGGCCACCGCGACCGGATTACCCGACAGCGTGCCCGCCTGATAGACCGGGCCGGTCGGCGCGAGGCGTTCCATGACGTCGGCGCGACCGCCGAACGCCGCCGCGGGCAGGCCACCGCTCATGACCTTGCCGAAGGTGTAGAGGTCGCCCGCGACGCCTTCGAGGCCGTACCAGCCGCTCGGGCTCACGCGGAACCCGGTCATCACCTCGTCCATGATCAGCAGGGCGCCGTGGCGGCTGGTGAGTTCGCGCAGCCCGGCATTGAAACCGTCGACCGGCGCGACCGCACCCATGTTGCCCGCGGCGGCCTCGGTGATGACCGCGGCGATGTCGTCGCCGAACTCCTCGAAGGCCTTCGCGACGGCCTTGAGGTCGTTGTACGGGAGCACGAGGGTGTCGTGTGCCGACGCACCGGTGACACCCGGGCTGGTCGGCAGGCCCAGCGTTGCCACACCCGACCCGGCGGCGGCGAGCAACGCGTCGACGTGGCCGTGGTAGCAGCCGGCGAACTTGATGATCTTGGAGCGGCCGGTGAATCCGCGTGCGAGCCGGATCGCCGACATGGTGGCCTCGGTGCCCGAGTTCACCAGTCGCACCCGCTGCACGGGGTCGACGCGGCCGATGATCTCCTCGGCCAGTTCGATCTCGCCCTCGGTGGGCGCACCGAACGACAGGCCACCGGAGGCTGCGCGCTGCACGGCCTCGACGACGGCAGGATGAGCGTGACCGAGGATCATCGGACCCCACGAGCTGACGAGGTCGACGTAGGTCGCGCCGTCGGCGTCGGTCAGGCGGCACCCTTGGGCGCTCGCGATGAAGCGCGGGGTCCCGCCGACCGCGGAGAAGGCGCGGACCGGAGAGTTGACGCCGCCCGGGATGACCTCGGCAGCGCGGGCGAACAGCGCGGCGGAAGTGTCTGCATGCTCGACGATGGGGCTATCAGCGGAAGGGGTCACGGCCTACAGTGTTCCAAATGGCACCGAGTGACCCAAATCGCCGCTGGTGAGAGGGTGCTCCGGGTCACGCGGGGGTGTCCGAAGGGTACGTTTCGGCTCAGTTCGCGAGCGCCTTGCGGACCTGTTCGGCGATGGCCTCCTGACCCCGCTCGTTGGGGTGGACACGAGCGGGCCCTTGCGCCGTCATCGGTTCGATCCAACGTTGTGGCCCCGCACAGGCGTCGTGCCCCACGGAGACCGGCAGCATGTCGACGAACCGGACACCTTCGTCCTCGGCGGCGCGTCGACCGTAGTCGTTGAGTTCGGTCTGGAGCCTGCGGATCATCGGGACATCGCCGACGGCGAGCTTCATCTCGGGGTAGCAACCGATGGTCGGCGGCATCAGCCACGGGTAGCCGACGAGCAGGATCTTCGCGCCCGAAGCCTTGACCTTCACGTCGCGCAGTGCCGCACGGATCGCCGGATAGATGTCCTTTCCGACCGGCTCGATCAGTGACTGCCCGTAGCGATCCGTGCAGGGCGAGCCCAGTGGATTCGTGTCCGCCGCCTGGCTGCACAGCTCGATCGCCCGCCCGTAGGTCCGTTTGTCGTTGCCCCCGATCATCACCGTGACGACATCGGTGTCCATGCCGAGCGCGTCGAGTTGCGGTGGCACCCCCTCGTGCTGGGCCGCGCGGAAGTCGGCGGTCTCGGCGCCGGCGCAGCTGACGTCGGTCAGCGCGAGGTTCTCTTCCGCGGCCACGATGTGCGCGAAGTTCTTCGACGAGCGCTGGCAGTAGATCGGCGAATCCTCCACCAGCGGACGGACACCGGTGCCCGCACTGAAGCTGTCTCCGAGGTTGACGTAGCGGGTGCTGCCGTCGTCGGCGGTCTGTGCCGCGGCGGGTGCCTGAGCTCGCCCTGTGCTTCCCGCGGCGTCGTCGCCCGAGCATCCGGTCGCCAGGGTCGCGGCCACCGCGAGCAGTCCGAGGCCGCGGATCGCGGTGCCGAACCACCGGCGTCGGTTTCGTGCGTCCACCCAGCCATCGTGCGTCCGCGCGAAGGCGGTCGGCAACCCTGCCGGTGCCGGTAGCGTGAAAATCGGCCCGGCCACGACACGGAGGACGTGAAACGACATGAGCTCCAGCGAAGTCAGTGAGAAGGACGTGCTCGACCCGCAGGCGATTCTCGACGGGGTGCCGGCCGGCCTGTGGATCAACGGCCACTCGACGCCGGCCGCCGATGGCGCCACCTTCGAGGTGTACGACCCGGCCACCGAGGAGTCGCTGACATCGGTGGCCGACGCCGGCGTCGAGGATGCCCGCTCCGCCCTCGATCACGCAGTCGCGGCGGCCGAGGACTGGGCCGCGACCCCCGCCCGCGAGCGGGGCGAGATCCTGCGACGCACCTTCGAGTTGCTCACCGACCGGGCCGACGACATCGCGATGCTGATGACCCTGGAACTCGGCCGCGCCCTCCCCGACAGCCGCGCGGAGACGAAGTACGGAAACGAGTTCCTGCGCTGGTTCGCCGAGGAGGCGGTCCGGATAGGCGGCCGGTTCACGCAGGCCCCGGCCGGCAACGGAAGAATCCTCGTCGCGCATCAGCCGGTCGGGCCGTGTCTGGCGATCACGCCGTGGAACTTCCCGCTCGCGATGGGCACGCGCAAGATCGGTCCGGCGCTGGCTGCCGGCAATGTCATGATCGTCAAGCCCCCGCGGGAGACGCCGCTGACGATGCTGGCCCTGGCCGAGGCCTTCGCCGAGGCGGGACTGCCGCCCGGCGTGCTGTCGGTCCTTCCGACGAGTTCGAGCGGCGAGGTGTCCACCGCGCTGATCACCGACGACCGGATTCGCAAGATCAGCTTCACCGGCTCGACGCCGGTGGGCCGCAATCTGCTCGGGCAGGCCGCCGAACGGGTGCAGCGCACCTCGATGGAACTCGGTGGCAACGCACCGTTCCTGGTGTTCGACGACGCCGAAGTCGACGCCGCGGTCGAGGGTGCATTCGCGGCCAAGATGCGTAACGGCGGCGAAGCCTGCACCGCGGCCAACCGTTTCCTCGTGCAATCCGGTGTGGCCGAGGAGTTCACCTCGAAACTCGTGGAGAAGATGTCGGACGTCAGGATGGGCCCCGGCTACAAGGAGGGCGTGACACTCGGACCGCTCGTCAACGCCGACCAGCGGGACAAGGTCGCGGCCGCCGTCGAGCAGGCCGTGAACGAAGGCGCCCGCGTGCGGCTGGGCGGAGAACGTCCTGGCGGTCGCGGGTTCTTCTACCCGGCAACGGTTCTCGACAACGTAGACCCCTACGCCCCGGTGACGCGGGAAGAGATCTTCGGCCCGGTCGCGGTGATCAGCACCTTCGACGACGAGGACGACGCGATCGCCGCCGCCAACTCCACCGAGTACGGCCTGGCGTCGTACTTCTACAGTCGCGACCTGGAACGCTGCATGCGCGTCGCGAGCCGCCTCGACTCGGGCATGGTCGGGGTGAACCGTGGCGTGATCTCTGACGCGGCAGCACCGTTCGGTGGGATCAAACAGTCGGGCATCGGCAGCGAGGGCGGCAGCGAGGGCATCGACGAGTATCTCTCGGTGAAGTACATCGCGCTCACGTGACCTGGCGGTCGAGGGGTAGTTCGACTGCAATGTGAGGCGTTACGTGTGTGACTGGTGATTCAGTTGTTACTGGATTGACACCCGTCCGCACCTGCGTGTCCCTAGACTCCGAGGGCATGCGTCTGAGAAGAATGGTGCCCGCGATCGCCGTGGCCGCGGCTGTGACGACGGCCGGTGTCGCCGTCACCACCACGGGCGATCCCAGCACGGCGAAGGTCGAATCAGCCGCCACCAGTTTGGATTTCGGCAGTGTCGACTTCGGCAGCTCCGAGCTCGGGACCCCCAACAGCGTGTTCCTATGGGAGAGCCCGCCGACCCGCTACATCGTCGTGCTGGGCGCCAAGTTCGGCACCCTCGGCCAGACACCGCAGATCATGACCCAACGACTCAACGTCGCGGCAAATCTCGCGAAGAAGCATCCGTTCAATCGGATCATCGCCTCCGGCGGCGACACCCACTGGCTGCCCATCGCCGAGGCCCAGTTCATGAACATCGGACTGATCCGACGCGGAATCCCGGTGTGGCAGATGGTCAACGAGGTCGCGTCGACCTCGACGGTGCAGAACGCCCAGAACACGGTGGCGATGCTGAAACGGATGGGCGGGACCGGCGCACTCATCGTCACCAACGGCTTCCACATGGAACGCGCGATGAAGAACTTCCGCGACGCCGCCCGCGCCCAGGGCGCGCGGCTGGTGTTCCGGCCGGCGTACGCGTAACCACTTCCCCGCGGGGCGGTCCCCCTCCCGCCCGACCGGTTCCCTCCCGCTTATTGGTTCCGCTGACTGCCAGCCGGGACTGTCGCTGATTCGGTGTAAGTGGTTTTGATCGCCCCCGGCGTGGGGCAGGAGGAATAACGACGATGACCGACACAATCGAGGGCGTGGATGCCCCGGTGGCAGGGCCAGTTCAGACTGGTCGAGAACACGATGTCACCACCGCGGATGCGGTGCGTGAGCTCTCGAAGGCCGAGCAGGCCTTGGTGAGCGATCTGGTCCGTAGCTCACGCGCGCAGGGAGTGGCTTTGACCGGTCCTGACGGGCTGCTCAAGGCATTGACCAAGAGCGTGCTTGAAGCCGCGCTCGATGAGGAGATGACCGAACATCTTGGCTACGACAAACATGACGTGGCCGGCCGCAACACCGGCAATTCACGCAACGGCACGCGCACGAAACGGGTGCTGACCGACGCGTGTGGGCAGGTGCCGATCGAGGTGCCCCGCGACCGCAACGGCACCTTCGACCCGGTGATAGTGGGTAAGAGCAAACGTCGCGTCACCGATGTGGATCAGGTGGTGCTGTCGCTGTACGCCAAGGGGCTGACGACCGGGGAGATCTCAGCGCATTTCGCCGATGTCTACGGTGCGTCGGTGTCGAAAGACACCGTCTCCCGAATCACGGATCGGGTCATCAAGGAGATGGTGAGTTGGTGGGCACGCCCGCTGGAGAAGGTGTATGCGGCGGTGTTCATCGACGCGATCATGGTCAAGATCGGTGACGGGCAGGTGCGTAACCGGCCGATCTACGCCGCGATCGGTGTTGATCTCGACGGGCACAAAGACATCCTCGGCATGTGGGCCGGCGACGGTGGCGGCGAGTCGGCCAGGTTCTGGCTGGCGGTGCTCACCGACCTCAAGAACCGGGGTGTCCGCGACATCTTCTTCGTGGTCTGTGACGGCTTGAAAGGGTTGCCCGACAGTGTGTTGCCGCGTTCCCGTTGGCCACGGTACAGACGTGCATCATCCATCTGATCCGGAACACCTTCAAGTACGCCTCCCGCAAGTACTGGGACAAGATCAGCGCCGATCTCAAACCGATCTACACCGCGCCGACCGCCGCTGAGGCCCGGCTGCGATGGGAGGAATTCGCTGAGAAATGGGGCACGCCGTACCCGGCGATCGTGACCCTGTGGGAGAGCGCGTGGGAGGAGGGGCCTTGACCCCGGATGGTGGACACGGGATTTGGATTAGGCAGCTTCTGACAGCGTAGCGAATGTGTAGGTGTTTTCGTAGCTGGCCGGGCTGGAATAGGCGCAGCGGGAGTGCCGTCGTCGGAGGTTGTAGCGGACCAGCCAGCGGAACACGTCGCGGCGGCAGGTAGCAGCGTCGGGCCACTGGCTGCGGTCCTGCAGGATCCCGCGTTTGAGGCTGGCGTTGAACGATTCGGCGAGCGCGTTATCGGCACTTGACCCCACCGCGCCCA
>NZ_BANS01000068.1 GCF_000332995.1 Gordonia amicalis NBRC 100051 = JCM 11271
ATACGGTGATCGAGCATCCGCCGGGCGCCGAAACCCAGGGGGACTGGGTGGAGCTGCCTGATCCTCCTGCCGAATGGGGGTGGGCGTGAACATCGTCACGGCCGAGTCAACGGACAAAATGAAGGACCACCAGCGCGACGCGCCGGTGGTCCCATAACTGGCAATCCAGGTGGTCCCATCCCTATGGCAAACAATCAGCCCAGGTGGTCCCTTCACGGTGGCAAATGACACCGTATTGGCCCGGTCGGTCGCGGTTGCACAGTCGGTGCATACCGGACGCAAGTCGCGCGCCCGGATCTGCCGGGTCAACGTTTGATATGACTGCCGGTAGCCGAGGTCCTCGAGTTCGTCGCACAACGTGCGCGCCCACAGATGCGGATCCTCCATCAGCCGCGCGGTCACGTAGTCGACAAACTCGCCGAACGGATCGACCTGGGGTTTGGCCCGGACTCCCGGCGTGGTCGTCTCGTTGAGATAGTTGCGGATCGTGCGACGGTTGCAGCCCAGGTGCCGGGCAATCGCCGAGATCGTCCATCCCTGCTTTCGCAGGGCATGTGCTTCCACGGATTCTCCTTGTGTGAGCATGAACGAGCGGGTCTCCCTCGAAGGCAGATGTGTGGTCAGAGACCATCAGCATCGAGGAAGGCCCGCCCTTGTAGGCGGTGCCACACAAGTGAGCAGTTTCAGTTAGCAGGACTGGGCAGTTTCAATGAGCGCCGTCACGCAGCGGAGTCGAGTTTGAGTACAGCGAGGTGCCCACGTAGTTGCTGGTACACCGAGATCGACGATTGTGACTGCGGTGCAGCACTGTTCGAGTCGTCAGCAGCTGTCGCACTGGTGGTGGTCATGGGAGTTGGGTCCTGTTCTGTGCGGCGCGTCGTACACGCTCAGATCGATCACCGACGCCTCTGTCGGCGTGGCGGGATGTGTGGTTGTGGTGTTGCGGCGCAGCGCTTCTGCGGCGTTTCGTGCGGTCTCGCCGGGCGGGATGCGTTCCTTGCGGCGATGCGGCCGGCGACTGGAGGAGGCGCCGGCTTGGGTCAGGGTGTCCAAGGCGACGACATGGCCGTGGTCACGCACCTGCGCTCCCGATCCGGCAGTGGCGAGGCGGTGGCGGGCGATCACGATGCCCGCATCGGTGGCGATGTCGATATGCCCGTCGCCCAGTCGCTCACTGACGTGCACTTCGCTCATCCGTGCCGGCGCGGTCTTCCACAAAGGCAAACTGCTCGAACGGCCCACCGACATCACCCCACCGCAACCGCCTTCAAACGGTGACGAGCGCACCGGAACGGAGGTCGCCTGAAACACCCCGATCCACAGGTCTTGACAATTTCTCCACATCGCCGTGGAGTCACCCATACCGTCTAGCGTTGTACGGACGCAATTCGTCTATCACGAGCGACCGTGCCGCGTCATGCCCTATGCCGATCCTTACCTGTTGACGGGATGGTCGGGAAGTTCAGGGACCGACGCTTGTCAGATCCCCATGGGTCCGTCCGCGTGTCTTTTGCGATGGTCCCGGGGCGCGCCGGAAGCGGTCGATGTCACCCGGCCACCAGCTTGCAGTGCCCAGCAGCACCGCTAGTGCCGGGACTACTAAGGTCCGCACCAGGAACGTGTCGAGCAGCAAACCGACACCGATGATGAACCCGATTTGCACCATCACATCGATGGAGCCGACCATCAGCCCGAACATGCTGGCTGCGAAGATCAACCCGGCCGAGGTGATCACCGAACCGGTGTAGGCGACGGTACGCATTACTCCGACCCGCACGCTCGCTCTCGTCTCCTCTCTCAGGCGTGAGACCAGCAGCATGTTGTAGTCAGCGCCCACCGCCACCAAGACGATGAACGACACCAGTGGAGCTGGCCAGGCGATCCCGGCACCGAGGATGTGTTGAAGTACGAGCACACCGATACCAAGAGCCGCCATATAGTTCAAGACGACGGTTGCAAGGAGATAGACCGGTGCAACGACGGCCCGCAACAACAGCATCAGGATCAGACCCACGATGAGAAGTGTGGCTATGCCAAGCAGTTTGAAATCGTACGACAACAACCGCTGGACGTCGGCATTGATCGCAGGAAAGCCCGCGACCGAAGCACGTCCGCCCTCCAGAGTGGTGTTCGGCATCGCGTTCTCGGCGACGCTAGACAGCTCGTTCGCCAGCGTCATTGCATCGGCAGAGTATGGGTCGTAGGAGGTCTGTACCGCATAGCGCACGGTTTTCCCGTCGGGCGAGATGAACTGTCGGGCGACCTGACTGAACTGCTGGTCCTTGAACGCATCCGCGGGGAGATAGAAGCCGGTTGCCGAATCAGAATCGCCGATCTCGCGGGCGGGAGCCCGAAGCTGTGCGGCGACCTGTGCTAGTCCACCGAGTAGCTGAACGTTGCTGTCCACCAAAGCCCCGACTCCGTTCGACAACTGACGTGCGCCGTCGGCGAGTGCGCCGACGCCGGACTCGAGTTGCGAGACCCTGTTCCCGAGGTCCTGTCCACCGATGGTCTGTAGTGCAGAATTCAGCGTTTGAAGAGAACGCTGCAGCTGTGCCATGTCGGTAGAGCCTGGCGCACTCACGCGGCCGAGTTGCGCGGCAAAGTTAGCCACCCTCGCGAGCGACTGATCATCCGCGAGTGCCCGGATGTCGGCCGTTTGCGCGCGCAGTGCCGAGCACTGCGCGATCTGCTGACACCACGGAGCTTCCAATGCGGACAACGCTGGCGCGACCGCGTCTGCCGCAGACTGGGCCCGACGTGCGAGTTGAGACAGCTCAGGCGCTCGCTGGGAGAACTGTCGAAGCGTTGGGGCGGCGCTCGCGAGTTGGTTCACCAACGGCCGGTACTCATCGAGTTGTGGGCCAAATGACGACACCTCGTCTAGCAACCCCGACAGCGGAGCGAGATTGGATGAGATCTGGTCTTCTAGCAGTGCCAGGCCTCCGGCGAGCTGCTCTGATCCGGTCTTCAGGACGGCCAGATCACCCTTGCGGGCCTGTACATCTCCGGTCTCCTCGGTGATCTTGGTACCGATCTGATCGTTCTGCCAAGACAATTGCGCCTGCTGCAGCTTCTCACCGGTTGGCCGCGTCACGCCAATGACCCTGGTCACGCCGGGAATCTGCGCGACGCGGGATGCCAACTGGTCGAGGTCGGCAAGGCCTTGAGCCGTGCGCATGTCGTTCTCGGACTCCACCACCAAGAATTCCGAGATAATGATGTCTTTCGGAAAGTGGCGGTTGAGCAGCGCGTAGCCTTCGTTGCTCCCTGTGTCAGTTGGCTGCCCCTCTCGATCGTCGTACGTGATCTGAATTGTTGCGGCGACCAGGGCGAGGCCAATCAACGCGACTACACTGATCGCGAGCAGAGGGACCGGCCGCCGGATAACCATGACTCCGACTCTTCTCCAGTAATCCCGCGTCAGGTCACGGCGGGGAAGGCCGGCCCCTCTCTTGGCAGCGAAGGAGAGCACGGGGGGCAACAATGTCACCGTCGCCAAGAATGCGAATGCTATGGCGATTGCGCAGGCCGGCCCCAAAGTGTTGAACACACTGAGCTTGGCGAAGGCCATAGCCAGGAAGGCTAGGGCCACAGTGCCCGCCGATGCGAGAACCACGCGGCCGATAGTTGCATTCGCGTGGGCAATAGCGGCATCAGGAGAGTTGCCTGCTCGAATACCCTCATGATAGCGGCTGATGAGGAACACCGAATAGTCAACTCCGGCACCGAAGATGATGACGGTCATGAACATCGAGGTGAACTGGGATACCGGCATGCCCAGCTCGCCTAGTCCAGATAGAACTCCGCGACCCACGGCCAAACTCATGCCCACGACAAGCAGCGGCATCAGCGCGGTGAACACCGAACGGTAGACGACGAGGAGGATCACGGCGATCAGCAGCACGGTGGCGACAGTGATCAGGACCAGATCCGACTCGCCCACGGCGAGTTGGTCGCTAAAGGTCGCGGGTGGGCCTGTCACACGGACTCTCGTCTCAGTGTCGCGAAAGATTCTCTCCGCGGTGTCGCGTACCGCTGCGACCGCCTCCGCGGTATCGGGTCCCCCGAGTGTGCCGGTCACTCCCACGGGCAGATACCAGGCTTGCTTGTCTTTGCTGAGAGCCTGACTCGCAGTGAGGGGATCGCTCAGCAGGTCTCGGACGGCGATGACGTGCTTGTCGTCCGCCCGCAGGGTGTCGACAAGCACGTGGTATCGATCGCGGGTGTTGTCGGACAGGCCTGCACTGTTCTCCATCACAACGAATACGGTGGTCTTGGCGCCGCGCTCGTCGAAAGAGGCGCCCATACGGTCCAAGGTCTGAAAAGACGGGACTCCGGCCGGGATCGGATCCACAGATTGTTCCCGTACCACTGACTCCAGTTGAGGAAAGAGAAGGCCTAAGCCGATAGCGGCACCGAGCCAAACCAGCGTCACAATCCCTTTGCGGCGGAGGGTAAACCATGCAACCCGCTCAAGGGTCGGACTGTATTCGCCGAGTTTCTCGCCCCCTCTCGACGAGCGGGTTCGAATGGGAGACGAACTCACCATGTGCAATATCCTCTCGACCTGAAGTGGGCGACCCAATCGTTCGGATCCGTCTGGCGAACGTCCGTGCGGTGGATGATTGTCACTTGTGGTGGTGCTCGGCCATGTCTTCGACCTCCTCGAGAGTGGTGGGCAGGTGGTAAGGGGGGGTGCTCTTACCTGAGATGCGGTATCGGCCCCAGAAGTCGGGATCCCCGACGACACACTCCGCTCGGCCCTCGGGGGTCGTAAATACAGCGATCGCGCGGGCGCCTTCCAGGAGCTCGTCGAGCTCATCATTCTTCTGAATCCGGCCATACCAGGTGTAGAGGCCGTTCAGCGGCTGGAAATAGCCTTTGATCTTCGCTTCGACATGGATCTCCGTCCCGCGGCACACCAGGGTCCCTTCGCCGGAGTAGTCGAGGTCATGGTCGTCGTACATGAGTCCTACCTTCTTCGCACTGAGCGTTGACAAGTAACGCGGCTCGTGGATACTAGCAGTACCAGATACTACAAGTAATGGGTACTGGGCGGGGTGCTGGGCGTCGGACCCAACTCCCAGCCTTGAACGACCGAGGAGACGACATGACCGTGCAGAATGTCCAGATCAAGCCCGACTTTTCGACGGAAGGCATGGCTCGGGTGAACGGACGCAAGCCCGTCGACATGGAACGATCGGCGGGTCGATTGTTGCGGTCTTCCGCAGAGAAGTTCTACGACGCGGAGATCGACATCGACTGGGAGTCGCCCTGGGAGGAAGGCAAGTACTTTCTGCCAGAGCACCGGGTGTCGCTATACGGCACCAAACTGTGGAACAAGATGACCGAGGAGCAGCGTCGCGAGCTGGGACGCCACGAGATCGTGAGCATCCTCAGCTTCGGCATCTACGCAGAGAACCTCTTGAGTTCGGCGCTCCTGCGCATGTCGGCAAAGGGGGCCCTAACCGATCAGAAGTCCCTATACGCGCTAACAGAAATCGGCGATGAGTCCCGCCATTCCACTATGTTCGCACGCCTTATTAACAAAACAGGCGTGCCCCCTTACAAGCTCCCTAAGGGCTTCTTGAGCTTCGCAAAGATCCTGCATTTCGTCCCCCTCGGACCGTCGGTGTCCGGAGCCACGCTGCTGATCGAGGAAATCCTGGACCGCGCCCAGCGCGAGGCGATGAACGACCCCGGTATGCAGCCTCAGCTTCGCCAGCTCATGAAGATCCATGTCCTCGAGGAAGCCCGTCACATTACCTTTGCGCGACTGGAGATGATCGAAGGCATGCAGCGTCGACGTAAGGCGACGCGCGCTTGGCACCGAGGAGTGCTTGCCGTCATCGCGAACCTGGCGTACCCGCTGCTCATAAATCCGAAAGTGTACCCCGCAGTGGGAATTAGCCGCTGGCGTGGCGTATGGGCACAACAAACCAGCCCAAACTATCGGACCAACCTGCAGTTCATGTCGGAGCCCATGATTCGGTTCTTCCATGAGGCGGGAATGCTGGAAGGCAAATTCACAATGGCCATGTGGCGCGCGACGCGGAGCCTTCCCGACGATCTCCGCTGATCTCCGTTCACGCGGCCGAGACGTCGCGGTCGACATCAGTTAGACCTGTGCGGAGCATTCTCGATGGCTTCGCGATCACCTCCGCCTCAACAGATCACCTGCTGCCACTGTGCGCAGGATGTGTTGTGCCAACGAACCCACGAGGGAGAAAGCATAAACATGGCATCATCAACTACCCGGCGCGCCTCGCGCGCCGCCGCCACAACTGACTCAACCGACGACCCGATTTCGACCAAGATTCTGATCATCGGAAGCGGGTTCTCTGGTCTCGGGATGGCCGCACAGCTAAGACGTCGCGGGTACAGCGACTTTCTAATCCTGGAGAAGGCAAGCTCCGTCGGTGGAACCTGGCGCGACAACACCTATCCGGGCTGTGCATGTGACGTCCCGTCGCTGATGTACTCGTACTCATTCGAGAGTCGAGGTAGCTGGTCGAAGGTGTGGTCGTCACAACCAGAAATTGAGCGGTATCTACAAGACGTGGCGGACAAGCGCGGCGTGACACAAAAGATTCATTTCGGTCAGAAGTTGGTTTCCGGATACTGGAGCGAGTCAGAGTCGCGGTGGCACCTGCGTACTGAGTCCGGACGTGAGTACATTGCTCAGTTCGTAGTCTCAGGAGTCGGTGCGCTGCATATCCCCAATTTTCCCGAAATTTCGGGGATTGAGGACTTTAAAGGCGAAGCGTTTCACTCCGCACAGTGGGATCATTCGGTGGATCTGGAGGGCAAGCGTGTCGCCGTGATCGGCACTGGTGCCAGCGCTATCCAGTTTGTGCCGTTCGTGCAGAAGGAGGCCATGTCCCTCAAGGTCTTCCAGCGAACCCCTGCCTGGGTCCTACCCCGCAAGAATTTCACCGTTCCGCCGGCCCTGCGGACTCTTCTGAGCAGACTCCCGATTGCACGTCGTATCGCCAGGTGGTCGGTGTACTGGGGTGCGGAGAGCCTAGCCTTCGGCCTCAACGGTCACTCCAACCTTATGCGGCCAATCGAACGGGTCGCTCGGTGGAACATTGAACGCTCCATCTCTGATCCGGTACTACGCAAGAAACTGACCCCCTCATATCGCATCGGCTGTAAGCGAATTCTGGGGTCAAACGACTATTACCCTGCACTTGCGGCGCCCAACACCACTGTCATCAGCGATCGGATTGAGAGGGTCACCGCTGATTCCATCGTCACCTCAGACGGCGTCGAGCACCCCATTGACGTAATTATTTATGCGACCGGTTTTCACGTGACTGATGGTTTCGATCAGCTCGCCCTGAAAGGTGCCACTGGCGAGGATCTCCCGTCCCACTGGCATCAGACGGGGATTAACACGCACCTGGGCATCACGACCGAGGGTTTTCCCAACCTGTTTTTCCTCCTCGGACCCAACACGGGCCTCGGCCACAACTCAGTGGTGTTCATGATCGAGCAACAGATCAAATACATCATGAAGGCTATCGACACAGTAGAAAGCCGAGGCGCTGAGAAGGTCGACGTACGCCCGTCCGTGCAAGAACGGTTCAACACCGACATCCAGCGGAAGCTGGCCAAGGGAGTGTGGACCAACGGCGGCTGCACGAGTTGGTATCTCGACTCGCAGGGCGTCAACCGGACCGTGTGGCCGGGCTTCACATGGCAGTACTGGCGCGCCACAAAAGATTTCGACCCCGCTGAGTACGACATCGCCTGAGCCCGAACGCACGGAGAGACACGATTCGTAGAAATGATGAGACGACATGAGTAATTCTGACCGGCATGATTACACAGGCAAGGTGGCAGTGATCACCGGTGCCGCGTCAGGGATCGGGCGGTCTTTGGCACTCCAGTTGGCGGAGCGAGGTGCCGCACTGGCACTGTCCGACATTGATGAGATGCACTTGAAGGAGACTGCAGAACTTTGCCGCACCACGTATGGGGCGACGGTAACCGCCGCCGTACTAGACGTTGCGGACCGCAGTGCGTTTCAGGACTATGCCGACGGAGTGCGGTCAGAGTCGGGCCACGTCGACATGGTGTTCAACAACGCCGGCGTGGCCTTGGGCGTCGACGTGGTCGACATGACCTGGGAAGACTTCGACTGGCTCATGGGCATCAACTTTGGCGGAGTCGTTAACGGGTCGAAGGCGTTTCTGCCTCACCTGATCGCGTCCGGGGACGGACATCTCGTTAACACGTCGAGCGTCTTCGGCTTGATCGGAATCCCCAGCCAGAGCGCATACAATGCCGCGAAATTCGGCGTCAGAGGCTTCACCGAGGCGCTCCGACAGGAGATGAAAATCAGTCGATACCCGGTCACCGTGACGTGTGTGCACCCGGGGGGTGTAAAAACCAACATCGTCAACAATGCCCGAGGCGTCTCCGCCATGGGGGCAGACACCGCGACTGTCGCCTCGTTGTTCGACAGGATCGCACGAAGCACCCCGGATAAAGCAGCGGCGACAATCCTCAAAGGTATGGACAAGAAGAAGGCACGAGTGTTGATCGGTGCGGACGCCCGCGGTTTCGACTTCGTGGCACGGGTGATCGGTCCCCGCTACCAGGACATCGCGGCGCCACTGACACGGGCGGGTTACGCGGTCGCACGTAGACAGGGGATCCTCAAGTGACCGTCGAACCCGATGCACGTCCGGCTGCCGCAGCCCGCTCACGCACCTTGACCGTCTCAGAAGTGACCCAGGAAACGAAAGACTCCGTCACCATTTCGTTCGAGATCCCCGATGCCATGGTCGAGGAGTTCAAGCATGTCCCAGGGCAATTCATCACCGTGAAGATCCCATCTGATCGGACCGATCATGTCGCACGATGCTACTCGTTGAGCAGCTCGCCTCACGTCGAGGACTTCCGTCTCGAGATCGGGATCAAGCGGACGGAGAACGGTTACGCATCGAACTGGCTGTGCGACAACGCGATCCCGGGAATGGAGTTGACCGTCCTCCCGCCGTCAGGGCACTTCACGGCTAAGAATCTCGACGTCGATTTTCTTTTCTTTGCAGGAGGAAGTGGGATCACTCCGGTCTTGTCGCTGATTAAGTCGGCCCTTGTGTGCGGCGGGGGCGAAGTCACACTGTTCTACGCGAATCGCGATGCCGAGTCGATCATGTACGAGGGCCAACTGGCGCAGATCACCTCCGAGTTCCCCGAGCGTTTCACGGTCTTCCACTGGTTGGAGTCGGCTATGGGGATTCCGGCACCTGAGGATGTCGAATCCGCCATACGTGAGCACCGCGGTGCACAGATCTACACCTGTGGTCCGGCGCCGTTCATGGATCTGGTGCAGAAGTCGGCGGAGGCCTGCGGTGTCGAGCACTCCTCGGTACATCGAGAAGTCTTTCAGTCACTGACCGGAGATCCGTTCGACATAGCCACGATGCGTCAGCTCAGCGACGACGATGGTGTGGCGACCGCCACAGTCTATCTGAATGGGCAGTCCATCACGACTGAGTGGCCGCGCAACACTCCGTTGCTCGACGTGCTATTGGCCCAAGGTCACAATGCCCCGTACTCCTGCCGAGAAGGGGCCTGCAGCGCGTGCGTATGCAAGCTGGTCGAGGGTGATGTAGAGATGGCACAAAACCACATCCTCGTTGAAGATGACATTGCCGACGGTGAACGGCTTGCGTGTCAGGCACTTCCGCTGACGGATGCAGTCACGGTGAGCTTCGATGACCTCTGAGATAGCGAGCGAGTCGCGAGTGTCGCGGCACCTCGAGGTCCTCTCCTCCGACGGAACCAGGTTATTCGCCCAGGAATTCGGCCCGGGCCGGGATGCTCCACTGCTGGTCTTTAGTCACGGCTGGGCCTGTCAGGGGCGTTTCTGGCGGCCACAGATCGAGCAGTTCGCGGCGACGCATAGGGTAGTGGTCTACGACCAACGCGGACACGGGTGGAGCGACCGGGGCCGGGCACCGTTCTCGGCGAGACTTCTGGCCGATGACTTGGAGGCCGTAGTTCGGGCGGTCGCCACTCCCACCGACAAGGCTGTCGTGGTCGGACACAGCATGGGAGGTATGTCCATCATGAGCTGGGCAGCTGAGTACCCAGCCTCGGTGTCGGAGCTGGCCCGCGGAGTAGTACTGGCAAGCACCGGGCCATCACAGTTGGTGGATCGGTCAACGTTGCTCAAAGTTCCCCGACAGCTACGACCGAGACTTGAACGGGCCTTCGCGGCTAGTCTTGCGGTCGCGGGACCCGAGGTGCGGGACACGCGTTTGTCTCGCCGCCTGATTCGTTACGGAACCCTGGGCCCGGGCGCGACTGTCGAGGTAGTCGATGAGTGCGCCGACATCGTGTTGCGATGCCCACCACAGGTGCGGGGGATGTGGGGTGCCGTTTTGGCGACAATCGACGTCAGCAGGGGGGTTGACTCGCTGACAGTGCCGGCGGCGGTCATCGTGGGCGATGCCGACAGACTGACCCCGGCGGCCCATTCGGTGGATCTCGCAGCGCGACTGGGTCGGCGGGGCGTTCTATTCGAATTCACTCTTCTCGACAAGGTCGGTCACATGTCCAACCTAGAGGCCGTTGGAGACTTCAATTCAGCTGTGGCCAGGTTAGACAGATCCGCCTGAAGCTCGTCTCATTAACCAATGTCACGGCCACGCGGGCGCCACGTGCTCACTGGCGCGACGAGTCGTCCATCCTGATAACGTAGGAGGCCATGTCTGTAGTCCGTCGAATCTCCGCGGCCCCGGTGAAAGTGCAGCGTCGTGTGCGCGACGCACGAAGCACGCGTTGGGACGACCACCGCGCTGTCGTTAAGGCTGAACTCGTCGACGCCGCTATACGCGCGATCGAAAAGTTCGGCGATGCCGTGAGCATGGACGATATTGCGGAAGAGGCAGGTGCGTCGAAACCTAAGCTCTACCGCCATTTCGGTGACAGAGCTGGGCTCTATTTCGCCGTGGCAGCACGTCTGGGTTCGATGATGTGGGAGTCAGCGCAGTCAACTCTGCTCTCCGGACAGGAAGACAGCTCCGTTGACGAGCTTTTCCGTTCAGCGATCTCTGCATACGTATCCTTGGTCGACGACCATCCAGCGGTCGTCCGTTTCCTCATGACGAAACACATGTTCCAGTACTCTGAGTCCGGCGAGGGAGGGCCCGCAGATCAGTTGAGATCGGCAATGGAGATCATTTCTGACGAGTTCGCTCGTGGCCTCCGAGAGGTCGGCGGCGACGAGTCCCTCGTCGCCGTAGCAGTGGCCTCTATCCTAGGGGCTGGTCTATCAGCGACCCAGTGGTGGATCGATCAGGGTCGGCAGAATGGAATGAGCAGGGACTTGTTTGCCGCGCACCTGCGCCAGACCTCGTGGGGGATTATTGACGGCGCTGCGGCCACGGTGGGCGTTCGCTTTCATAGAGACAGGCCCTTCGGAGACCCTGCATTCGCCACTCGCGTCGACCCCGTCTAATCACCTCGCGCGAGTGGTCCGCCCTGTTGTCACGCACGCGGCACGACAGCTCACTCAAACGATGTGTATCCCACAAGTCCTGACTGCGGTGTGTCGAAAGGACCCTGACCCCGGGTGTTGGACACGCTGAATCCCGCAAGATTGGCGGGGGAAGCGAGATGATCGACACCGATGGCAAGGAAGAATTATCCCGACGAGTTCAAACGGGACGCGGTAGAGCTGTACCGAGACACCGAGGGCACAACGATCACGCAGATTGCCGATGAACTCGGCATCTTGTCCATGGCCATGAGAAAGTCCCCACTGGTGGCCAGGTCGAGGTCCCCGCTGGTGGCCAGATAAAAGTCCCCACCCTGTGTTCGTCGTGTCGACCCGGAACTGAAGGCCCAGGCGATGACGGTGAAGGTGCCAACCGATCACCATCACCGCCCGGGAGTTCCATTGAAGTCTGCGAAGGACCGTATGGACATCATTTCTGCTTACCGAGAACTCGGAAGCTGGGCCTTGACCCCGGATGGTGGACACGGGATTTGGATTAGGCAGCTTCTGACAGCGTAGCGAATGTGTGGTGTTTTCGTAGCTGGCCGGGCTGGAATAGGCGCAGCGGGAGTGCCGTCGTCGGAGGTTGTAGCGGACCAGCCAGCGGAACACGTCGCGGCGGCAGGTAGCAGCGTCGGGCCACTGGCTGCGGTCCTGCAGGATCTCGCGTTTGAGGCTGGCGTTGAACGATTCGGCGAGCGCGTTATCGGCACTTGACCCCACCGCGCCCA
>NZ_BANS01000067.1 GCF_000332995.1 Gordonia amicalis NBRC 100051 = JCM 11271
CACCGATCCGGGTGGCCTCTTCCACCGCCGAAGTCCGTGCCACGGTGAGCATTCGGACCGATTCGACCGCGCCGCGGGTGTCTTTGGCGACCGCGGTGGCGCGGCCGGTGATGACCGCCATCGCCGCGGCATAAGCGTCGAGTTGATCGGTCTTCCCGTGGGCGTAACGGCGCGGTAGGTCAGGGGTGTTGACCTCGATCACCGCGACCCCCTGATCGGTGAGCATGCGGGTCAATCCGGCCCCGTAGGAGGCGCTCGACTCCACCGCGGCGTGCTCGATCCGGCCGAAACCACAGGCCTACTGCCACATCTCGGTGTAGCCGGCAGTGGTGGTCGGGAACTCCCGATCGGCCAGCGGGCGGCCGTCGGCGGCGACAATGGCGGCGTGGTGGGTGCGTTGATGGGTATCCACGCCCAGGATCACCACTTGCGTACCGATCATGATTGGGGTCATCGTGGTGGTGTCTCCTTCACACTCGTGTGTTGGATGACCTCACCGGGGCGGGTGGACAGGACAGTGAAGAGTCACGGCCCACCAGCCAGACAGGGTCCTAATCAAGTCACACCCGCCCCGGCCCTCAGGTCTCATGGCGCGGGTAGCCGACCGGAGGTTCCGGGCCGACACATCTCGCTCATGACAGCAACCGTCAGCCTCGAAGTAAGTCAGACCCAGACCCGGTCGACCACCCACGCCCATTCTCACTGCCTCGAAGGGATCAGGGCTCAACCGGGTTGCCGGGGTCGCGTTCCGGTAACGGTCGCATCGGAATGTCCGGGCGCCCAACGGGATGACGCACTCGCCGTTTGGCGGCCAGATGCACCGACTCCGTGCGTTCGGCCACCTCAGCCCAGGAGAATTCGGCCGTGAGCCGGGCCCGCGCACGTAAGGCACGTTGCGCTGCCGCATCCGGATCCGACAGCGTCGCCCGCACTGCGGTGGCAAGGCCTGCCACGTCAGCCGGTTCGAAAGTGAGGCCGGTATCCGGTTCCTGCACCGCTTCACCCAGACCGCCGGCGGTCGAGACGATCAGCGGGATACCGGTGGCCGCCGCCTCGAGGGCGACGATGCCGAACGGCTCGTACCGACTCGGCAGCACGATCGCGTCGCACCGGTGCATGTGGGTCACCAGTTCGTCGTGGTCGACGGCGCCGACGAACCGTACCGCCTTGCTGATCCGGTGCTTGCGAGCCTGTTCCATCAGCCAGTCTCGCTGTGTGCCATCACCGGCGATGGTCAGTGTGGTGCCCGGATGGCTGCGCCGGATGCGGGGGAGTGCGGCCAGCAGGTCCTGCACGCCCTTCTCGTACTCGAGTCGCCCCGCGAACAGCAGTTCCGCGGGACCGGTCGTCCGCGTTCGTGGCGCGAATGGCCATGTGCGGATGTCGATCCCGTTGTGGATCACGGTGATGTCGGCCGCGTCGTAGCCGAAGAGACGATTCACCTCGTCGCGCATCGACGCCGAACATGTGATGAGAGCATCGGATTCGGCGACGAGCCACCATTCGACCGAGTGCACCTGCCGGTTCGTCCGGCCGCTGACCCAGCCGCTGTGCCGGCCCGCCTCGGTGGCGTGGATGGTGGAAACCAATGGCACGTCGAAGAATTCGGCAAGCGCGATCGACGGGTGGGCCACCAGCCAGTCGTGTGCGTGCACGACTTCGGGAATCCATCGAGTCGAAGAATCCGCGAATGCCCTTTCACCGGCCAGGATCTTGAGACCGGCACGAATGAACGAGTGCCCCATGGCGAGAGTCCAGGCCATCATGTCCTGCCCGAACTCGAACGCCGGCGGATCCTCGGCGACCGCGATCACGCGTACGCCCTCGACGACGGTGTCGGTCGTCGGATGGCTCACCGCATCGGTCCCCGACGGGCGGCGGGTCAGGACCACCACATCGTGTCCGGCGGCGGCCATCTCGGTGGCGAGGTGATGCACATGCCGGCCGAGGCCACCGACCACCACGGGTGGGTACTCCCACGACACGAACAGCACTCTCATCAGATGCCCCCCTCGGCACTACACCCATCTGCGGTCATGATCGCGTGCAACCGGCGCGCGTCGAGTCCGGGAAAGAGATTGTCGGCCCGCGCCCAGTTCTGCGCGAGCGTCGCCGCCGCGTCGTCGCGACCGCGCATCGCGGCATCGCTGATCTCCCGCGTGGCGTGTGCGTGGGTGTGCGCTCGGGAGACAGCGTACTGCGCGGCGGTGTCCTTCGACACCATGAACGGCCAGTCCGAGGACACCGTCAGCAGTGCCTCCCGCACGATCTGATCGGCGACGCGGCTCCGTTCGCCCCCGTGGGCGAGGAGTTTGGCGACGGCATCGAGAGCGGTCTCCGTGACCTCCGCGTTGAGTGTGACGAGATGCTGAACCTGCGGGCCGTTCCACACCCGCCAGTCCTTGCCCGATCCCCACGACGACGCCGGGAGATCGACCGGGTCGCCGACGAGCCCGGATCGTGTTGCGCCGGCGAGGGTTCCGACCTTCACCCCGACCTCCGGAAGACGGCGTAGGACCCGTTCGAGCCACACCGGACCTTCATGCCACCAGTGTCCGAAGAGTTCGGTGTCGAAGGCTGCGACGACGAGTGCGTCCCGGCCGATCCGCGCGGATTCCTCGATGAGGCGGTCGCGGACGTGTCCGACGAAATCCTCGACGTGGCGATCGATCACGGCGTCGACGCGCGCGGGGTCGTAGGGCTTCTTCTCGTCACCGGGTACCGAGCGTCCGGTGACGCGGAACCGCTTGAATCCCGATTCGTGGTCGTAGGTGTGGAAGTCGCGGTAGGCGGCATGGCCGGGGTAGCCCGACTTCGGCGACCACACCCGGTAACTCACGGTCAGGTCACGCCCGTAGGCGATGACGCCGCTGTCGCCGACGGGCCGCCCGAGCGCGGTGTCGCCGTGCAGGGTCGGGCCGTCGACCATGAAATGCCCGACGCCGGCGCGGGCGTACTCGAATTCCATGCCCGGAGCGAAGGCGCACTCGGGGGCCCAGATCCCGACCGGGTCGAAACCCCAACGCGCGCGGGCGTCGGCAAGTCCCTCTCGGAGGAAGAACATCCGTAGGCGAGGATCGAGGAGCGGGGCGAAAGGATGCGCGAGCGGTCCGCCGAGGATCTCGGCGACCCCGCTCGAGGCGACGTGGCGGATCAGCGGCGAGGCCCCGTGGCGCCACTTGGTCTCGAAGGTGTCCAGCGCACGCTGGGCGGCGAGGTACTCGCGGCGGCCGGCGTCAGCGCGGTCGGTATCGCTCGACGTCGCGGCCTGGATCGCCCGCAGCTGCCAGTCGGCGAGCCACTCGTACATCGACGACGCACAGTGCGGGTCGTCGAGCTGTGCGACCAGGACCGGGGTGAGGCCGAGGGTCAACTGATCGGTGAATCCGTCGGCGGCCAGCCGCTCGAGCACGTCGAACAACGGCAGATACGACGACGCCCACGACTGGTAGAGCCATTCCTCGCCGACCGGCCAGCGGCCGTGATTGGCCAGCCAGGGGAGGTGTGAGTGCAGGACGAAGGTGAACTGTCCCGGAACCTCTGTGTTGCTGATGGTCATTCCTCAGTCCCGGGTCGCCACCGCGAACAGGTCGAGCGAGGCGTCGATGTCGGAGTCGCGCGCGTCGAGTACAACGAAGTCCTCCGCGACGACGGCGGCGACGTCGTCGACCAGGTCGGCGGGCCACGGTTGGCCGGCGAGGGCCCGCTCGATCTGGGCGTCGATCAGCGATCCGCCCCACTTGTCGTCGAGTGCGGCCAGGCGGGGGCCGTGGTGCACGCCGAGCATCGCGTCGAGGGTGAACCCGCCCTCGACGATGAGTTCGGTGAGTTCGGCGGCGTTCAGCTCACGGGTGTGGAACGGGTTGAGCGGTGTGTCGCGACCGGGGGAGAAGGTGATCCGGTTGGGGGTCGAGATCAGCAGCTCGCCACCCGGACGCAGCACCCGGCGGCACTCGGCGATGAACGCGGCCTGGTCCCAGAGGTGCTCTATCACCTGGAAGTTCACTACGAGATCCACGGATGCGTCGGCCAGCGGGAGGTCGATCAGATTGCCCTGGTGCACGACGAGTCCGGGGTAACGGCGACGCGTGTGTTCGACCGCAGCGGTGTCGTAGTCGACGCAGACCACCGACGACGCCCCGGCGTCGGCGATCATCGCGGCGCCGTAACCCTCGCCCGAGCCCGCCTCGAGGATCTCGCGGCCCGTGCAGCGGTCCAGGATGTGGCGGTACGCGATCTCGTGGCGGCGAAACCAGTAGTTCTCCGCGGGGATGCCCGGAACCGTCCGTTCACCGGTCAGTGCCAGCTGCCGGTCGGTGTCGAGGGCCTCCAGACCGGTCGTCCCGGCGGTCGGCGGAGAACCGAGGTCTGCGTCAGTCATCTGCACGAGCGTAGGGCATGGGGTCGCGGCCTCCCGGTTCGTCCCGGCGCCGATGACCGAACAAGCGATCGGCCGTCGTCGCCGCTGGGCTCGCCCGCAGGTCCGGCGCCGCTCCATAGTGTGAGGTAGTCGGTGTTTAGTGAGAACATAGGAGACGCTAAAGTGGGGGAGACCCATGGCCTTACCCGCCGGTAAGTTGCCGAACCCGACGCAGGAGGTCGACGTAGACCCATGACAAACATTGTCGTACTGATCAAGCAGGTTCCCGACACGTGGTCCGAGCGCAAGTTGTCCGACGACGACTACACCCTGGACCGTGAGGCAGCTGACGCGGTGCTGGACGAGATCAACGAGCGCGCCGTCGAAGAAGCGCTGAAGATCAAGGAGGCCGACGGCGGTGAGGTCACCATCCTGACTGCTGGTCCCGACCGGGCCACCGACGCCATCCGTAAGGCACTGTCGATGGGTGCGGACAAGGCGATCCACATCAAGGACGATCTGCTGCACGGTTCGGATGCGGTTCAGACCGCCTATGTACTGGCCCGCGCGCTGGGCACGGTCGAGGGTGTCGAGCTCGTCATCGCCGGTAACGAGGCCACCGACGGCCGTGTCGGCGCGATCCCGGCGATGATCGCCGAGTACCTCGAACTGCCGCACCTGACGCACCTGCGCAAGCTGACCCTGGAGGGCGAGACCCTCAAGGGTGAGCGTGAGACCGACGAGGGCATCTTCCACGTCGAGGCGCAGCTCCCGGCGATCGTCAGCGTCAACGAGAAGATCAACGAGCCTCGTTTCCCGTCCTTCAAGGGCATCATGGCCGCGAAGAAGAAGGAAGTCACCGTCGTCTCGCTGGCCGAGATCGATGTCGAGCCGACCGATGTGGGCCTGGAGAACGCCGGCAGCGTCGTGAACTCCTCGACCCCGAAGCCGCCGAAGACCGCGGGCGAGCGCGTCACCGACGAAGGCGACGGCGGCACGAAGGTCGCCGAGTACCTGGTCGGTCAGAAGATCATCTGATCTTCCCCACCAGACAATCCGGCGAACCCCAGACATTCAGGAGAAAACCAACATGGCAGAAGTACTCGTGCTCGTGGAGCAGGACGCCGAAGGCGCCCTGAAGAAGGTCACCAGCGAGCTCATCACCGCCGCCCGCGCCCTCGGTACCCCGTCGGCTGTCGTCGTCGGCAAGCCCGGCTCGGCCGACGCGATCATCGACGGCCTCAAGGAAGCCGGCGCTGAGAAGGTCTACGTCGCCGAGTCCGACGACGCGGCCACCTACCTGATCAACCCGCAGGTCGACGTGCTGTCCTCGATCGCCGAGAGTGCTGCTCCGGCAGCGATCCTGGTCGCGGCCACCGCCGACGGCAAGGAGATCGCCGGCCGTCTCGCCGTGCGTCTCGGCTCGGGTGTCCTCGCCGACGTCGTCGACGTCAAGGAAGGCGGGGTGGGCATCCACTCCATCTTCGGTGGCGCGTTCACCGTCGAGGCGCAGGCCAAGGGCGACACCCCGGTCATCTCGATCCGCCCGGGTGGTGTCGAGGCCGCTCCGCAGGCCGGTGCCGGCGAGCGTGTCGACGTCGAGGTCCCGGCTGCGGCCGAGAACGCCGTCAAGATCACCAAGGTCGAGCCGAACATCGGTGGCGATCGTCCCGAACTCACCGAGGCCTCGATCGTGGTCTCCGGTGGTCGCGGTGTCGGTAGCGCCGAGAAGTTCTCGGTCGTCGAGGAGCTCGCCGACGCCCTCGGTGCCGCCGTCGGCGCTTCGCGTGCCGCGGTCGACTCCGGGTACTACCCGGGTCAGTTCCAGGTCGGTCAGACCGGTAAGACCGTGTCGCCGCAGCTGTACGTCGCCCTGGGCATCTCGGGTGCGATCCAGCACCGAGCAGGCATGCAGACCTCGAAGACCATCGTCGCGGTCAACAAGGACGAAGAGGCGCCGATCTTCGAGATCGCCGATTACGGCGTCGTGGGCGACCTGTTCAACGTCGCACCGCAGCTGACCGAAGAGGTCAAGAAGCGCAAGTGATCTGCTGATCACGTAAGTACCCCGGTGGCCCCCGACGTCGCGTCGGGGGCCACCGGGCGTTCGCGCCCCGTTCACCCGGAATCCCGGTGCGCCTCGTGTTCACCCGGATCGCACCGACACGTCACGCCGACGTGGCCGTGGCGACGCAGACGCTGGCTTTCATTCGGGGCATGAACGCTCTGCAGTCCATCGCCTCGTCCGCTGCGACCGCTTCCGCCGTCTCGACCACCTTGTTGACCGCCGGCCCCGTCCGGGTGCTGGTGTCCGAAGACCCGGCCGACATCGTTGCCGTCCAACAACTCCGCTACCGGGTCTTCGCCGACGAGCCCGGGTTCTCCGATCGCATCGGCGACGCCGTCACCGGACGCGACGCCGACCGCTTCGACGAGTTCTGTGAACACCTCGTCGTGCGGCACGACGATCACGGCGTCATCGGATGCGCGCGGGTGCTGGCCCCGCCACGCGCGATCGCCGCCGGCGGCTGGTATTCGTCCACCGAGTTCGACCTCGGAGACGTGGCCGACATCTTCGCGGAGACAGTCGAACTGGGTCGTGCCTGCGTCCACGCCGAGCATCGTGACGGGTCGGTCACCGCGCTCATGTGGGCGGCCCTGCTGCAGTACATGGATCAGGCCGGCTACCGCTATCTGATGGGTTGCGTCTCGGTGCCGCTGTACAGCCCGGGGGAGTGGATGCCCGGGTCCGTGTTGCGCGCGGTTCGTGACCGGCTGCGCGAGGACTACACCGACCCCGTCCTGCGTGTCTCGCCACTGACGCCCCCACGCATCGGCGGGCGGCTGCTCGACGACATCACGCCGTCGGACACCGTCGGCATGCCGCCCCTGATGCGCGGATACCTGCGGATGGGTGCCCGTATCTGCGGTGAACCCGCCGTCGACGACGTCTTCGATGTCGCGGACTTCCTCACGGTGCTCGATCGGGAAGGCACCAACCGGCGCTACCTCGAACGCCTGCGATCGAGCGCCCAGCGCCTCGGCTCGGCCGCCCCGTCGCGATGATCCCGCTGTCGGTGGAACCGGCGCGGCACCCGTGGTTCCCGGTCAGCACCTGCGGAGACAGTTGCCTCGGTCCCCGGGGCACGAAGCGTGTCGCACTGCTCGTCGACGCTGTGGTGGTGGGTCGGCGACTGTGCCGCCTCGCCGCCGTCGTCTGCTGGATCGTCGGGATGCTCGTCGCCGACGAGGCGGTGGCGCGCCTGCGGCACCGGCCACGGCGAGCGCTTCGGGCGCGGGCCTCGGGCCCGCTGCTCGCCGCGCTCGGTATCCGGGTCGTCGTCGACGACCGGCGACGCGACCCGCGCGCGACCGGGCTGATCGTCGCCAATCACATCTCGTTCCTCGACGTCCTCGCGCTGGCCCTGGTGAGCTCGGCGCATGTGGTGGCGAAATCGGACGTCATCGACATGCCGGTCGTCGCGGGGATCGCGCGCAGATTCGGTGTGATCGCCGTCGACCGTCGAACGCTGCGCGGACTCCCGGCGGCGGTGGGCGGCGTCTGCGCGCGCCTGGCCACCGACTCCTCGGTGATCGTGTTCCCGGAGGGGACCACCTTCTGCGGCCGCACCGGCGGTGAGTTCCGCCCGGCCTTCTTCCAGGCCGCGATCGACGCCGCGGTGCCGGTGCTCCCGGTTCGTCTGAGCTTTCTCGGGCCCGACGGACACGCCGCGACCGACCCGAGTTTCATCGGCGACGATTCTCCCCTGGACACCCTCCGGAGAGTGCTGCGGGCCCGCGGACTGACCGTGGTCGTCCGTCTCGAGCCCGCCGAAGCGCCGGGAACCGACCGTCGCGAGCTGGCGCGTCGCTGCGAACGCGTCCTGAGCTCTGCGGAAAGTGACATCGACTGTTCTCTGATATAGGTTCCTTCGGAGCGGCCGCGCACGCGGCCGAGAAGATCGCCGTATGTCGAAGGAGTCCGACGATGACGTCCACCCTGACCCGGGAAGCGGCCCGCGCCAAGTTCTTCGAGCTGCGGGAAGCGGAAGGCCTCGTCGACGACGCGGTCCTCGACACCGTCTGGGCGGGGCTCGCGACGCTGCGTCCCGAAGAGATGCTGGGGGCGTGGAAGGGCGGCGAGTTCACCACCGGCCACGCCATCAACGGGGTGCTGGGGAAGGCCAACTGGTTCGGCAAGACCTTCACCTCGCGCAGTGATGTGCAGCCGCTGGTCTGCCGCGACGAGAACGGCAAGCTGTTCTCCAACGTCGAACTCGGCAAGGGCGAGGCGAGCCTGTGGGCGATCGAGTTCCGCGGCGAGATCACCGCGTCGATGGTCTACGACGGCCAGCCGGTCATCGATCACTTCAAGCGCGTCGACGACACCACCGTCATGGGCATCATGAACGGCAAGGGCGGCGTCATCGACGGACGCCACCTGTACTTCTATCTCGAACGCGTCTGAGGCAGGCACGCGGTCGCGGAATTTGTCGACGTCGGCCGCGCGTTTATCCTTGCTAGCGATGCCCCTGCCAACCCGAGTGCCTCCGCGCACGTCCGTCTACCTCGACCACGCCGCTTCGACGCAGATGCTGCCCGAAGCCGTCGAGGCGATGACCGCTGTCTTCAGCGCGCCGGGTAACGCCTCTTCCCTGCACGGATCCGGCCGCACCGCCCGACGCCGCCTCGAGGAGGCGCGCGAGGCGATCGCCGCGGCGGTCGGTGCGCGGCCGTCGGAGGTCATCTTCACCGGGGGCGGTACCGAATCTGACAACCTCGCGGTCAAGGGCATCTACTGGGCCCGTCGCCGCGCCGATGAGCAGCGTCGCCGCATCATCGTGTCGGGGGTCGAGCACCACGCAGTCCTCGACCCCGCGCAGTGGCTCGCCGCCGACGCCGGAGCCGAGCTGGTGGTGCTGCCGGTCGACGCCGACGGCGTGGTCTCACCCGCCGATCTCCGTGCCGAACTGGAGGCACACGCCGCCGATGACCACGCCGACCAGACCGCCCTCATCTCGGTCATGTGGGCCAACAACGAGGTCGGTTCCATTCAGCCCATCGCCGAGATCGTGGCGCTCGGCGCCGAGTTCGGCGTGCCGGTGCACTCCGACGCCGTCCAGGCCGTCGGCCACCTGCCGATCGACTTCGCCGCCAGCGGACTGTCCGCGCTGAGCCTCGCCGCCCACAAGTTCGGCGGACCGCAGGGCGTCGGTGCGTTGCTGCTGGGTCGTGAGGTCGCCTGCGTCCCGCTACAGCACGGTGGAGGCCACGAACGTGACGTGCGGTCGGGCACCCAGGACGTCGCCGGGGCCGCCGGCATGGCCGCGGCGCTGACCTGGTGTGTCGAGCACATGGAGGAGAACACCACCCGCGTACGCGCCCTCGCGTCGCGGCTCACCGACGTCCTGCTCGGCGTCGAGGGCACGGTGCGCAACGGCGCCGATGTGGACGCACGCCTGCCCGGAAACGTCCATGTCTCCTTCGCCGGCTGCGAAGGAGACTCCCTGTTGATGCTGCTCGACGCCAAGGGCATCGAGTGCTCCACCGGTTCCGCCTGCACCGCGGGTGTCGCGCAGGCAAGCCACGTGTTGCTCGCGATGGGACTCGACATGGCCGACGCCCGCTCGTCGCTGCGGTTCTCGCTCTCCCACACGACCACCGACGCCGACATCGACGCGGTGGCCCAGGTCATCGACGAGGTCGTGGATCGTGCTCGCGCCGCCGGCCTCGTCTCCGCACCCGGCGGAAAGGTCTCCTGATGCGCGTACTCGCAGCGATGAGTGGCGGCGTCGACTCGGCGGTCGCGGCCGCGCGTGCCGTCGACGCCGGACACGAGGTCGTCGGCGTCCACCTCGCTCTCTCGACCGCCCCGGGTGCACTGCGTACCGGCTCCCGCGGCTGCTGTTCCCGGGAGGACGCCTCGGATGCGCGCCGTGCCGCGGACGTGCTCGGAATCCCGTTCTACGTCTGGGATTTCGCCGACCGGTTCAAGGACGACGTCATCGACGAGTTCGTCGAGGCCTACGCCGCCGGGCGCACCCCCAACCCGTGCCTGACGTGCAACGAGAAGATCAAGTTCGCCGCGCTCGCCGACAAGGCGATCGCTCTCGGCTTCGACGCGCTGGCCACCGGTCACTACGCCCAGCTCGTCGACGGTGAGCTGCGCCGGGCCGTCGACGACGACAAGGACCAGTCCTACGTGCTCGCCGTCCTCACCCGCGAGCAGCTCTCCCGTGCGCTGTTCCCGGTCGGGGACACCCCGAAGGCCGAGATCCGGGCGGAGGCCGCGCGCCGCGGTCTCGCGGTGGCCGACAAGCCCGACTCGCATGACATCTGCTTCATCCCCAGCGGTGACACCCGCGCCTTCCTCGGCGCCAAGATCGGGATCCGTCCGGGCGCGGTCGTCGACGCCTCGTCCGGTGAGCGCCTGGCCGATCACGACGGTGTCCACGGCTTCACCATCGGGCAGCGCAAGGGCCTCGGCATCGACGCCCCCGCCGCTGACGGCAAGCCCCGCTACGTCACCGAGATCGACCCGGAGTCGGGCACGGTCATGGTCGGCACCGCAGCGGACCTGGAGGTCTGGGGCATCACCGCGACCCGTGCGGTGTGGACGTCGGGCATCACCCCCGACGAGCCGTTCGAGGCCGTGGTCCAGGTGCGCGCCCACGGCGGGCTCGCGCCGGTGACCGCGACGCCGACCACCGTCGACGGCGAACCCGCGATCGACATCGTCCTGCACGAACCGCTGACCGGCGTCGCACGCGGTCAGGCAGCCGTGCTGTATCTGCCCGACGCGGAGCGCGGAGACCGGGTCGTCGGATGCGGGCGTATCGCGTCCACCACGTCGCGACCGACCGCTGTCGCGGCTCGGTGACCACACCCGATCTGCCCACCGGCATCGGAACCGGCGTGGGCTCGATGCCCGGCACCGATCCGCGTGCGGCCGCTGCCGTGGTCAACGGTGAACTCGACCTCGCCCATCTCGTCGAACTCCCCGGTCGCGGAGCGGGCTCGGACCTGATCGGCCGGATGGCCGCGATCCTCGTCGACCTCCCGATGGACACCGCGACCTGGGGATACCGGTTGGCGCAACGGGAGTCGCAACTGACCCGGCGAGCGCGTGACTACCTCAAAGAGGATCTCGACGTCGTCGAGGAGCTCTGGGAGACAGCGGGATTCGTCGGTACCGGCCGAGCCTACAAGGTCCAGGTCGCCGGTCCGTTCACGACGTCGGCATCGGTCGAACTGCCCAACGGCCATCGTGTGCTGAAGGATCCGGGCGCGGTCCGCGACATCGTCGCGTCCACCGCCGAAGGAATCCGCGAACACGTCGGCGAGGTCACCCGGCGCCTGGGCGCACAGGTCGTGGTCCAGATCGACGAACCGATGATCGGCCGGGTCATCGACGGAACCGTCACACCCCTCACCCGATTCGACCCGATCCGGGCGATCCCGGCGGTCGAGGTGGCGCGGGCCCTCACCGAGTTGGTCGAGCACGTCGACGCCCCGGTGGTGCTCCACGACTGCGGCCGTCCCCGATGGGATCTCCTCGAACACCTTCGGGGCGTGGCGTATTCGATAGACGTCACCGCACCCGGCGACGCCGACCTCGACGGCATCGGGATGCTCATCGATCGCGGGGATGTACTGGTTGCCGGTCGGGTGCCATCCACCGCGCCGAAACAGCCGGTCAACGCCGAGACCGTGGCGACCGGCCTCGCCGCACTCACCGACCGAATCGGCCTCAACCGGAAAGTGCTGTCGGAGAGCGTCATCGTCACCCCGACCTGCGGTCTGGCCGGAGCGTCGGAGAGCTGGGCGCGCAAGGCTCTAGCGGTGGCTGCCGAAGCGGGTCAGCTGCTCGCCGGCGACCCGACCGCCCTGTGACGACCCGGAACGACTGCGGAACCCGGGCGGCCGGAACTATCCTGCGGGGGTGCCGCATCCGATCATGTTCGACGACGCCGACCCGATCCTGGGTCGCGTCCGCGAGATCGCGCTCGCGCTTCCCGACGCCACCGAGGTCGTGGCGCACGGTCGCCCGACGTTCCGGTGCGGCAAGATGTTCGCCAACTACGGCGGCGGTCTGAAGGGCGGCAAGATCCGCTACGACCACTCGGTCCTGTTCATCCCCGACGAGTCGGAGAAGCCCGCGCTCGAAGAAGATCCGCGGTTCTACGTGCCGGCCTACTACGGCCCCTACGGGTGGCTGGGCCTGATCCTCGACGGTGACGGGGACACCGACTGGGACGAGGTCGCCGAACTCCTCGACGCCAGCTACCGTCAGGTCGCGCCGAAACGGTCGCTGGCGAAACTCGACTCGACCGCTCCCTGAGGTGCGACGGCTGACCCGTCCCGTTCCCTTATGTGGGAGCGGCTGACCCGTCCCGCTCCG
>NZ_BANS01000066.1 GCF_000332995.1 Gordonia amicalis NBRC 100051 = JCM 11271
CGCGGCATATACACAGCTGACCCAGGCCAGGAAGTCAGTGCCTTGAGCCCTAAGAGACCCACCTTCGCTTGGCTAGGGAGCGTCATGGTCCTGCACGGGTCGCGAGACGGGGCTGTCTACGTCCCTACCCGGTACTGTCGACGACCGCCTGCTTCGACGACGTCTTTGCTCGGAACCGGACGACCGCTTGTCCGGGCGGGACGACGCTACTCGGAAGGAACACCCTGAAGCCGAACATTCGGGTTGGGTCAGCACCCTCGGTTGTATCCTTCACGGCATAGACCAACAACGCACCTCTCTTTGACCCCGCAAGATTGCCAAGTCCTGGATCACTGTCCGCAAGCCCCGTGACGAGTCTGATTGCTGGTCCTCTGTGCTTGGGGTCAGTAGGCTCACCCATCACATTGCCGCGCTCGATTCGACGCCTACGGGAGACGACCGCGAAATGCCCGATCTCCCCGAAGTCTTCTTTCGAGTTCCCCCCGGGCTGCGGTGAAATGACTGCAAAGTCTTCGACCTGCCCGGTGAGGGATTCAAGAAATCGTAGACGCGGGACCACGACGCGTTCGCGGTAGCCCTCTAACCAGATGTGCTCTCGGAGCATGGCGAGGACCTGCGAGTATGAAGCGATACCGCATCTGGCATCGAAGCCCTTCTGGGACATCTCGACTGGCAGGAGCTTCCTCGCTGGGCCGACTTGTTTGAGGATGGGCACCCAGAGTGAGAGGTTGCTCTTCAGCCCCGCCCCATCGACTGGATGTCCGTCGAGCCCGAACTCTGGATCATGCTGTTGTTCTAGCTCAGCGTTAAACATCTTGTTCGAGGCGGCTGGTTTGAGCCAAAAGAGATGCTGGCTTACAAGTGGTGGAATATCTATCGGACGCATTTGCGGTCGGCCGTCTACGAGCTGGGAATATATGCGCAGCTGCGACCGAAACTCCTCCTCATCCTGCACGACCGCATCGAATGCCTCAACGAGGTCGACACGCTTCTTACCAAACTTCTCGTCCCGACCTATGAAGACACGCACCAGGTCTCGGTACCCGTAACGGAACCCGAACCAACGACCAGCTTGCGTAAGGGTGTCGTGCAGCTTGGTCACACGCCGGAAGTAGGTCACGGTAAGACCCTCGACCGTGAACCCCCGGCTCAGCTTTGTGCCACCGACGAGGACGCGCCAGACGCTGCCTTTGTCGAAGTCGAGCTGTTGCTGATTGGCTTGGATGTCCGGATCACCGTTGACGACGATGACCGGGTTGCCCGCGTGCTCTTCTATTCGCGCCACAGCGCGACCAATGAACGGCTTCAACGCATCGAACGAGGGCACTGCTGGCACCCCATGTTCAATACGCGCGGCCGACACGCTCGCGAGATCATTTGTGTAAAGCTCCCTGAGTCTGCCGAGGCCTGTCGGAGTCGTGTATCCCGCTTCCGCCCAGACATTTTGGACGTCCAGCATCACGTCCTTATGTTCCGCCATATAGACGGATTGATGGACGAGCATCGTGTGGTGCCGGAACGAAAGCCCGGGCTCTTGTTCCGCTCGGTAGAGCTTCACGGCGCCAGTGAGCACAAACGTGTCTAGTGCAATCGACAGCTCTTGCAGCCGGTCTTCTCGCTGGACTGCCCAGAGGTCGCGGATAAAGGCAGTGCGATTGGACTTCGCGGGATCATGCAATGATTCGTTGTCATTGAATTCTTTGTTTACATCGGAAAAATCAGCCGCCCCCATATATCCGAACGGCCGTTTCAGGCCAACAACGAAATCCTTTGGGAAAAGGTCCTCTTCGTCGTCAGGGTCGATAAAGACATTCGCGAAGGGTGTTGCAGTGTAGCCGATATACTGCGCACGCGGCATGAGTCGAAGCAGCTGGCCGATACGACTGTTGATCGCAGTTCTGCTGGCCACCTCTTCGCCAGCACGCTCCGCCTTTGCAACCTTATCGGGGTTGACCGTGTTAACTGAAGCCTGGTCAGATTCGTCATCTATGATGAGCACCGGAATATCCTTGATCGAGTTCCGAATACGATCTAGATCCCCAATCAATCGGTCGATGACATGAGCATTCTTCTTGACTACGAAGAGACCGGCTCGCGCCCGCGCGATGTTTTCCGGTGCGTAGAGCGGAAGGTCAGGACGAATCCGTACGGGTTTTAGTTGATCCGCCGCTCCGCCGAGTTTTCTGTAATCGCCGTGCTTGCCGGTATAACGGGTGATGGATGGCTGTTGAGCTAAGTCGGGGTCCACGCCAAGGCTCATGAACTTGTCCGGCCAGTCATCATCCAGGCCATAGTCGAATGTCGGGTCAGCTGAGACCTCTTCGGGGCTTCGATCGCCCAGCAGATTCTCGATTCCTACGAGTTCCATATCCAGTCGCCGCTGAGTCTGATCTCGCAAGAGGTCCAGCATGCCAGTGAGCACGATGATATAGCGATAGCCGGCATCAATAGCTTTGGCTATGACCCCAGTGAAGTTGGCAGTCTTGCCGCTCTGAACGTATCCGACCACCAGGCCTTTACTTTGGAACGCTTCTTTACGGGTCGGGTCGGCAAGACGTTCCACAATCTGGTCACTGGCGTTGTCGAGATCCTGAACGGCTGGCCCCGGCCACTTCTTGACCTCGAGTAGATGTCGTTCGTAAGCATCCCAATAGAAACGCCCATGACGGCGTTCTTGGGTGTACCAGGGCTCCCATTCGTCACTGCTGATGACGACGGTGCCTTCTTCGGACGGTGGGTAATTGGTGGTGAGCCAGTTGGACACGGCCTCGGTGATTCCGAGGCGCTCGTAGACGTCGCGGCGCCGGTCGATGGTTCCAGCTTGCTCCCCACTCCAGGACGGACTGATGTCCGCGTCCCATCTGGCCAGCCTTAGTCCAAGGTTCTGTCGCAGAGGGTCGTTAGGGGAAGCCAGTTCGAGGTGAGCCAAGAGTGTTTCATGAGAAACTGCCCCACCGCCGTAGTCCGAGGCCTCCGTTTCGACGCGTTTGAGAAGATCCTTGGGCCGATCCTGCATGGCCCCTAGCGCTGCGAGATAGGCATTGACAGGGATGGTCATTCGGACTCCTCTGGAGGTCTTGTTAGGTCATCCAAGACTTCTGGTGTTGACTGCGGCAGCCCCGTGAGGTCCACGAGGTATCGAAAATCGACGATTCGGGTAATTTCAGGGATCGAATTGACCAGGTCCCCCATGCGGATAGCGGGAAAATCTTTATCGACGCAGAATCCGGCTGGACGACTCCTTAGTGTCCAAGTTTTCGGGTACAGGTCTGCGTCCGACTGTCTGTATCCCAGATTTGCCAACTCGGCCAGGAACGACTCCGAATACGGACCAATACGATCCGCGATAGTCGCGATCATCTGCGGAAGACTCCTACCCTGATTGCTAGTTCCGGTAATCTGAATCGAAAGCAAGAAAAGCTTCTTTGCATCAGTTGGGGTAAGCTGTGTCGGCGACGATATCCAGTGCTGGCGCCGCTCACCGGACGTCGTTTTCACTTCGACGTCGAAACTGTCGAAGGCGAAGTCATGTTCCTCGCGGGCTGGACCTAGCCAATGCTCCATCGCAGACTCAGTCCCAAGTTTCGACACGAAATGCTCCAACACCAGGAGCTCGCCATACAGGCCGATTTGATCTGAGTCCGTCATAGCTGCCCGTGTACTCAGGACACTGCGGAAGAGCTTGAGCACATCCAGTACCGCGCCGTTGAACGACTGACCTTCGAGTTGTACGCGATCGAGGACTCGACACAGAAGCGGGTACAGCTCCTCAATCCGCTCGATTCCGACGACACCGAATTCGTACCAGTCCCTGCCGTCGCGTCGCACCCGGGTCGTTGCGACGTGCTCATACCGCGAGCAATCGGTCAAGGGGCCCTCTGCCGGCAGCTGCACGCCTAGGCGCTTGCCACCCGGATCTATCGTCAAATAGCCGATAGGGTTTCCGTCTACCCTAATCAGACCCGGTGCACCCTCGTCTAGGTACTTTTTGACACCGGCCGTCCCCAGGTGTCGGGAACCTTCGTTCGTCAGCATGTCAGCCCAGAGCCTCAACATCGGCGGCGGCGGTGAGGATCGACTGCCAAACTTCGACGTTGTCCTTATCTCTCGGACCGTACGCTGCTCCCGCGAAAACATCCTCAGTGAGGAGGTAGAGAAGGGCTTTCATGACTGGAAGGTCGTTAAGCCCGCCGCGGCGTCCTGCCAACAAAGCCTGTCTATACGCGGTGTTGATCCACAGCGTGTTCTGCGCACGATCAATTTCGAAGAATTTGGGTTCGGATAGCGACTTCCACCGGATTTCCATCGGAGCTCGTCCCTCATGTATCGGCAACTCGCTCATGATCGCGCTTTTTACTGATGGAGCTAGTCCGGGACCAGGAGGAACTACTTCTTTGCGTGCCCTATTCGGCTGGTTTCCCTTCCGGTAGACGCGCTCTGCCGACTCCAGATACTCGATAAAGGTCGTTCCATCTCGCGCCTTGGCTCGGCTAGCGGCGCGGACAAACTCCGGTTTCGGATGTACCGTGTTTTTCTCCATACTCATCGAAAACAGATCGAGGTCGTCGGAGATATCTACCTCTACTCTCGCCAACTGAAGACGCCGGCTGGGCACCGCCGCACCTTTCCAATGGCCTGCCTCCAGGAGTCGGTCATTTCTATAAAAATAGAATCCCTGTCGGCTCTCAGGCTTGCCGTCAAGACGGAAGGCAAGGGCCTCGCTACGCGGCGGCCAAATGTGGCAGCGAATCGCTACAGATCGATCTCCGACGTTGCAGTCGAAGGTCTTTGGGTATCCGAGTTCACCGCTTCTACGGTAGGCGAACGGATCCAGCGCCTCGACGACCTGGGGAGCACCGGTCTCGCCCGTGTCAGCATCAAGAACGTCCAGTGTGATCGATATCGAGCTGAGCTTCAGAACTCGATGGAGAACGAGACCCAGGTGGGTGCGTAGTTCTTGGAATGTCTTGGACAAGAAGTCGTCCGTGACCCGGCGGTCATCGGAATGCGGAAAGGTCCGGATCCGATCCCAACGCACAATGGTCCCGGACTTCCCCCGAAACGGCGCTGCCTCGAGCTCTGTACGGACCTGCACTGGGTCCAAGACATCACAGTCGAAGTTCTTGGCGTGGCTACGCACCCAACGCCTGCCGACTGCCCTTCGGCTTGACGTTCGGGACATAACGGTCAGCACGTCGGCTTGGCTGAACGATGCCGCCTTAAGGCCCATCCCGAAGTGACCCAGGGCCTGGTCGCGATAGGTTCGCCGCTTGCCCACAGTCATCGCGTCATCGATGGCCTTATCGCTCATTCCCTTGCCGTCATCTGAAACCAGTAGCGAAACGAGGCGTCTATCGACCTCCACGAACCGTACGGAGATATGGGTGGCCTCCGCGTCGACTGCGTTGTCCACCAGATCAGCTATCGCCGAGGTCAACTTGTGGCTTAGCCCGATCGCCCCGAGGACATCAGGGTCTGGGGGCAGTTTTCGCGTGCCGACGGCATCGATCGTCCCGCGCCATCCCGATTTCATCGTCGTCCCCTGTCTCAAACTTCGTCCCTGTAACCCTCACGGGGACACCTTCGCTCCATGTCATCGCGTACTTACCACGGAACGCTACGGGCTGCCTACGGGACGAGAGACCGCAATTGGCTACCCAGCCGCGCATCGCACACCACCGGCGCAGTCAACCCTCCCGGTAGTCAACTAACTCTCGCGTTGACCAGGCTCGGCGAGCCGTGGTCAGGTTCCGTCCATTTGGCCGCAGCTATCTGCCCCCTCTAGACCGATACTTACGGTGAAGTCAGTCACATTGATGATCCCGTTGCACATCTAATCGCTTCTTATCAGCACCGACCGCTGGTCGGCGTCGATCAGCACAAGACACCAACTGTAAGGACTTTGGTCCCGGTCTTGTTCGGGCCCGTCCGACCAGACACGGACAGAGCGCCTACGGCTTGCAGCGCGGGCAATCCCGGTAGCAAACTCAACCGGACCCTGCACGATTTGAGCACGGCCGGACGACCGCGGCCGGGGTCAGGTTTCCGAGAGGAGATCCTCGGTGTCCCTCGATCGGCTGACACACGCAGCTTGACGGTGCGGTGCTATACCGTCGTATCAGGCAACTACCGGAGGTTCCGAGACAGTGGTAGATGAGTTCTTCGAGGTCTTCGCCGCGTGGGCGCGCGAGACGTCTCTCGAGTTGGCCTTGAAGAAGTTCCGACCGCGGCTCCCACCTCAGGAGTTGGCCGAGTACGAGGCCGAGTACCGGTCCAGGATGTCGAGCATCCGCAGCAACGGACCCGTTATCATCCACGGCCCGCGTAAACCGTGGTATCCCGGACCGAATGCCGAGACCGACACCTATTGGCCGGCTCTCGACCGTCACATGCGAGCCGACCTCGCCTGGCCGGACGACCGAATCGGCTCTCTTGATCAATCGTCCAGCAAAGTCATCGCCTGTACCCCTCCTCCGAACGAGCCGAACTGGGACGCGAAAGGCCTTGTGGTCGGATACGTCCAGTCTGGTAAGACGACCAATTTCACGGCCGTGATCGCAAAGGCCGCCGATGTCGGCTACAAATTCATCATTGTCTTCTCCGGCATTCACAACGGATTGCGCAAACAAACGCAGGACCGGCTCGACGAGCAGCTGTGTCAACTGACGCCCAAGAAGTGGAAACAGCTGACCAATGCCGACGACGATTTCCGGGCACCCGCGATTCCGGCCACCGCACTACTGCACTTGGGTGAAAGCGGTGTCGCGCTGGCCGTCGTCAAGAAGAACGCCACGGTCCTCAGACGCCTCGACCAGTGGCTGCAACCCGCTGTGAAGCAGCGAGCCCTGGCCGACGTCCCGACCTTGATCATCGACGATGAGGCCGACCAGGCCAGCGTGGAGACCTCATCGATCAATCCGCTGATCCGCAGCATCATCGGCAAGCTTCCGAAGACCACCTACATCGGGTACACGGCAACGCCTTTCGCGAACGTTCTCATCGATCCGAGCGACGACGACCTGTATCCGAAGGATTTCATTCTCAACTTGCCGCGACCCGAAGGCTATTTCGGTACCGAGCGGGTCTTCGGCCGTGACGCCGTCGAAGGCGACGAGGCCAACGGCGCCGACCTCGACGGGTCGAACATGGTCCGGATCATCCCGGATGAAGACGTCGACGCTGTGCGTCCGGTTGGTCGGGCAGCCGCTGCGGACTTCATCCCTTCGATCCCACGAAGCATGTCCGATGCCATCGACTGGTTCGTGCTGGCGACCGCCGGCCGCCGCGCCCGTGGCGATGACGGTCATTCAACCATGCTAATCCACACATCGGTGAAAACCGATGTGCACCTTGACTTCAAGGACCCGCTCCGATCTCGCGTCGACAAGCTGCGGAAACTCGTGGCAACCGGCGACGAGTCGACACTAGATCGACTCCGTGCCCTGTGGACGTCGGAGACCGCGGAGGTCCCGGCGGAGAGCTTCGGCCTCGCACCCCTGGACTTCGACGAGGTTCAGGCGCAATTGCCCTCCGTTCTGGACGGGGTCAGCATCGTCATCGACAACTTCCGCAGCGAGGACCGACTGGACTACTCGATCCCGGGTCAGGTCGCGATCGCGGTGGGCGGCAACACGTTGAGCCGAGGACTGACCCTCGAAGGCCTCACTGTCAGCTACTTCGTACGAGCGGCCAAGGCCTACGACACCTTGCTGCAGATGGCCAGGTGGTTCGGGTTCCGTCCGGGATACGAAGACCTGCCACGGATCTGGATGACCGAGGAACTCCGTCAATGGTTCCGCCATCTCGCCACCGTCGAACACGAGATCCGACTGGACACCGAGCGTTATCAGTCCGAAGACCTTACCCCCACCGAGTTCGGAGTCCGTATTCGCACGCATCCGACTCTGCGCATCACGGCGAAGATGGGCGCAGCACTTCCCGCATACGCGTCGTATGGCGGGCGTCGCGTCCAGACGCGGTACTTCTGCCCCAAGGACGCGGAATGGCTGCGCCACAACGTCGATGCGGCGGACGGCTTCGTGGCTCGGGTCCGGACAGCCGGGATCGAACCCGACGAACCCCTCGAGAACGGCGCAGTCATCTTCCGTAACGTATCGGCCGACGACGTTCTCCGTTTCTTGGTGGACTACAAAGTGCATCCTGACTCGCCGGACCTCGATCACGAACTCATCGAGAAGTACGTGACGAAGCAACGTCAGACGGGTCACCTGGACACATGGAACCTTGCAGTGATGGCCGGCCACACGACTGCCCACGGATCGGTTCGGCTCGGTTCGCTCGAGTTCGGCAGGATCGTCCGTTCACGCTTGAAGGACGAAGGGCTCGAACGAGCTGACATCAAAACTTTGATGTCGAAGGATCATCGCGCAGTCGACTTCATGGAATCGGCAGTCGCGCGAGGGCTGAAGGAGACCGAACTCGCGAAGGCGCGTGACGCCGACCCAGTCGTGAGGAGTAAGGGACTCATACTGCTCTATCCGATCGACCCGCACTCCGAACCGGAGCCGGCCAACAAGTCGTCCCGTAAGTCACTCGACGCTGTAGACGACGTCATCGGCATGGCGCTCGTCTTCCCCGGCCATCCTGACGAGTCGTCGCAGGTTCGACAAACGTATGTGGCAGTGGACCTCACCGACGCAGAAGTCGAGGTGGAACAAGGCGAACTGGACGAACTCTCCGGGCAGTCCGACGATGAATGAGCCTGTGGCCCGGGCGTCGTGGTGGTCTCAGCCGGTCGCAGCAGAAGGCTCCACCGCGTCCGAAGGAATTCGTCGCCAGCTGGGAAAACCTCGTCTCGATCCTCTCACCGTGTTGGTCCGCGAGGCCGCACAGAACAGTTGCGACGCCGCGCTGCCCGGCCGTGACGTTGAGTTCGCTGTCAAGATCAGCAACCTCAGCGGTCGGCGACTGCAGAATTGGCGCAATTTTCTACTTCCCGAGCCGGTCGGCTCCCAACTCGGCCTTCGAAAAGCACTGGACCGTGACATCCGCATTCTGACCGTCACCGATCGCGGAACCAGTGGACTCGGAGGGCCACTTCGAGCAGACGAACCACCACGCGAGGACGAACGTGCCGACTTTGTGAAGTTCGTACGGAACGTCGGGGAACGAAAGAACGTGAGCCTTGGTGGCGGGTCCTACGGATTCGGAAAGGGCATCTTTTACAACGTCAGTCGTTGCCATGTGATCGTCGTAGACAGTCAGTGTATGTTCCGCGGAAAACTCCAGCGGCGGTTGATCGGCGCCGCGATGGGCGACGGTTACGAGGACAAGAAGATCCGTTTCACCGGGCGCCACTGGTTGGGTGTCAAAGAAGACGGCATCGCACAAGCCCTTGTCGACGACGACGCGGTGAGGGTTGCTGAATCACTCGGGCTTCCACGTTTTGACGACGGTGAGACAGGTACCACTGTGGCGGTCGTCGACGTCGACCTGGGAGGCAGTGCCGGCACCGACGATGTCGAACGCACCCCGCAACAAGCAGCGGAGTACCTTGCCTCCACCATTGCCTGGAACCTGTGGCCGCGCATGATCGCCGACTCCCCTGGCCGGCTCAAATGTTCGGTGAAGTTCGAAGGCTTCAACGTAGAGATTCCAGACCCAGAACGATCCATCGAGCTCAAGCCGTTCGTCGACGCCTACCGACGGTTGAAGATCGAGGGCGAGTACGAAATCCCCTCGCGCAAGACCCCTCCCACCGAGATCGGACGTTTCGCAAAGACAGAGACGATGGCTCCGTTCAGAGTGGACGAAATCCTCGCCGCGGCAGCACCGTTCGAGGGACCTGCGCGACACTGTGCACGGATGCGCCAAGCCGATCTCGTCGTCGACTATGTCGCCGGGACCACACAGCCGGTGGAAGGAGTTCAGTACGGCGCGGTCTTCAAATCCAGCGCCGAGGCAGACCAGTACTTCTCCGACGCAGAACCTCCGACACACGACGACTGGGTCACGAGCGGTCTTCACGGGACGGCGCTCGGCGTTGTCCGCCTGGCGAACGCCTTCATCCGTACCAACTTGAATCCGGTTCAGCAGGAGCGGAACCCGGAGGTCGTGTCGGATGCGGCACTGGCCCCGCTGGCGAATCGGCTCTCTGGTCTTCTCGCGGCGGCCCCCGGTGGTGACGGCCCCAACGAAGACGACAAGAAGCGCGGTGGCGGTAAGCGCAGATCGACCAACTCGCGGTCGAGGCCGCGGATAACTTCTGGTCCTCGATTGACGACCCGTCAGGGTGCGCCACTGATCGAGGCCGGCGTGACGTTTCCTACTTGGCCTGTCGCCACCACGGTCAAAGTCGTTCCGATGGTCGTGATCGACTCGGGGGTCGAAAGAGACAGCGAACTCGACCAGCCCGAGGTCCTCGGCTGGTCATGCCCGACGACGGGCGAGGTCCGGCACGGGGACTCGATCTCCGTCGAGCCATCAGACGCGCGACAATGGGACATCGCCATCCGGCCACCCGGAGACGCAGTCGTTCGCCTGACCCTGTCTGTGGACGACCGCTGATGAAGACAGACGTCAAGCCGTACTTCGTCCCATCAGACGAGTCCGTCACCGCTTCCCCGTGGCTACGACAGGTCGACGGCGAGCTCGAGCCACTCGGTGAGACGATCGAGAACTGGGACTACCGTACCGAGGTTCACCTGAGATGTGCCGTCACGATCGACGCCGTGAAAGTACGTGCGCAGTCAGGATTGACCGACGGCTCCCCGATCTCGCTTGTCCTCGGCTATCGCGCACTCGACACCTATCTCGCGGGGCCCAACACGGTCATCCCTCTGTACGACGGCACATCTGAAGTAGAGCTGACGATCGATCCAGACCACGCGGGTTCAGTGATCTCGGTGACGCGGCGTCTCGTGTTGGCGCGCGACAGGTTGGCGGCGGCTCCCGGGGAAGCTCGGCACGCCGGCAGCGTCCTTTGGGAGGACGCGCACCCTCTCCGCCTGACCGGCTCACTGACGATGTTCCCCACAGAGGTGGTGGACTTCGAAGCATTCGGTCTGAACCCGAACACCAGTTGGCACGCCCTTCAGCCACCGTCTCCGGATGCTCCTGCGATGGGTGCGCTCCTCCTGTTGCTCAACGCAAACGACACCAAGTTGGTTGCCGCCGTGCAGAAAGAGCGTCGTCTCAGCGAAGAGCAGCAGTTCCTGGTCGAGCACATGGAGGAGAACCTCGTACTCGAGATCGTCCGATGGGCACTGGCACGGTGGGACGAACTCGCGGCGACCGACGAACAGTCGTTCGGGGCGTCGGCACGAGCATTGACGAAGCGGGTTCTGCCTGACCCGGAGACGTGGTCACTCGACAGTCTGACCGTGGCCTCGATCGATCTGCGCACCGCTGTCATCGGAGGAGCTCGCGCACTCGGATTCGGACGGAGTCTGTCATGACAGAACTGTGGCCACGTGTGGCGATGGGCCTGGCTGTCGCCGAGTATCGAGGATTGCCGAGCGACATCCGCGAACTGGCGGCCAACGCGCGGAACAGTCACCCCCAGGTCACGTACGCGGCGACCGGCGGCGTGCGTGTAACCGAGGCCCGGGTTACCGATCTGGCCGAGGCGGTACGTGCCGTCGCCGTCGAGTATGGGTTCCCAGAGGCTGCCGGTCCCGCAGACCTTGTCCGATTCGACCGAGCTGCGGCAGAGGCAGTCCACTCGGCGATGTCGATCAATCCTGTCGAGGCCGGAATCCGTGGCGTCTGGAGCTTTCTGAGTCTGATCGCAATGCCCGACGTCACCCGGTGGCGTTTTCAGGGCGACAACATCGAGCGATGGGTCGCGACGGACCTTACCCGCCATATGTTTGCCCGACTGTGGTGGCAGGCAAGAACATTCGCAGTGGTCACCCCGGCCGGCGCGACCGACTACTCGCTGCTCCGTGGAATGTCCGAGAGTGATCTGAACCAGATCATGGAACGTCGCTCCATCGCGGGGGTCGCACCGCTGGCGCGGTCGATCGCTCGAGTCCTCGCCCAGGATCCGCAGGCCGGAAGCCGACGGAAGATGCTTCGAGATGCGACTCCCCGACTACGGCGGCTGATGTCGTTCATCGACTTCTCCGCACTGGACGACACTCAACTCGACGACCGCGTGCGGGCAGTACTTCACGAGACACGACTGGCCGGGTAAGCAGAGCTCAGCTAACCCAATTCAAGCGTTTGAGCGGCGAACTATCCGTGCCGTCCACACGTTGTCCCCCCCCCGAGCCCCGTAGTCAGAGTTAGCGCGGTGCACTCAGATACCGGTAGTCCACCGTTACGGGGATCACGGGCTCCTCATCGCGCGCGATGGCCCAACGCTCGCCGTACAGTTCAACGAAGGGTCGCGTGTCAGTCTCAGACACCGATACGAGCCGGACTGAGATCCACTCACCCTTGACCGGGATCGGCAGACCTAACGCCTTCGCGATCTTCGGGTGCGCGTCTTGGTGCCCAAGGACGACAATTCCTTGAGTCTTCAGCGGTTTTCGAGCGTCGCGGACGCGCTTAGGAGCGTCGTCCTGCTGACCGACAGTCAATACGACTTGACGGCTTACGATTTGCCGCTGAGCTTCGAGAAACAGTTGTGTGACCCGCTGTTGACCAGACAGTCCGTTGGTCAAGATTCGGCCGCGCATCGACGAGTCCATCTGGAGCAACAGGTTTCGCGGCAAGTCCTTCTGCATACCGCCCCAAAGCCAGTAGATATCGGATAGCGTCTCAGCCCTCAGTTTGCGCTTATTGTCGCGGTTGTAGCCGCGGACCATGCGGCCCGTTTGCTTGTCCATTCGCCACCAGAGACGATCGTCTGTAACGGTGACCAGGCCAGCGAGCCACCGATTGGTGGTGTCATCGAACCACGTCAGCATCGCGGGGTGGTTGTCTTTACCCTGACGTTCGCCGTGGTCCGCGCAGAGATACATCTCCATCGGGATCTCCCACCCACCGACGTCCTTGGAGAACTTGCAATCGATGTCCCGCCCCGCGATCTTCCAATCGAGGTGGTCACCGTCCGTGAACTCGAACTCCTTCGTGAGATTCACCTCGACGGCAGTTCCCAGGTATGTCTTCTCGGTCTTTGAGAGATGCTGGTACGCCCAGCGACCAGTGCGCTGACCATCGAGCAACTCGTCGAGCGAATCGCGTAACGCCCAGCGGAAACGATCGCGCGCGTCAGGCGCAGTCTCGAACCACTGAGCTATATCGCGTAGCTCAGGCGCAGGCTCTTGATACCGCTCAGCATTGATCAGCCACGTCCCTGGAACCCTTCCCATAACAGCATCCGCCGCAGGAGCCCGGTGGACGCGGAAAACGTTGCGCCGACGACGTAAAGCCGCGGCCCGAGAATCCTGAAGGGGTGCTATGCCAGGGTGCGTGAAGTCGAAGTCAGTGCGATTAGACACGCGAACAGTCTGGCATCGCGCAAGTTTGGGCTAGCCCCCGGCTCCCGTGCCCATCACAGATACGGGCGGATATGCTCTGCAATAGCGGACGCAAGCCCGATTGGCACTGCGTTGCCGATCTGCCGGGCGATCTCGATCTTGCTGCCGCACCACTCGAAATCATCCGGAAAGCCCTGCAGCCGTGCTGCTTCAAGATGGGTGATCGGCCGATTCACTCGGTTCCGGCCCCGTGCGTCCCATTGTGGATGGAGGTAGGCACCCTTCTCAGGCTTGTAGAACTCTGTGCGGATCGTGTGCGACGGGAAATCCCACCGCATCCGGCCCATCACATCGGTCGTTCCGGACGGCTTCTCACGCCAGCACCGGGGAAGCAGATGATCCGGTATGTCGAACCGCCCGCCGCCAGGAGGCACGTGATCGTACCGCTGCAGTGATAGCTTCGTCGGATTTCGGCCTATATGCAGGTCTGCGGCCTTGAAAACCCCCGGGACGGTTTCCCCGAAGAACTCGGTCTTGCTCGACGGCAGACTGGTGATGGCCGGGGTCGGCGGAAGCCCTTCGATCCGTGTTCTAGTGCCGTTCCAAGGCTGGAGTCCCGAACCGGGCTCTGGATTCCGCGCGTGAGTCGCAGCTGGAAGCTCGATCTTCCCGACTCGGGAACCGATCACGATGGTTCGAATGCGCCGCTGAGCCACACCATAGTCTGCAGCGTTGAGGTGACCGTAAGACAGGTCGTACTTCGCGAGCGAGCCGTCCTCTGCCTCTTTGAGTAGAAGCTGAAATTCGCTCGACTTCATGAAGCGGTCGACGTTCTCGATGACGAAGACTTTCGGCTTCGCCACCCCCACCACACGCAGGTATTCCCTCCACAACTGATTGCGCGGATCGTTGATGTCCCGCGACCCCAAGTTGGAGAATCCTTGACAGGGCGGCCCGCCGATCACGACGTCGGCTTGCGGGATCTGCTTCTTGTTGATCTCGGCGATGTCGCCGTAGAACGTGTGGTCCTCCCCGAAGTTCGCCGCATACGTCGCCGCGGCGTGCAGGTTGAACTCGACTGACAACACGGGTTGGTAGTCCCCCGCCGCCGAGAAGCCGGCAGTCATCCCACCACAACCCGCGAAGAGGTCAATCACGTCTACCATGCGCCAACCATACGAGACACCTCCGACAGACTTGGGTACCACGCCGGTCGTACGATGCTGAATGTGGCACGCGGCACCTCCTGGGCCTCTTCTTCGGCGGTCCGGGCTTCTATGCAGAGCAACCGGCGACGGGATACCAGTCCTGAGCTCGCGGTGCGTCGCCTCGTGCACGCGGCCGGCCTGCGCTACCGCGTGGACTTTGCGCCACTCGATGACCATCGCCGGCTCCGCGCCGACCTAGTTTTCACACGGGCCCACGTCGCGGTCTTCATCGATGGCTGCTTCTGGCACGGATGCCCGCAGCACCACACCGTGGCAAAGACCAACGCCGAATACTGGGCGCGCAAGGTTCAGACCAACATGGACCGTGACGAACGGTTCAACGCGCTCCTCGAGAAGGCTGGCTGGTCGGTGCTTCGATTCTGGGAACATGAAGAGCCCGCGTCCGTAGCCAGATCCATCGTTCGTGTGGTCAGTGCGGCTGGTGCGAAATCAGGGCATTGAGCCCTCACCAGCAGGTACCCGCTCGGCAGACTTCGGCACACTTATCGCCCGCACCGAAACGGGCCCCTACTTACGAGCGCGACTAGACGCGTACGGCAAGTGACACACCACTACGGTCGCCTTGTAACTCTTTCGTGCAGCTACGACGAACCCAAGATGTCGTCAAGAACCAACTATTGCTCCCTGGTGCGCAACTAGCGCAGCGAGTCGCGTCAAACTCGACATTCGCGGCAAGTCGCGTCCATACGCGGCCATCGACCAAAGAATCCTAGGACGGCCGTGGCGCACGCGGAG
>NZ_BANS01000065.1 GCF_000332995.1 Gordonia amicalis NBRC 100051 = JCM 11271
AACCAGCAGAAGCCGCGGTTCAGGCGTCCTGCGGTTTGGCGAGCGGGAAGGCGAGCGATTCGCGGATCGACTGGCCGGTGATGAGCATGACCACACGGTCGACGCCCACCCCGAGCCCGCCCGTCGGCGGCATCGCGTACTCGAGCGCCTGCAGGAAGTCCTCGTCGAGTTCCATCGCCTCCGGGTCGCCGTCCGCCGCCAGGATCGACTGCTCGGTGAGACGCCTGCGCTGCTCCACCGGATCGGTCAGTTCGGTGTACGCGGTGCCGAGCTCCACACCCCACGCCACCAGGTCCCAGCGTTCGGCGACGCCCGGCTTGCTGCGGTGCGCGCGGGTCAGCGGCGAGGTCGACGTCGGGAAGTCGGTGTAGAAGGTCGGGAAGGTCGTGCGGTCCTCGCCGAGATGCTCGTAGAGCTCGAGGACGATCTGGCCGGCATCCCAATCCGGGCGGTAGTTGATGTCGAGGCGGTCGCACACGGCCCGCAACGTCTCGACCGGGGTCTCCGGCGTGATCTCTTCTCCCGCACCCTCGGACACCACCTCGTGGACGGTCTTGACCGGCCACTCCCCCGAGATGTCCACGCGGACTTCGTTTCCGTCGGCGTCGGTGCGGATGATGACCGGTTCACCGTAGGCCGCGGTGGCCGCATTCTGGATCATCTCGCGGGTCAGGTCCAACATCTTCAGGTAATCGCTGTGCGCCTCATAGGCTTCCAGGCTCGTGAACTCCGGATTGTGACTGAAGTCGACGCCCTCGTTGCGGAAGTTGCGGCCGATCTCGAACACCTTCTCCACTCCGCCGACGCACAGACGCTTCAGGTAGAGCTCCGGCGCGATCCGCAGATAGAGGTCGAGGTTGTAGGCATTGATGTGCGTCTGGAACGGGGTCGCGTTGGCGCCGCCGTGGATCTGCTGCAGCATCGGCGTCTCGACCTCCAGGAAGCCGCGCGCGGCGAGGAAGTCGCGCATCGACTTCACCACCAGGCTGCGGATCGCGAGGTTCTTCCGGCTCTCCTCGTTGATCGCGAGGTCGACGTAGCGCTGACGCACCCGCGCCTCGGGATCGGTCAGTCCCGCCCACTTGTCCGGCAGAGGTCGCAGGCACTTGCCGTTGATCCGCCAGGCGTCGATGAGGATCGACAGTTCACCGGAACGACTGGTGCCGACAACCCCGCGGGCTTGGATCAGGTCGCCGAGATCGACGTCGGTCCCGAAATCGGGTGTGCCCGGGATGACGCGGGACTCCTCGACGAGGATCTGCACCTCCCCCGACCAGTCGTGCATGTCGGCGAAGACGACCTTGCCGAAGTCCCGCAGGCGCGTGACGCGGCCGGCAATGGTCACGACGCTGCCCTCGGGTTCGGTCCGCGCCTGCGCGATGGTGTGGGTGGGCTGGTCGGCCGGCGGATACGGATCGAATCCGCTTTCGACGAGCCGGTCCATCTTCTCCAGGCGCACCCGGACCTGTTCGGGACGGTGCACGACCGCACCCTCGGGGGTGGCTGCCTCGGCTTCCAGCTCGGCGATCAACGCAGGTGCGTCGACACCGGCAGGGATCGACGGCTGGCCTTCGGTGTAGTGCCTGGCCCGACCGAACTTCGGGAGGGTGATGAACCCTTCGGTGACGATGGCGGCGAGACCGACACGCGGCAGGATGCGATTGTCCTCGAAGCACAGGTACCGCGACTGCCAGTCCGGCAGGTACTTGGCGTTCGACTTGTACAGCGACTCCATCTGGAAGAACCGGGAACCGAACATCAGCACCGAGTAGCCCGCACGCATGACGGGCCCGGCGCCGATTTGCGGTCCCTGCTCGAAGAACGCGCGGAAGGCCGCGAAGTTGAGCGAGACCTCGGTGATGCCCAATTGCTCGGAGTTGCGGCATAACTCGGCGACCATCGTCTCCACGACGCCGTTGGGACCCTGCCGGTCCCGCCGCATCAGGTCGAGCGACGCACCTCGGCGTCCCCACGGGACGAACGAGAGCATGCCGACGACCTTCTCGTCGGCGGTGCCCTCGTCGACGACGGCCTCGACCAGCAGGCAGTTGTCGTCGGCGCGATCGCCGATGCGCGACAACGCCATCGCGAAACCGCGTTCCTCGTCGGTGTCGCGCCAGTCGTCGGCACGGGCGACGACCTTTTCCATCTCGGACGGCCTTCCGCCGATCGAGCTTGTCGAGATCTCGCCGTGGCGGCGAATGCGCACCGTCACACCTGCACGCCTGGTGCGGGTCACGGCCTGGCGCACGGCTTTCATCGCCGGTCCGCTGAGGCTGAACTCCCGCGTGTGCAGGATCGCCTCGTCGCCGATGTTCAGCGAGATGAAACCGGCCGCGTCGAAGGCCGCGGCGCCGCGTGGACTCGACCCGATGGACGCCGGATGCCAACCGTACTTCTCACAGAGCGTGAGGAATTCGGCGATGGCGTCGGGCCACGATTCCGGGTCGCCGATCGGGTCACCGCCGGCGAGTCCGACGCCGACCTCCACGCGGTACGTGATGGCCGCCCGACCGTCGGGTGAGAACACCACGGCCTTGTCCCGGCGCGTCGAGAAGTACGCCAGCGAATCGTCGTCGTTGAACCGGGTGATGAGTGCCCGGATGAGTGCCTCGTCCTCCGCGGTGATCAACCAACGCAGTCGCTGCGACCGGAACAGCACGACCGCCGCGGCGATCAACGCCAGGGCACCGAACAGGCCCAGCAGACCGTTGACGAAGACATGCGTGTGGCGACCGTCGAACGAGGCCTCCTGATCGATCGCACCGAAGGCGACCACGCGGTTGAACGCGTACGGCAGTCGATCCGCCCTGGTCAGCGTGTGGGGGAAGGCCCAGACCAGCGCCCAGCCGAGCAGGGTGGCGATGCCGAGACCGACGACGAGCGTGGCGATCGCCGCGGGGATCGCACCGCGACGAACCCGCGTGTGGAACTGCCGATACGTGGCCACGAGGAAGACCAGCGCGGCGAGGTCGATGACCAGTCCGATGTAGATGTTGGTCTGGTCCCAGGCCGTCACATCGAGGTCGTCCTCGAGTGACGGGATCAGGTACAGCACGTTGCCGACCATGAAGAGTACGAGGTAGATCACGCTGATCCACCAGGCGATCCGCTTGCGCGCCGACAGGGCGACCGCGATGAGGGCGAGGACGAACGCCCACGCGAAGCTCGTGTCGGGCAGCGTGATGATGTAGTCGTCGACGTAGCGCCGGGGGTCGTGGATCAGATGCCGGAAAGCCGGCAACAGGCTGGACAGCAACGCGATCGTCGCCAGGACACCCACGACGGTGCCCGCGATGTGCGGCGCATTGCGGCCGAATCCGGTAGGGCGCCTGATCTTGTCGAGGAGGACGAGGGAACGTCGGTCCGCCGCGGTGGGGGTCCGCCGGGGCGCCTCGGGATGTTCGTCGGGGCTGGACGGGTCGACCGGCGCAAGGCGGGTGTCGGTGGCCATGCGTCGACGGTAGTCGTATGCGCGGGTGCGCTCTGCACTCCACGCTGATTCGATCAAGCGGCGGCACACAACCCGGCACATATCTGCGTGGCCGTGCCGGTGTGGCCGGGTGTGCGGACACGGGGCATGATCGGGACCGTGTACGACGTGACGATCCGGGACGACTCAATCCGACTCGGCCAGTTCCTGAAACTGGCCAACCTCATCGAATCCGGCGCCGAGGCCAAAGAGGTCATCGCCGACGGCCTGGTGACCGTCAACGGCGAGGTCGAGACCCGACGCGGACGGCAACTGGCCATCGGCGATGTGATCGAGATCGGCGGGATGGGCGCCCGGGTGGCCCGGGACGAGTGATCACTGCGGTCTGGTCACCGCGGGGATCAGGAACCTACGCCGAGGCGCCGGAGCTCGGCCGGCGTGATGAGACGTTCTGCCTCCGCGGGAAACGTCGATGAGTTGACACGACGTCCGCCGAGTCGCCCCCCGGTGAGCGAATTCAGCAATGAACCCCGGCGGGGTGGGTGAAATGTGTCAGTCAACTTCATGACCAATCACTTCCTGGTGCATTCACATTCGTTACAACGGACTCTGACTTTGACCTACTGTAGCGACAGTACTCATCGTTGTCGCCAAGGTTTTTCGTGGTTTGCACCACTCACCCCGAGCCCCGTCGACATGTGAGAGTACACGTCTCCGGTGTCCCGGATTCGTGACTGCCGTACATGTCGACTAAATCGATCATGACACGCGGGGCGTTACGTTCCGGGTAGCGACGCGGCATCTACCAGCACCAATGCTACGCAGCGAATGCTGCGGCGTATGCCATCCACTCGGACCAAAATTCGTTCTACGGCTCGGCGGGCGACAGCAACCCGGCGACGATGTCGTAGGCACGCCGGGCCGTCAAGGCGCCGCCGGAATCGGCGATGGCCGCCTGCATCCCGACGACACCCCAGGACAGGAACGCGATGGTCGCGGCGAAATCCTGTTCGGCGACCTCGAGTCGTCCGGCCATCTGCTCGGTGAGCAGTCGTTCGACGACATCCCGCATGGACCGCAGCACTGTCCCGCCCGTCGAACGGCCGACGAGGACTCGATAGACCTCGGGGTACTGCTGCGCGAGTACGAGTAGTCGAGGAACCGGCGCCAGACGTTCACTGTCCGGAGGCGCCGCCGGGTCCGGGGGCAACGGAACCGCGAGGACGTCCCGAAGGTACTCGACGCTGCTCGCCAGGAGCAGGTCATCCTTGTCGCGGAAGTGCGCGTAGAAGGCCGAGCGTCCGGTGTCGGCCCGATCGAGGATGTCGCGCACACTGATCCGGTCGTAGTCCCGCTCGACCATCAGCTCGATGAGCGCTCGGTGCAGGTTCGTCCGTCGACGTCGTGACCTCTACCTTCGTGATGCACCACATCCCGCAGGCCGACCGCGACGCCGCGTTGTCCGGCATGTTCCGGGTACTTCGGCCGGGTGGCACAGTGCTACTCGCCGACGCGCACCCGAGCGGCCCGATCCTGCCGATCCTGATCCGGGCGATGTCGCGGTCGGCTGCCCGGCGCACCGCCGACCAGGTCGCCGGCCACACCGATCCGGTCGACGCCCTCGATGTCCGGCGCTACATCCCGGACCTGACCAGCCAGGGATTCACGTCGGTCGAGTTCCACACCATCAGGTCATCGACCGGAGCCCTCATCGGCCGAAAGCCCGATCGCGCCGGATGACCTCAGGCGAGGCCGGCGAGGAATCGATTGGCCCAGGTGACGGCGCTGACACCGGGATTCACCTGGAAATCGCCGTAGGTGCCGTGTGAGCCGGACTTCAGGAACCGGTTGAACGAGGTGATCTGCTCGCGGGCACGCTTGTTGCCGAGCTCCTCGACGATGGCTCCGGGTCCGCCGAGCGTGAGCAGCTCACGGACGATCACGGCAGCCTCGGCCTGGTACTGGAGGATCTGGCTCGGCGTCGGATCGCTGGTTTCGGCCAGGTAGCCGGCGATGCGGGTGATGTAGAAGTCTCGCGGCACGTTGCAGTACATGTCCGACGGCTCGCAGAGAGTGAAAGCCCGGGGCAGCACCCACCCCATGCCGTCGAGGCGGGGACCGCCGCTGCCCTCGCCGCGCAGGGCCGGACCGACGAGGTTGTCCTTGCGCGACCGTCGGGGATCGGAGATCAGCACGACGCCGGCAACCTGACGGGGGCGGATCGCCGCACGCCCGGTGCCGATCTCCGACGCGAGGTCGCCGGCCGCGTCGGCGCCCTGGCTGTAACCGACGAGCGCGATCCGGGTTCCCGGGCAATGCTGCAGCATCTGCAGTGCCAGGCCCCGGGTGTTGGCGACGGCCTGCGCCTTCGACTTCCCGTAAACCGCCTTCTCCCACGGGAACGCGGTCGCGTCGTAGCCGACGTACTGAACCTTGGTCTCCGGACCCAGCCCGGACGTGACGGCGTTCAGGACCCCCGGGCTGACCCCGTTGGCCCAGGTACCCGGAACGGCGAGGACATAGATCTTCGGGCAGTCGGCGGGCGCCGCGTCCGCGCGCGGTGCCGTCAGCCCGAACCCTCCCAAGACCGCACACAGCAGAGTGCACATGATGGCGAGGATTCGACGCATGGGCTGTCCCTTCGGTAGATGGATCGCGATGAGCCGAGTGTATGGCGGTGCCACCGGGATGTGTAGCAGAGTGAAAAGGACTCCCGCCCAACCTTGTGCGGCGGGCGGGAGTCCTCGGTTCTGGTGGCGACGGGTCAGCGCTGGGCGACCTGGGTCGGCACGATCGGGGCCGGCAGATCGGAGGCACCGGTGAGGTACTCGTCGGCGGCCGCGGCGGCCGAACGGCCCTCGGCGATCGCCCACACGATCAGCGACTGACCACGACCGGCGTCACCGGCGACGAACACGCCGGGCCGGCCGACCGCGGCGAACTTGCTGTCGCGCTTGACGTTGCCGCGAGGGTCGTACTCGACGCCCATCTTGTCGAGGAGATCCTCACGCTCGGGGCCGACGAAGCCCATCGCCAGCAGGACCAGATCGGCCTCGAGTTCGAAATCCGAGCCCTCGACCTTCTCGAAGCGACCGTCACGCATGACCACCTCGTGGGCCCGGAGGCCGGTGACCTTGCCGTTCTCCCCGATGAACTCCTCGGTGTTGACCGAGAAGACGCGCTCGCCGCCCTCTTCGTGGGCCGACGACACGCGGTACATCAGCGGGTAGGTCGGCCACGGGGTCGACTCGGCACGCTCGATCGGCGGCTTCGGCATGATCTCGAACTGGTGGACGATCTCGGCGCCCTGCCGCAACGAGGTCCCCAGGCAGTCGGCGCCGGTGTCGCCACCGCCGATGATGATGACCTTCTTGCCCTTTGCGGTGATCTGCCCCTCGACGGTGTCGCCGAGCTGAACCCGATTGGCCTGCGGCAGGAACTCCATCGCCTGGTGGATGCCGTCGAGCTCGCGGCCCGGGATCGGCAGGTCGCGACCGATGGTCGAACCGTTGGCGAGGATGACCGCGTCGAAGTCGGCACGCAGCTGCTCGACGGTGATGTCGACACCCACGTTGACGCCGGTACGGAAGACGGTGCCCTCGGCCTCCATCTGCGCCAGGCGGCGGTCGATGTGACGCTTCTCCATCTTGAACTCGGGGATGCCGTAGCGCAGCAGACCACCGATGCGGTCGGCCCGCTCGAAGAGTGTCACGTCGTGCCCGGCACGCGTGAGCTGTTGTGCGGCGGCAAGTCCGGCGGGACCCGAACCGACGACGGCTACCGACTTGCCGGTCTTCTTCGTCGGCAGGACCGGGGTGACCCAGCCGTTGTCGAAGGCGTTGTCGATGAGCTCGACCTCGACCTGCTTGATGGTCACCGGCGGCTGGTTGATGCCGAGCACGCACGACGCCTCGCAGGGGGCCGGGCACAGGCGACCGGTGAACTCCGGGAAGTTGTTGGTCGCGTGCAGACGCTCGATACCGTCACGCCACCGGTCCTTGTAGACCAGGTCATTCCACTCGGGAATCAGGTTCCCGAGCGGACAACCGTTGTGGCAGAACGGGATGCCGCAGTCCATGCAGCGGCTGGCCTGAGTCTTCAGGTGCCCCTTGTCGAAGTCGGTGTAGACCTCGTTCCAGTCGAGCAGCCGCAGTTCGACCGGACGACGGTCGGGCAGCTCCCGCTCGGGGTGCTTGAGGAATCCTCTGGGGTCAGCCACGTGCGGCCTCCATGATCGCTTCGTTCACGTCTCGCCCGGTCTTCTCCGCGTCGGAGATGGCCAGCAGCACGCGCTTGTAGTCCCGCGGCATGACCTTGGCGAACTTGGTCTGGGCAGTGTCCCAATCGGCGAGCAGCTTTGCGGCGACCGGGGATTCGGTCTCGGCACGGTGCTCGTCGATGATGCCGGCGAGGAACTCGATGTCCTCGTCGGCGAGCGGCTCGATGTCGACGAGCTCGGTGTTGAGGTTGTCGGCCAGCTCGGCGTCCGGGTCGTAGACGTAGGCGATACCACCCGACATTCCCGCCGCGAAGTTGCGGCCGGTCTCGCCGAGAATGATCACGCGTCCACCGGTCATGTACTCACAACCGTGGTCACCCACACCCTCGACGACGGCCGTCGCACCGGAGTTACGAACGCAGAAGCGCTCACCGACGATGCCGCGCAGGAAGATCTTGCCCGCGGTGGCACCGAAACCGATCACGTTGCCGGCGATGATGTTGTGCTCGGCGACGAAGTCGGCCGGGGCGTTGCGCGCCGGACGGACCACCAGGCGGCCGCCCGAGAGACCCTTGCCCACGAAGTCGTTGGCGTCGCCTTCGAGCCGCAGCGTGATGCCCTTGGGCACGAAGGCGCCGAAGCTGTTGCCGGCCGAACCGGTGAAGTCGACGATGATCGTGCCGTCCGGCAGACCCTGTGCGCCATAGGTCTTGGTGACCTCGTGGCCCAGCATGGTGCCGACGGTGCGGTTCACGTTGGTGATCTTCGACGTGAACGACACCCGGGTGCCGTGGTCGATCGCCTCGCGGCTCTGTGCGATGAGCTGCTGGTCGAGCGCCTTCTCGAGCGCATGGTCCTGCACGCCCGAGCAGTACAGATCCTGGTTCATGAACGGCGATTCCGGCATGGTCAGGATCGACGACAGGTCGAGCTTGCCCGCCTTCTCCGACTTCCAGTGCGCCAGCGCCTTGGTGGTGTCGAGGGCCTCGACGTGACCCACGGCCTCCTGGAGCGTACGGAAACCGAGGCGTGCCAGCAGTTCCCGGACCTCTTCGGCGATGAACAGGAAGAAGTTCTCGACGAACTCCGGCTTGCCGGCGAAACGCTCACGCAGAAGCGGGTTCTGGGTGGCGATGCCCACCGGGCAGGTGTCGAGGTGGCAGACGCGCATCATGACGCAGCCCGAGACGACGAGCGGCGCGGTCGCGAAACCGAACTCCTCACCGCCGAGCAGGGCGGCGATCACGACGTCGCGGCCGGTCTTCATCTGACCGTCGACCTGGACCACGATGCGATCGCGAAGACCGTTGAGCAGCAACGTCTGCTGGGTTTCGGCCAGACCGATCTCCCACGGCGCGCCGGCGTGCTTGAGCGACGTCAGCGGCGACGCACCGGTACCACCGTCGTGACCCGAGATGAGCACGACGTCCGCGTGTGCCTTCGACACACCGGCGGCGACGGTGCCCACGCCGACCTCGCTGACGAGCTTCACGTGGATGCGCGCCTTGGGGTTCGCGTTCTTCAGGTCGTGGATCAGCTGCGCGAGATCCTCGATCGAGTAGATGTCGTGGTGCGGCGGCGGCGAGATGAGGCCGACGCCCGGCGTCGAACCGCGGACCTCGGCGACCCACGGGTACACCTTGTGCGGCGGGAGCTGGCCGCCCTCACCGGGCTTGGCACCCTGCGCCATCTTGATCTGGATGTCGGTGCAGTTCGACAGGTAGTGCGAGGTGACACCGAAACGTCCCGACGCGACCTGCTTGATCGCACTGCGACGCCAGTCGCCGTTCTCGTCGTGGTGGAAACGACGCGGATCCTCGCCGCCCTCACCGGAGTTCGAGCGACCCCCGAGACGGTTCATGGCGATGGCCAGCGTCTCGTGGGCCTCGGCGGAGATCGAACCGAAGCTCATCGCGCCGGTGGAGAACCGCTTGACGATCTCGCTGGCCGGCTCGACCTTCTCGATCGGGATCGGGTCCCGGTCACCGAAGTTGAAGTCGAAGAGGCCGCGCAGCGTACCGAGACGGGTCGACTGGTCGTCGACCAACTTCGTGTACTCCTTGAACACCCCGTACTGACCGGTGCGCGTGGAGTGCTGCAGCTTGAACACCGTGTCCGGGTTGAACAGGTGGTACTCACCCTCACGGCGCCACTGGTATTCACCGCCGACCTCGAGCTCGCGGTGTGCGCGCTCCGAGGGCCGGTCGCTGAAGGCCAGTGCATGCCGGGTGGCGACGTCGGCGGCGATCTCGTCGAGACCGATGCCGCCGAGCTGGCTGATCAGGCCGGTGAAGAACTCGTCGACGGTCGCCTGGGAGAGGCCGATGACCTGGAAGAGCTGCGCACCGGTGTACGAGGCGATGGTCGAGATGCCCATCTTGCTCATCACCTTGAGCACACCCTTGCTGGCGGCCTTGATGTAGTTCTTGCGTGCGGTGGCGAAATCGATGTCGCCGAGCACGCCGCGCTCGACCATGTCCTCGATCGACTCGAAGGCCATGTACGGATTGACCGCGCCGGCGCCGAAGCCGACGAGCGCAGCGATGTGGTGGACCTCGCGGGCGTCGCCGGACTCCACCACCAGGCCCACCCGGGTGCGCTTGCGCTCCCGGACCAGGTGATGGTGCACCGCCGCGGTCAGCAGCAGCGACGGGATCGGTGCGTTGGTCTCGTCCGACTCACGATCGGAGAGCACCACGATGGACACACCGTCGTCGATCGCGGCGCTCACCTCGGCGCGGATCCGGTCCAGTGCGGCGCGCAGGCCCGCGCCGCCCTCGGCAACCGGGTACAGGCCGTAGATCTGCTTGCTGCGCAGGTCCGGGTAGCGGCCGTCCTCCTCGATCCGAACCAGCTTCGCCAACGTGTCGTTGTCGATGGTCGGTTCGGGGATCTCGATCTTGCGGCAGCTGTTCGGACCCGGATGCAGGAGATCGCCCTCGGAGCCGATCGTGTCGCCTAGGCCGGTCACCACCTCTTCGCGGATGGCGTCCAGCGGCGGGTTGGTGACCTGCGCGAAGAGCTGCTGGAAGTAGTCGAACAGCATGCGCGGACGCTTGGACAGCACGGCGATCGGGGTATCGGTGCCCATCGAACCGAGCGCCTCGGCGCCGGTCCTGGCCATCGGCGCGACGAGGAGGTCGAGCTCCTCGCTGGTGTAACCGAAGACCTGCTGGCGCAACGCGACCCGGTCGTGGGCCATGTGCTCATGCGGCAGCGCACGCACGTCGTTGACGTCGACCAGATGCTCGTCGAGCCACTCCTGGTACGGGTGCTCGGCGGCGAGTTCGTCCTTGATCTCCTCGTCGTCGACGATGCGGCCGGCGGCGGTGTCCACGAGGAACATCCGGCCGGGCTCCAGGCGCATCTTCTGCACGACGTCGGCATGGTCGATGTCGAGGACGCCGACCTCGGAGGCCATCACGACGAGATCGTCCTTGGTGACCCAGATGCGGCTGGGACGCAGGCCGTTCCGGTCGAGGACCGCTCCGACGACCGTGCCGTCGGTGAAGCACACCGACGCCGGGCCGTCCCAGGGTTCCATCATGGTGGCGTGATAGCGGTAGAACGCACGGTGCTCGGGCTTCATCGACTCATGACGCTCCCAGGCCTCCGGGATCATCATCAGGACCGCGTGCGGCAGGCTGCGGCCACCGAGGTGCAGCAGTTCGAGCACCTCGTCGAAACGTGCGGTGTCCGACGCACCGGGGGTGCAGACCGGGAAGATCTTCGACGCCGCGTCGGCACCGAAGGCCTCGGTGTCGATGAGCGCCTCGCGGGCACGCATCCAGTTCTCGTTGCCCGTGACGGTGTTGATCTCACCGTTGTGGGCGACACGACGGAACGGGTGCGCGAGCGGCCACGACGGGAAGGTGTTGGTGGAGAAGCGCGAGTGGACGAGGCCCAGCGAGCTCTCGACGCGCGAGTCCTGCAGGTCGACGTAGAACTCCCGCAGCTGCGGGGTCGTCAGCATGCCCTTGTAGACGAAGGTGCGTCCCGACAGGCTCGGGAAGTACACGGTCTCGCGGCCGGGGCCGTCGGCGCCTGCACCCTTGTTGCCGAGCTCGTACTGGACGCGCTTGCGCACGACGTACGCCCGGCGCTCGAGCTCCATGCCCTCCGCGCCACCGATGAAGACCTGGCGGAAAGTGGGCATCGCGTCGCGGGCGAGCGCACCGAGCGAGTTCTCGTTGGTGGGCACCTCGCGCCAGCCGAGCAGGGTCAGACCCTCGGACTCGATGACCTTCTCGACGCCCTCGCAGGCGAGACGAGCATCTTCGGAGCCCTGCGGCAGGAACGCGATACCGGTCGCGTAGCTGCCCTCGGCGGGGAGCTCGAAATCGACCGTCTCACGCAGGAAGCGGTCGGGAACCTGGATCATGATCCCGGCACCGTCACCTGTGTTCGGTTCAGCACCTGCGGCACCGCGGTGCTCGAGGTTGACCAGGGCCATGATCGCCTTGTCGACGATGTTGCGACTGCGTCGTCCGTGCATGTCCACGACGAACGCCACGCCGCACGAGTCGTGCTCGTTACGTGGGTCGTAGAGACCCACCGGTCCCGGAGCCTGCTTCATATCCGCCTCACTTTGCGTGCGGAGGGTGCACGCACTAACAGTGGTCAATGTCTGGGGGCCACCCCGCCTGTGTAACCGGCTCCCTTGCCGGCCTGTTCGCCTTGCGGACCTCGATGTCCACAGCGTCGTCATCCTCCCCCGAGGGGCTGACCTGGGGCAGAGCCGACAATCACAAGGCGGTGGCCCCGTCAGCGCCGTTGCTGACGGAATCTCACGGGCCGCATCGTCGAGGCCCGAGCACCATGCTCATCTCGGCTTTGCGCGCAGCACTTCAGAGGGCGCCCGCGGGCTGCCGTATGAGCATTGTGGGTCATTTTTCCATGTGGGGTGCCCACTATCGAAATCCGGCTACCACAATGGACGCGATACTGCACGTCAGAGGAAAATCGGGCGAGTACGGACATCACCGTGCGGACCGCTCGACGTGAGCTGTCTGCCTTCTGTTCGTAACGGGACGGGTCCATCGCGGTGGCCACTCGATCGCGGCGGGGTCGCGGTCAGGTGTCGACCCACATATTCGTCGCACACCGGACACCAGACCCGGCTAGCGTCTGAGTGATAAGCATCACCTTACCCGCGGGCGGGGCGCCCATCCCGCCCGCCGATGACGAGAAACCATTCGGAAACCTCGGCGTCGACCCCCACGGTTCTCGCCGATCGCGCGCCGTGAACGCCTACCTCGCGCGGGTCACCTGGCCGATAATGCTCGCCGCGGGCCGGAGCCATCCCCTGGTGACCGCGCAGATGATCCAGCGGACCCGCCCGGGACTGAACCGCACCATCGAACGGCTCAGTCCACCGCCGTCCGGCACGCAGGTCGAGTTGGTGAGGGAGACCTTCCGCGGGGGCCAGATCCGCGGTGAATGGGTGACCGGCCGACGCGCCGCGGACCCGCAGCCGGGCACCCGGATCATCTACTACCTGCACGGCAGCGGATATGTGGTGTGCTCCCCGCGCACGCATCGCGGTCTCGTCGCGCGGCTGGGAAATCGGACGGAACTCTCGGCGTTCAGCCTCGACTACCGGCTCGGTCCCGAACATCCCTGGCCGTGTGCGGGAAACGACGCCATCCGCGGTTACCGATGGCTGCTCGCGCAGGGTTACCGGGCCGAGGACATCGTGGTGGCCGGCGACTCGGCCGGCGGGCACCTCGCCCTCGATCTCCTCGCCGTCAACCACGCGACCCGCACACCGCAGCCGGGTTCGATGGTGCTCTTCTCCCCGCTCTACGACCCGACTTTCGATCTGGCCGTGGACAATCAGCGCAGCGGCGTCCACGATCCGATCATCAATGCGGTCACCGCGCGCAAGATCCTTCGTCTCTACACGCGGACCGCCGACCCCGACCATCCGCGCATGCGCATCCGCCTCACCCCGGAGATGACCCTCCCGAAGACCCTCATCCAGTACGGATCGCTGGAGGTCATGGGCGCCGACGCCCGGGCCACGCACGACGAGATCGTCGGGGCCGGAGGCGTTTCGGTGATCCAGGCCTGGCCGGATCAGGGACACGTGTTCCAGCTCATGCCGCGGCTGTCCGCCGAGGCACGACAGGCCGTGGACACCGCGGCGCGGTTCATCACCGTGACGGCACCCACGCGCACCGAGCCGGCGAGCTGAGTGTGGACGACCTCGTGACCGCGGTCGTCGTCGACGACCACCCGTTCTTCCGGGACGGGGTGTCACGGGGTCTGACGCAGAGCGGACGGGTGCGGGTGGTCGGCGAGGCAGCCGACGGGGCCGCCGGACTCGAGCTGATCCGGCACGCAAGCCCCGACGTCGCCGTGGTCGACCATCAGATGCCCGGGATGACGGGTGTCGAACTGGCGCATGCGGTCACCCGCGATCAGTTGCCCACGCGCGTGCTCCTGCTGTCGGCGGTCACCGACGGTCCCATCGTGTTCCGGGCACTGCAGGAAGGTGCCGCCGGATATCTGTCGAAGGACGCCGACCGCGACGAGATCGTGGGTGCGGTGACGCGGGTCGCCCGAGGAGAGACGGTGGTGCCCCCGATGCTCGCCGCCGGCCTCGTCGGTGAGATCCGCGCCCAAACCCAGCGCGACACCCCGGCCCTCAGCGAACGCGAGCGCCAGGTGCTCACCGGATTCGCACGGGGACAATCGATTCCGCAGGTCGCCGCCGAGCTGTACATCGGTGCCGCGACCGTGAAGACCCACACCCAGCGCCTCTACGAGAAGCTCGGGGTCTCCGACCGCGCGGCCGCCGTGGCCGAGGCGATGCGTCGTGGGCTTCTCGAGTAGCCGCGGCGTGCTGCGCAACTCCGACATCGAGATCGCCGGCCTGACGGTCTATCTCGGGTTCGGTGAGTTCGCCGACGAGCCCCGGATCCATCGCATCCTCGTCGAGCACGCCATCCGCGGTATCCGGGTCCAGGTGCTGCTGCGACTGTTCCTGGCGCTTTTCGTGCTGCTGACAGTGTGTCTCGATCCGCCCGACCATGCGGCAGTGTTCAGCGTCGTCACCGCCGCCCTCTACGCGGCGTGGTGTGTTGCCGGAGCGGTCGTGGTGCGCCGCTACGACACGTGGGTGGTCCGCTACTCGTGGATCGCACTGCCGATCGACCTGCTGCTCCTGACGATCCTGGCCGTCGTCGCGGGGATGTCGAACGAGGTCAGCTGGACCACCGACGCCCTGCTCGCCGGATTCGCCCTGGTCCCGATGATCGCAGCCATCTCCCTGCAGCCGCGACTGTGCGCGATCGTCGTGGTCGCGACCGTGGTGGTCTATGCCGTCGCCAACATCCTCGCCCGGCAGGCGAACGGCGAGCCGTGGTCGATCATCGTGCTGCGCGTGCTCGTCGTGGCGGCGCTCGCGGTCGGTGCGATCCTGTTGTCCCAGCTGCAACGGTCTCGGGTGACGACGATCGGATCGCTTGCCGCCGAACGGGCCCGGCTGCTCGACGCCACGATGGAGATCGAGGAGCGGGAACGACGCGACCTCGCCGACAACCTGCACGACGGCGCCCTCCAGTACGTGCTGGCCGCCCGGCAAGAGCTTGCGACACTTCGGGGTTCGGCCGATCCGGTCATCCTGAACCGGGTCGACGGGGCTCTGCGCGACTCGGCCCGGCTGCTCCGGTCGACGCTGAGCGAACTGCACCCCGCGGTCCTCGAACAGGCGGGCCTCGCCGTCGCCCTCACCGACCTCGCCGCGTCCTACGGCAGTCGCGCCGGCGCTCCGTCGATCTCCGTCGACACCGCCGCCTGGCCGACCGAACTGCGCACATCCGCCGACTCGCTGCTGTTCGCCGCAGCCCGGGAGTTGCTGACGAACGTCGTCAAGCACGCCGAGGCCGACGCCGCGGAGATCACCGCCGAATTCGACGACGGGGTCGCGCGACTGGTGGTGGTCGACGACGGCATCGGTCTGCCCGATGGCGTCGAGATCGAGGAGCTGATACAGCGACGCCAGGCTGCCGGCCACATCGGCCTGGCCTCGCGACGCGTACGGATCGAGGGCACCGGCGGCACGTTCTCGCTGGCCAGGCGGCCGAGCGGCGGAACCGCCGCCATCGTCGAGGTGCCCGCGCGCGAGGTCTGACCGGCCCCGCTGAAAAGCACCCCTGAAAACCGCCATCGGAAACCGGCCTGAGCAGCGGATTCGACGACATGGTGTCATCGGCCGGGCTGTGGAGGGCGGATTCCAGGGGCGGTTTTCAGCACCGATCGGTGATCCGTGTCCCCCGATCGGTGGATGCGCGAATCCACCGGTCCATCACCCGGTCGACGGAATCCCGGCGCGGTCTTTTCCGAGGAAAGTCATTGGTGTCACCGGAACAACCCGGAACAGCCACCCAGAAGCCCTCACCAGAGACTCGGAGAACCCCATGAAGATCGCGTCCCGCATCGCAGCCGGAACCCTCGGACTCGCCGCAGCCACCGGCATCGCACTCGGTGCCGCCGGAGCAGCCCATGCCGGCACCATGCCGATCACCCGCCCGGGCGAACCGACAGTCGCGATGACGATCACCAACCACACGAACAAGCCCGAATACCTGATCGGCAGCAACGCCGACGGCGGTCAGTGGGTCAACGCACCGCAGCAGGTCCTGTACCCCGGCGCCAGCGAAACCATCACGGCCGTCGCACCTTTCAACAACCATCTCGACGTCAACGCCATGTACCGCATCGGACTCTTCGGTCCCACCGCCAACTACCAGCTCACCAACCACAAGTTCAACGTGAACACCGGGATGAGCGGGATCTGGGGACCCCAGTCGCAGCAGTACTGGATGAACAACCACATCGACACCGGCTTCCCACAGGCCAATGTCGGATTCGACCAGTGGTGAGTGGAGGACGCCTGCTGATCACTGGAAAACACCACAGGCCCGCGACCGGAATGGTCGCGGGCCTGTGGTGGTTTCGACGAGCTCAACCAGCGGGCAGAAACACTCAACCAGCGGGGAGAAACGCCGAGATGAGCTCGACTCATCAACGCATCACGGGAAGACGTTCTCCAGCGAGCCGAAGACACCGCCGGCACCCGTGGCCGCGAAGTTCGTGGTGCAGCCGTTGAACGAGACGTTGTCGACGTTCACCTT
>NZ_BANS01000064.1 GCF_000332995.1 Gordonia amicalis NBRC 100051 = JCM 11271
CGGGATGACATGACGAAGACCTCCGAGGAAGTGCGAACTGCCTAGGTAAGCACCGCTCAACTCGGAGGTCTTCGTGTCCCACCGTAACGCCCCACTGACCGAACTGGGTCGCCTACGTCTTGCTCGACGTGTCGTGGAGGATGGTTGGTCGATTCGCCGTGCCGCTGAACGCTTTCAGGTCGCCCCGACCACCGCCCAACGCTGGGCCCGCCGCTACCGCGAACACGGGCCGGCCGGGATGGTCGATTGCAGCAGCCGCCCGCATTGCAGCCCCAATCGCACACCGACCCGCACCGAACGACGCATCATCAAAGTCCGCGTCCTACGCCGCTGGGGACCAGCCCGAATCGCCTACCTACTCGGTCTGAACCCTTCCACTGTGCACCGGGTGCTGTCCCGCTACGGCCTGGCTCGTTTGCGCTGGCTGGACCGTCCGACCGGGCGCGTGATCCGCCGTATTACCGCTGATCAGCCGGGTGAGTTGGTGCATGTCGACGTCAAGAAACTCGGCAAGATCCCTGCCGGCGGTGGCTGGCGCAAACTCGGCCGCACCGCCGGACGCCGTAACAGCCGAGCCGACAAGAGCAGCGGCAAGCAGAACAAGTACCGCAACCCCGTGCGCGGCTATCACTTCCTGCACACCGCCATCGATGCCCACTCACGGTTGGCGTACTCGGAGATCCTGACCGATGAACGCAAAGAGACCGCCGCTCAGTTCTGGCTGCGCGCCCAGCAGTGGTTCGCCGAGTGCGGTATCGAGGTGCGGAAAGTGTTGACCGACAACGGTTCCTGCTACAAGTCGCATGTATTCGCCGGCGCGCTCGGGCCATCGATCATCCACCGTCGAACCCGGCCGTATCGGCCGCAAACCAACGGCAAGGTCGAACGGTTTCACCGCACCCTGGCCGACGAATGGGCCTACGACCGGCTCTACACCAGCGATACCGAACGCTGCGCACAGTTCCCGATCTGGCTGCATCACTACAATCACCACCGCGGTCACACAGCACTCGGAGGACAACCACCAGCCAGCCGCGTACCCAACCTCTCGGGTCAGTACAGCTAGCGCGATGAGCGCGTGGACGTGGGAACGTTTCTCGCGTCGTTTGCGCTGGTAGAACTCCCGAGATGGGCCGTCGCGTTGGGAGCTGTTAAGCGCGGCCATGTAGAACACCTTCCGTAGCCCTCGGTGGTAGCGCTGGGGTCTGCGCAGGGTGCCACGACGGTTTCCGGAGTCGTGCGGTACTGGAGCAAGACCGGCGTAGGCGGCGAGTTTGGCGGCCGAGCCGAACGAAGTGAGGTCGCCACCGGTGATCGCGACTACTTCGGCGCCGCTTCGGGTGCCGATGCCTGGCACGGATTCGAGAATCCGTGCGTGACGGTGGCGGCGGAACACCTCGGTGATCTGTTTGTCCAGCTCGGCAATCTGACGAGTGAGCGCCATCAGGGAGGCCGCTGCCTGCTGCAGCAGCAGTGCCGTGGTCGCCTCGCCAGGCAGGGTGACGGTCTGCGCGGCCACCGCGACACGCGCCTTGGTGATCATCTTCGGGATCGTCGGGCGGCGGACGCCGTGACCGCGGAGGTGATCGTAAATCTCCTCGTCGGAGGCCACAGCGATCGCCGCCGGTGTGGCGAAGCGGGTGAGGAACGCCAGACCGGTCAGTGTCGAGTAGTCGAAACACCGTTCTAGTGCAGGGAAGATGCGGGTCAGTAGACCGCGCAGGCGGTTGATGCCTCGGGTACGTTCAGCGACGAGCTCGTTGCGATGTCCGGTCAGCAGATCGAGTTCGATCGCGACGTCGTCGGGCACGGTAATCGTCGCGAGATCGCCACGTAGGCGGACTGTCTGGGCGATCACGACCGCGTCGCGGGCATCGGTCTTACCTTCGCCGGCGAAGGCGCCGGTCATGCTGTGCACGACCCGGCCGGGCACATAGCGGATGTGCTGGCGCCGTGCGGCCAGCACACCCCGCAGCAGCGCGGACTCCGGTGCAGTCATGTCGATCGCCCACACCACCAATTTCATGTCAGCGACCCGGTCTACGAGCGCTTCGATCGCCGGCTGATCGTTGGGAAGCCGCCGAGACCACAGCACCACTCCCGCCTCGTCGACCGCGGCGGCGTGGTGCTCATGTCGACCGACATCGATTCCTACCCAGACGGTTTCGTCCATACTGCCCCTTCCGTATGCGTCTGGCTCGTCAGGGCGGTTTCGCCGGCACACCTTTACACAGCGACACGCTCGCGAACACATCTCAATCAGCGGCCGAAACAACCCGTCACGGCCCAGGGTGGCCTTCCCCGCCGAGCCACCAAGGGCAACAGGTAATTGTCGAGCCACGCCCCGAACCGCGGACGAGCGCCCAGGGCGACCGCCCCGGACGTACTCCAACGTAAAGGTGATTGTGCGGGAGCGACGCGGGTTCGGTAGGGCTTGGTGTCGCGGCAGCTCTAGTAGTTGCAGTTTTTGTCCGCCATGCTCTTCACATGGCTTTTCACCTGGGGAGATTGGCTTAGGTTTGTGCTAATGCCTCTCATCATTGCCGGAGTTACCGCGATTGTTGCGACCCGGAACGCCAAAAAGACACCGCACGAACGTTTGAAGAATCTGGTTGATATTCACAAGAACATGCCTGCAGATCTAGATTCGAGAAATGCTCCGTCGCCGACCGCAGCGCTTGCGGGTTGGCGAACCGCTGTTCGAGATCGGTGCGTTCCTTGATCGTGGCGCGGACCTGCTTGAGCAGTCGCTGCAACTCTTCGGCGTCTTCGGCCATGCGATCCCCTCCACTGCGCCCGATCAGGTCAACTGTTCCGGGGCGATGATGCCCCCCCCCCCCGGGTGTGACAGTGCGACCCGCATTGCAGCGCCCCTCGACCCCGCGATTTTAGTGCGCCGTGGCCCTCACACTGCTCACTCCGAACGGCAGTGACGGGCGGCGGCTGGCCGGTACGGTTCCGGCATGGCAGCCCAACGTCGACGCCCAGTGCCGAGATGAGCAAGGCCCGTCGCTCACCGTGGCTTGACGACCGCGCGGCCCTGCTCGTCAAACTGCTCGCTGACCGACACGGACTGACCGTCAGCGAGGACGTCGCCCGCCAGGACATCTCCGACGACGTGGACCACGTAGCTCGCCTCATGCGCATCGGCCGCCAAGCTGCCAAGGTCTACCTGACCGACGACGCGATCATCACCACCCCCGACCGGATCGCCGCGGCAGTCGCCGAGCACCAGGGCGCCAGCATCGTCGCGGCCGCGGGCCGAGAAGGTATCGCCGACGTCGGCCGCCCGGGCCTCGTCGACCTCGATACCGAACGCCGCCGGCGCCGCTGACACCGAACTGCTCGACGAATGCACCAGGAGCTGCCGTGACCACTGAACCGATCGATCTGGACGCCTTCACCGGGTGGGTGCCGTTCGCCACGCTGCCCACCGCCGACGTCCCCACCGAGCCCGGCGTCTACGTCATCGTGCGACCGACCGACGATCCCCCCGCATTCCTCGACGCCTCCCCCGCCGGCCACTTCAAGGGCAAAGACCCCACCGAGCCCGTCGCCGATCTGCAGGCGCTGTGGGTGCCCGGCACCCGCATCGTCTACATCGGTAAGGCCAATGCGGGTAGCGCCGGACGCCGCGGGCTGCGTAAACGGCTCGACGAATTCCGCCGGTTCGGCGCCGGTGAACCGGTCGGCCACTCCGGGGGCCGACGGATATGGCAGCTGGCCGACCACGCCGGCCTCCTCGTCGGATGGCGCGTCACCGACGACGCCGAGGCGGCCGCGACCGAAACAGACATGATCGTCCGGTTCCGCGCCCACCACGGAATGCGCCCATTCGCCAACATGCGCAACTGAATTCGATGACCCGGGGCCGATGACCGAATCGCCTCAAGGCTCCTGCGTGTCGAACTGCTCAACCCCGACGAACGCCGCGAGGTCCGTCACATCCCGATGCACGTCGAACGCACGCAGCAGCCCGATGTAGTGCTGCTTGTCCAGATCCCAGTCGTACTGCTCCACGGTGGGGTCTTGGGCCGCGGCGAACACGAGGTCAGCGAGAAGCCTTGTTGTGCGGCCGTTTCCGTCAACGAAGGGGTGTATGCGAACCGTCTCGGCATGGACCGCGATCCCCAACTGGCGGGGAGTCCAGTCGTCGGTGTGCTCCCACCGCCAGGCAATGGAGTCGAGCGTGTTGCGCAACTCGACGGCGATGAGTTCGGGAGCGACCCCGATGTTGAGTTCGAGCTGACGCGCCCGCCCCACTGCCAGATCGGCCCGAATAACTGCGTGTGGAGATCACGGATGAAGTAGTCGCCGAGAAGCTCGTCGAGCGGCAACGAACCGTCCAATCAGGGAGGGACTGTCTCGATAACGTGTGTAGCTGCGGTCTCGGGTCGGGGTAGCTAGTGTTGTGCAGCTGGTGTCCGTACGAGGATGCCATCCAAAGTCGGGCAGATTCTGATTTGGCAGCCGAGTCGGGATGTGTGGTCTACGCCATCACAGAATTCCAGCATTGACACCTCTTGGTCGCTGCTGGGCGGCAGTTTGTCCAACCAGTCTGCATCGACGTGCACATGGCATGTCGCGCATGCGCACTCCCCGCCGCAGTCCCCGTCGATGCCTGGCACGTTGTTATTGACGGCGATTTCCATCAGTGACATGCCGTCTTCGGCGTCAACGCAGCGGCTCGTACCGGTGTAGTCGATGTAGGTGATCTTCGGCATTTCGATTCCTTTATCAGTGGGTTAGAGGGAGGTTGGGGATGTTGCGCGGGTGGGGGCTTTGACCGCCGCCGCAAGGGCTGTGAGGGGGAGGCTCTCGTCGGCGAGTTGCGTCGGGTCTACCTCTGCGCGTTCGGCGATAAGGGTTTTCGACGCCATGAATTCGCGCGGCCGGTTGATTGCATCGACGGCCAGCAGTTTCCCGGCGCGCAGGTAGAAGGCTGCAAACGATGCTGAGGCCGGATCACCCCGGATGATCACGTCGTCGTAGCCTTCGTTGACGCCGGCCGTCTGTAGTTTGATGTTGTACTGGTCTGACCAGAACCAGGGGACTTGACGGAACGGCTCGTCTCTGCCGAGGATCGCTGCGGCGGCCGTTTTGGCCTGTTCGATGGCGTTGTGCACCGACTCGAGGTGAATTGGTCGGCCGTATATGGGGCTCGGGTACTGGGTGCAGTCACCAGCTGCGTAGATGCTAGGTGCGCTTGTCTGGCAACTGTGCGCCAGCCTGGCCGGCACCGACCACCACAACGGCTTCGGTCACGCAGGTGTGGATCATCAGGCGTTGATGCGCACGGGCAGCGATTCGTAGCCCTTGACGAACGGTGAGAGCACGCGGGTCGGTTCTTGAAGAACTTGGATCTGCAGTGGGTCCGGCCACCGTTTGAGGATTTCTTCCCACAGGATGTTGAGCTGTAGTTCGGCGAGTCTGTTGCCGACGCAGCGGTGGATGCCGAACCCGAAGGACAAGTGCTGGCGGGGCTTGGCGCGATCGATGATGAATGTGTCGGGATTGTCGATGGCCTCGGGGTCCCGGTTGCCGGACACGTACCACATCACGACTTTGTCGCCCTGGCGGATGTGCTTGCCGCCGAACTCGATGTCTTCCAGTGCGGTACGACGCATGTGCGAAAGAGGTGTTTGCCACCGGATGATCTCCGACACCATAGAGCTGATCAACGCCGGGTTGGCGGACAGTTTGCGGTATTCGTCGGGAAATTCGTTCAGGGCCAACACACCGCCCGTCATCGAGTTGCGGGTGGTGTCGTTGCCGCCGACGATCAGCAGCACGACGTTTCCCAGATATTCCTCGGGCGCCATGTGTCGTGTTGACTCCGAATGGGCCATCATCGAGATGAGATCGTTCTTGGGTTCGGCATTCACGCGCTGGTTCCACAGCTCGGTGAAATACGTCGCGCACTCCATCAGCTCGGCCATGCGCTGTTCTTCAGAATCGATGATCCCGCCACCGGGCAACGCCGTGGTGACGTCCGACCAGCGCGTCAACTTGGCGCGGTCGTCCCAGGGAAAATCGAACAGCGTCGCCAGCATCTTGGTGGTCAAGTCGATCGACACCCGATGCACCCAGTCGAACTCTTCATTGATCGGCAATCCGTCGAGGAGGTCCGCGGTGCGCTGGCGAATCACCGATTCCATGGTGGCAAGGTTTTCGGGCGCCACGATGGGGCTCACGGTCTTTCGCTGGACATCGTGTTTCGGTGGATCCATGGCGATGAACATGGGAAGCGATGCTGCGGCGTTGTCGTCCATGATGGTGATGCCGCCACTTTTAGCCTCCGACGAGAACACCTTCGGGTTGGTCTCGACTGCCATGATGTCGCGGTACTTGGTCACCGACCAGTAGGGGCCGAACATGCTGCTCTTGCAGTAGTGAACCGGATCCTCTTCGCGCAGGCGTTTGAAATAGGGATGCCAGGTGTTGTCCCGGAACAGCACGGGATTGCTCACATCGATGTCCTCCAAGGCCATCCCGTACGCTGCGTTCGTCGCGTCGCTGGCGGCAACCGTCATTTCGGTCATGTTGGTCCCTTCTCAACCTGGTGCTCTACAGAAAAATGGGCGCATGAGCGGAAACATATCTCGCCCCAACCGTTTTGCGCGCCGAGCCGTTCCACCTCGACGTGCACCCCGCGCGGCCTAATGTGACCCTCAACACGATCAAGAGTGATAGGTGGCGAGGCCGACGACAAGTGGCCCGCGGGCCACGTCATGACCCCTGCGGGCCACGTCTGGAAGAGGCCGGATGCGGACGTGAGCCGCACCGGACGTTCGAGCTACCGCCGATCGGCGAAGTTCCTGCCGGGCAATCCGGTGCACACGCAGACGGGCTGGAGCCGATTCGTCATGCTGCGCCGGACGTTGCGAATCGAGATTGCGATGGTGACTGCCGCCCCTTTCGTTCCCATGATCGATCACGCCAGCGTGGGCCAGTGGGCTGCGTGCCGTTGGCGGCGCCGACAACTGGCCGACGAGGCCCGCGGAAAGTTGTCCGGACTACCAGCGCGGAGCGGGGGGCGGGTCTGGTTGCGGCGCGGTGATGAGCGGAACACGGAAGGTCGCGACGAGCCCACCACCAGCGCGAGCGGCGAAATTCACCCGACCGCCCATTGCGTCGGTGATCTGCTGCACAATCCACAGTCCCAGACCGGCGGTGCCGCGCTGACCGCCGGCACTGACGTACTTTGCTGTCAGCTCTCCCAGATCCTCGTCGGGGATTCCGGGGCCACGGTCGGCGACGGCGATGACGAGGTCGTTGCCGTGTCGACTGCACGTGACGTCGACCGGGGCGCCGCGGCCGTGGCGGGCCGCGTTTTCGAGCAGGTTGGTCAGCACCCGACGCAATCCCTGGGCGTTGATCGCGACAGCACTCAGGTCGGCGGTCATCGCAAGCTGTAGGCGTGGCGCAGTGAGGCCTACCGCATCGGCTGCTGCGGTGACGATATCCGCGACGTCGACTTGGCGTACCCTGCCCCCAGAAAAGGTGGGGCGTCGGCTCAGCGCGACGTCGGAGAGTGCGTCGAGCATGTCGACGACATGGCGGGTGTGCCGGCTGGCCAGCTGCAGGCTGGTGCTGCGGTCGGCGTCCGTCATCGGTGAGATGCCGGCCAGTGCATCGAGCAGTGCCTCCAGCGAGGCGATGGGGGTGCGGAACTCGTGCACCAGCACCTGCAGCCCGTCCTGTTGGGACTGGTAAGAGGTGAGCAGCCGTGAGCGCAGATCGCGTTCCTCCTCGGCCGCGGCGTGCTGGGTCTCGGCTTCGACCAGAGCGCGCAGTCTGGAGCGGTGTTCGCGCTCCGCCAAAGTGGACAGGCCCGCGGTGAGAACCGCCGCGAACAACAGATACAGCGCCCACCAGCTGGCCTGGGCCCAAGGGCTGAGCGCCGTTGCTGGCGTCGATGAAGAGGGCACGATCACAGCGGTGTACGCCAGACCCAAAAGCGTCGATAACAGCAGAGTCTCGATGAATGACAGCCGGGCCGCCGATGCGATAACGACCAGGGGAAGTACCGCCACCACCGGGCTATGCGGTCCACCGGTGACGGCGATCCAGGCAAGGGTGATGGCACTGTCAGCCAGGGCGACCGCCCAGGAGTACCGGGTGCGGCGCGCCTCGAATTTCGGGTTGGCCAGCAGCACCATTGCGTACACCGTCGCCGCAATCAGAATGCCCACAGCCGCGGGCACGTGCTGGCGAACCCAGGCGGGTCCCACAAGCACCAGCACCCCGACTGACGCCACTACCGCCATCCGGACTGCCACCACAACGCGGGCCAGTCCGTATTCGTCACCGTCGACAAATGCGGTGACCCGGTTATGCAGTCTCATCGACCTTATCCTGGGGTGCGGCTAACATCGTAACAATGAAGCCTAGCGGCGGCCGGAAGGGGATCGTCGTGGCTATCGTCGATGACCACGAACTGTTTGCGCAGGGACTAGCCTTGCTGCTCACCCGCGAATGGGGGGACGTCTTCACCGTGGGGGGCCAAACCAGCTATGTCGAGGAGGCGGCCGACCTCGTCGCGGACTGCGCCGCTGACGTCGCGATCGTTGATCTGACCATGCCCCCGCTGGGAGGACTGGCTGCGATCCGCCACATCAAGGGCCGTAGCCCCACGACCCGGATCCTCGCGCTGTCGGGCACCGATGATCTCGACCTGGCCGAAGAAGCGTTGCGTGCCGGAGCCGACGGCTTCCTGCCCAAGACCGCACGGCCCGAAGCGCTGGCAGGTCCTCTGTGGACGATCGCCGAAGGCATGCGGGTTGTCGATGGCGCCGTCCTCGATGACCTCCTGACCCAGACCCGCCGACCCCCAAGTGAAGTGCTAGAGCATTTGTCCGATCAGGACCTGAAGTTGTGGACGTTGCTGGCGGCAGGGCTGGAGAACGCGGAGATGGCCGACCGATTGCTGGTCTCGGAACGAACCGCCAAGCGCATGGTGGCCACGCTGCTAAATAAGCTTGGCGTAAGTAACCGGATCAGCGCTGCTGCCTTGGCGGGCAAGTTCGGGTTGCTAGACATCAGCGATGTCCAGGCTCGGCGCCTGGCCCGTTCGCCCTAACTTTAGTTGCGTTAGTGAGCGACGCGAATCTGGTCGCATGCAGCTGACTCTGGAAGCCAAATAGCGTGACGCCGCCATTGCTGCGGCTCAAGGCCAGCGGGATCGGCGAGAGTCTTCCGTATCTGTGACACCTGCCTGCCAGTCGCGCAGCACTCCCCCGGGCGGCGGGGACCCTCTCCCTGCCTGCTTGGCCCTGGCGTCGCCCGTGCGGCGGCGCCGTGCAAGGCTGCGCGAGGCGTGCTCGATCTGCGTGGCACTCGTGGGCCACTGATGGCACGGGTGGCCCTGGTGTGTGCGCCACGTCGTTGTGATGATGGGCACACAACATTCAACATGTGAGGAATCAATAGTGAAGACGAAGGCTGCGGTTCTGTGGGGCCAGAACGAGAAGTGGCAGGTGGAGCAGATCGACTTGGATCCGCCCGGTGAGGGCGAGGTGCTCGTCAAGTTGGCCGCCAGCGGTCTATGCCATTCCGACGAGCACCTCGTTACTGGCGACCTTCCCTTTCCATACCCTCTGGTGGGCGGGCATGAGGGCGCTGGCGTTGTCGAAGCGGTGGGACCCAATGTCGCCGATATCGCCGAGGGCGATCATGTCGTGATGATGTTCTTGCCCGCTTGCGGGCGATGCTCCTACTGTGCCCGCGGCATCGGGAACCTCTGCGACTCCGGCGCCGCGGTGATGCTGGGACCGCAACTCGACGGAACCTACCGTTTTCACGCGCGGGGCGAAGACGTCGGTCAAATGTGTTTGCTCGGAACGTTTTCGGAGTACACCGTCGTTCCTGCCGCGTCGGTGGTCAAGATCGATGACGATATTCCCCTGCATACCGCTGCATTGGTGGGGTGCGGGGTAACCACCGGTTTCGGCAGTGCAGTGCGTACCGGCGAGGTGCGGGCGGGAGACGCCGTCGTGGTCATCGGGGCCGGCGGCATCGGCATGAACGCGATCCAGGGAGCGCGCATCGCCGGTGCCCGCATGATTATGGTGGTGGACCCTGTTGAGTTCAAGCGCGCCAAGTCTTATGAGTTCGGTGCCACGCATACCGCCTCATCGATCGATGAGGCGTGGAACGCGATCAGCGACTTGACCCGCGGCAGGCTTGCCGATGTCTGCATCGTCACCACCGGTGTCGCTGAGGGCGCCGAGGTGGGCCCAGAACTGAGTCTCATCGGTAAGCGGGGTCGTGTCGTGGTCACCGCGATCGGACACCCGGAGGAAACCACTATCACGACAAACCTTCTTGAGCTGACTTTGTATGAAAAGCAGATCCGTGGATCGCTATTCGGCTCATCCAACGGCCAGCACGATATTCCGCGGTTGCTGGAGCTCTACGCTCTCGGCCAATTGAAGCTCGATGAGCTCATTACCACCGAGTACGACCTGGAGGACATCAATCAGGGTTATGAGGACATGCGGTCGGGCAGAAATATCCGCGGCGTCATCCGCTATTGAGTGGGCCTTCGGACGGTCACCTAGCCGTTCGCGAGACGAGGATTCGGGAATGGTTCGCGCGCTGAGCCCGGGAAACGTAGCGGCTCCAGGAGACTCGTGCGCAACACATGGACACCGCTGGCGAAGAGTCGGTGACCAAGACCTGCCGTATCGACGTCTTTTTCCGGGGAACGTAGTCGGACAATCCCGGCCGTGACCATGTTAGACCCGAGGCCGGTGAGTCATCACCGGACACTGCACAGAGCGCCCACCTACAACAAACATGCAGGCAAACAAAGGAATTGTGATGACCACGCTATCAATCGACATACCTGAGACGCTGCAAACGTTTTTGCGTGGTGCGTCGGCGAGCATCGTCATCGGGGCGGACAAGCTTGGGGCCGCCGACGGAGCCGAGGCTGTGACCACCGATCCGGCGACCGGCGCCGTATTGGCCACCATCGCAGCGGGTGGTCCGATCGACGTGGCGCGGGCGGTCGACGCGGCGAGCGAGGCATTTGAACACTGGCGTCGCCTGAGCCCGGCCGCCCGCGGCCGGATACTGCTCGACGTCGCCGACGCGATCGAGGCGCATGCCGAGGAACTCGCCACTCTCGAGACGCTCGACAACGGCAAACCGCTGACGGAATCGTTGTACATCGATATCGGATTGGTCAGTCAAATCTGGCGCTACTTCGGTGGCTGGACAACCAAACTTGGCGGCCAGACCCTGCCCGTCTCACCACCGGTGGGCGAGGCACTGGTGTATACGCAACGGGAACCGCTGGGCGTCATCGGCGCGATCGCGCCGTGGAACTTTCCGCTGCTGATCGCGTCGTGGAAGGTGGCGCCCGCCCTGGCCGCCGGCAACACGGTCGTGCTCAAGCCGTCAGAGCACACCTCGCTGACCGCATTGCGGCTGATCGAGATCGCTCTCGAGGCAGGACTACCTCCGGGTGTGCTCAACATGGTCACCGGGCTCGGTTCTTCCGCCGGCCAGGCCCTCATCGAAGACCCCCGGGTGGCCAAAGTGTCGTTCACCGGCTCGACGGAAACCGGTCGCCGGATAATCACCGCCAGCGCACCCAGCATCAAGAAACTCACCCTGGAACTGGGTGGCAAATCAGCCAACATTGTCTTCCCGGATGCCGACCTCAAAGCCGCGGCCCAGGGGGCACTGGCCGCCATCTTCCTCAACCAAGGGCAGGTGTGTTGTGCAGGGTCGCGCCTGTTCGTTCACCGCGACGTGCGTGACGAACTGCTCGCCGAGCTGGAGACCGCGACCCGGGCGATCGAGCTCGGTCACGGCCTCGATGACAGCACCGAGATGGGGCCCCTGGTCTCAGCCACCCAGCGCGACCGCGTTGAAGGTTTCCTGCGCGCCGGCACCCAGGAAGGCGCCACCCTGCTCTGCGGCGGCCAGCGACCCGGCGGCGCACTGAGTCACGGCCACTTCTTGACGCCGGCCATGTTCACCGACGTCGACGACGCCATGACGATCGCCACCGAGGAGATCTTCGGGCCGGTGCTGTCGGTGTTGACCTTCGACGACGAAGCCGAGGCGGTGCGCCGGGCCAATGCCAGCGCGTACGGACTGGCAGCGGGGGTGTGGACCGACGACCTCAAACGCGCGCACCGAGTGGCCAGGGAGCTTCAGGCTGGCACTGTGTGGGTCAACTTGTACAACGTCTTGGACCCCGCGGCACCGTTCGGTGGCTACAAGGCGTCCGGATACGGGCGCGATCTTGGCGAGGAGTCCCTGCTCGGCTTTACCCAAACCAAGTCCGTGTGGATCGGCTTGGACTAGCCCGGATCTTCCAGCTTTGGCGATCAACGACACGAAAGGATCACCGCCATGGGCGTTTTCACTGACGAGGCAGAGGTGCACAAATACATCGGCGGGGTGTTCGAGAAGGGCCTAGCAGATCCCGACATCGGGCCCAAGCTGTCCGCCTCGGGTGTTGTGCTGCAAATCAACTACACCGATCCCGAGGCGATTGTGACGGTGGACCTTCCCAACGCGACAGTGCTCGCCGGCGCCACCGACATCACACCCGATGTCGAGTTGTTCATGTCGGCAGACACCGGCAACCGATTCTGGCAGGGCAAAGTGAACCTGTCGCTGGCCATGGCCAAGGGACAGGTCCGCGCCAAGGGCCCGGTGCAGAAAGTCATCAAGCTCGTCCCCACCGCCAAACTGCTCTTTCCCACCTACACCGCGATGCTGGCCGCCGACGGCCGCAGCGACCTCGAACTGTGAACGTCGACATGGCTTGTGGCGGGCGGAATCGCTGATGCACTCCACCATGCAGGCCGCTCCGCTGTCGGTCGCCTCGATCCTGGCGCATGCTAGCGGCGTACACGGCGCCAAGCAGGTGATCAGCGCCACCGAACAGGGCCTTCGCGCTGCAAACTACCTGCAGATCGGCCAGCGGTCGGCCCAACTGGCCTTGGGCGCTGCGACGTCTCGGTGTGACCGGCGACGACCGCGTCGCCACGTTCCAGTGGAACAACCAGGAACACCTGGAAGCCTATTGCGTGGTACCCGCCATGGGTGCTGTCCTGCACACGATCAATATCCGACTCTCGGCCGATCAAATCCGCTACGTGGTCAACCACGCCGAAGACACGGTCATCATCGTCGACGCGTCCCTGACGCCACTGCTGGCCCCGCTGTTGGCGGATGCGCCCTCGGTGCGGGCGGTGGTGGTCACTGGCGGCGGCGATGCTGTCGAGCTGCTGCGCGGCAACGGGCCCGAAGTAGCCCATTACGACGAGCTGCTCGCCGCTGAGGGTGACGAGTTCCCTTGGCCTACAGTCGAAGAAACCTCCGCAGCGGCAATGTGTTACACCAGCGGCACCACCGGCGACCCCAAAGGGGTGGTGTACAGCCACCGATCCTTATACCTGCATTCGATGGCCGCATGCACCACAAACGGGCTGGGCGTCGGCGAGGGCGATCGCGTCTTCCCGATCGTGCCGATGTTCCACGCCAACGCATGAGGGCTGCCCTACGCAGCGCTGATGGCAGGGGCCGACCTGCTGATGCCCGACCGATTCCTGCAGGCCGACGCGATCAGCCGGATGGTGCACGAGCAGCGCCCGACCATAGCGGGCGCCGTACCGACAATCTGGAATGACGTCCTCTCCCATACGGGACGCGTCGGCACCTGCGACTTCTCATCGCTGCGGCTGGTGGTCTGTGGCGGCTCCGCGGTGCCGCGCGCCTTGATAGAGGCATTCGAGGAGCGCCTGGGCGTCACGGTGTTGCAGGCCTGGGGAATGACCGAAACCTCGCCGCTGGCCGCCATCGCACGCCCGTCGGCAACGGCACCGCCCGAGCGGGCACAGGAGATGCGAACGACCCAAGGCCGCCCCGTGTGCGGAGTCCAGATGCGTCTCGTCGCCGATGACGGTTCAGTGCTGCCGCACGACGGTCAAGCGGTGGGGGAACTGGAAGTCCGCGGGCCCTGGGTAACAGGCGCGTACTACCAGGGTGCCGACGACGACAAATTCCACGACGGCTGGTTGCGCACTGGGGATGTCGGGCGCATCGACGCCGACGGCTTTCTGACTTTGACCGACCGTGCCAAGGATGTCATCAAATCCGGCGGCGAATGGATTTCATCGGTGCAACTAGAGAACATCCTGACCGGGCACCCAGCCGTGTTCGAGGCGGCGGTAATCGGCGTGCCCGACCCAAAATGGCAGGAACGCCCCCTCGCTGCGGTCGTGCTGCAGGATGGACTCCACATTGCGCCCCAAGAGATCAAATCCTGGCTGGCCCAACAGGTTCCACGATGGTGGCTTCCCGAACAGTGGACGTTCATCGAGCAGATTCCCCGCACCAGTGTAGGGAAGTTCGACAAGAAGCTGCTGCGCGCCTACCATGCGGACGGCAAGCTCAGCATCACCACGGTGCGGTGACTGCTAACTGCAGCGTTGACGCGCGACCATTTTCGTCCCCCTTTGCAGGATGACTACGATGATCTGGCAATTGCGCAGCATCCATCGCCGTTAGGCCGCTGACACAGCCACGCACGGCGATCACCGCGTCAGCGACAGCGACGCGCCGTCAACATCGCCTGATCGTTGGCGGGGCTGTGGATGCGACCGTCGACGCCGGAGAGATCCCGCCGGCCCGGCACCGGCGCCGGCTGCTGACACCGCGGCGCCAGACCCCGGTGTGATCCCGATCGAGCACGCCTCACCGTGACCGACGGCGCGCATCCGCTGTCGCCCGCCCCGACCAAGCGAAAGGACCGACCGTGATGGCCACCGGCAGGGGGCTGTCCCCGGCAAGACCTCTGCCGGGCCCGCGCCGTCGAGCCGGCCGTACGCCACCAGCAGCGCCGAACTCAACCACCCCTATGTGCCAGGTGAGTCGGCCGCCGATCAGAAGCAGGCGGCCGAAGGGTGGCGCTGGATTCTGCTGACTGCGGCGGCGGTAGCCGGCGTCCTGGGCTACACGAAGGTCTGGCCCGCCGCCCAACAGTTCCTGATCCGGCCGTCCCCGGCTCGCGACTACCTGCTGCCTGCGTCACCAGACCCGGTGTACGTCATCGCCGGAGCAGGTGTCGGCTGGTTCTGGGTCCTGTTCATCGCCGCCCCGATCGCCCTCGCGACCCTGGCCGCGCTGTGGTGGGCGGCGCTGAGCTTGACGAACCGCCGGGCGCGCTCCGGGCACATGGGACAGAAGCAGGGGTGCTTCGACGACGAGGGGCCGTCGCGACGTCGACACCCCCGGATGCCAGTGGCGCCCGGGGGTGTTGAGGTCTGGGGTTTGGTGTCGGGAACTACGGGATTTGGACGTAGTAGGAGACGCCTTTGTTCAGGTTGGGGTGGGTGGTGAAGGACATGAGGTTGATGCCCTCTCCGACTCCGCGAAGGTTCACGCGGACCGGTGCTTGCGGTCGCGGGCCGAGGTCCATCGGTATGATTTTCTCGCGGTACTGGATGCCTGACCAGTAACCGATCGCGACGTTGATTTTGCAGGAGGGGTTGCGTCCCCAGGCGGGTTGGTTGCCGGTGAATCCGCGTGAGGTGAGGGAGATGGTGGCCTGGCCTCGTTTGGCGGGGTTGGTGTCGATTCCGACGTGGATGGCTCCGTGGCAGAAGGCGTTGTTTCCCATGACCCAGATGTCGTCTCCGAGGACGCCGAGTCGTGGTGCCGGGGCTGCCGATGCCGTCAAGGGAACTGCCAGTAGCAGTGTCGACAGTGCGGCGACGGTGACCAGAGCCCGAGTGGTGATCGTCTTCATTGTCATGTGTCGCCACACTACTGTAGGTGCCCGACGTCGATGGTCTTGCGAGCAGCAACTTGCGCGGGTGCTGTGACCCTTTGCGCTGTAACCTTTTTGGATCACGCCGTGATTGTGCTTGTGTCCGAGCTGTCTGGCGGTTGTCGAGCGGCATTACTCGGATGGGTGGGGATTGGAAACGGGTCTATTGGGGAGGCAGGGGGATTCGACGGTATGGGTACATCTGAGGTCCGATGTGTTGTTCCTGCGGCGGAGGTCGGCCATACGACGGTGTTTGAGTTTCCTTATCGGACCGGCGGAACCGTGGTGAGGTCCACGTTGCGTATTCGCTGGGAAGACGACCAGTCGGCGGGGCTGTGCACGGCGTGGTGGGCGTCGTTCAGTCGCCCGCCGTGGCGACTCGACGGCGATCTTCCGGGGCTGGTTCCGGTGGAGGCCTTAGCGGAAACTGTGGCCGGCGAGCATCGAGCGGCAGAGGAACCGACGGGATTACTCAACCGGCTGAGGACGCGGGTCTGAGTCGAGATCTGACAGGTCTAGCGGTCGATGTAGAGGCGTGCTGCGTGGCGTTTGGCGGCGGCTTGGTGTTCTTCGGCAGCGCGGAGCGTGTCGCGGAGCGATGCGAGGGCTTCGGTGATGCTAGCGATCGCTTCGGCGGGCGTGGTCGGTGCGCCGAGGTGTCGACGGCAAGATCGTCGCGTTGGGCGAGGTCACGGTAATCGCGCTCGATGTCGAGCGCCTGGCGTTGCAGAGCGATGATGGGGTCGTAGAGCTGGTCGATAGCCTGATCGAGCGTGTTCCCGGGGTCGTTCACGACATTCTCTCCTTCGTCCAGGTATGCATTGCCACAGTCAGTTAGGTGCGATAGGCGTGGGCACGGTGGTCGATTCTGACGACAACGATGGTGTGGTTCGGGTCGTCGATGCGGAGCAGGACGCGGTAGTCGCCGCGTCGGGCGCTGTGGAGGCCGGCGAGGTCGTTGCGCAGCGGCTTGCTGAGCCGGTGCGGGTTACCAGCGAGAGGTCCGGAGATGAATTCGATGACGGCGTGGACGATCCGGGATGGAAGGCGTTGAAGGTCGCGGCGAGCTGGGGATGCGACCTCGACCCGGTACGGGGCGGGCGAGTCTGTCGGAGCGTCGCTCATTTCGGCGGCATGCCGTGTTCGGCGCGCAGGTCGTCGATGGAGACGGTGTGGCCGGCGGCGTACTCGGCGTCGGCGGTAGCGACGTCGTCGCGGACACCGGCACGTGAGAGCCAGTAGATCGTCTCGTGCAGCGATTCGAGATCGTCGGCCGACATCAGTACCGCGGCGGGTTTGCCGTGCTTGGTGATCGTGATGATGTCGTGCGTGGTTTCGGCGCTGTCGACCAGCGCGGAGAGCTTGTCCTTGGCTTCACCCAGTGGCACTGTCGTCATGCCGTCCAGTGTAGCCGTTAAACTGGCCTGGCGATAGCCAGACTTTTAGACGATAATAGTAATTATGACATTTCCGCAGGTGGGGTGTCATGCCATGCCTTCGCTTCCGCCCAGCGGCGGCCCTGGCCTCAGTGTCAGATGACATCACATCGGAGACTTTTGTCGCCCAGTTGAGACCCGATGACGGCTACCTAAGATTACGAACCCGCCGACCTTGCAGACCAAACGCGCCGACTCCTGCGTCACATCGACTGTCAACCAGATTCGATTGGCGCTACCGACAGACATCTCGGTCATCGCCAGCGGCGGCGGCTGCCCCTACCTTCTGCAGGAGTTCGGCAAAGCGATCTGGAACGTCGCCGCCGCGGAGGCTGGCGCGCCCGTCGCGCTTCCGTGGTCACCACCGATACGTCGAGCGGGACCCGAAATGTCATCATCACCAGATGACGAAGCCATCTTTCCGTCAATGGTTGTGGTACAACCTGGGTGGTCGACTACCCGACGACATGCAGGATTGGGTTCTTCATGACCTAACAGGACCAGGGGCCGACGCAAGATACTTAATGCGTTGGACAATTCCTGTCCTCCCCTTACTTCTATTGTTCTTGTTAGTGCCAGGACCCCTATGGGTATCTATCCTTATGATGATATACATACTCATACCGCTGATTTACTTCACAATCGCCCTGGCCAGCCACAACAGTTTGCGGACCGCGATGTCGTTGGGGAAATGGCCGCGGTTCTTGATGACCTTGCGCAGCTGGTAGTTCAATGACTCGATCGAGTTCGTGGTGTAGATGACTTTGCGCAGCTCGGGAGGGAACGCCAGGAACGGGATGAACCGATCCCACGCGCGGTCGAATGCCAGTGCCGCACTCGGATATTTAACTCCCAGCTCTGAGTCCCGGAAAGCCTCCCACTCACGCCGAGCGGTCTCGGCATCGGGGGCGGTGTAGATCGGTTTGATCGCCCGGGCCACGTCTTTGCGGTCTTTGTAGTTGACGAACCGCATCGAGTTACGGATCAGATGCACCACACAGGTTTGCACGGTGGCCAGCGGCCAGGTCGCCTCGATTGCCTCGGGGAATCCGGTGAGCCCATCGCAGCACACGATCAGCACGTCCTTGACGCCGCGGTTGGCCAGATTCGCACACACCCCGGCCCAGAACTTGGCGCCTTCTTCGGCCTGTATCCAGATGCCCAGCACATGCTTGATGCCGGCCATGTCGACGCCAATAGCGATGTGGGCGTGCTTGTTTCGGACGTGGGCGCCGTCTTTGACCTTCACCACCAGCGCGTCGAGGTAGATGACGGGATACAACGGCTCCAGCGGCCGGTTCTGCCATTCGTCGACCGCGTCGAGGACCTCGTCGCAGATCTTGGAGATCGTCTCGTGCGAGAGATCGGTGCCGATCGTGGAGGCCAAATGGTGTTGGATATCGCGCAACGTCATGCCGCCGGCGTACAGCGAGATGATGATGTCATCGAGACCGCCCAGACGGCGGGAGCCCTTCGGGACCAGCCGCGGGGTGAACGTCCCGTCACGGTCACGAGGAATGTTCAGCTCGACCGGCCCAGCCTCAGAGGCCACCGTTTTCGGGCTCGACCCGTTGCGGGCGTTGGGCAACTCCCGACCGGCCGGATCACCCTTGGCATAGCCGA
>NZ_BANS01000063.1 GCF_000332995.1 Gordonia amicalis NBRC 100051 = JCM 11271
CTCGTCGATCGGTGTAGTCGAGGCAGTCGTTTCGATTCCCGCATTCGCATTTCCGAACGTAGGTATAGCGACGAATCTCTGGCTTTTACGGGGGAGAAGTGCGGTCCTGCGCGAGGCCGTTCTTGTAGTGAACGGTGCCGCGTTCGCTGACGGCGGTAGAGGCGCCAGGCAGTCCTTCCGTGAAGAAGCTATCGACAAGATCGTGAACATTGTCCAATCGTGGCGCTCTGAACGGTTGGTGCAGACTGAAGCGCACATTGCAATGGCTGTTCCGGTTGAGGTGATCGACCCTGCGAGTGGGATTGATCCGCAGGCAGTGCTGGAGGCCCCTCCGATCGAGGATGATATCTGTCCTGATCCCCCCGGGCATCTCATGTCACATCTGACTTTGGGTGGATTCAAGTCTTTCGGGCCAAAGGTGACTGTGCCGCTAGCGCCACTGACACTCGTGTTCGGCGCGAACTCGGCTGGCAAGTCGACCATTGTTCAATCGCTTCTCCTTCTTCGCCAATCACTGCAGAGTCGAGGTTTAGTTACCCAGGGTCCTGACGCGAACGTGGGCAGCATTGCCGGCGCTGCTCACAAGCACGCATCAGACGAGGTTTGTCTCGGGTTCGGATTCAGTGCCCCGATGTGGGAACTGCCTAGCGCCGGAACGCCGGACCCGTCGCTGCCCCGTGAAATCGAATTTCGCTTTGCCGCTGGACCAGGCCAACGAGGCGAGCTTCGGCTGATGCGAACTAAGTTCGGTCAGCACGACGTCACGTTGACTCCCTTCTCAGACCGCGAAGAGTTCGCTCTTAGGTTCGCTGAAGTACGGGACGTCTTTGAAGAGCTTGCCCTCGGAACGCTCCTGTACCCATTCGATACGCGCCAGGCTAGAAGCGACAACCCGGGTGAAGAGGCGAACCGATCCCGTCAGCGGCGAAACCATGGTCGCTCAATTCACCGACGAGCCGCCGTCGACGAGCTGAGACTTCGTGGCGAGGGCCTGTTGCCGACGGGCCGCATAGTCGACGATGTGAATACATCACGAACGTCGGAACGAAGCTCGAGTGTGCTGAAGTCGTATGCAGACCGTATGGCACGCCTGGCAGCAGGAGTTGGAGTTGAGGCCCAGACCATCCTCGCTAGCTTGACGCATCTCGGCCCGCTTCGATCCGCACCGCGGCGGTTCTACGACCGAGGAGGGGGTGCGGTACCTGGTGATGGCCGTGATGTCGCGCTGTTTCTCTTCGACAATTCGGCAATTACGGAGCACGTCAATCAGTGGCTCACGACGCTCGAGGTTCCGTATCTGCTCGATGTGCTCCCCGTGCAAGTGGCCGGGATTTCAGATTTGGTAGGTGACCTCGTTGCCCTCACCCTCACCGATTCCAGGTCTAAGGTCACGGTCACGCCGGCAGATGTCGGATTCGGAATTAGCCAGGTCTTGCCTATCGTCGTCGAACTATTGGCCAAGACCGAGTCCTTAATTTGTGTTGAGCAGCCTGAGACGCACCTACATCCGAGGCTTCAAGCGAGGCTTGCAGACTTGTTCATTGAGTCCACGAGTTTGGCGGGGCGCAGAAATCAGCTAATCGTAGAAACGCACAGTGAGCATCTGATGTTGCGGGTCCAACGCCGAATTCGCGAAGGCGTAGTTTCGCCGGAGCAGGTCAAGGTGCTGTATGTCGACCAAGATGAAGATGGTGTCGCCTACGTAAAGCCCCTTCGTCTGGACGAGCGCGGAGACTTCATGGACGAGTGGCCCGCGGGTTTCTTCGATGAGCGACTGGATGATCTGATTGGCGGCCTGCTGTGATCGCGAGAGTGGCGATCGGTAACCAGGCAGTCATCGATCTCGGAAACAACCTTCCGAGATGGCTGGCGAGGGACAACCATGATCGGGTGCTGAGAGCGATTGCTGCGCACGGAACGATCGTCTTTGGGTCCCCGAATGAAGTCTCGGAGTTTAACCGGCTACTCATGGAGGGTGGTCTGCCGCCCGATGTGAGCAGGGCGTGGCGCGAGCTCCTGATTAGGTTCCTTAAGTCGCCAAAGCGCGTAGTTGCATGTCGGCCACCATTGTCGCCGATCGCGAACGCAATGGAATTGACTGAGCTCGCTCGAGATTGGGGCGCGTTTGCCGACATAGCAGTGGTTGACAATGCCTCGCTGGCACGATTTGGAATTCCTGAAGACAAGGGTTCCATGTCGGTTGAGGGGTCAGACTTTGAGGTAGCAGCTGCCGCCGCGTTTCCGTCTTGCCCCCGGCTAGCGAGGTTCCGAGACCTTATGGATGTCGGTTTAGTGTCACCCGGAAGCCAACGAGAGATGTTCTGGCGTGACGTGATTGAACCGCTGTCACGCTGCTCGTCAGCTGTCTCGGTCGTAGATGGGTACCTTTTTGGGCGGTTATGGGACGACCGCCGAAATCCCGATCACGTTGTGTGGCTGCTCGAGCACCTCGATGATGTAGTCATCGATCAGGCGACGGTGACGCTCTTCAGTAGGAAGGGCGATGGATCTTCTGCCAATGCGATCGGCGATCGCATTCTGCGAAAGTGGGTTCGTTCCAGCGAACGCAGGATCAGCTCGTTACGCATTGTGCTCGTCCCAGATCGGGTGTGGATGAACGGCAGACCAGGTCAGCGTGGTCCAATGCCACATGACCGACACATCCGCTTTAACGTCGGAGGGGCAATCGGGATCTCAGCGGGGCTAGATAGACTCTCGAACCCAACAATCTGGGACCCGAATGGCATGAAATGGGACTTCAAATGGGATCCAAGGGCTCTGGAGCCACTCAGTTTGGCGGAGGGTCGGTGTTCACACGCTGCCGGAGCTGATATCGAGGATATCGACGTTCTTGGCTAGTCCGATCGTTGCTTCCGACCTCAAGTTGGCGCTCGAACAGGATGGACTGCTAGTGAGCCCGGTACCCACAATTCACCCACAACTTTGCGTGATTCCGATTGATCGGCGCTGACGTGGGTTCACCATTTATGCAGGTAGTTGGCCAGATCAAGTTTTCTGCCAGGTGCTTCTGCAGGGTTCAAATCCCTCCGCTTCCGCCAAGAGGGCCGATGGGGCGGCGGATTATCATCTTCGCCGTGCAGTACTCGCGTTTCGTGGCCATCGGTGACAGTCAGACAGAGGGTCTGGGAGACCCTCACCCGGAGTGGGAGTTCCGCGGCTGGGCCGACCGCCTCGCCGAGCGGATGGCGGCGTTCAACCCGGATCTGCAGTACGCCAACCTGGCCATCCGCGGGAAACGCACGCGGCAGGTTCTCGAAGATCAACTCGAGCCGGCGCTGGCCCTGCGACCGGACCTCATCGCCGCACCGCTCGGCATGAACGACGTGATCGGCCGCTCCGACCTCACCCAGGTGCACGAAGACCTCGACACGATCTATCGCCGGCTCGCGGATTCAGGCGCCACGGTCATCGTGTCGACCTTCCCGAACATCGTCCGCACCATCCCGTTCGCCGCCCGCAAGGAAGCCCGGCTGCTGGAGCTCAACGAGATGAATCGCGGGTTCGCCGCGACCTACGGCTTTCTCCTCGTCGACCTCCATGCTGCACCGGTGCTGACCGATCCGCGGTCGTGGTCGTCGGACCGCCTGCACGCCTCGCCGTTCGGACATGAGCGGTTCGCCGACGCTGCCGCGCACGCCCTCGGTCTGCCCGACAGCACCGCAGACTGGGGCAGCCCACTGCCACCCGCTCGGGCACCGCACCGGGTGGCCGCCCTGGCCGGTGACACCCGGTGGGCGGTGGAGTTCTTCACGCCATGGCTGATCCGCAAGTTCCGCGGGGTCTCCCTCGGCGACGGCCGTGAACCCAAACGGCCGTCACTGACCCCGATGAACGTTCGCGATGTCTGAGGGCGGGAGAGTGTGCGACACCGGCCTGACCGTTGCGTCGTTCAACGTCAACGGGATTCGGGCGGCACGGCGCCGCGGGTTCGACGACTGGCTGATCCGGCGGAACCCGGACGTGGCCGGCCTACAGGAACTGCGGTGCGGTGCCGACGACGTCGGGGAGTTCGCCGGTTACACCGCAGCGATCGACGTCGGCACGATCCCGGGACGAAACGGGGTGGCGATCCTGACGCGCACGGCACCTGCCGCGGTGCGCACCTGGCTGACCCATCCGCCGAAGGCACGCGGGCTGAACGCTTTCGCACACGAGGGGCGGTACGTCGAGGTCGATCTGGCCGACCGGCCGCTGACCGTCGCCAACATCTACCTACCCAAGGGAGGTCTGCCCGCGGAGTTGCAGCGGCCCGGCTCGATGCGGGAGAAGCCCGACGGTGGCGCCAAACATGCACGCAAGCAACGGTTCCTGGCGGGGTTCGCCCGCGAACTGCAGCGCAACCGGCTCGCGGCACAACGCGCCGGGCGGGAGTTCCTGCTACTCGGTGACCTCAACGTCGCCCATCTCGAACACGACGGTCACCAACTGGCGCGCCGCTCGCAAGATGGAGGGCTTCCTGCCCGAGGAGCGGGAGTGGTTCGGTGAGATCACCGGTCCGCGCCGCCTCGTCGACGTGGTGCGTGCGCTGCACGGCGACCGACCGGGGCCGCTGACCTGGTGGAGCTGGGCGGGGGAGTCCTTCGTCAAGGACGTCGGCTGGCGGATCGACCACCACCTCGCGACACCCGGACTCGCGCGTCGGGCGCAGCGGGTCGAGGTCGACAAGGAACCCGCGCCCGAACTGCGGCTGTCGGATCACGCGCCGCTCGTCGTCGAATACGCCGAGTGACTCTGCGAGGGCGGGGTCAGACGACGGTGAGCACCGCCTGCAGGTACTCCCACTCCATGTGGCCGTCGGTGAAGTAGCGGTCGGCGAGCTCGGCGATGGCGGTGTCGAGTTCGGCGACGCGGGTCGGGTCGTCGGCGATGTTCCGGTAGGTCACGATCGTCGGGCCGTAGTAAGCCTTGAAGAAGTCCCGGAACGCGGCGCCGTCGGAGAACTCGTCGATCTTCACCGTCGTGGTGGTGAACCGGTGATCGGTCACTCGGTCGCCGAAGAGGGAGCGCACGTGGTCGGTGCTGCCCCACAGCGGGCCGGGCTGCGCTCCGGGCGGCGGCGGTGGTGCGTACGGCTTCATCACGCCGAACAGCTCACCGATGAAACCCGTTGGCGTCCAGTTGATCAGACCGATCCGTCCGCCGGGTCGTACAACGCGGACGAGTTCGTCGGCGCACTTCTGGTGATTCGGCGCGAACATGACGCCGACGCAGGACGTCGCGATGTCGAAGTCGTCGTCGTCGAACGGGAGGTCCTCGGCATCGGCGGTGCGCCAGGTGATGCCCAGATCGCCGTGTCGCGATTCGCCGGTCTCCAGCAGCTCGGGCGTGAGGTCGGTCGCGACGACGTGTCCACCGGCCCGGGCCGCGGGCACCGCGACGTTGCCGGCCCCGGCCGCGACGTCGAGGACCTTCTCGCCGGACTTGATGTGCAGCGCGTCGACGAGTCGCCTGCCGAGCGGGGTGATCAGGTCGGCGACGGCGGGATAGTCGCCCGCCGCCCACAGTTTGCGATGGCGCGCCTTGATCTCGGCGTCGAACGGCGTGGGCTGGGTCGTGGTCATGATGTGTCCTCGTCGTGGTCGTGTCGATGTTCGTATCCGGACACCACGAGCTTCCGCCGTCGGGGCGACTTCCCTCTAGGCCAACATCTGTACCGACTCCGGTTCACATTCTGTACTGGTCATCGTGGTGCGGCGGGTGTGTACTTGGATTCATCGACGCAAGGGAGGATGCGATGACGTCGTATGGACAGTTCTGCCCGGTCGCCAAGGCCATGGAGCTCCTCGACGAGCGCTGGACGATCCTGATCGTTCGCGAAATGCTGCTGGGCAGTCGTCATTTCAACGAACTACGACGCGGCGTCCCGAAGATGTCGCCGGCGCTGCTCACCAAGCGGCTGCGCAATCTGGAGCGGGCCGGAGTCATCCGCCGGTCCGAGGTCGGTGGTCGTTCGGTGTACTCACTAACGGACATGGGTGAGGAACTGACCACGGTGGTGGAGGCGTTGAGTGCGTGGGGGATTCGCTGGGTCGGCGATCTCGGAGACGCCGATCTCGATCCGCACCTGCTGATGTGGGACATGCGCCGGACCGTCCCGGTCGATCAATGGCCGCGCCGTCGAACCGTGGTGCAGTTCATGTTTCGCGATGTGATCGGCAAGGCGCGCACCTGGTATCTGGTGGTCTCGGGGGACGACGCGCAGGTGTGTGACTTCGATCCCGGTTACGAGGTCGACGCCACCGTCGCGACCGATTTGAGAACCCTCACCGAGATCTGGCGCGGCGACATCGACTGGCGGTACGCGCTGAGCACCGATCGTGCCGAGATCACCGCCCCGGCGGAGGTCGCCCGAGAGGTGCCGGCGTGGATCGGACAGAGTGTGTCGGCTGCGATCCCGCGGCCGGCGTGACCTCGATACGGTCCTCGGCTGGCGCCTCGGACCTACTCGGCCGGCGGGATGTCAGCGCAATCCGACCGAGCGCATCAGGATCGGCCAGGACACGTGCAGCTCGTCCTTCCAGTACCCCCATTTGTGGGTTCCGCTGGGCCGCAGGTTGGTGGTGTAGGGGATGCCGAGCCGGGACAGGCGGTTGCTCATCTGTCCGGTGCAGGACCAGCTGCCGAACTCGCCGATGATGCCCTGGACGGTCTCGCCGATCGGGTCGGCGACCAGGTTGTTGTACCGGCCGGGGACCCCGTTGCCCGACGACATGTAGATGGTCTTGCCGCGGAGCTTCTCCGCGTTCACATAGGGATCGTGCGCGCTCCACTCCGGATCGCCGAACGGGCCCCACATGTTGGTCGCATCGCCGCCGCCGCGGCTCACGTCCCACCGGGTGAGCAGCTGGTTCTGCGGGCTCGAGATGTTGGCGCAGTCGCTGTAACCCGCCACTCCGCTGTACAGCGCGGGCCGTCGGGTCGCGAGGGTCAGTGCCGCGACCCCGCCCATCGATGCCCCGGCGATGGCGTTGCGCCCGTTGCCGTCGAACTCATCGTCTATCAGCGGGGGCAGTTCCTCGGTCAGGAACGTCTCGTACATGTACTTCTTGCCGACACCGGGATCGACTGTGCGCCAATCGGTGTAATAACTGTGCGGATCGCCGACCGGCGTCACGACCGTCAGCTTCTCGCCGGCGGCCAGCTTCTGCAGATCCGTCATCGCGTACCAGCCCGACTCCTCGTCGTGGGCTTCGGCGCCGTCGAGCATGTACAGCGTGGGCCGTTTGGTGTCACCCGCCGGATGTTGCACGTCGACGGTGATCTCGCGGCCCATCGACGGCGACCAGACCTCGAGTCGCTCGCGGCCGTCGAACGCCGTCGTCGACACGATGCGCGCGGTGTCGTCGTCGGCGAGCGCCGACGGAACACCCGGGATGAGCGCAAGCGCGACGAGGGACGCTCCGACCGCACCCGCGGCCCCGGTCAGTGTTCGGCGTCGTTGCATGCGGCATCCCCTCGTCGGCGATCGGTCGACCTGTCGAGTATGGGGCAGATGTGACTGGAGGGACAGGTGTTGTGATCTGATCGCAACGAGCGAGGCAGGCGAAGAGGTTGGCCGCCTAGGCGACGTCGCGTCGCAGGGTCGTGAGCCGGCCGACGACGGCGAACGCCGCGATGTAGACCAGCATCACCACGGCCCCCGCCCACTGGGGGAGGAGATCCGAGGCGCCCTCGCCCATGCTGGCGAAGAAGGTCGTACCCACCAGGGCATCGGCAGCCGAACCGGGAAGGAACTTCGAGACCGACGTGGTGACGTCGAAGGAGCCCAGGGCGATCCGGGCGATCGGCTCGACGAGCTGGGTGAATGCCAGCAGGATGACGATCGCGGCCACCTGATTGGAGACCACCGCGCCGAAGGCGACGCCCATCGCCGTCCACAACACCATCACCAGCATCGACAGGGCGATGACCTCGATGGTCGAACCGTCGCCGAGGAAGGCGCCGTCGCCGAGGATGGCGAGGATCGGGGCGACGGTCGCCACGACCGCGAGCGTGCCGAGGATGCCGTACAGTGCACCGATCGGAATGCCCGCGATCAGCTTGGCCGACAATAGGATTCCGCGCCGTGGCTCGACCAGGAGGCTGGCGGTGATGGTCTTGTGGCGGAACTCGCCGGTCACCGCCAGGCTGCCGATGACCAGGGCGAACACGTAGCCGATCGGAGAGGTCAACGCGTAGATCGACCGCGCGAGATCACCGCCCGACAGCAGCACCGGACGGTTCATGGCGTCCTCCGCGGTCATCGAAAAGGCAAGGACCGCACCGATGAACGCCAGATAGCCGACCATGGCGATGAGCAGCACCCACCACATCCGGGTGGAGACGAACTTGCGGTACTCCGCGACCAGTGCCGCCTTCATCGCACAGCTCCCATCGACGGTGTGGGCGAACCGGTCAGGTGCAGGAACACGGTCTCGAGATCGGCGCCGGCGTCGGTGAGTTCATGCAGTTCGATACCGGCGCCGAATGCGGCGGAGCCGACGGTCGCCGTGTCGACACCGTGCACGCGGAAGCCGCCGGGGGCGTCCTCGATCCGCCAGTCGCGCTCGCGTGCTAGGGCCACGAACGACGCGGGGCCCGGGGTGCGGACCCTGACCGCGTGGACGGCGAGGTCCTCGAACTCGGTGAGGGTCGACGCCCGGACGAGTCGACCGTTGCTGATGACCACCACATCGTCGACGGTGCTGCGCACCTCTGCCAGAACGTGACTCGAGAGGAGCACCGTCCGACCTTCGTGAGCCAGCGATCGGAAGAGTCCGCGTAGCCAGACGATGCCCTGGGGATCGAGGCCGTTCGCCGGTTCGTCGAGGATGATGACCCGGGGATCACCGAGCAATGCCGTTGCCAGGCCGAGGCGCTGACGCATACCCATCGAATAGCCGCCGACCCGGCGGTCCGCGGCCTCGGTGAGCCCGACGAAGTCCAGCACCTCCCGGCACCGCGCCGTCGACACCCCTACCTGTGGGGCCAGAGCCTTCAGATGCCACAGTCCCGTGCGGCCCGGGTGGAAGCTCGAGGCCTCCAGCGCCGCCCCGACTTCCTGTGCGGGCCGGCGGATCTGCCGATACGGGCGGTCGCCGATGAGGGCGCGTCCGGCCGTCGGTTCGACGAGACCCAGCAGCATCCGCAGGGTGGTCGTCTTGCCCGAACCGTTCGGGCCGAGGAAACCGGTCACGCGTCCCGCCGCGACCGTGAAGGACAGGTCGTCGACCGCGGCGACCGCACCGAAGCGCTTGGTCAGTCCGTCGATCGTGATGGCAGGAGAGTTCACCGTCGTGTCACAACCAATCGCGGCGTCGGAAGGAGATGTAGAGACTCAGCACGACAACAACTATCAAACAGATACTCATGATGAAACCGAATGTGTTGAGATATCCCGGGAATGGCACATTCTGTCCGTAGAAGCCGGTGATGGCGGTCGGTACCGCGATGATCGCGGCCCATGCCGTGAGCTTCTTCATCACCGTGTTCAACCGCGCGTCGGCGAGCGTCAGGTTCGTCTCGAAGACGGTCGTGATCATGTCCCGCAACGACTCGGTCCACTCCGACGCGCGCAGGGCATGGTCGTACAGATCCGAGAAGTGCGGATCGAGTTCGGGCGGGGCGTTGTTCTCGAAGCGACGCCGCTGGATGCCGGCGATCACCTCGCGCATCGGTAGGACCACCCGCCGCAACACGACGAGGTCCTTGCGGAGATCGTAGGTGCGGCGCTGGAGTTCCCGCCCCGGGACGCGCTCGTCGAAGAGCAGCGCCTCGAGGTCCTCGATCTCGTCGTCGAGCCGCTGGACCGCGTCGAAATGTCCGTCGACGACGACGTCGAGCAGGCCGTGGACGAGTGCGCCCATGCCGTGTTGCATCGCGCTGCTCTCCGTCCAGCGCCGGACCACCTCGTCCATGTCGAACCCCGGCGTCGGGCGCACGGTGATCAGGGCGTTCCGCTTGACGAAGATCGAGATGCGGTGCAGGTCGAACATTCGCGCGTGACCGTTCATCGACGCGCGGAAGTCGGTCCCCGACACCCTCTCCGACACCTCGTCGGACGGCTCTGCATCGGCGTCGGACGAGGCGTCGCCGTCGTGCAGCGCGATCGCGTAGACCATCACGAACGTGTGGCCCGAGTACACCACCGTCTTGACCCGTTCGGCCGCCGCGACGGTGTCCTCGACCGCGAAGGGATCCAGATCGATCTCTGCGGCGACCCGCGACAGCGTCTCGTGGGAGGGGCATTCCAGGTCGGCCCAGATGAGGGTGTCGGGATCGCCGGAGTCGAGGCAGTCGGAGATCACGTCGAGGTCGAAGCCGTCGGGGTCGAATGCACCGACGGCCTCGCCGTTGCGCCAGATCTGGCCGCGTACCCGCTCGCTCGCAGAGTGTCCGGTACCGGCCGCGACGGAATCGGTCATGCGCACATCGTGTCATCCCGGACCACCGGTTGGCCTCCGGGGGAGATCATGGTCACCCAGGCGTGTCGGAGACCGCGGGTAGCATCGAAGCCGGTGTCTGCAGATACGGGGCGCGGACCGATTCTTCCAGTAAGGCGGCAGTGGCATGGTCGACAAGGGCCCGGAAGGGCAGGGCTCGAGAGGGCACCGGCGGATGCCCGCGCGCACGAGCGATCAGATCCGCGAGTGGTGCGACCGGTCGTCGGTGCCGGGTGAGCGGCGCGAGCTGTCCGACACCGCCGCACTGCTGGTGGCGGCGGGCTACCTGACACCCGGGGGCCGCGCGATCGTGGTGCGGAGGATCTCCACCGGCCGGCCGATGCCGACGGTCCCCGCCGGGTTCGGCGACCTGCGCCGCCTGCAGCGGGCGATCTTCCAGCTCGAACACCAGTTGTCCAGCCCGGTCGTGCCGAGCGTCGTCGGCGCGGTGCTGAGGAACCGGTTGAACGGGCTGCAACGGCGCCGCGACGACGCGCGCAAGTACATCGTGACCGCCAAGGGCGTCCTCGCCTCCGGGACGCGGGCGATCCGCCGCGAGCGCCGCGAGAACATCTATCTCGAGATCGAGGATCGCGAGCGGCTCTTCGCCGGGCTGTTGTGCACGCCGACACCCAACGTCAACTCCTCGGGCTACGTCCGGCGCGCGGGTACTGCGGCCATCGACCGCATCGCCGGCGTCGTCGGGCAGGTCGCCGCGAAGTCGGGCAATCCGCAGGCCGGGCAGTGGGCCGATCAGCTGTTCGCGACCGGACGCGACGTGCCGGGCGGGGCCCCGCGGGCGGCGAACTTCGTCGACGGCTACGAGACCCTCCTGTTCATCGCGGGGCACTACTACGACCGCATCGTCGGCAACCCCGCATGGCGCTCCGACCACTTCGAGGTGCAGCGCACCCAGGTCAACCTGCACGCCGAGCTCGCCGAGATCGCCGCCGACGTGATCGCCCTGCGAGCCGTCCGCATCGACCTCGACCGCGCGAAACGCAACGGCGGTTTCGATCGCACCTTCGCGGCCCAGATCGACCAGCGCGAGACCACGCTCCGGCCGGTGTGGACCGAACTCATCGATCGTGTGCAGGCGCTCGGCGAGGTCGCCCACGTCGTCGAGTCGGCGGCCGACGAACTCCAGGTGCTCGCCGAATACAACAAGGCGATGACGCTGGACGACCGCATCGACGCGCTGATCGCGCGGTCGGGTGATCGGGAGATCTCGGTCGACAACGCCAAGCGTCTCACCGAACAGGTGCGCAGCGGCGAAGAGCAGCTTCGGATCTACCGAGATGTGTTACAGGGCAACATCGCCCGGATATCCCCGGCCGTGCCGCGGGAGCTACCGGCCCGCTACGAGCCGTCGTGACCAGGCCTTGAGGTAGTCCTTCTCCTCGGAGCTGAGGCGTCGAAGCGTGTGTTTCTCGACGTCGACGACCGCCATCTGCGTGCTCGCCACGCACGCCGGCCGGCTGTCCGGGTCGGCGGTCGCGCCCCGGATCTCATAGCCGATGGTGAAGTCGACCGACCGAAAGTTCTTGATCCACATACCGATTAGCAGCGGCGAGTCGTCGTGTCGGAGTTGGGCCTGATATCGGATGTCGACGTGGACTATCATCGCGCTGGTGATCAGAGGGGCGTACTCCTCGCCGGCGCTGAGAAGCCATGCGATGCGGGCCTCCTCCATGAGAGTCACCATGCGCGCGTGATTGATGTGTCCGAAGGCGTCCATGTCCGACCACCGGACCGGGATGTCGGCGACGAACGCGTACCCGTTGTCGTTCAGATCCCCGTCGTCGGGCTTGTCTTTCGGTGAGTTCTGCCCGCTCGGAGGTTTGTGCATCGTCGACTTTCGCTCGGGGACACCGTTTGTGTGGTGGTTGGTATCGGATCGGCCACTTTCGCGACGTCTCGACCTGCCGACCGGCAGGTAGTCTGACAGTCTAGATGTCGCCACGCGTCCAGATCGGTCGGCGCGGAGCACATGCATGGCGAACGAGGACTTCCGGTGCGGTCGGGGTTTGCCGGGTAGGGAGTTTGACATGAGATCGAGGCGCTTGATCGCGGGTCTTGCCAGTCTGGTGATGACGGCTGCGTTGACCCCCGTGGTGGCCCATGCAGCACCGCGGGCAGTCGAACCGAAACCTGTCGCCCGCATCGCCAAGGCCGTGAAGATGAGTGCCCTGCGCACCGACATCTGGGTGTTCTCGCCGGCCATGAACGACCGCATACGCGTGTCCGTGCTGACTCCCGCGGGTGCCACCTCTCCGCGGTCGACGGTGTACATGCTCGACGGCGCCGGTAACTACAAGGACGTCAGCGACTGGATCACCAAGGGACGTGCCGGCCGGTTCTTCGCCGACAAGAACGTCAACGTGGTGCTCCCCGCCGGGGCATCGGGGACCTTCTACACCGACTGGAAGCAGCGGGACGCGAAGCTCGGCAAACCGATGTGGGAGACGTTCCTGACCAAGGAGCTGCCACCGCTCGTCGACGAGAGGTTCAACGGCAACGGGCGTAACGCGATCATCGGCCTGTCCATGGGCGGGCAGGCAGCGTTCGCGCTCACCGTGCGGAACCCGGCGATGTACACCGGTGTCGCATCCCTCAGTGGTTGTCCGCCTGTGTCGGGCCCGTTCAACGAGGCGTATGTGCGCTCGACGGTCGGCCGGGACGGCGGCGACGCGACCAACATGTGGGGGCCCTTCGGCTCCGCCGGGTGGCGTGCGCACGATCCGAACCACCATCTGGACAAACTCCGCGGGAAGAACATCTTCATCGCCGCGGGTTCCGGTGCGGTCGGTCCGCTCGACCTGCAGCGCCGGATCGAACCCGAAGAAGGGTCTCGCGACGTCGTGACGGCGTCGTCGTCGGCTCTCGAGCTCGGCGCCTACCGTTGTTCGCTGGAGTTCGCGGTGACCCTGCGCGCCGCGGGCATCCCGTACACCGACGGCTTCCGCCTCATCGGCACCCACACCTGGGGTTACTGGGAACGCGACCTGGCCGTGGCGTGGCCGACGATCGCACGCGGTCTCTAGGCCCGCGGGCCGTCCCAGTTCTCGGCGAACCGCAGGAAGACGTCGTCCTCCTCGGCGTTGGTGACCGTCACCCGAACGCCGTCACCGTCGAACGGTCGGACCACCACACCGGCGTCGACGCCGGCACGCGCGAAGTCCATCGCCGCGGCACCCAGATCGAGCCAGACGAAGTTGGCCTGTGAGTCGGGTACCCGGTAGCCGGCGGCACGCAGACGTTCGGTGACGCGAGCACGTTCGGCGACCACGGCGTCGGTGCGGGCGAGGAGTTCGTCCCCGGCCTCGAGGCTCGCGATCGCGGCGGTCTGGGCGAGGCTGTTCACCGAGAACGGCACGTGGACCTTTCCCAGCGCGGTGATGACCTCGGGGTCGGCGATCGCGTAACCGATGCGGAGGCCGGCGAGGCCGTACGCCTTGGAGAAGGTGCGCAGGATCACCAGGTTGGGGAACTCCCGACGGAGTTCGAGTGCGTCGTAGGCCTGGTTCTCCGGCAGGCGCAGGTACTCGAAGTACGCCTCGTCGAGCACGACGAGGACATCCGACGGCACGTTCTGCAGGAACGTGCGGAGGTCGGCCTCCCCGACGACCGTGCCGGTGGGGTTGTTGGGGTTGCACACGAAGATGAGGCGGGTGCGTTCGGTGACAGCTGCGGCCATCGCCTCGAGGTCGTAGGTCAGGTCGTCGGTGAGCGGCACCTGAACCGGCGTCGCACCCGCGACGCGAGTGGCGAGGGGATATGTCTCGAACGAGCGCCACCCGAACACCACCTCGTCGCCGGGTCCGCTGGTGATGAGGATCAGGTTCTGGCAGAGGATGACCGATCCGCAGCCCACCCGGACCTCGTCCTCGGTGACGCCCAGCTTCTTGGACAGCGCGGCGGTGAGTTCGACGATCCCGTTGTCGGGATAGCGGTTGACTCCCGCCACCGCCGCGGCGATGGCCTCGATGACGCTGGGCAGAGGACCCTCGGGGACCTCGTTGCTCGCGAGCTTGACGGACCCGGGAAACGTCTTGCCCGGTACGTACACAGGAAGGTCGTCGAGATCGGGTCGGATTCGCAGGCTCACCAGACCAATGTAGGCCGCACCGCGGAACGGGCAAAAACCGGCTCTGACCAAACGGTTTGCTTGTGGACGCGAAGGGTGTGTAACCTTTCGTCCGGCAGTTCGAAAGGACTCCGCCAAGGAGGCGTGCCAGAGCGGCCGAATGGGACTCACTGCTAATGAGTTGTCTCGCTAAAACGGGACCGGAGGTTCAAATCCTCTCGCCTCCGCCACCGCAGTCGGCCGACGGCGGTACAACTGAATAACACGCGCCCGTAGCTCAACGGATAGAGCATCTGACTACGGATCAGAAGGTTTGGGGTTCGAATCCCTACGGGCGCACAGAGAATCCCCAGGTCGATATGGCCTGGGGATTTCTACATGTGGGCGATGGTAGGTGTCCACTCCGCTGACCCGACCGCCCATGGGCTAGGCACCTCACCCCGGCTGGGACTGCCTATCGTGCGGGCCGAACACCTTCGATGACATCGATGAAGACCGGCAACGGCATTCCCGCCAGCAGCGGGGTGCCGTTGATCCAGAACGCCGGCGTCGGGGGTATGAACAGACTCTTCGCGAGGCGGAGGTCGGACTCGATGTCGAGGTCGAAAGTGCCACCGCGCATATCGCTTCCGAACCGTTCGAGATCGGTGACCCCCGCTCGCCGGGCGAACGCCGTGAGTGACTCTTCGGTGAATTCGGGTTGCCGGTCTGCCGGGGCGCCCTCCATCACCACCCGTACGAATTCCCAGAACCGGTCCTGAGCGGCGGCCGCTCGGCCGGCACGCGCCGCGAGCCAGGATTGCGGCCCCGCCATCGGGGCGTCGCGCCACTCGACGCGGAGTATCCCGGTATCGACGTAGCGGTCGACCAGTGCCGGCTGGATCTCCCGGGTGAACACGATGCAGTACTCGCAGCGGAAGTCCTCGAAGACCACCATGGTGACGGGAGCGTCGGCGGCCCCGAAGACGAGCGGGTCGTCGTCGGTACGTCGGGGGACATCCCCGGCCGGACCCAGGTTGGTGTTCATCATCATCGTCGCCGCCGGTGCGGTGACCTCAGGGGCCGACGGTTCCTCCCAGGGTCGCGTCAGCGCCGCGGTGACCAGCGTTGCCACGAGCACGGCACCCAGCGCCACGGCCCATCGCGAGCGTCGGGTCGTGCGTCGTCGTGGTCGCCCACCGTCGGGGCCCGGGGTTCGGGTCGAATCGCCAGAAGAACTCACGTGCCCACTATGCCCGACAATCAACTAAGTTCCATAGTCGATTACTATCTGGCTTAGTAATCGACTCGAAGCGGAGGCATTGTTGACCGAGAAGCGTTCACCCGTGACGTTCTGGCTGGTGGCGGGCGTCATCGTCGCAACAGCCATCGCCCTGATCGCCTTTGTGGTGGTCATAGACTCCGACGACCCGCAACCTCCTGCGCGGGCCGGTACCGACAGCACCGGTGACTACCTCTACGACATCGGCCTCGAACGACGCGACCCACAGGATCCGCTGGCGTTGGGTCGGGTGGATGCTCCGGTCACCTTGATCGTGTTCACCGACTACCAGTGTCCGTTCTGCGCCAAGTGGTCGCACGACACGCTGCCCACGATGATCGAGCGTGCCGAGGCAGGAGAGCTGCGCATCGAGTTCCGTGACGTCAACGTCTTCGGCGAGGCGTCCACACGGGCCGCCCGGGCCGCGTATGCGGCTGCGCTGCAAGGGCGTTTCCTCGACTATCACCACGCCTTGTATCCGGAGGGTCGGCCGCGGAAGGGTGACGGGCTGTCCACGGAGGGCTTGATCGCGACGTCGGCGGAGCTGGGACTCGACGTCGACCGCTTCCGGTCGGACATGGAGTCTGCGGCGACCCGGAAGGCAATCGCGGAGAACGAAGAACTGGGGGCCGCCGCCGGCGCCTACTCGACCCCGTCGTTCATTCTCGGCGGACAGCCCATCGCGGGTGCCCAGCCGACCCAGGTGTTCGTCGACGCGCTCGACGAACTGACCACCGCGGAAGGCAACTAGCGTGGATGTGGGCTTGATCGCCGCCTTCGCCGGCGGCGTGCTCGCATTGCTGAGCCCCTGTGGCGCACTGCTGCTCCCGGCGTTCTTCGCATCCTCGGTGGGCGCGCGCGGGCGACTGGTCGTGCATGCCGCGATCTTCTACGCCGGACTCCTGATCACACTGTTGCCGGTGGGGATGGGTGTCGGAGCGCTGGCGTCGAGACTCACCGAGCACCGATCGACGATCATCGCCGTCGCCGCACTTCTCATCGTGATGCTGGGTGTGCTGCAGCTCTTCGGTCGAGGCTTCGACCTGGGCCGGTTGGTTCCGGGTATGTCCCGGGTACAGCAGCAGTCGATGGCACGCACCGGGCTGGTGAAGACGTTGTTGCTCGGTGCGGTCAGCGGGGTCACCGGGTTCTGCACCGGACCGATCCTCGGTGCCGTGATCACGATGGCCGCGTCCCGCGGAATCGGCGGGGCCGCACTGCTGCTCGCGGTGTACGCACTGGGGATGGTGGTGCCGCTGTTGATCCTCGCCGTGCTGTGGACACGAATCGGGGAGGCGGGGCGCGCACGACTTCGTGGACGCGAGGTGTCGCTCGGACGTCTGCGGTTGCACACCACCCACCTGATCGCCGGTGGCCTGCTGATCGCCGTCGGCGTCGTGTTCTGGCTCACCAATGGGTTCGTCGGGGCCCCGGAGCCGATCGGGATCGACGCCCAGGGCTGGCTACAGAACGCGGCGGGCATGCTGGCCACACCGATCGTCGACATCATCGCGATCGCGGTGCTGGCCACGGTGGTGCTCACCTGGTGGTGGCGTCGATCGAGTAGGGCGCGCGTGGTCGGTCGGCCCGACGCAACGGGCCTCGACGACGAACATCCGTCCGCACGATCAGTCGCGGCTGAGGAGGCCTGACCGACGACGGCCCGCACGCAGGTGGCTCACCGGATGCAGGCGTTGGCGGCCATCAGGTAGGAGGCGTAGATGCTTGCGGTGACCAGTGCCGAGAACACCATGAACGCGACGATCGCCGCAGTAGGGACCGCGCCCCGACGTGATCCGTCGGCGACCGCCACGAGCTGTCCGATCCGGTCGGGTCCACCGGCGTGCAGTGCACCCGGGACGTGGGTGCGGTGCCCGCCGAGTTTCAGGAGCGCAGTGGCGAGCGCCGGGGTGCTGACGGCGTGGCGGGCCGCGTTGTCGGCCGCGATCTCGAGATAGTGGGGCACCGCCTCGACGATCGAGTCGAGCAACGGCGACCATCGCAGTGGGGCACCGAGTGCGCCGACGACGAGTGCGATCAGGTGATGTCGCTGGCGCAGATGGGCGCTTTCGTGTTCCAGCACCGCCCTCAGCTCCACGCCGTCGAGGAGCTGGACGGCACCGCGAGAGATGATGATCCCGCCACGGCGACGGGGTAGCGCGAACACGACGGGCGTGGCGTCGTCGAGGACCCGGACGCGATGGCCGGCGATCTCCCCGGGGGTGGTCACGGCGGCGAAAGCGGCTGCGGTGGCGCGCGTGCTCATGGTCGAGCGGTACACATACCGGGCGCCCACCCAGCTTGCGGTGAGAACGATGACCACCGGTGCGAGGAGAAACAAGACGGTCGGTAGCGCCGTCTCGACGGTGCCGGTCGACCACGGGCTCGCGCTGGCAAGGCAGCGCTGGCACACCTCGGCCGCTCCGGACGGCAGGATCTGGGGGCCGCGGAGCACCCAGGCGAACATCGGTCCGATCGCGAGTAACGCGCCGGCCCACAGCGCGGCGCAGGCCATCAGCAGGCCGGTTGCCACACGCGGCGCCCGGGACAACGCGGGCGCGGCGCGACGTAGAGCGCGCGGACCCAGCCAACCTGCAGCGACGAACGCGGCCACCACCACCGCCACGGTGACCAGCATCAGCTCTGCTCCGGGGGGTCGTCGGCATGTTCGGTGACGTATCTGCGCAGCACCTCGATGTCGGTCGGCGAGAGCGCCTCGACGAAGTGCAGCATCGACGACGCGCGGTCTCCGCTGGTGGTCAGCGCATGCTGCATCAGCTGAGCCGCGTACTGGTCGCGGTCGTGCACCGCCCGGTGGCGCACCGATCCGCGCCGACGGCTGGCGGAGGTCATCCGCTTGCGCTCGAGATTACGCAGCACCGTCGCGATCGTGGTGTACGCGGGCTCACCGGGCAGCTTCTCGATGATCTCGCGAATGGATTGCGGGCCATCGGCCCAGAGGATGTTCATGACCTGCTGTTCGAGCGCACCCAGACGCGCGGGTTCGGGCGCCGGACGGTCGGCGGCACCGGAGCGTTTCGTGCTCATCGCGGCACGGCCGCAACCGGGTCGGACCCAGGAGCGTCGAACCTGATCCGGCACCCCTTCTGTTGCGCACGGAGTCGCTCGGTCAGCGCCACCGCCGACAATCCCACTGCCGCGACCGCCATCACGGGTTGCATGGGCGCGAACCAGGTCATCGCCCCCGAGGAGCCCAACGTCAGCACGACGAGTTTGTTGCAGACCGGACAGCCCACGGCGAACCAGGTCAAGAAGCCACCGGCCATCCCGAGACGCCCGGGACGGTCCGCGTCGGTCGCCGTTCCTGGGCTGCGAACGTAACTGGCCACCAGCAGTCCACCGAGGACCGCGCTGAGAACGAGCACCGGCGCGTTCCACCACTCGGGACCGATCGACCGGACGAAGACGGGGTTGGGGATGAGCGCTGTGGCGAGGGCGATGACCACGCCGATCACCGCGCCGGCGATCACCGCCACCACCATGTGCCGCACCGACCAGGCGGAGAGGCCCTGCTTCAGGATCGACGGCGCCTCGCGCAGGTAGCGCTGCATCGGCATCAGGAATCGCACATCGGCCAGTATGCCTCATCCTCGA
>NZ_BANS01000062.1 GCF_000332995.1 Gordonia amicalis NBRC 100051 = JCM 11271
CGTCCCTGGTCATTACAGCTAGCGCGGAGCGGGAACGTTGGTGGTCGGGGCGCCGCTCGGCGTCGCCGGCACCGACGACTCCGTCACCTCACCCTTGATCGCCGACATGCCCTGCCACGTCTCCCAGTCGAAGATCCAGTCGTAGATGTCACCGTCGGCCTCCGACAACTGGATGCGCGTTCCCGAGACCTCCACGGGGTCACCGTAGACGGCGGTGTTGAAATACCGCTCGGCGTCGGCCTCGGACAGGTTGATGCAGCCGTTGGTGACGTTGGCCGTGCCCTGGACGTTGACCGTCGCGGGGTTGGCGTGGATGAACTCGCCGTTGTTGGAGATGCGCACGGCCCAGCGTTCCCGGATGTTGAAGTAGCCGGCCGCCGGGTTGCTCATGAAGAACTCGTCGTACTTCTCGGTGACCACATGGATCCCCGACCGGGTGACGTTGCGGTCGAGGTCGCCACCGCCGTAGCTGCAGGGCAGGGACATCAGTTCGGCGCCGTCCCGGATCACGACGATGCGGTGCGAGGACTCCACGGCCTGCACCACCTGTGCGCGCCCGATCGAGAAATCACTGGTCACGTCGGCCGCTCCATAGGCGCCGCCGCCGTGGTCGAGGCCGTACAGCTTCGCGTCCATGTGCACCTTGGTGCCGGGGGCCCAGTACTCGCGGGGACGCCAGTGCACGCGAGATCCGTTGTCCTCGCCGAGCCAGGCCCACGACCCCTCGGTGGGCGGCGTGGTGGTGACGGTGAGGGCCCGCTCCACCTCTTCCTTGTCCTCGACGGTCCCGTTGAACTTCAGGATGATCGGCGCCGCGATGCCGACCTCCTGACCGTCGCCGATGTTGACCACGACGTTCAGCTGACTCGACGGCTCGAGCGTGGTGAAGCTCCCCGCCACCGGCACGGTCTTGCCGTCGGTTCCGAGAGCTGTTCCGCTCCAGGTGTATTCGGTGCCATAGCCCAGGGGCTCGGCGATGGTGTAGCTCGTCCGGTCCTCCGACAGCCGGCCGTTCACCACTCGCCCGCGCGGATTCGTCAGCTTCACATCGGGGTTGAGCGTGCCGTCCGCGGCCTGCACGGAGATCTCGGCGATCGGGCTGGGCGCCTCACCGTCGAGCGGCGGGGTGAAGGTCAGCCGGGCCTTGGGTTCGGCCGGCTTGTCGCCGCCCGAGCCGGCGTCGGAACCCGTACACGCCGCGATCGCGACCCCGAGTACTCCGACCCCGGCCGCGGCGAGCACAGCACGTCGGTTCACCGGGGCCTGAGAAGTCATCACGCGCTCAACACTACCGACCGCACGTGATCGACCGGGTGAGCCGCGTGGCTCAGGCCGGCTCCTCGGCGACCGTTGCCACGGACGGCATGTGGGCGCGTTCGCCCGCGTGATCCATGATCGAGAGCACCTCCACCGGACCGTCGTGGGCACAGATCGCGTGCGGGATCATGGTCGAGAACTCCGCGGCATCACCTTCCGGGACGATGATCGTGCGGTCGCCGAGCCGAAGCCGCACCGTGCCCGAGAGCACCGTGAACCATTCCCGACCGGGGTGAACCCTCAGGTCGTCGAGCGGTTCTTCACGTTCGAAGCGCATCTTCGCGACGGTCACCCCCTGGGGGCTGTTCTCGCGCGAGAGCAGCCACATCGTCATCCCCTCGACTGTGTGCGGCTGCGGGCGGATCACGACGTCCGTGTCGTCGGCGGGCTCCACGAGCTGATCCAGCGTCGTACCCAGCGCTCGGGCGATCGGGACCAGCTGGTCCAGCGCGACCCGCCGATGTCCGGTCTCGATACGGCTCAGCGTCGACGGGGAGAGGTAGCACCGCGCAGCCAGGGCGTCGAGGGTCCAGCCCTTGGCCAGCCGCAGGCCACGGATGCGCTGGCGGACGACCGCGTCGAGTTCTTGCGTCATAGGCAAGATGGTATGCCTCTAGCGCATGGTCGCGCTACCGTCGATCCCATGACCCATTCCCATGAGCACGCACATCTCGCGTCGGCCCTCGACCTCGACGCCGAACTCGTCGGCGGTTACCTCGACGACGCGGCAGCGGCGATCACCCGATCCCTCGGCCGGACTCCGCAGCGGATCGTCGACCTCGGCGCCGGGACCGGCACCGGGACCGAGGCTCTGGCCCGGGACTTCGCCGGGGCGGAGGTCGTCGCGGTCGACAGCTCTCCGGAGATGATCGCCCGCGTGGACGAACGGGCCCGCGCCGGCGGATTCGAGTCGAGAACCACCACCCTGGTCGCCGACCTCGACGACGGACTTCCGCCGCTGGACTCCCCGGACGTGATCTGGGCCGCCATGTCGCTGCATCACGTCGCCGACCCCGCCGCACTGTTGCGTCAGGCGGCCGCCGCCCTGGCCCCGGACGGCGTCGTCGCGATCGTGGAGATGGCGGGCCTGCCCCGGTTCGCTCCCGACGCCGACACCGCGCTGGGCACACTCGAGGCCCGATGCCACGCCGCCGCTTCCGGCGCCGGATGGGAGGCCATCGTGGACTGGACCGACACCCTCGGCGCCGCGGGCTACGACGTGCTGCACCGGGACACGATCCACGTGGCACGTACCGGGCCGAGCGAGAGCGTCGCCCGGTACGCGGTTCACTGGTTCAGCCAGTTCCGGCATCGACTGGCCGACGACCTCTCCGGCTCGGATCTGGCATCACTCGATTGCCTCATCGCCCCCGCCGACCCCGCATCTCTGCACAAGCGCGCCGACCTCACGCTGAGAGCCGGACGCCTGTTGTGGGTCGCAAGGCCGGCCGCCTGAACACCCTTACGGCACCTGACCACCGACACCCGAGCGAGGACTCATGAACTCCACCACCGACTCGACCTCCACCGAAACCGGCTCCGCCACTGTTGATCACGACGTCGCGATCATCGGCGGCGGATCCGCAGGACTGAGCGCGGCGACCACACTCGCCCGTTCGCTGCGTTCCGTCGTCGTCATCGACGGCGGTGAACCCCGCAACGCCCCGGCCGACGGTGCCCACAACGTTCTCGGCCAGGAGGGCATCCCGCCGCTCGAACTCCTGGCGCGAGGACGTGCCGAGGTCCGCGGGTACGGCGGCGAGATCCGCCCCGACACGGTCGTCGACGCCCGCCGGGACGGCGATCGGTTCGTCCTGGCCCTCGAGTCGGGCGACACCGTACGGGCGCGACGCCTCTTGTTGGCGACCGGTCTCGTCGACGAACTCCCCGACATCCCCGGCGTCGCCGAACTGTTGGGACACGATGCCCTCCACTGCCCCTACTGCCACGGCTACGAGGTGCGCGGGTCCCGAATCGTGGTGCTGGCGACGAGCCCGATGTCCGCCCACCAGGCTCTCCTGTTCGGACAGCTCAGCGACGCCGTCACCGTCGTCGCCCACAGCGCCGAGGCGCTGGGTGAGCAGGAGCGCGCGAACCTCGGCGCGGCCGGGATCACGGTGATCGACACGGCCGTCGAACGCCTACGGATCCGCGACGACGTGACGGACACCGGTGACGCGATCGCCCGCCTCGACGGTGTCGAGTTGTCCGACGGCACCGTCCTCGACGCTGACGCCGTCGTCGTCGCACCGAGGTTCGTGGTGCGCGGAGATCTCTACGAACGGCTCGGCGGCACGCTTGCGCAGACCCCGATGGGCGCGGTCGTCGAGACCGGCCCGATGGGTGCGACCGCGATTCCCGGTGTCTGGGCGGCCGGCAACAACACCACGCTCAACGCGGTGGTGACCGTCGCGATGGGTGAAGGGGTCTCGGCCGGCGCGGCGATCAACGCCGATCTGGTGATGGCCGACGTGCAACAGAAACTCGCGCCAGTCGCGTGACCCGCCCCGCGCCGATCACTCCGGGAAGCCGTCGAGCACGGTCGCGGACGAGGACAGGCCCAACCGGGTCGCGCCGGCGGCGATGAGCTCGGCGGCGAATTCCGCCGTCCGGATGCCTCCGCTCGCCTTGACCCCGACACGGTCGCCGACCGCGGCACGCATGAGGCGGACCGCCTCGACGCTCGCCCCACCGGCGGGGTGGAAACCGGTCGAGGTCTTCACCATGCCCGCACCCGCCCGCTCGGCACGGCGGCACACCTCGGTCACCGTGTCCGGGCCGGCGAGCTGCAGCAGGACCGCGGACTCGATGATCACCTTCAGCAGCGTCGAATCCCCCACCGCCTCACGCACGGTCAGCACATCGGCGAAGACCTCGTCGAACCGGCCGTCGACCGCGGCGCCGACATCGATCACCATGTCGACCTCATCCGCCCCGGAGTCCACCGCGAGACGCGCCTCGGCGGCCTTGACCAGCGAGTGGTGCTTTCCCGACGGGAAGCCGGCAACCACACAGGTCCGCTGGGAGCCCGTGTCGATCGGCAGCATCGACGGCGACAGGCACACCGCGAACACACCCAGGCGGGCGGCCTCGGCAACGGCGGCCTCCGCGTCGGCGCGGGTGGCCTCGGGCTTGAGAAGCGTGTGGTCGATGATGGCGGCGACGTCGCTACGCCGCAGGTCCGTGTTCGTCACATCGACGAGCTTGGCACACTGAGGGTCGTGACGAGCGGACAGACGACCCCCACCGACCAGACCGAGCACCGCTACGTGCTGACGCTCGGCTGCCCCGACCGCACGGGCATCGTCGCCCGGATCTCGACCTTCCTGACCGAGATCGGCGGCTGGATCACCGAGGCCGGGTACCACTCCGACCCCGACACCGGCTGGTTCTTCACCCGCCAGGCCATCCGTGCCGACACGGTCTCGTTCAGTGCCGAGGAACTACGCGCACGCTTCGCCGCGGAGGTCGCCGCCGAGCTCGGCCCCGAGACCGAGTGGCGCCTCACCGACACACGTGAGGCCAAGTCCGTGGTTCTCCTGGTAAGCAAGGAAACCCACTGTCTCATCGACCTTCTCGGACGTGCACATCGAGGCGAGTTGCCGGCGACCATCAGGGCCGTCGTCGGCAATCATCCCCAACTCGAGGAGTTGGCGACCCGTTTCGAAATCCCGTTCCATCACGTCCCGTTCGGGGGAGAGCGAAAAGCGGAGGCCTTCGCCGAACTCGCCCGGATCGTCGACGGTTACCAGCCGGACGCGGTGGTCCTGGCCCGGTTCATGCAGATCCTGCCGCCGCAGCTGTGCGATGCCTGGGCCGGCCGCGCGATCAACATCCACCACAGCTTCCTGCCGAGCTTCATCGGCGCCCGCCCGTATCACCAGGCTTTCGCCCGGGGCGTCAAACTGATCGGCGCGACATGCCATTACGTCACCGCAGACCTCGACGCGGGTCCGATCATCGAACAGGACGTGATCCGTGTCGATCACAGCGACTCGGTGACCGACATGGTGCGTCAGGGACGCGACATCGAGACGCTCGTACTGTCCCGCGGACTGCGCTGGCACCTCGAGGACCGGGTCCTGGTGCACGGCCGAAAGACGGTGATCTTCAACTAACCTCGCCCCCTGAGGTGCGAGCGAAGCGAGCCTCGAAGGGTCAGCGAAGCGCGCGTTCGTAGAACGACCAGGAGCGGTGAAGCTGGTCCTGCCAGTATCCCCAGGAATGGGTGCCGACGGACGGCAGGTCGACCGTCGCGGGGATGTTCAACTGCCGCAGGCGGTTCACCAGCTGCAGGGTGCAGGCCATGGTGCTGCCCTCGATGACGCCACCGACCACGATCTGGTCGGCGAGGGTGTCCTGCTTCTTGACGTACGCCGGGCTGTCATACGGACCGGGCAGCCCGGTCGCGTTGGAGATGTAGAGCTTGGTGCCACGCAGCTTGTGGGCGTTGATGACGGGATCGTGCTTGCGCCATCCGGGCCCGTTGTACGGCCCCCACATGTTCCTGGCGTCGCCGCCGCCACGCACCTCGACCACGAGACGGATGCTGTTCTGCCCGAACGGGTCCGCGGTGGTCGGGCAACCGCTGTAGGAGCCGACGGCCTCGTACAGATCCGGATGCTCGATCGCGAGATTCAGCACCGACGTACCGGATGAGGAGATGCCGCCGATCGCGTTGCGTCCGGAGGTGTTGAAGTGCGCGTCGAAGACGGGCGGCAATTCCTTGCCGAGGAAGGTCGACCACTTGTGGACGCCGAGCTCGGGGTCGGGCTTCTCCCAGTCGGTGTAGTAGCTGAACTGGCCCTGATTGGGGATGACGACGTAGAGGTTCTTGTTCTTTGTGAACTCGACGATGTCGGTCTTCGCCAGCCAGTTGGCACCATCCTCGCCGCCGCCGGCGCCGTTCAGCAGGTAGAGAACCCCACGCGGCTTGGACGCGTCGGCGGGTTTGATGACCGTCAGCGGGATGTCTTTGTTCATCGCATCGGAGTGCACGACGATGTCGGTGACCCTTTCGGTGGGCGAACCCGCGGTCACGAGACTCGGTGCCGCCGCCGCAACGCCTGTCGTACCGGTGGCCGACAGCGTGAGCCCGATGCCCAGCGCGACCGCGATCGCGGCGCCGCCTCTACGCAGTCGCTGGTTCATGCATTCCTCCTCGTCGAATCCCGATCGGCCTCGGGCGAGCATGGGTCGTGTCAGATGGACCGTATCGCGTCGGGCCGCCCGGCGGACACGCACCGCGGATCATTCGGTCCCCCGGACGCTTCTGCGACGCCGGCGCTTCGACCACCCAACGCGAATCGCCCCACAGCCGAGGCTGTGAGGCGATTCGAAAGTCTGTCGATCTACGTCGTCGGCTCGGTGCCGCCGTCGAGCGAACCGGTGAACGCTTCGAGGATCGCGCCCGTGATCGTTTCGGTGATGCTGTCGTTGATCGAGTCTCCAATTGAATCAGCCATGATTCTCCTCCATCCGTGGTGAGATGATTGGAATATGACCGCCTGCTCCCACCAGTGCGACGGCTTGAGACAGAGATTACATATCCGCCTCGGCAATGTCTTCATTACTTCGCGGTTCTTGTCACGAATATTCTTTTCTCCGCCATCCATCCCGACGGAAAGCGCAGGTCAACAGCCCCTCTTTAATCGAACAATCGATTTTAGTTGGACGCATGTCCGTAAACCTGGCGGTAGAACGGCGGTTAGCAACGTCGCTGCAACGTTTCCGGTCGAAATCCACAATTGTGTGCCATTGGCGACGTGCGCCCTTTACCACGAATTCGACTGACCGCGGCCATAACCTTCCGAACCGTAACTTTCCCGATCCGCGAATTTCCGTTCCACGATCCTTCAAAGTGGGTCAAGCGTTCGAATCGAGTGGAACGCATCAATGAATGGGTTCCGAAAATGAGACCATTACGCCCGGATGATGGTCGTTGACCTCTACCGATTCATCTCGGCCCGGGATTCCAGGTCGACGCCGCAGCGGCGCGCGTAGACGCCGCCGGCGGCTGCCAATTCGTCGTGGGTTCCGGCCTCGACGATCGTGCCGCCCTCGAGGACGACGATCTGATCGGCAAGCGCGGCGGTCGCCATCCGGTGGGTGATCAGCAGGGTCGTCGTACCGGCGCGCAGGCGTTGCAGCGCCCGCTGGACGAGCAATTCGGTGCGCGGATCGGCGGCGCTGGTCGCCTCGTCGAGGATGAGTATCCGTGGAGATGCCGCGATGGCACGAGCAACGGTCACGAGCTGCTTCTCACCCGCGCTGAGGTTCTCCGACTCCTGGCCGATCTCGGTGTCGATACCCCGCGGCAGGGCCGCCAGGATCTGATCCAGGTGGCCGTCGTGAACCGCCTTGGCCACCGCGTCGTCACCTGACGTGCCGTATGCGATGTTCTCGCGGACGGTTCCGGTGAACAGCCACGGGTCCTGCGTCACCACCGCCATCCCGTTGCGAACACGATGCGGACCGAGCTCTGCGGAGTCCTCGCCGTCGATCAGTATCGAACCGGAGGTCGGGCGGTAGAAGGCCTGCAGCAGGTTCGTGAGGGTCGTCTTGCCGGCCCCGGTCGACCCCACGATCGCCGTGGTCGTGCCCGGAGCCATGCGGAAGCTCACCGAGTCCAGAACCGGCGAGCCCTCGTCGTATGCGAAGCCGACGTCGTCGAAGACGATCTCCGGGGGCCGGCGATGCCGCGCCGAAGGCTCTGGCTCGTCGGTTTCGGGCGCGGCGTCCTCCGGCTCGTCGAGCACTTCGCGCACTTTGCTCGCCGACACCGTGCCCGACTGCACCTTGGTCACGAATCCGGCCAGTTCGCGCACCGCGGACGACAGCTGCTGCGCGAAGATCACGGCCACCTGAGCTGCGCCGAGACTCAGGGTTCCATCGACGACCATGATGCCGCCGAGGACCGCCAGGATCAGGAAGACGACGGCATTGATCGCGCCGAGCACCGGTGCGAGGGTGCCGGCGGTCCACTGTGCTGAACGCGTCGAACCGAACAACCTCTCGTTGAGGTCGTCGAAGCGGCGTCTGGCGAGGGGCTCGGCGTTGTACGCCTGCAACATGCGACGGGCGCTGAGTTCCTCCTCGATGTGTCCGGTGAGCGCTGCCGTGGTGGTCCACCTGGTCTCCAGGAACGGTCGGACCTTGCGCGCGATCACGACCGAAGCGGCCGCCGACACCGGCGCGGCGGCGAGTGCGACCACGGCCAGCAGCGGCGAGATGACGAACAGCACGATCGTCACCACGACCAGGGTCAGCACGTTCGTGGGGACCGTCACCAGCACGGGCGCGATGACGGTGGCGGAGTTGTCGGTGTGTGCGGTGAGCTTGCTGACCAGCACTCCGCGATTGTTGGACTCGAAGTAGCGCAACGGGAGCCGGTGGACCTTGTCCTCGATGCGAGTGCGCAGCCCCGCCACGGATCGCTGCACCGCGATGGTCAACAACTGTCCCTGCGTGAAGGTCAGGCAGGCGACGACCACATAGATCACGGCCTGCGCGCCGAGCAGCGACCAGAGTCGGTTCCAGTCCATCCCGGCCCCGGTCGTTCCGTCGACGATCACGTTTGTGATCGCGCCGAAGAGGATCGGCCCGACGACTCCTCCCAGCGAGGCCGTGATCGCGAAGAGAGAAATCGTGGCCGCCCGACCGCGGCTCAGATGCAACTGTCGCATCAGCCACCGCAACGAGCCGTCGCGCCTGCTGCCGTCAGGCATTGGTCACCGCCTGCGCGTGGGCGATCTCGCGGTAGATCTCGCTGTCGGTGCGCAGCGTCTCGTCCGTCCCGACCGCGACCAGACGGCCGTCCTCGAGCACCCCGATGACATCGGCGTGCCGCACCGACGAAACCCGTTGCGCCGCGATCAAGATGGTCGACTCCGGATGGGCGAGCCGCAGATTGGCGATGATTCGCTGCTCGGTGTCGACGTCAAGCGCACTGAACGGGTCGTCCAGCACGTACAGCGACGGACGTCGCAGGACAGCGCGGGCCAACGCCAGTCGCTGACGCTGACCCCCGGAGAAGTTGCGTCCTTCCTGCGCGACCGAAGCGGCCAATCCACCCTGCCGGGCGGCGACGAAGTCGTCGGCCGCTGCCACCTCGAGCGCCTCCCACAGTTCGGCGTCGGTGGCGTCCGGACGCCCGAGCCGCAGGTTCTCGGCAATCGTGCCGGTGACCAGCGCGGCGCCCTGCCCGGTGAACGCCGAACGCGCGCGTACCCACGCCGGGGCCAAGCCGGTCACGTCCGCTCCGTCCCAGCGCACCACGCCCGCATCGGGGTCGGCGAAACGCAAGGGCAGCGAGAGCAGCGTCGACTTGCCGCTCCCGGTCCCGCCGAGAACACCGGTCACCGAACCGGCCGCGCAGGTCAACGAGATCCCGTCGATTGCGGGTGCTTCGGCGCCCGGGTACCCGACGGACACCGATTCGAAGACCAGGGCGGGTGCCGGGGATGGCGTGGCGGGGTCGGCGTCACCGGATTCGAGCACCTCGGTGTCGAGCACCTCGCCGATACGGCCTGCGCTGGTGACCGCTCGCGGGATGACACCGGCGATCACCGTCAGCATCGACACGGCCAGCAGGATCTGGCCGAGATAGCCGACGGCGGCCGTGATCTGGCCGATCTGCATCTGACCACGGTCGACGTAGACGGCGCCCAGCGCGGCCACTGCCACCGCCGCGAGGTTGGACACGGCCGTGACGGTCGGGAGCATCAGAACCTGCGTTCGTCCCAGCCGCAGTGCCACGTGGGTGAGTTCGTCGTTCTCCGCGGCGAATCGGGCACGCTCACGGTCCTCACGACGGAAGGTCCGGATCACCGCGATCCCACGCAGCTGCTCCCGGAGTACCCGGTTCACGACGTCGAGACGGCGTTGCATGAGGGCGGCCCACGGGAGGAGGCGCCGCACCAGCGTGCCGATCAGCGCGACCAGGAGCAGACCGGCGACGAGGATCACCGGAGCCATCTGCCACGCCTGCGAGAGCGACAGGACCAGTGCACCGAACAGCATGAGCGGCGCGGTCACGACGATCGTGAGACCGATGAACAGGAAGCCTTGGATCTGCCCCACGTCCCCGGTGGACCTGGTCAACAGGCTGGACAGTCCCAGGCGGGCAACCTGCTGGTTCGTGAGGGCTCCGATACGGCCGTTGAGCCGACTGCGCAGATCGCGTGCGGCCACCGCCGACACATGGGAAGCGAAGTAGGTCGCGCCGATGGCGACCACGAGATTGACCACCGCGACCGCGACCATGATGAGGCCCACGAACTTGATCGTCCCCACGTCGCCGCGCAGGATTCCGTCATCGATGATCGCGGCGTTGAGGGCCGGCTGCGCGAGCGAGGTGAACACGCTCGCGAGCTGAAAGACCACGAAACCGGCCACCGCCCACGGTGACGACCTGAGCGCGGTGCCCACGAGACCGAGAAGCGCGCGCACCTCATCTCTGTTGAACGATGGGGTGACGGGCATCGGGCGAGACCACTCCGAACTGGAAACGGAACAGGACGAGAATCGGCGTCGGATGTCGGCGCCGACATAATGCTGCCTCACACCGTAGAGGTCGTCAGGCGGTTGTGAAGTCTACAGATCGATTTCAGCCGCACCGCCCGGACGCGGCGGAAGCGTGCCGGCGTGGTGTCGCTGTGCTGATATGTAGCGGTGACGAAAGGCATCCTGGCATCTGTGAACGGAGCTCGGCTGTTGACGGAGTCCGATCGGGAAGACGCACTGGACCTGCTCGAAACCGGACTCCGCGAGGTTCCGGCCTATCGATGGGTTCTCGGCGAGGAGGCTCCGGCCCACGCCTACCGGTGGTACGGCGAGGTCCTGTTCGCCGAGAATCTTGCGGGCATGTACGGAGTTTTCGATGAATCGGGGAGATTGATCGCGCTCGCCGCGATTTCGGAGCCGGGCCGGGCGAACGGCATCGTCGACGCCGATCTCAAAGAGCGGAATCGGTACTACGTCCGGACCCTGGACGGATTCGTCGAACGTTTCACCGAATTCAGGCGCGCGAATGCCGAGGCCTCCGTCGCCGACGAGTCGATCGGCATCATCTTCGGCCTCGTCCACCCGGATCACCGGCGCAGCGGGGTACTGTCCCGCCTCGTCGACGCCATCGTGGAGAAGGGGCGACGGCAGGGCCTGCCGGTGACCGCGGGTACGGCCGACCCCGTGATGTCCGCGGTCTACACCCGGCGGTGGAAGTCGGTTGTCCGCGCCGAATACACGCTCACCGACGGGCCCACGGTGTGGGTCCACCGTGTCGATCCCCCCGCGGACGCCGAGCGGTGACCGACGGCCCGGTCAGGCCGAGCAGCCGCCCGACTCCTGGTTTCCGGTCATCTCGTTGGTGAGCTGGACGTCGGAACCGCTGATCGCGAACTCGAGCCCGGTGTCGGTGACCGTCAACTGATCGACCTGGACCTCGTCGAAGAACGGTCCGAGCGCCGACGTGGTGACCTGGTCGACGATCTGCTGTGCGAAGTCCGGCGGGATGCCGAACACCAGCGCGCTGGCCTTGACGACCTGGAAGTCGACCCGGCCGTCCTGGAGGACCGGCTTGATGGTCGCCGAGACCGGCACGGAGAAGAACATGACCGGGAACCCGGCCTGTACCTCGAAGGTGCCCTCGGCCGCGTTGCCGGTGATCTCCTCGACCGAACCGACCGGGCTCGCACCGTTGCCGGTGCTCTGGCCACCGGCACCCGGAGGCGCACTCTCCTTGCTGAGCTCGACGATCCGCTCGTACGGGATGAAGCCGTGGCCGTTGAGGGTGCGGATGTCGGTACTGGTGTTGTCGCCGGAGATGCCGTCGGCGCGCATGTGCAGACGTACTCCGTTGGCGTCGGAGCCGTCCTTGGTGTCGACCTGCACGTACGGGATGTCGCCGGTGCCCTGCATGATGATCGGTTTGCGACTCAGGGACACCGAGGTGGCTACACCGGTGAGGCCGCTGAACGAGTCCTCGAGGCAGTTCGTGACCTTGTTGCGCAGATAGAGTTCGCTGCCGACCGCGCCGATCACGGCCAGGAGCAGCACGGCGACGAGGCTCAGCGCCACGATCTTCCCGGTGCTGCGATTCTTCCGCGGCGAGGTGATCACCGGGCCGCTGCCAGGCGTCTCTAGGGGTGCACTCGACTCATCCCCGTAGGGGGTCTCACCGGGCGGGAACCGCGCGGTGCCCGGCGTGCCCGGTCCGCCACCCAGGCCGGTGGTATCCGCCTCGGACGGCGGGACGTTCGAATACGCGTGTGCCCCCGGGGCGACCGGTGTCGTCGGGAACTGTTCGGTCTCCCCCGTCTCGGGGACGACCGGCCCGGCGTTCGACTCGGCCGGACCGTCACCGGACACCGGACGCCACTCGTCGCCGGTGGTCACCGGTTCGTCTCCGGAGGGTGTGCCCGCGTCTCGGGGGTCATCACCGGGAGTCTTGTTGTCGTCGCTCATGGGTTCCGTCCTCGGTCGTCGGACTCTCGGAGCCGTTCGCCGGCGGGTGTCAACTCGCTGTGCACCGCATCGCCGACCGGCAAAGCTCGCTCGTTGGCTAGGACCGCCAGTTGCATACGAGCCTTCTCGACCAGTTCCAGGTCGAGGTCGTGAACATCGACACAGACCGTCTCCGGGTACGCGGCGACCACCGTACCGAAGGGGTCTGTGATTTGGCTGTGTCCGATCCCGGTCGGGACCCCGGATCCGGCGACCGCCTCATCCGGCGGAAGGGCCTGTCCCACCGCGACGACGAAGGTCGTGGAATCCAGCGCGCGAGCCGTGGCGAGCACCTCCCACTGGTGGATCTTGCCGGGCCCGGCACCCCAGGACGTGGGCACCACGATGACCTGTGCGCCGCGTCGTGCCAGGGTCGTGAACAGGGCGGGAAACCTGATGTCGTAGCAGGTCGCAACTCCCACGGTGACCCCGTCGACCTCGAAGGTCACCGGCTCCGCACCGGGCGCGACGGTCTTGGACTCGTGAAAACCGAAGGCGTCGTAGAGGTGCAGTTTGTCGTAGCCGAGGCGCGACCCGTCGGGATGCGCGACGAGGACCGTGTTGAACACGCGACCGTCATCCGAAGGGGTGAACATCCCGGCCACCACGGTCACACCGGCCGACGCCGCGACCTCCGACACCCCGCGTGCCCACGACCCGTCGATTTCCTCCGCCACCGGCTTCAGCGGCACGCCGAACCGGCACATCGTCGCCTCCGGGAACACCACCAGCCGCGCCCCGCGCGATGCCGCCTCCTGCGTCGCCGCACGCAGGGTCGCCAGGTTCTCGCTCGGATCGTCGGTCGAGCTGATCTGGGCCATCGCCACACGCATAGCCGCCACAGTAATGCCCGACACCCGCTGTGCCGACAGGTTCCCTCGGGGTTACTCCGACGGGGCGACCACTGACCACGGAACGGTCAGCACGTTGTCCGACATCCGGCGGCGCGTGACCACGCAGTCCACGCCACGCTCACGCAGCAGGTCCTGCGCATGGCGCCAGCGCACCCGCGGTCCGTACGGAGCCATTGGGGCGGCGATGTCCCAGCACTGGTCCGCGAGCGTCAGCAGTTCATGGATCTTCTCGCCCGGCACGTTGCGGTGGATGAGCGACTTGGGCAGTCGTTCGGCGAGGTCGGACGGGCGATCGGAGTGTTCGGGCGCCCAGCAGAGCGTCAAGCTCACCGGGCCTGCGTGGTCGAGCAGCACCCAGGCGCACCGCCGGCCGATCTCGTCGCAGGTTCCCTCCACGATCACGCCACCCGGCGACAGGGCCGCACGCAGCCTCGACCACGCCGCCTCGACCTCGGCCTCGTCGTATTGCCGCAGGACGTTGAAGGCGCGCACCACGCGGGGACGCAGACCCGCCATCTCGAAACCGCCGACGGCGAACCGGACACCGTCGCGCGGTTCGACGACACGTGCCGGGTCGATCTCGAGTCCCACCATCTGCAGATCCGGGGCGACGCGGCGCAGCCGACCCGCCATCTCGACGGTCGCGTCGGGGCGTGCTCCGTACCCGAGGTCGACGACCAGCGGACGGTCGACATCCAGCGCCGCGATCACTGCCGGTTCATGCGCCATCCACCGATCCACCCGACGCAGGCGGTTGATGTTGGTGGTCCCGCGCGTCACCCCGGCCGATCGGAGCGGCCAGACGACTCACAAGTTCTTGTCGATCCAGTCCTTGGCGTATTCGGCCTCGGCGCGGAACAGATCGACGAGGTTGATGAGGATCATCTGCTCGAGCTTGCCGTTGACGAACGGGACGAAGACCTTCGCCTCGCTGGTCCGGCGGATCGTGCAGCCCTCCTCGGTCGGGAACAGTTCCTGCCAGCCGTTGAGGCTGCCGGGACCGGCGGGGATGGACGCGTTGTAGGTGCCCTTGGTGTTGTCCGGATCGAACGGACCGAGGGTCTCCTCACGCGTGATGACCATGTCTTTCATCATCACCGTCTGCGCGAGCGGGGGCAGCTGGTCGCGTCCGATGTGCTGCTTCAGGACGACCCGGACGCCGGTCTCGTCGGCGGAGAAGGAGGCGACCTCGCAGTGCGGCGAGATCATCTGGAATCCCGCCATCATGTCGTCCCAGTACTGCTTGATGCTCTGCGCTTGGTAGAGCTTCTCCGCGGGATGGGTGTAGCGAGCGGAGTAGCTGAGCCGTCGTGCCATGACGACCAGGCTACGTCAGCCGATTTTCCGAATCCCAATCGACGGTGTGGCCACGCTCGTGCTCCAGCAGGCCGACCAGCTCGCTGACCACGGCCTTCTCGATCTTCCCACCGAACATCGGCAGGTTCACCGACACCTCGGCCTCGCAGTCGCTGGTCGCCGGATCGCCCGACGTGGTGATGGTCCCGTACACGTTCACCGGCACCGGCGCGCCCTCGACCGTTGCGTGCATCTCGGCCACGATTCGGTCTCCGACCAGCCGATATGTGTTCCTCCGCGGAATCCGGAGGTCGCCGGGCATGATCTTGGTGACCGCCGACGGGAGCTTCTCCGCAGGAATGCCCTGGTTCATCTCGACCGTCACGGTGTCGCCCGCGATGGTCACCTTCTCCACGTGGCCGTGACCGGCGTTCATCCGCTCCACCAGATCGTGCCAGTACTGCTCTGTGGTGAAGATCGCCCAGAGCCGTTCGGTGGAGAACGGGTAGGAGTCCAAGTGCTGCAGCTTGCTCGCCATGGAGAGAACGCTACCGTTCGCCGGTTAACGTTTAACGCGTGACCGACACGCAGACGCCGCTGAGCGCGCCCCTCGCCGAGCTGACCACCCTGCGTCTCGGCGGCCCCGCCCGTGAGATCGTGCGCTGCTCCGACACGCGCAGCATCGTCAAGACCATCCTGGAGCTCGACGAGCAGTCCGAACCCGTGCTCGTCATCGGTGGCGGGTCCAATCTCGTGATCGGCGACGCCGGCTTCGACGGCACCGCCGTGGTGCTCGCGAGCAGCGGCATCGAGTTCGGATCGGGCCGCGAGTCGGGCCGTCCCCATGTGGTCGCCGACGCGGGGGTGGGCTGGGACGATCTGGTCGCCGCGACCGTTGAGGCGGGTTTCGGCGGGCTGGAGTGCTTGTCGGGGATTCCGGGCGCCGCCGGTGCGACCCCGGTTCAGAACGTCGGGGCCTACGGCGTCGAGGTCGCCGACATCCTGCGGTCGGTCCAGGTTCTCGACCGCCGGTCCGGCACCCTGCGCTGGGTCTCGCCCACCGAACTCGGGCTCGGCTACCGCACCAGCAATCTCAAGCACCGCCACGACTTCGTGGTCGTCGCGGTGTCGTTCTGGCTCAACGACGACCGCGCGAGTCAGCCGATCCGCTATCGCGAGCTGGCGACGAAGGTGGGCGTGGAACCCGGCGAACGAGTCGACGCCGTGACCGCGCGCGAGGCGGTTCTCGGTCTACGTCGTGGCAAGGGGATGGTCCTCGACCCCGACGACTTCGACACCTGGAGCGCGGGATCGTTCTTCACCAATCCGATCATCCCCGGGGAGGAAGCCCCGGCCGTGCTCGAACGGATCGCGGGACGGGTCGGCGACGACGTCGCGATCCCGTCCTATCCGGCCGGTCCGCAACCGAGCACGCCCGACGGCTCCCCCACCGCGATCAAGTTGTCGGCGGGCTGGCTGATCGAGCGGGCGGGCTTCGTCCGCGGTTACCCGGGGGCGGATGCCGCGGTTCGCCTGTCGACGAAACACACTCTGGCACTGACCAATCGCGGTTCGGCCACCACCGAGCAGCTACTGACGCTGGCGCGCGAGGTCCGCGATGGTGTGTTCGACGCCTTCGGTGTCACTCTTCGACCGGAACCGGTCTTCGTGAACTGCGCGCTGTGACGACGGTCCGGGAGTGCGGGCTCAGCTGACCCGCTGCTCGGTACGCGAGACCTCGGTGACCAGTTCGTCGAGCATCTCGTTGAACCGCTCGGCGGCCTCGATACTCGACATGTGCCCGACGCCCTCGTAGACGACGAGTTCCCGGAGGGAACCGTTGCGCCGCAGCACCTCTGCCATCTGCTCGGCGTGCTTGCGCGGGGTCAGCCGGTCCTCGGTCCCGACGACGACGGTGGTGGGCACCGAGAGAGCGGCCAGCCCGGCCGTCACATCGAGTTTGCCCATCGCCGATCCCCAGCCGGCGCGTGCGCGCGGCGGGCACGCGCCGATCATCTCGTCGACGAAGTCGACATGCGCCTTACGTGCGTTGGGCCCCAGGGCGATGTAGTGCGAAAACCGAACGCCGTACGAGGTTTTGGGGATCGGCACCGGCACCGAGGTGATCGCTTTGGACACCAGAGGCGCGAAGGGCCGCGCATACGCTGGCAGATCGACCGGCACGAGGGCGTGGTTCTCCATGACCGCGTTGGCAGCGGTCGAGACGAGCACCACGGCGGAGACACGCGTGCCGACCTTCTCGCGATACTGGTCCGCCCACGACATAATGGTCATCCCACCCATGCTGTGCCCCACCAGGATTGCGCGACGCCCAGCCGGAACGGTCGCCTCGAGCACGGCGTCGAGATCTTGTCCGAGCATCGCCACGGTCGGACGGCGGCGACCACGTTCACTGAGTCCGTGGCCACGCTGGTCGTAGACGACGACCCGTCGCCTGCCGCCCTCGGACGAGGTGAGGTGATTGATCTGGGGGTACCAGTAGGCGGTGTTGCAGGTCCATCCGTGGACCATCACGATGACGTCGCCCTCGTCGTCCGCGTCGTCGACCCCGTAGACCTCCGCGTTGAGGAGGGTGCCGTCGGAGCTGCGGACCGGCAGCCGCCGGGGCGGGGAGTCGGGTGCGGTGAGCAGGTCGTCGGGACCGTCGTCGACCGCGAGTTCGGCGCGCAGCGCGTCACGGGCGATCCCGGCGAGGACAGTGCCGACACCGACTCCGACTGCTGCCGCACCGATCGCGGCCGCGATTCCACCGACCCTCTTCAACGACTTCGTGTTCACCGGCACCCCTCAACCTCGGTCGGGATCGTCCGCGATGGAGACCCCGGGCGGGGACGCCGCGTTCAGCGTCCCCGTGTCGGAGTTCAATGTACCAATATCGGTTGTCTCATAGCCGAGGCCCGGCTGGTCACCGGTGGAACCCGGCGTCGCGGTGTCCGGTTCGTCGTCCGCGGTCGCCGCGTCGAAGTAGGTCGCCGCCTGCCCGATGGCCTTGGAGATCTGTTCGTCGAGCGCCTTGCGGAAGGTCGTCTCGACGATCTCGTGCGCCATCGGACGAACGGTCTGGATGAGGTCGGCCATCTCGCTCACGCCGGCTTCACCCAGGTCAGGAAGGTTCTCGTCGAAGTACTTGTCGGTGATGATCGAGACGAAGCTGGTCGCGACGTCCTCGAGGTCTTCCTGGACCCGCACCCAGCGGTCGAGGAGGACGTCGATGTCGATGCCGCTCTTCACCAGGATCTCCGCGCCCTCGAGCAACTCGGGGTTCCGGATGGCGTAGTGCGCGCCGTCCTTGGCGAGCAGACCCAGTTTCTGGCTGAGGGCGATGGAGCGATCCGAGGCGTTGAGGGTTTTGCGCAACTCGGTGATGGTGATGGTCGCCGCGCGTTTGAAGTTGCGGAACCGACCGCCCTTCGGCGATCCCCGCAGGATCTGCTCGACACGCATGCCGTGGTGGGCCGCGTGCAAAAGCTCGCTGATGGTCGCGAAGGTGTACCCGCGTTCGAGCATGCGGGAGATGAGGTTCAGCCGGACCAGATGCTGGTCGGAATACCAGCCTGCACGGCCGCGGATGCTGGGCGGCGGAAGCAGTCCGCGATCCTGATAGACCCGGATGTTGCGAACGCTGACCCCCGACGCCTCGGCGAGGTCATTGATCCGATACTCCGCCACGATGCATCAGGCCTTTTTGCTGAACCAGGACTTGCCCTGAATGTCGTCGACACGCTTGCGCACATCGACCAGGTACACGAGCATCGCGACCACGCCGATGATGCCCAGAAAGCTCACCGCCCCGAAGAACCAGATGAACAGGGAGGCGCCGGCCAGGATCGCCACCCAGATCACCTTGCTCTGCCGGTCGACCGCCGGGAACGCGTCGGGACGCTGAATGGCCGCGTGGATCAGCGCGACGACCGCCGCGACCCCCGCTACCACGGTCAGGGCCAACATGATCAGACTCTGGCCATAGGCCAACACGCCGAAGAAGTCCACGCCGAACACTCTAGTCCCGTGCGCCTCGATTGCCGCAGCAGCCTACGACGGCGCGCGCGGCCGGAATGTGCGCGCACGGGTCAGTCGGCGCTGGGAGCAGCTTTCTTGGCAGGCGCTTTCTTGGCGGGCGCTTTCTTGGCGGGCGCCTTCTTGGCTGCGGTCTTTTTCGCCGTGGCCGCCTTCTTCGCCGCAGGCGTCTTCTTCGTGGCCGCCTTGGTGGGGGTGGCCTTACGGGCCGGCGCCTTCTTGGCCGCGGCGCGTTCGGCGGCACCCTTCACCGCCGCGGCCTTCTTCGCCGGTGCGGTCTTGGCCGGAGCCTTCTTCGCCGGTGCCTTCTTGGCTGCGGCCTTCTTCGCCGGCGCCTTCTTAACCGGCGCCTTCGCCGCGGCCGCCTTCTCCGCCGGCGCCTTCTTGACCGGAGCCTTCTTGGCCGGGACCTTCTTCGCCGCCGCTTTCTCCGCCGGTGCTGTCTCGGCGGGCGCCTTCGTCGCCGGGGCCGGCGCGGCAAC
>NZ_BANS01000061.1 GCF_000332995.1 Gordonia amicalis NBRC 100051 = JCM 11271
CAGAGGCCGGTGAGAAGCTCACTGTCTTCTAATCGGCAGGAAGACAGCTCTACGAGTCTCACGAGCAGATCACCGGTCGATTCGTCTCGTTCGACGGTCGCTTCCTGCGTCACGAGGTGTGTGTTGACCCGTGAACCGTCAGCCATCTTCGACGGGAGACTGAGTAGACCCGACGCGACCACCAGTTCAACAGACTCTGGCCGCGCGCTGAGCTCGTGCAGCATTTCTGTCAGGGCCTGATAGAGCTCAAATTGGGGTCGACGCTGCCGATCTGTCTGGGCCCACATCGCCCAGTCTTGATACCACCGGTGATACTCCGAGCGAGCACTCTCAACCTCAGGTGCCGGCGTAGAGTTCGACGATTCGGGCTCATGAAACTGCGGACCTGCCGTATCGCTGCGGTCGATTAGGTCTGTGTCGGCCACCCACGGCTCGAGAGAGCGGGGTAACGCGGGCGGATCTTCCAGATGCACGCGCGGCGCCTGAACGACCACCTCGCCGGCCGTCGCAGAGTGTTCCACCTGGAAGGGTGCACTACCAGGGAAAAGCCACTGAACTCGCTCGTGGTCCTCTACCCGGAGGACGGGCCGTGTACGGGCCTTCACCATCTCGCGGAGGAACTGCATCAACCTGCCGACGCGATCCTTCAGGTCCGCGTCATTTTCTCGACTGGCCACTCGACAACCTACTAACTCAAGCCGCGAAGCCACGGCGCCCTAGTAATCGAAGACACCATAGCGGTAGCCCGCGACAGTTAGCGGAAGTAACTGTCGCTTTGCAGGCGTGTGCGGAGGTTCGCCCAGAAGGCGCCTCGGAAATCGTCCGTTCGGGTGACAACGCGTTAGCGCTGCGCGATGCCGGTGTTCCACTCGCGATACCCGTACGACGAACACGCTGAGCAAACTAGGCCGTTCCGATCAGCGCAGACTACCAAGCCTTCCAGTTGGAACAACGTTCGAAAATGACTAATGCGTGGACGAATATGAGATGCAGCCCTATATCGGGTGCAGATTCTATTTGGAAAAGGCGGGCCGGCAAGGTGGACCCGCACCCTTCGGACAGATTCCGAAGTGCATAGTCGTCCCGAGTTCTTGGGAATTCCACCTATATTGCTAGTCGCTCCAGAGGCGGCCGCCGCGGTCCCGGCAAAAACCACGAAAGAATCCGATCCCGGTCACTGCCGTCGCGTAATCTCGTCGACGAAAGCAGTCCAGTCCTTATCGCCTACGATGGCAATCGATTCCGCGCGGGATGCAGCTCGTCGGATGCCCTCTGAAATATCCGCCGGGATCGGTGCGTTATAAGCCGTCGAAACACCGGGTGCGTGTGCAACGAGTTCGATGTCGAACCGATATGGGTACATCAACTCGGACTGGCGAACCTCATCGGGCCAAAAGTACCCCGACTCCAGCACAAGTGGTGACAGCACGCGGAATATGTACACGTCGATCGTCGCGGTGACCCACTCCTCGGGTTGACAACGAGGACCTCGACGAAGGCCTTTGGCCTGCGCGCCGATAACGTGCCAACCGAAAGTAGTGGCAGCCTTCCAGTCGACCGGCTCCTTTCGTAGCCCCCACCGCCCCTTTCGGATCCCGAATCTCAGGTTGCGTTGTACGTCAGGGTCGACGCCGGAGTACGTAGTGAGGACAGACGGCATCCCTAGGGCCCCTCAACAAGAGAGTGCAGCAGGGCCTGGGTTTCGGGGTCAGTGGAGTACATTCGCATACCCCGCATTCCGCGAGTAAGAAGCACCTTGTAGGTGTTCCGAATAGCCCGATCGAACGACAAACCGTCACCCCGCTTGACCTGCTTGTCGTGGCTGTACTCCGGGCGCGCCTCCCAATGGTCCGTACGCCAGACCAGGTCAGGCCCGAAAATTACGGCGCCATAGTCATATTCGAAACCCTGGGCTGTGTATACGCATCCAACCTGGTCGAAGCCTGCCGGATCAAACGCCCAGTACGCCGTCCCTGGGGCTCCAGCATGTGATGTGGACTTCTTGTTGTTCCAGGGCCGCTTCCAGTCGCCGATCACTACATCGTCGACAAGTCCGCCGCCTTTTATCGGGTCGCTCCACTCCCAGCAGTACCCGGCGGCGATGCGGGCGGAGTAGCCGTCCTCCAATAGTTGGCGCAGCCTGGTCTCGATCAGTGAAGGAGCTTCATCGACGTGAACGTCGAAGGCTTCGTCACCCTCCCATTTGACCGGACCTCCGGGCTCCAACTGTAGGAGGCGATGGACCCACTTTTCGTATGCTCGGCTACCCCCGCAGCGGAACTGTCCATCAAGGTCGACTTCGGTGACCTTGCAGCCCATCCTGCTTGCTGCGCTCTTGATTTCGGCCACACTGCCGCGTTCCGACGGCTTAACGACTTGGTACTCATCTAGCAGAAAGACCGGGACTCGCGCCGAATCAATGAGCTCTTCCACCTGTGGGCGGCCGGTGCGCAGGATCGCCTTGGTAAATCGGTTGGTGGAGGTCTCACGTATGCGGTGAGCCTCGTCGCAGATCAGCACATCGACACCGTTCGGCTCTGCATCGATGAACTGGTTGTAGTAGGTGAAGAGCCGCTGGACACGGGGTTGCCTCGCGCCTGCAACCTTTCGCAGCGTCTGAGTGAACGCAGACGACCCGGTGGCGTGGAGAGTCGTGCGACCCTGCCGTGACAGTTCACCGAGGAGACTTAGCGCGATGACGGACTTTCCGGAGCCTGGTCCGCCCTTGATGATGACGACCTCTTTCGTCGCACCACGGGAAGCGTTGCGCACGGCACGCATGACGTCTTCGTAGGCGACCTGTTGCTCGTCAAGAAGGACGAACTGCTCGCGGTGCTGGACCTCCTCGGCGGCCAGTGCCATCAGTTGCTTACTTGGCCGGACGGCGGAGTTCAGTAGAAGGTCCGCTGCGCCAGCGCCATTCGCCGCCGATAACTTTGACTTTAGGAAGCTGATGAAGTCGCTTCTCCGGTCGGCTGTGAAGAGTCGTCCAGTTTCGCTCTGCTCGAAGTCCCACAGCTCGTCAACTCCCCCACTAGACGCGTTGTGTAGGTAGACGACTCCAGAGAGCTGTTCAGTGGTTCCCCCGAGGGCGGCGATGAAGTCAGAGATGTGGGTGCAATATCGACGGACCTGCTCGACCGGATGAAGCCGTTCCAGCACGCCGTCCAGGAGGACGACGCTTTCAGTTCCTGGAGCCTTGCACGCTCTCGTCCATTGCTTCAGCTCGACAACGACGTAGGACGGTTCAGCTGTCTTTGGATGCTCACCACACAAAACGACGTCGGCGCGTTTACTCGTCAGCGGTAGCCGGTACTCAATCAGCATCTCAACCTTGTCGAGACCTGCGTCTTCGAGGTCGCCGACCAGCACTTGAAGGCTTCGTTCCCAGGAACGGACCTCTCCAGGAGACGGCTGATACCCGAACTCGTACGAAAATTGCTCAGTCAGCGTCTCGACCAGGCGGGTAGAAGTTATCTGGCCGCGCACACCGGCGACCGAGGCTCTGAACAGCGACAAGGCAGCTCCAGGAAGACACGAAGGACTTCCCGCTCGGGTTGGAGCCTTGTCGTAGAGACGCGTCTGTCGGGCCGTAGCGGATTACTCGGCCGAGTCTAGTGCCGTAGGCGACAATCGGAGCAACGCGGCCGCGCACCTTATGCAGGACATTGCAGCGTTGATCAATAGGAACTCGAGTCTGTGTGGCTTGACCGGCTTGGCTAACCATGAGGGCATCGCGGACCGCAAGCTGCGTGCCTTTCGGAAGAACGACGAACATATTGATCCAAGTACCGCGCTTTGATGCGCGGTACCGCGGAGTGGACATGCGGTCCGTCGGGCGCGACTCCGACACCCGGCGACGAAGCCGTCCAGCGACCTGTTGGCCTTGATAGCCTCAGCGGATGCGACGACGAGCCCGCTCTCGGGTCGAGGAAGCTTCAGCAACAGGATGGTGACGTGGCACAGGGTGAGGACCGTTGGATTGAGGTCTCGAAGTCCGCTTTCTCCCACGAAGCCGAGGGACTGAAGTTTCTTCACGATCTTGTACCGAATGCTTCGCCCTACCGTGCGTGGACGAACTTCGAGTTCATGGACAACCATGGACAGTGGCATGAGATTGACGCCCTGATCCTTGGCCGCCGCCGGCTACACCTGGTTGAGCTGAAGGCGTACACCGGCGTCCTCCAGGGGTCAGAGACGAGCTGGGTGATCACATCGCTCGGTGGCCGCTCGCGTACCCAGCGTTCGCCGCTGCTGGTCACTCGCCGCAAAGCGCAGCGCCTGGCGTCAAGAATCGAGGAAGAGGCTCGCAAAGTCGCGTTGAGTGCGGGGCTTGATGCTGAGAAAGTTCGCCGAGCCCTTCCGTTCGTGCAGGAATCCGTGTTCCTCCACGGAGACCAGTTTCACGCCGATATGCCGGACTTGGCCAAGTCCAGCCTCTTCGGGATGGATGGCCGCGAAGACCAGACCGGCCTTCCTGGCATTTCAACCCGCCTACTCGAACCCCCGAGCGACAGTCGCCGCGTCGATGAAGACCTCAGTGTCATCATCGCCCTCGCCTTGCAGAACCTGGGGATCGCGCGGCGTACCGAGCGCGACGCCGGTTCGTGGACCATCACCGGAAAGCCCCTGGCGAACGGAATCGACTGGCAGGAGTGGTCCGCCAAGCACAAGGCGACCGGGACAGAAGGCCGCGCCCGCATAGTGTCGCTCCGTCCTGGCACTCCGGCGCAGGCCCGCGCCGCAGCGCATCGGCGGATGCAACGAGAGTTCTCTCTACTGAGCTCTCTGCGCCACGAATCGATCGTCGCGCCGCGAGACCTGGTACAGGACGACGACGGCAACACTGTCCTGATCTTCCCCGACCTGCCCGAATACGAACAGCTCGACCTCGCACTCGCCACGCGCGAACTCACCGCCGAGCAGCAAATCCAGGTCCTCACGGAAGTCTCCGAGGCGCTCGCGTACGCCCACCGCAACCAGGTGGCGCACCGCGGCCTGAGTCCCAGCACGGTGCTGATCAATACGCATGCTCTCGACGAGGGCGGCACGGTTCGCATCAGGCTGGCCGACTGGTCATGGGCAGGTCGCGTCCACTCCCCTGGCACCCAGTCATCGACCATGCTCGGAACGCCCGACCAGCCCGGTACGGCGGTCGAAGACGTCTATCAAGCCCCCGAGGACAGATGGGCGTCCGACGCCGACCGCCTGGCGTTGGACGTGTTCTCCCTCGGAGCTCTCGCGTACTACCTCCTCTCTGGTGGGCAGGCGCCGGCCAGCAACCGGGCAGAGTTGCTGGAACGACTGCGACAGGAACAAGGTCTCGACCTTGCAGCGTCTGGCGGCCGGTTTGTCGACGAGAATCTTCGGGCTTTGGTGCTCCGTTCCACATGTCCATCGGTCTCCAAGCGGGTGGCCGCTGACAGAAAGACCGGTGTCCCGAGTTTCGGCGCGCATCAGTTCGCGGCCGAATTATCCGACTACCGTCGCGACCGGCTCGAGCCGGCCACGCAGCATGTTGATCCACTCAACCCCGCACCCGGCTCGCTGATCGCGGACCGCTTCGAGGTAATCCGGGTACTTGGCGTCGGGTCCACTGCCCGCGGGGTGCTGGTCACCGACAGGAACGACGACGACGCCGTTCGGGTGTTGAAGGTGGGTCTCGACGATAGCGCGGCGGCGCGTCTCCACGATGAAGCCCAGGTGTTGACCGAACTCGCCCGGCACACTCCACGGGTGCCCGGAGTTGTGGAACTGATCGACGGACCACTCGACTTGTCTGGACGCAAGGCGTTGCTGCTCACCAATTGTGGCGAGCAGACGTTGTCTGACCTGGTTCGACACACGCCACTGACCGAATCGCGTTTGCGGACCTGGGGGCTCGAGTTACTGGACATCGTGGTGGCGCTCGACTCGATCGGTATCTCGCACCGTGACATCAAACCAGCCAATCTGGGTCTGGCCCGCGTTGACGGCCGGACTAAGGCAGCGCGGAGAACACGGCTCGCCCTATTCGACTTCTCGTTGTCACGAGCAGATGTTTCGCAGATCGAGGCCGGAACGCCGCCGTATCGGGATCCGTTCTTAGGCATAGGCATTCGAACCACATTCGACTCGGCGGCCGAAAGGTATTCGGCGGCCGTGGTGCTTTACGAAATGGCCACCTCGTCCACTCCCGTGTATGGCGACGGAATGAGCGACCCACGGGTACTCAACGACGACGTCACCGTGACCGCCGAAGACTTCACCGCCGCCGGATTGAGTCGGAGTCGCGCCGAAGCATTGGTCGCGTTCTTCCGGACGGCGCTTACACGGAATGCAAAAGACCGTTTCGATACCGCCGCCGCGATGCGCGCGGCCTGGGCGTCTGCATTCCAGGTTAAAGCCGCCGGCGAGCACCCCTCAGCTCCTGCACCGATTGACCCCATTGCGAAACCTGCTGCGCCACAGCCCGTAGCGCGCACCTACGACTCACTGGACACTCTCGCAACCGAGTTTGCAAAAGCCGCTGGCAACAAGCCGTCCGTGATGCGTCGACAGGTCGTTGAACTGGTACTCGGCACCCACGAGCGCAGTCCCGCCGACCCGTTCATTACCTATCCAGCACTGGCTGCGCTCGCGGGGGTCACATCTGGTCGCATTGCACAGATCTTCGGAGAGTTTTCTGATCTCTGGGCGAAGAATGACCGATTGGCAGCTACCGCCGCCGACCTCTACCGGCGCGGACTCACCCTGCTCGAGGCATCAGGCGGTGCTTCGACACCCGAACTCCTGGCACGCGAACTCGCAGGATCCCTGAACACCGAGTCCGTGGCGGATCCACAGCGCACCGCGCTTGGTGTTTTGCGCTTGCTGCTGTCCTCCAGGCCAGGTACCGAGTATCAAGACCGTTCCTCGACCGACACCGCAGTGCAGATGGTGCGCCGCCACGGCTCGGGCACGGTTGCCATGATCGCGACCGTCGCTGTCCCCCGTCGACTGCCGGCCGTGCTCGCATCCGCTGCCGAGACATTGGTCGATTCCGCTCTCGCGCAAGGCACGCTGCTGGTCATGCCGGACGACGCCAAGAATCAATTGCGATCGGCCGCAGCTGCCGTTCTCGATCTCGACGGCGCCGATGTCGAGATACCGGGGCACGCGCTGCTCCGCATAGCAGCGGTCGCGTCCACCGAAGTTGCGCTGTCATCGCGTGACGAGCTTCATGCAGCATCACTACCTGTCGATGGGGCTTTACGAATACTCCTGCGTGGTCTTTCAACTGCCGATTCGTTCGGCCGCTCCGAGTTGGAATCGCGTTGGTCTGCACGATTCCCCGCGCTCACGCAACTGCTGCCGCGCAGACCCGATCTCGACGGGTTGATCGAATCGGTGGTCCCAGGCATGACATGGGACGACGCGTCTGCGCGGTATCGATTCGCCGACGCACCACGTACAGGAACGAACATCCCCACCCGTACGACCCTGACCACCGCTCACCCGGTGCCAACCACCGGCACGTCCGACGTCGAATACATACTCGCAGCAAGTGCACGCGAGCGTACGTTCCGTGCACTTGGTGTGCCACTCGGGTATTCCGACGTGGTCGCCCAAGCGCTCGTCGAACACTTCGGTGCTACGCACATCGATGTCACCGAGCTTCTGCTCGGCGAGCTGAAGCAGCGTGCCTCCTCCGCAGGATTAGCTTGGGAGGCCATCCTTGCTGCCGATGCCGGTGCCGCCGCAGACCGCGATGGCCTCAAAGGGTTCGTTGCCCAGGCGCTCCCAACGCTGGTCTCCGCCGTCGATCACGCCGGTGGCCCCGTGGTGCTCACCGATCTGTCCACTCTCGCCGCATATGGCCAGTTGAGCGTCCTCCATAAGTGGCTGGATCTCACGGCCCCACCGAAATATGCAGTGTGGGCACTGGTTCCACAGCCTGAAGAGGCCGGCGGCCCGCCCGGGGCGAGAGTCGACGGCACGGCACTTCTCCCGAACAGCCCAGAACAATTTGTGCAAGTGAACAAGGACGAGATCAAGGCTCTGATTGCCGCAGTCCGTTCCAACGACCAAGTGAAGGAACACATCTGATGGCGTTGGCCACGATCGCAGGCACCCAGTTGACGGCCGCCCTGAAACCTCAGCTCACGCTCTTGGTCGACGATATGCGTACGCGTTTGGACGCTGATCCCACGAGACTCGACAAATGGAAGAGCACGCATCGGGAAGCAGTCCAGGAACAACGCACTGCAGGATCCTGGACTGATTGGGCCGAAGATCAACTCAACCAGGCTGCCGTTGGTTGGTTACTGACATCGGTGTTCGTCCGCTTCTGCGAAGACAACCTCTTGTTGGGTGAATCGGCCGTGTGGATCTCCGGCCCCACACCGATGCTGCGCCAGCGGGCTATCGATGCAGAGAATGATTTCTACCGTAACCACCAGGATCTCTCGTACCGAGAGTGGTTGGCACAGTCGTTCGAAGCGTTGCGCGACAATCCTGCGACTGCGGCGCTCGTGGACGAGCATGCAGCACTGAACATCATGGAACCGTCTTCTGACGCAGTGCAACAGCTTCTCGGGTTCTGGCGCCGAACTGACGATCACGGTGACCTCGTCTGGTCGTTCGCGGACACCGAGCTCACAACACGTTTCCTCGGCGACCTCTACCAAGACCTCTCTGACTTCGCGAAGAAGAAGTACGCACTCCTCCAAACCCCGGAGTTTGTCGAAGAGTTCATTCTTGACCGAACGCTAGAACCCGCCCTTAAGGACCGGCCACTCGAGGGCTTCAAGATCATTGATCCCACCTGCGGGTCGGGACACTTCCTACTCGGAGCTTTCGAGCGACTGGTCGAGCGGTGGCACCACCACGCACCCGGTTTAGAACTACGCACCCGCGTGGACAACGCGTTGGCATCCGTGTATGGAGTGGACCTCAACCCGTTTGCTGTCGCCATCGCAAAGTTCCGGCTCATTGTCGCTGCAATGAAAGCCTGCAACGAGAAGTCACTCGTAAACGCTCCGAAATTCACTTTGAATCTCGCCGCCGGCGACTCCCTGCTGCATGGACCGGAGAAAGGTGGCGCCCACGCCATCGATTTCGGCGACACCGCCTACGACAAAGACGCCGTGGTGTCGGCACTGACCTACAGTACTGAGGACGCTCGGCTACTCCGGACGCTTCTTGCTCCGGGGCAATACGACGCCGTTGTCGGCAACCCGCCGTACATCACTGTCAGCGACAAAGCGTTGAACGCGCGCTATCGCGAGATCTACCACTACTGCAAGGGCAAGTACGCACTCACCGTCCCGTTCATGGAGAAGTTCTTCACCCTCGCCAAAGGCGGCGATAGGGCTGGCTGGGTTGGCCAGATCACCTCGAACTCGTTTATGAAGCGTGAGTTCGGTGTGCCGCTGATCGAAGACTTCCTAGCTGGCAAGGACCTCAGGCTCGTTGCTGACACCTCGGGCGCGTACATTCCCGGGCACGGTACTCCGACAGTGATCGTTGTAGGGCGCAACCATACGAAGATCCACGACGATGTGCGAGCGGTTCTCGGCATCCAGGGTGAACCGGGCGCACCCGAGAATCCTGCCAAGGGCAAGGTGTGGACGTCCATCGTCGCGAACGTCGAGAACGCTAGCTACGAAGACCAGTGGGTATCAGTGACGGATCTCCCCCGCGAGAATCTGCGGCAACACCCCTGGAGTCTTTCCGGCGGTGGCGCGGTGAACCTACTACAAGCAATCGAGTCTGCACGCGTTTTCGAGCTCCATGATGCCGCGAAACGAATCGGGGTATTTGGTATGACCAACTGCGACCCCGGAATGATCATCGACCGGCGGACGAGTGCACGCCGTCAACTGGAGCCAGAGGCGCTACGCCGATTGGTTTTGGGTGACGAGATTCGCGACTATCTGATCGCTGAAGGCAATGATGTTTGGTTTCCCTATCGCGGACACAGTGAACTGCAATCCATTTCGCTGTATCCCAATGGCGCGATGTACCTGTGGCCGAACCGAACGGAACTCGGCAACCGGGTCACATTTAACAAGGTTCCCTACTTCGTCGAAGGGCGTCCGTGGTACGAGTGGCATCAGGTGCCGAAGGGGGACGATCAAAACACCCCGACGATTACCTTCGCCTTCGTCGCCACACACAACCATTTTGTGCTCGACCGCGGCGGGAAGGTGTTCAAACAGTCTGCGCCAGTGATCAAGCTGCCGGCGGGCGCGACTGAGGATGATCACCTACGGTTGCTCGGCACCCTCAACAGTTCCACCGCATGCTTCTGGCTCAAGCAGAACAGTCACGACAAGGGCCGGCCGGGAGCCGACACTGCTGGAGCTGACGAGCCGTGGGAACGCCGATTTGAGTTCACTGGCACCACTCTCCAAGAGTTTCCATTGCCTGCCACGGCACCGCTCGACCGCGCGCGTTACCTCGACACTTTGGCGCAAGAGCTTGCCCAACATGAACCTGCGGCGTCTGTCGCAACAGACGGCCCGATAGAGAGCAGCCTTGCTTCAGCACGCTTAGCGCACAAACAGGTTCGGATGTTGATGGTGGCTGAGCAAGATGAACTGGATTGGGAAACGTATCGCAGTTACGGTCTTATTGACGATGACCTAACACTGCCAGTCGGAAACTCGCCGGGAATCGAGCCCGGCGAACGCGCCTTTGCAATCGTCCTAGCCCGAAGAGTCGCCAACAGTGACCTCGAAACCAGTTGGTTCGACCACCACAACCACAAGTTCACCCCGACCATTGAGATCCCGACTCACTGGCCCGATGAATACCGCGCGCTGGTTCAGAAGCGTCTCGACGCGATCGAGACGAACCCGTTCGTAAGACTCCTTGAACGCCCCGAGTATAAGCGTCGATGGGCGGGCGACACGTGGGACCTCAAACTTCTACGGGCACTGCGTGATTGGTTGCTAGACAAGCTCGAAGAGCCGAGCCTCTGGTTCACCCAGCAAGGCACCCCGCAGCCACGATCCATCGGCGAACTCGCCGGTGAGATGGAACGCGATCCCGAGTTCCTCACTGCGCTCGATCTGTGGGCCGGACAGAAGGACGCACCGGTGACGGCCAACCTGGTCAAACTTCTGTCCGTCGAAGCGGTACCGTACCTTGCAGCCCTGCGCTACAAGGACTCCGGCCTTCGAAAACGTGCCGAGTGGGAACGCGTGTGGGACCTGCAGCGCAATGAAGATGCAGGCCTGATCAAAGCCACGGACATCCCCGTGCCCCCGAAATACACGACTGCCGACTTCCGCAAGACGTCGTATTGGGCACACCGAGGGAAGCTCGATGTGCCCAAGGAACGGTTCATTGCATTTCCCGACGCCGGCAGGGCGACCGACCCGACCCCACTGCTCGGCTGGGCCGGTTGGAGCCACGCCCATCAAGGGTTGGCATTGGCGACCATTTACGCGCTACGTGAATCCGAAGGCACACCGCTCGAAGAACTAGTCCCGGTGGTCGCGGGTATCGCTGAGGTTCTTCCGTGGGTCAAGCAATGGCATTCTGGCGCCGATCCCCACCTGGGTGTCGATCTCGCCGAGTACCTGACTGCACAACTCAGCGAAAAGTCCTCCAGCGTAGGGGTTCCCGTCGCTGAGTTGAAGAACTGGCGGCCAGCGGCCGGCACTCGGGGGCGCAAAACAGCAAGCAAGACGTCACAATCGCGAAAGGCAGGCAACTAGTGTTCCCAGGTTCCTCCACGCCCGCGCGCACACTGCGGGAGACCTTCGCGATCCCGAAGTCGCATGGCACCAATGACTATGTCCTGCGACTGTCCGATTCGGTCGGGGACGCGCGGCTCGCGTCCACGATCGACTCGTACGTTGTCACTCCGGCGTTGGCGGATGCGTTCAGTGCTGCGCTTGGTGTCGTCGAGGAGTCCCAGCGCACCGGTGAGAACAAGGCAGCGTTCCTCGATGGCTCTTTCGGATCAGGTAAGTCCCACTTCATGGCCGTGCTCTACGCCATCTTGGGACGCGCACCGCACGCGCTTGCCGTGCCCGAGTTGCAGCCGGCTGTCACTGCGCATGCGGCACTCGGCCAAGCAAAGCTGTTGCGACTCACGTTCCACTTTCTCGACGCGCGCACGATCGAGTCGGCTCTGTTCGACCAATACCTAAGGCAGATCACTACCCTTCACCCGGAGACGTTGCCGCCTGTACTCCACTCCGCGGGAGGGCTGTTCACTGACGCGGATAACCGCCGCGCTGAGGTCGGCGACGACAAGTTTTTCGCAGCGCTCAACGGCGGCAGCGGCACCAGTGGTGCAACGATCGACTGGGGCAAGGTCGGCGCTGCTTCTGCAGACTGGAACGCTGAGTCCTACGCATCTGCAACTGCTCCGGACGCTGAACCTACCGAGCGCGCCCGGGTACAGCAAGCTCTGATCTCCACCTACTTCACCAGCTACTCGCGTAACACTGACTGGTTGCCGTTGGAAGACGGGCTTGCCGTCATCGCAGATCACGCGAAATCGCTTGGCTACGACGGTGTCGTACTCCTCCTCGACGAATTGGTGCTGTGGCTCACGTTTCTTATCAGCGAACGGGAACGCTTCAACGCCGAGGTTCAGAAGATTACCAAGTTCGTCGAAACCAGTCGTGGTCGATTGGCCGTTCCGATTGCCTCATTCATCGCTCGCCAGCATGATCTCGCGGACTGGGTAGCCGGCGGCTCCGACGCCGGCGCCACACAGCAGGCGGTCGAACAGGCCTTTGCCCATCAAGCTGATCGCTTCGGCAAAGTCGTCCTCGGCGACGAGAACCTTCCGTTCATCGCCCACAAGCGGCTACTGCAGCCCCTCAATAGCGACGCCTCGGCGGCGCTCGACGAGGCGTTCGTCCGGCTCGATCGGAATCCGCAGGTGTGGGATGTGCTCCTAGACGGCATCAATACTGACGACCGGCATCGGGGGTCTGATGCAGATGCCTTTAAACTTACCTACCCGTTCTCGCCGGCGCTGATCGCAACACTGCGCAGCCTGTCCGGGCAGATGCAGCGCGAACGTACCGCGCTCAAGGTTATGCAGCAGATGCTCGAAGACAACGCCGACAGGCTGACCATCGACAACGTGATCCCCGTGGGGGAAGCGTTCGACTACGTCATCGACAGCGCCAACGCGACGCCAATCAACAGCACGATCGCCCAAACCTTCAAGACTGCCCGCAACCTGTGGTCAGAAAAGCTGCGGCCAACGATCTTCCGCAACCACAACGTGCCCGAGACGACACCCGACAAAGACGTGCCAACAGGACTGCGAGCAGACATTCGAATCGCCAAGACACTGTTGATGTCAGCGGTCGCACCGAACGTGCCTGCCCTCAAACAAATTGATGCCTCTAGGCTGGCGTCACTCAACCACGGCAGCGTCATCAGCTTGATCCCCGGTGATCAAGTCGGTCAGATCACGAACAAGGTCAAACAGTGGGCAGCTGAGATCCCCGAGCTGTCCGTGACCAGCGAAGCGAACCCGATCATCTCGGTGACGCTGGAGTCCGTTGACTACGAACGAATCGTCAACCGCGCCAAGGGTGAAGATACCGACGGACGTCGCCGCGAACTGATGCGCGAACTCCTCGCCGAACACTTCCGCGTGCAAGGTGCCGAGCACACCGTCGACAATGCACTATTGCGCACAGTTGTCTGGCGCGCGACCGAACGCGAAGTAGAGGTGGTATTCGGTAACGTCCGCGATCACAGTTATCTGCCGGACGAAGCATTTCGCCCGTCACGGGATGGGGCACTGCGTCTGATCGTCGACCTTCCATTCGACGACCCAGGTCACACGACCGGCGAGGACCACGACCGAGTCGAGCAGCTTCTCCGTACTGGGCAAGACCGGTTCACGGTCACCTGGCTACCGAACTTTTTCTCCGACAAGGTCAATCGTCAACTGGGCCGACTGGTCATCCTCAATTACGTGCTCACCGGTGATCGGTGGGCCGGTTACTCCAATGAACTATCCGATGCTGACCGGGCAGCGGCGCGATCAATCTTGCAGCAACAGCAAACGCAGGTCCGCGGGCAATTGAACAACGCCATTCAGATTGCCTACGGTGTCGCGGCCGGCGCCGAGTTCCCCGACGGGCAACCGCCCCTGCGTTCTTTACACGCCGGGTTCATCGTGCAACCTCCAATCGGCAATACGCTCGGAGAAGCCGCCGACCGGCTCATCGGCGACGCCTTCAGCGCCCTGTACCCCGACCACCCCGACTTCACGCCCCCCGAACGTCTGATCACCCGACGAGACCTCAATCTCACGTTGAGCCGCCTGCGGGAAGCGCAGTCGACGGCTGACGGCCGAATCGCCTTGGATCGTGGTGAACGCGAGACCGTTCGCCGCATCGTGGAGCCGTTAGGCATCGCCCGCACCAGCGAAACACATCTCCTATTCGGACCCGAACACTTCTCCGCGTGGCGGACCCGGCTGACACAGGAACTCTCACGCTCTGCCATCGCCGAAGACACAGAAGTACCCATCGGTTTGCTGCGTTCTGCAATCTCGCCGGCGGGATCGAAACGCGGACTGACCGACGACGTCGTCGATCTGGTAGCTGGAGCATGGGCCGCACAAACCAAACGGTCGTGGTATTTGCACTCCACATCGGTGGATGAGCCGGCGATCGGCGAGTTCCGGCGTTACCTCACTCTCCGGATCGAACCGCTACCGGAGCGACAGCTGTGGCTCGACGCGTGCCGGCGCTGGAAAACACTGACTGCGCAAGGCATCAACGAGTACCTCACTGCTCCGAATGTGTCGGCGTTCGCCCAGCAAGTCCACGACTACGCCGCAGCCGGACGCGACGACCGAGCGCGCTTGGTTGAGGCGCTGTCGCGTGCTTACCAGTTCCTCGAGATCGACGCGGGCGAACGGCTCACCGCGGCACGAGCGCTCGACGAACTGTTCGGCGCCACGCTGAACCGCCTCGACACCCTCACGCTTGTCGACACCCTGGCGCGCGCGAACTTCGGCGCCACTGATCTGGAAGCCAGCCGTTCACTGACACAGGCCGGAGCGCTTGGCGAGGCCGTCGGCGGGTTCGAGCTCAACCGTCTGAACGTGCTTCGCAGTGCATCCGAAGCCGACAACGATCGGGGCCGGCAAGCGGCAGCCATCCTTGCCGCACTGAAGCAAGCCTTCATCGAGCACGAATTATCTCGGCCCCTCAGCGAGGCACTACGGACCGCAAGTATCGCCCGCGACAAGTGGCTAGAGGAAGGGGTCACGCAACCATCTACGCCGCTCCCCCCGAAGCCCGAACCTCGGGCGGACCCGCCGGCAAGGCCCGATACGATCCAACTGGTCGTGTCCTCGACCAGCGATTACAGCGTGGTCGAACAGCGCCTGACGGAGCTTCTCCGGAACAATCGCGGAACCAAGTACACGGTCACGATTACCCCGGAGCAGCCGTGACAGCTGCGACTGGACTGCCCGAAGCGGACCTCGCAGCGATCCGCGGTTTGATCCGCGATCTGCGGGTCAAGAATCACACCCGAGGTGTGATTGCTGTGGCAGCCGTACCCCAATGGTCGGGCGAAGGCGAGTTCTCGGTGGACGGGCAACGGATACGCGTCCGTACTGCGCCTAGTGTCCTCGCAATCCGCGACGCGATCACCAATCGTCGCGAAGTCGATTGGGTGGTGATTCTCACTGATCGTGATGCGTCTGAGCTACCTGCAGGTGTACTCGAGCATCTGACAGGAAACCGACTGTCGAACTTCGACCCGTTCCCAATGCTGCGTGATGCCTTCGCAGCCTCCCAGCACGAGTTCCGGTTACTCGATCTCGATACCCGCGCAGCGCGGGCGGTGCTCCGCGAGCTGGGTGACACCACCACGCCGGCGCCGGGCGGTGTACTCACCAACGAACATGTGTTTGCCACGCTGGCGAAACTCAAGTTCGGCCTTGATCCCGTCGAGTTCACACCGCACCACGTAGCCCTGTGGTCGATCGACGTATCTCGGACCCAACGATTCGACACTTGGTCAAAGACCACCGAACCGGCGCTGCTTGAACAGTTTTACGCGTGGATCTCAGCCCGTCTGGGAACAGTCGGCCCACTCTTCACCACCGTCTGGCGGGTGAACGGCCCGGAACACATCGTCCCGCTCGGTATGGTCGCTGCGTTGCTGTCCGATTCGGCGAAAGCCGCCGCCTCGTTTCCCGCGACCGCCGACGTGATCGTCGAGGTTCGTACTCGGCTGAAGCTGGAACTCGGCGACAACGTCTACTCCGAGCAACAGCTGGCAACGTGGGGCAACGTGGCTACGCTCGCGGTCACCGCCGCGGAAGACCCCACAGCCGCGTTGACGCGAGCTGAGTCTTTCGTGACGAAACTACATGCATCGCCCCTGGTTGCCCGGTCCGATGTCCTGTCGTCCGCGCTCGCGCCGCGCATAAAGCACTTCGCCGGCGCACTCGCGACGTCGATAGACAGCGACGATCTCGCTCCAGCCGAAAACGCGTGGGCCGATGTCCTTGCACATCGCGATGCACGAGCCGACACCTCCGACGCTCCGCGAGACGTCCAGGTTGGTGCGGCCGCGCTTCGACTGCTTCGTCGACTCCGAGCACCCTGGCAGCAGCCCACCACGCTGGCGGACTGGTTACAAGAACATCGAACCGACCTCTCGTGGGTAGACAGCGCCGTCAACAATGCATTCGTCGGTGCCACCGACCCACAACTTGCCGCGGTGGCACACAAACTCGTCACGGAGATTCGCGAGAAGCGCGCAGCCCTCGATCGCAGTTTCGCCCGCATGCTGGCGGCGGCCGGTACCCATCGCGAAAGTGGAACGGGCGCACCGCTCTACATCGAGGACGTCCTCGACCAGATCGTGAAGCCGCTGACTGCTCCTGTTTCGGGCCCAACCGGTCTGGGTGCACACGAAGCGCAGGCGTCACCTGTGCTCGTCGTCGTAGCGGATGGTATGGATGCTGCGACGTCCCATGATGTTGTTGCTGACGCACTGCGTCGTCACCGCCCGCAATGGCAGGACTGTCGATTCACCGGAGCAGACGGACCACATACTGCCCTTGCCACACTGCCTACAGTCACCAAGTTCTCGCGCTGCTCGTTGCTGACCGGAGCGCTTGCCGCGGGGACGCAGGATGTCGAGCGAACCGGATTTTCGAATTGGTTGCAGCACAACGGGTTACGTGGAACTGGCCAAGTGCTTTTCCACAAGGCCGATCTCGAAGCGGTGGCGCAAGGTCACGCGTTGGCCGTCGACGTCCGAACAGCAGTTGAAGATACCGATGACCGTCCAGTCGTCGCGTGCATACTCAACGACATCGACGACGCCCTCGATCGTTCCGATCCGATCGGAACATCCTGGACCACATCAACTTTTAAGCGACTCGACGCACTACTCGCGACAGCGGCGACGGTGGGCCGCACCGTGGTGCTGCTCAGTGACCACGGGCACGTTGTCGAGCGCCGAGAACAAGCAAGCAAACAACGCGGGCAGCAAATCTCCGCACGGTATAGGTCCGCAGTCAGTGTCGATGGCGCCTCCCTGCCTGCCGACGAGGTTCTTGTCGAAGGTCAACGTGTTCTCACCGAGGATCACCGCGCGGTGCTTGCTGTTGATGAACAGCTGCGGTACACCGGGCTCAAAGCTGGCTACCACGGCGGTGCGACACTTGCAGAGGCCGTGATCCCTATATCGATTCTCGTGAACGGTACGGTCTCGGTTGACGGGTACGTGTCCAGACACCTAGGGCTGGAAGCGGCACCGAACCCCCAACCATCCTGGTGGACGCCAGCGCGCATCACGTCCGCACCCGTTACGCAGGTACACGTATCTGCACCGACCGCGACGAAGAAGAAAGCTGCGACCAAGATGCCGCAAGTTGATACCTTGTTCGACGTCGGTGAACCTGAATCTCTGGTGGCGTCCCCGGACTCGTCGCCAACTGAAGGCCATGACCAGGTTGCCAAGCTCTTGACCAGCGCGCTGTTCAAGGAACAGTTCAAGCTGTATGGAAGGCGAATGTCTACAGACGCTATTGGAACTCTGCTTCGCGAGACGATCGCCGGGGGTGGTGTGCTTACCTTGCCCCGTGCCGGAGAAATTCTTGGCGTCAAGGCATCTCGCGCCAACAGCTCGGTACAGGTAGTTGCCCAGATTTTCAACACCGATGGCGTCATAGTGCTCACAGTCAACGGTGGTGAGCTCGCGCTCGAAGCCCCACTGATGTTCGAGCAGTTCCAGGTGAAGGCATGAGTACCCTTTCTCCGGTGCGGCGCCGAGAGGTGCTGACGGCCCTCCGACAGGGCACCGTCCCCGCCGGAAATCTTGATGTTTTGGCAGTCGGAATAGACCGCTTTGCGCCGACAGTCGACGAGGAGATCGAAACGGTCGCTGCAGGCGGTTCTGCGTTCAAAGCTGTTCGCGGTGAATACGGTTCGGGAAAGACGTTCTTTGCTCGCTGGGTACAGCAACGTGCAATGCGTCGCGGAATGGCTGTTGCCGAGGTACAGATCAGCGAGCTCGAGACCCCGCTTCACAAGCTCGAAACCGTCTATCGCCGCACGACCGAATCGCTGCACACGGCAGCCTTTCCACCCTCAGCCTTCCGGAACGTGATCGACACCTGGTTGTTCGGGATCGAGGAGGACGCCGCCGCCGCGGCCGGAGTTGATGAGGCCTCCACCGCACAGATCGAGGCGCTCCTCGAGCAGCGCCTGGCAGCAGTTGCATCTGCGACCCCGGTGTATCCGATGGTGTTGCGTGCGTATCGAGATGCACTCGAGCGGGAGGACGTGGCCACTGCCGACGCACTGATCGCCTGGCTCGGTGGACAACCGCATGTGGGCGCTGCAGCCAAACGTGCCGCCGGCGTGCGGCAAGACGTGGACCACTTCCTCGCGATGGGCTTTCTACAAGGCTTGCTTGCCGTCCTCAAGGGCGCCCGCCATCCCGGGCTATTGCTCGTGATAGACGAGGTCGAAACCCTCCAGCGCATGCGATCGGACAGTCGAGCCAAAGCGCTCAACGCGCTGCGCCAATGGATCGACGAACTCGACTCCGGGCGGTATCCCGGCCTGTACTTGATGATTACCGGAACACCAGCGTTCTTCGATGGCCGGATGGGAATCCAGTCACTCCCACCACTGGCGCAGCGTCTCCATACGGACTTCACCACGGACGCACGTTTCGACAACCCACGTGCCCCGCAGGTTCGCCTCGCCGGATTCGATCTGGATCGCCTGGTAGAGGTGGGCATCCGGGTACGCGATCTGTTTGCAGACGGAGCGCAATCACCCGAACGAATCCGCACAGTCGTCGACGACGCGTACATTCGTCACCTCGCATCCGCGGTAGCAGGAAAATTGGGTGGGCAGGTCGGCATCTCGCCGCGACTGTTCCTGAAGAAGTTGGTCCTCGACGTGCTCGATCGAGTGGACCTACATGACGAATTCGATCCGCGCCAACACTATTCACTCACCGTGGACAAGAAGGAACTCACCGACATCGAACGAGCCGCCATGTCAGCCGACGACATCGAGCTGTGAAATGGCCGGATTCGATATCCTCGATCCGGTCCTGCAACACCATGTCGTGAACTCTCTCGGCTGGCCGGGTTTGCGACCGTTGCAGGATGAGGCCGCCGAACCGATCGTGGGTGGCTCGGATGCGATCCTGCTCGCGCCGACCGCTGGCGGCAAGACCGAGGCAGCGATGTTCCCACTGCTCACTCGAATGCAAACGGAGCACTGGACCGGCATCTCAGTGCTGTACATATGCCCGCTGAAGGCACTACTCAACAATCTGCAACCACGACTGGCGGAATACGCAGCATGGCTTGGACGTGGCGCCATGACGTGGCACGGCGACGTCGCCCAATCGGTACGCGGACGAATAAAGCGTGACCGGCCGGACATCCTCTTGACCACGCCCGAATCACTTGAATCGATGCTCGTATCCGAGAATGTCGATGCTGCTCAACTTCTCGGTGGCGTTCAAGCAGTGGTCGTAGACGAAGTCCATGCATTCGCCGGCGACGACCGCGGTTGGCATCTTCTTGCAGTACTTGCACGGCTCGAGTCTTTGCTGGGCCGCAAGCTCCAGCGGGTCGGCATGTCGGCTACGGTTGGCAATCCAGACGAACTCCTGGGGTGGTTGCAGGGTCGAGCCGAGCGACCTGGTCTCGTGGTATCCCCCGTCGTTGGCGGCGGTGCGGTCGTTCCCGACATCACCGTCGATTCCGTCGGCAGCACAGAGAACGCGGCGAAGATCATCGCATCACTGCATCTCGGGGAGAAGCGACTGGTATTCGTCGATTCTCGACGACTGGCCGAGGAACTCGGGTCTCAGCTGCGACAGCGAGGGGTTACAACATTCATCTCCCACTCTTCTCTGTCCGCAGCCGAGCGCCGCGAGTCTGAGGAAGCTTTCGCCGGAGCACGAGACTGCGTCATCGTCGCTACGTCAACGCTCGAGCTCGGCATCGATGTCGGCGACCTCGACCGCGTGATCCAGATCAACGCACCGCGCACAGTGTCGTCCTTTCTGCAGCGTCTCGGACGCACCGGCCGACGCGCAGGTACGACTGGGAATTGTCTCTTCCTCTGTCTGAGCGATGCCTCGACACTTGAAGCGCTAGGAATGCTCCACTGTTGGTCCCACGGGTGGGTGGAGCCTGTGACTGCCACACCTGAACCCCGACATATTGCTGCCCAGCAGATCCTCGCGGCCGCACTGCAAACACGACGAGTTCCGCTCACCGACTGGCAAGCCATCTGGGGAACCCTCCCCCTCTTCGGCGAGGACTCTCAGCAGATCATGAGCTACCTGCTTGACGAAGGTTTCCTTGAGCACGACGCTGGCAGTGCCTTTATTGGCGCGGAGGCCGAAAAACATTTCGGTAGAAGGCATTTCATGGACCTACTCGCGGTCTTCACCGCAGCACCCGAGTTCACCGTGTACGCAGGACGCAACGAGATCGGCGCTGTCGAGACGAGTGTTCTCACCGATGACGTCGAAGGCCCTCGCGTGTTGCTTCTGGCCGGCAGGTCGTGGAAAGTCACTCACATCGATTGGAAGCGCCGACACGTGTATGTCGAGGCTACGACCCTCGGCGGTCGAGCGAAGTGGATGTCCGTGCCTGACGGGGCTTCCTTCGAAATCGCCCGCGGCATCCGGGAAGTCCTGCTCGGGTCGAACCCCGCCGGCGTTACTTTGACCCGGCGGGCTGTCGCCACCTTGGACGACCTACGAACAAGCAGGTCGCACCAAGTAGCGCATGGCGCGTTTGTTATCGAACGAGACGACCGCGGCGACTGGCGTTGGTGGACGTGGGCAGGAGCAAAGGCCAACCGGACTCTTGCCGCGTGGGCTCCGAAACTCGTACCCGCGCGACAACGAATCGGCGCAGAGGTCCTTCGTTTGCACTCGGACCTGTCGGTGGACGAGATCAAAGAAGAACTATCTACCATCCGAGCCGGAAACACTCGTGCGTTTCCCTCGATCGACTCCCGTGCGCTGCGTGGGCTCAAGTTCTCCGCTGCACTGCCGGAGTCACTCGCACGCAGGACGCTCGCAGCCCGCATGGCGGATCAGATGGGTGCAGAGACTGTACTGAGTGAACGTGTTTCCTATCATCTGTAGTCGGCCAGGCTCCTCCCGGCCGAGCTCCTCCATATCCGATACATGCATGGCGTAATAGGCGATAGTCGAAGGATCGTTGCCAGGGTGTACGGCCGACCGCGATGGGTCGGATCTCATAGGAAGGTCAAAGTTGGAGCTGCACGAAGCGATCAGCCAAGGACTTCATCAGTGTCCCCAAAACGAACTGCAAACCGTTGCAGCTTTACGTCAATCAGTGGTCAGACGCTTTCCGCTCGCTGATTGGCCGACCCTCGACCTGGATAGGTACGCACTGGGCACCGGGACCTCCAAGCAGAGCTTCAGCTACGCGTG
>NZ_BANS01000060.1 GCF_000332995.1 Gordonia amicalis NBRC 100051 = JCM 11271
CTCAGGTTTCGACGCGGCTCAACCGGCGCCGATCGGCGTCGACAGCGGCAGGTTCACGAAGCTCGGCCGGTTCGGGTCGAGCTGGATGTGCTGCGGCTTCAGGCCCGACTCGTTCAGCAGCGGGCGTAGCGGCAGACCGCGCGGGAAGTTCATCGCGAAGACGTCGACCCGCAGGCGATGGCCCGGCTTCACGATCGCCTCGGTGGGCAGCAGCCCGATGTCGATGCTGACCGGACGCCCCGGTGCCACCGGCTGCCGTGACGACAGTGTGAGGTCGTAGAACGGGTCGATCACGTCACCGTTCGGCGCGAATTGCGATGCCGCGCGGTCGTATCCACGAAGCGACGCCATCACCTGTCCCGACGAGATCACCTTCGACGTGCCGTCGGGCGCAACGTCGTTGAGGGTGGCCGTCCAGTAGCCGTCGGTGGCGTCGAGCACGGTGTTCAGCCGAATGTTGGAATACCCGGACACGCTGCGGGTCGTCGTGAGCGGGGGAGTGGTGAACGACAGTGCCGCGCGTTCGGAGATTCGGGCATCGTCGGCGCAGAACGGGAAGATCGCCAGCGCACCGGCCAGTTGCTGTGCCGCGTCGCGTGAACACATGGGTGCGAGCCCGGGTGCGATGGTCATGCGTGCTCGTGACTGGGGGGCCTTCGTCGTCAGGCTGCCGTCGCGGACCGCGTGTGCCGCGGTGCCGCTACGCCGGTCGCTCAGATAGAGGCGCTGACGCTCCATCCCGGCGCGCGGGAACTGCCGGGCGGTGATCCAGGAATCGCCCACCTGCTTGAGGTTCACCGGACCATAGGAGTCGATGCCGTTGTCGATTCCCTTGAGCCACTTGTCGAACCATGCCTTCTGCAGCACGTCGAGTCGCGGCGGCGTGCCGTCGCGTCCCTGTTGTCCGCCGCCGATGGTGAGGTGATAGCCGTCGCCCATGATCAGCTGCTTGCGGCCCGGCGGCAGCGGGATCTTGTTGTACATGCGGACTTCGGAGTTGGTGAAGAGGTCGAACCAGCCGCCGTAGATGAAGGTCGGCGTGGTGATGTTCTCGGCACGGTCGAGCCAGGCAGAACGCGGTTCGGAGTTGTTCTCCAGCAACGCCTTCAGCTCCGGCGGCACCGACGCGACGTCGGGCGTGAGCAGTGCTGCGAAGAGTTGCGGATAGAAGGTCAGCGGGTCGGAGATCCGGTCGGCCAGCCACTTCCAGTCGAAGGTGCCGTTGAGCATCGACGCCACGTTCGGGATCATCTTCGTGGTGTTGACCAGCGTCAGCCACAGCGGCAGGAAGCCGACACCCAACGCCCCACCCGGCGCCACGATGTCTCGGATGAGATCACCGCCCGGTTCGACCGGGAAGATCGCCTTCAGTGCCTTCGGGTTCTTGTTGGCGGCTTGGATCTGGTTGATCGCGGAGTAGGAGACACCGGACATGCCGACCTTGCCGTTGGACCACCGCTGCTTCGACGCCCAGTCGATGACCTCGACGGTGTCGCGCTGCTCGCGGTCCTGGAAGACGTCCCACTTGCCCTGGGAGAAGCCGGTTCCGCGCACGTCGACGACGACCTGTGTGTAGCCGCTGCGGACGAGGTCGAAGTCGACGAGGAATGTCTTGGCGCCCCCGTCGCGCAGGGTGTGCGCGATGTCGTTGATGCCGTCGATCGGGGTGCCGGACAGGTTGATGGACCGGGCGATCTGCAGCAGGAACGGCTCGAGCACCGGATGCTGCGTGACCGCGGAACCGACCGTGGTGATCAGCTTCGTGTACGGGGTCATGTTGACGATGACCGGCGTCTTCGTCGACGTCGGTCGTTCGCGGGCATCAGCAGGCCGGTAGACGTTGGCGCGTAGGACGGTCCCGTCACTCATCCTGATCGGCACGTCCCAGCTGACGTTCACGCCGGCATAGGGTTGCGGGCCGTCGTGGCCCGCGGCCCAGCGCGCGGCGGCGGCCCCACCCGTGGGTCCGCTCGGTGCGGCACCCGCGACCGCGGTCGGCGCGACCAGCGCCGCGACGAGTGCGATCACCCCCGCCAGCAGACGAACGCTTCTCGACGACCTGCCCATGCACACCCCCGCGTGTGATGCGCCGCGACGGCCCGAGCGTGGTCGCGGCGAAATCCGATCAAGCGATCACAACTTAGCATCGGGAGTGATGCGGGTCACGAGTCCTTTCGATACGCCCCTCCGCAAGCTCCGGGGCTACTCAAGGAGCGGGGGTCAGTTGAGGCTGAGGTCGATGGGATGCGTCGCGAGGAGCGGCAGCGGCCAGGGCTGCCGGCGGAGGATGTCGAACCAGACGTCGGTTGCGGGCGGGGCGAGCAGGTCGCGGGGGAGTGCCGAGGCGAGTATCCAGCTGAACTGGTCGAGCTCGTCGTCGAGCTGACCGATACCCCATCCGCTGTAGCCGGCGAAGATGCGCACACCTTCGAGCACCTCGGCGAGCGGTTCCGGGTCGGCGTCGAGATCGACGAGCACGACGCGGCCGTCGACCGGCCGCAGAGCGGGATGGTCCTCGACGTGGTGACCGTGCTTCATGACGCCCAGGCACAGTGCCGCGTCCTGCTTGACCGGACCGCCGACGTAGAGCGCGCGCGGGGACGCCGCGATGTCCGTCCACTGGGGCAGCAGATTGTGCACCGCGGTCTGGCTCATGCGGTTGAGGATGACGCCGAGACTGCCGGCCTCGTTGTGCTCGATGACATAGATGACCGTGCGCGCGAAGGTCGGCTCGATGAGATCGGTCGACGCGATGAGTGCGGTTCCGGGCCGGACGCGATGGGTGGGATCCGCATCCCACGGGACCCCTGGCATGCGGCCACCGCCACCGCTGCCCGCCGAAGGATCCCCGGAGCGGAATTCCGGTGTGGGATCGTCTGGGTCGTCACCGCCCGCCACTCAGCCATCATCGCACGTCCGTCGAGTCCCGGGCACGCCCCAGTCGACGGACCGGCAACCCGTCGGTGAGTACGCTTGAACAAGTGAACAGCACCGAGGTGAGCCGCCGCCGAGGCTGGTCGGTGTTCATCGATTCGCTCCGTCATTCACCAGGCCTGGGACGGTTGCTGTTCGTCCGTCTCTCCAGCCAAGTCACCGACGGGATCTTCCAGGCCGCACTCGTCGGAAGCATCCTCTTCAACCCCGAACGCCACGCGGATCCGCTCGCCGTCGCCGGGGGTCTCGCGGTGCTGTTGTTGCCGTATTCGCTCATCGGACCATTCGCGGGAGCACTGCTCGACCACTGGGATCGACGCAATGTGCTGCTGTACGCGAACCTGTTGCGCGGCGCGATCATCGGACTCGTCGCGATCGCGGTCGCCTCCGGGGCCCCCGATGTCGTGGTGCTGATCTCGGCGCTCGCCGCCACCGGCGCGAGCCGGTTCGTGGCCGCCGGCCTGTCCGCCGGACTCCCGCACGTCGCCCGGCGCGAGGTGATCGTGGCGACCAATGCGCTGTTCACCACCCTCGGTGGCGCGATGCTGAGCGTCGGGCTCGGGATCACACTGGGTCTGCGCGCGATCTTCGGCGACGACAATTCGGGCAGTGCGCTCACCATGCTGGCAGGCATCGCACTCGCCGTCGTGTCCGGCGGTCTGGCCCACCGATTCCGACCGCTGCAGCTGGGTCCCGACGTACCCGACGACCCGGGCAGGTCGGCGTTCCACGCGGTGTCGGTGGGTCTGTGGCACGGCGCCCGGGCGGTCGCGCACCACAAGACCGTTGCGGCCGCACTCACGGCCATCGGCGCCCATCGGCTCGTGTTCGGCATGAACACGCTCATGATCCTGGTGCTGACGCGGCAGATGGGACCCGGCGACGGGCTCGACCGTGTCAGCCTCGTCATCGGGTTCACCGGAGCCGGTGCCCTCCTCGCCGCGTTGGTCACCCCGATCGCGGTGGCCCGCGTCGGGCGGTACGTGACGCTGATGTGCGCGCTGGCCATCGGGGCGATCGCCGAGCTCACGGTCCTCGGGTTCCACTTCGCGGTGATCTGTGGGTCGGCGTTCGTGCTGGGGCTGATCGGTCAGGTCGCCAAGTTGTGCGGCGATGTCGCGATGCAGGTCGACGTCGGCGACGCGGTGCGAGGTCAGGTGTTCTCGGTGCAGGACGCGGTGTTCAACATCGCCTACGTCGGTGCAGTCACCGTGGCGGCCGTGGCGATCCCCGTCGACGGTCATGCCACCGTGCTCGTCGTCCTCGGTGTGACGCTGTACCTCGTGGGCATGGTGGCGGTACGTGCCCTGTACAACCGCGCCGAAGCGGTCGGCGAGCCGGCAGCCGGCCCGCAGGCCCTCACCGACCCCGCCGCGTGAACCGCGGATCGCGCTTGTCGTAGGCGGCGTCGGCGACCCCGTCCCCGTTCAGATCCACCACCACCGTGTCGGTCGTGCCGTCGTCGTCGGTGTCGACGTACAGGCTCTCGGCCATGAGCCGACCGCCCCTCTCCGCCCCCACCAGTTCGGCATCGGTGTCTCCGTCCGCGTCCAGGTCGAGTCTCCGGAGGCGTGATCCGTCGGGTTCACCCGGGGTGTGGTCCTCGGGCGCCGGGTCGTGGGGAGCACCAGCACCCAGGGCGTCACGGGCAACAGCCCGATCCCACAGACCCGCGCCGGAATCGCGGTAGAACGCGTCCGGCACGTCATCGTCATCGGTGTCGAGCGCGGCCGCGTCGGCGATGCCGTCGGCGTCGGTGTCCCACATCGCGTCGTCGCGCCGACCGTCACCGTCGAAATCGAGCCGCACCGCGTCGGGCCCGGCATCGCCGAGAGTGACGTCTGCAGGAGTGGACCAGCGCGTCGTCGAACCGTCGCCGGGCCCGAAGAGATACTCGATCACCGGGTCCATGCGTTCTTGGACGCAAGCACCACCCCGCCCGGTTCCATCGATCGCATGCCCCATCACACCCGGCGTGTGACCGAGACCGTCCGTACCCGGTAGGTTGAGGCCCTATGTACGTCAGCGACCTCGGCGAGCAATGGCATGCAGCGCGGCTGAAACCAGCCCTCGCGCATCTCGACTCCGCCTCCGCCGGCCGATCGTCGTACGCGGTGATCGGTGCGATGACCGCGCATCTGTGGCGTGAGACCGAGCGCGGTTCCTACGTCGCCGCCGACGATCGCGCCGAGGAAATCGCCCGCGACACACGCAATCTCGCCGCACTGCTCGGGCACACGGCGGACGAGATCATCTTCCGCGAGAGCGCCCGTGCAGCACTGCGCGCACTGCTCACCAACTGGAGTCTCCCCGTCACCTCGACGGTCTGGGTGGCCAAGAACGAGTTCGGCCCCAACCTCGAGGAGTTCGAGCGTCGAGGCTACGCCGTGCACACCATGCCCGACGGCGACGTGTACGGCCACATCGACACCGATGCGCTCGAGAACATGCTGCAGTTCGAGCAGCCCGACTTCATCCACGTCTGCCACATCGGGTCGATGTCCGGCGCGGTGCAGCCGGTCGCGCGGATCGTCGAACTCGCCCACCGAGCCGGCGTGCCCGTGGTCGTCGACATGGCCCAGTCGGTCGGTCACGTCCCCACCGTGACCGGCGCCGATGTCGTCTACGGCACCAGCCGCAAGTGGCTGACCGGCCCGCGCGGCGTCGGATTCGTCGCGGTACGCCGAGACTCGTTGCGGCCGGTCGAGATCGACGGATCAGATGCTTTCATCGCCGGCCGTCTCGGACTCGGGATCGCGGTCCGCGAACTCCTGGACATCGGACAACAACGGGTCTTTCGTGAGCTGGCGACGATCGGCAAGGCCACCCGCGAGCGGCTGCACGGCATCGCCAGCTGGGAGGTCCTCGAACCCCTCGACGAGCCGTCGGCGATCGTGACCCTGGCGCCGCCCCCCGGTTGGCAGTTCGACGACGTGGCCGCCGCGCGGGACAAGTTGCTCTCGCTCGGCATCCTGGTCACCGCGGCCGACGCCTGGCGTGCCCCGCTGGCAACCGAGACGCCCGTCCTCCGGCTGAGCCCACACCTCGACGTACAGCGAGAAGACCTCGACCGTCTCGCAGATGCGTTGCGCACCATGGGTTATTGACAGATCGATCAGCCTCTCAGGGATCCAGGACGGCCACGTGAAATCCGACGAAGACGGCGCTCCGCGCCGCAGCGACGACATGCCCGAACCGAGAGACGACCTCGGTGACGACGAAGATCCGCGTCGGGTGCGTTCCCGAACACGACTCGTCGACGCGGCGGTGTCGTTGCTGAAGAGCGGTGGAGTGGAAGCGGTGACCGTGAACGCCGTCAGCCGTGCGTCCAAGGTCGCGCGAACCACCCTGTACCGGCATTTCGGCACCACTGGTGATCTGCTCGCGGCGGCCTTCGACCGTCTGCTTCCCGACCCGATCGAACCCACGGAACTCACCGGCTCGTTACGTGAACAGCTCGTCGAACTGATGCACCAGAACGCCGCGCTCGCCGACAGCGCGCCGATGCACACGACCGTGCTGGCCTGGCTGGCCATCAGCACCGACTCGCCGGAGCACACCACCGATCGCGAACGCCGACTGGCCGAGTTGCGGGAGCGGGTCATCGCCCAGTATCGCGCACCACTCGACCATTTCCTCGACACCGACATCGCACAGGCCGAGCTCGGGGACGTTGACCACGACCTGGCTGTCCTGCAACTCGCCGGTCCGCTGGTCTTCGCCCGCCTTTCCGGGATATTGACCCTGACCGCAGCCGATCGTGAGCGGATCGTCGACGACTTCCTCGCAGCCCACCGAAAGTCCTGATTTCCCGCGCGTCGACCCCCTTCGCAAGTTTCGATACATCCTGTAGCGTTGCGATCCAGTATGTATCGGATCGGGGAGGTCGTCGTGGACGCTGTCAGCAAGACCGATCACGTGCCGCCCCCGGCCGGTGGCCGGCAGCCGAAACCGCAGGGACGTGGCGAGTACAGCCGGACCCTGGAACGGCTCGCTCGGTTCACACTGCGACACAAACTCGCCGTGGTCGGGGCGTGGATCGCGGCCGCGGCTGCGCTCGCGATCCTGTTCCCGCAGCTGGAAGCCGTCGTCCGAGAGCAGTCGCTCGATCCGCTACCCCGCGACGTCGCGTCCTTCCAGTCCCTGGACCGGATGGGGGAGGCCTTCGACGAGAAGGGCGCGACCAACTCTGTCTTCGTCACGATGGAGAACCCGGCAGGACTGTCCGAAACCGTCCGGGATCGCTACGAGACGATGGTCGACCGGCTACGTTCCGATTCCGAGCACGTGCTGTCGGTCCGTGACCTCGTCGGTGATCCCCGGACTGCGCGTCAGGCCACCAGCGCGGACGGGCAAGCGTGGTACCTGCCGGTCGGCGTCGCCGGAACAATCGGCGGCACCACCTCCACTCTGGCGATCGAAGCGGTTCGGGAGATCGCGCGGGAGGCGTTCGACGGCACCGGAACGTCGGTGCACGTCACCGGACCGCCCGCCACCTTCAGCGACCAGATCACCACCGCCGAAGCCGATCTGACCGTGATCACCCTGGCGACGATCGCGCTGATCGTGACGATCCTGCTGATCGTCTACCGCTCGGTGTTCACCGCGCTTCTCCCGCTCATCGTCGTCGGCATGAGCCTCGCGGTGGGCCGAGGACTGCTGTCGTGGTTCGGCCAGTCGGGTTTCCCGCTGTCCCAGTTCACCATTGCGTTCATGACGGCGATCCTGCTCGGCGCGGGTGTGGACTACTCGGTCTTCTTCATCAGCAGATTCCACGAAAGACTCCGACAGGGCATGGATCCCGACGACGCCATCGTCGACGCCGCCGCCTCGATCGGACGAGTCATCCTCGCCTCGGCGGCGACTGTCGCCCTGGCGTTCCTCGCGATGCTTCTCGCGAAGTTGAGTGCATTCGCGTCGGTCGGTCCCGCCTGCGCGGTCGCGGTCGTCGTGGGGTTCGCCGCAACGGTGACCTTGTTGCCACCTCTGCTGTCCACGGCAGCGCGCCGCGGCATCGGTCTGCCCCGCACCGAACTCACCAGGAAGTACTGGAACAGGGTGGGTGTGTTGGTGATTCGCAGACCGGTCCCCCTCTTCGCCGTCAGCATGGTCGCGCTCCTCGCGCTGAGCGCTGTGGCCGCGACCATGCAGGTCACCTACGACGACCGCGCCGGTCAGCCCGCCGAATCCGACAGCAACCTCGGCTACGCGTTGCTGGACAGCCACTTTCCGCGAGATACCGTGATCGCGGAGTTCCTCCTGATCCAGTCACCTCGGGACATGCGCACCGCACGCGGACTCGCCGACTTGGAGCAGATGGCGACGCGGGTCGCGCAGATGCCCGGGGTCACCAGAGTCGTCGGGATAACCCGACCGACCGGCTCCCGTCTCGAACAGGCCGAGTTGCCCTGGCAGAACGCTCGAATCGGCGACGAGGTGCAGAAGTCCGTCGATGCCGGCAATTCCCGACGTGGCCAGTTGGAGACCCTCGCAGGCGGGGCCGACCAACTTGCGGACGCTCTGGCACTCCTCGATCGGCAGATCAGCGAGGGCCTCGCACCACTCGCACCGTTGCTGACCCAGGTGCAATCCACGGGTTCGGCTCTGTCACAGTACGAACCGTTGTTGTCGGTGCTGGCAGACAACGCACCCGCGATCGACAACCTGATGCGTACGAGCAACTCGCTACGGTCGGCAGCGGAAAGCGTCGACAACGCGATCACCGCACTCGCGCCTGTGGTGCCCCAATTGGACATGCCCTGGTGCGACGCTGTGCCGACGTGTGTCCAGCTCCGCACCCGGGCAAGCGATCTGGTGCGCACACACCGCAGCGGGCTCTTCACCGACATGGCCCGGCTCGGCGACGATCTTCAGTCCGCAGACACCCCGGTATCTGAGGTCGTCGGCCGATTGCAGAGTGCGGCAAATTCATTGAACCAGACGGTGGGTTCGATCCCGGCCGACCTGTCCGGACAGCTGACACAGTTACAGAGCGGAGTACATCAGCTGGCCGAGGGGGCCGGACTCCTCGCCGACGGGGTTCGATCCCTGGTCGACTCGAATCTCGACATGCTCGGGGGCATGTCACAGCTCGCCACCCAGCTACGCGCAGCCTCACGAGACGTCGGCGGCACCGATTCGGCCGTCGGTTTCTACCTACCGCCGAACGCCTTCGACGACGACCGATTTGCCTATGCTGCACAGCAGTTCGTCTCTCCGGACGGCAAGACCGTCCGATTCATCGTGCAGACATCCAGCGATCCCTACTCGGCCGACGCGATGCGTCTCAGCGAGCGGATCCAGGGCGTCGCCGAAAGCGCGTTGCCCAACACCACTCTCGACGCCGCCGAGGTCTCCATGGCGGGCTTCCCCGCGATCAACTCCGACCTCCAGGAGTTGATGACCAGGGACTTCTGGGTACTGGCCCTTGCGACGCTCCTCATCGTCGGACTGATCCTGATGGCGCTACTCCGCGCGCTCGTGGCACCGCTCTACCTGTTGATGACCGTGGTACTCAACTACGCCGCAACACTCGGAGTGGGAGTCGTGTTCTTCCAGTACATCCTGGGCGAATCCATCCACTGGACGGTTCCCCTGCTGGCCTTCATCGTCCTCGTCGCCGTCGGCGCCGACTACAACATGCTCCTGGTCTCGCGATTGCGGGAGGAGTCGATCACGAGCACCAGGGTCAGTGTGCTGCGCACCATCGTCAAGACCGGTTCCGTGATCACCTCGGCCGGGATCATCTTCGCGGGCAGCATGTTCGGGCTCATGGCCGGGTCGGTGTCCACGCTGGTGCAGGCGGGCTTCATCATCGGAATGGGCCTCCTGCTGGACACGTTCGTCGTCCGGACAATCGTCGTCCCCCTCATCGCGGCGAAGCTCGGCACCGTGAACTGGTGGCCGAGAAGGCCCCACCAGTGCGCACCACACCGCCAACAGGCGACCTCGCCGGTCGGAGCGGCGCCGGCCGGCGATGTCAGGCGAGTGTGACGCCCACGATCGTCTCGATCTCGGGCCGGGCCAGGTCCGCGTCGCGCCGGACCAACCCGATCCGCGTCCGCCTGTGCAGGACGTCGTCGACGTCGACGGCCCCCTCGTGCGTGACCGCGAACTCGATCTCGGCGCGGGTGACGTCGATACCGGGCGCGACCGGCTCCAGCGGTCGGTCGACGGTGGCCGACTCGACGACCGTCGGCGCCTCGCCGCCGAAGCGCGCGACCAGCGACGGTGGGAGTCGCGACTCACGCGGGTCGCGCAGGGCTCCGACCAGCGCGGTCGTGGTGGTGACACACTCACCCGCGGTCAGTTCGGTGGTGGCCAGGGCGGCGTCGACCGCATCCTCGGCCATCCGGCGGTAGGTGGTGAGTTTGCCCCCGAGCACGGTCACCAGGCCGTCGCCGCGAACTCGGACGTGGTGCCGGCGGGAGACGTCCGCGAGGCCTTCCGATGCCACGCCATCGGCGGTCCCGCGCTCGTCGATGAGCGGCCGCAGACCGGCGAACACGCCGGTGATGTCGGAGCGATCGAGAGGCCGTGTCAGTGCCGGGTTGATCCCGTCGAGCAGGAAGTCGATCTCGGCGTCGTCCGGGGTGGGGACATCCGGGATCGGGCCCGGGGCAGCGACATCGGTGATTCCGATGTAGACGCGACCCAACTGGGCGGGCAAGGCGAAGACGTACCGGGACAACGAATTTCCCGCCGGTACGGTCAGCGCGGCGGTCGGGTTGCCCAAGGTCGCCGCGTCGACGACGAGATGTGTTCCGCGGCTGGGGTGCACGGCGATCGAGTCGTCGACCGATCCGGACCACACCCCGGCGGCGTTCACCACCATCCGTGCGCCGACGTCGAAGCTCTCCCCCGAGAAGAGATCGGTGAGCGTGGCACCCCGACCGTCGACCCGATCGGCTCGGGTGTGCGTGCAGATCAACGCGCCGTACGCGGCCGCGGTGCGCGCCACGGCGACGACGAGCCTCGCGTCGTCGATCAACTGGCCGTCGGTGGTCGACACACCGCCGCGGAGTCCGGCCGGCGACAGGGTCGGGCACCGCCCGAGGGTCTCCATGACCGACATCCGCGACGGCGGCGGCAACAGCGAGCTCGACGTTCCCGCAGTGCGGCGCAACAGATCTCCCGCACGCATACCGACGCGGAGAATCGAGGTCTGGCGCTCACCACGATCGGGAAGGATCTGCCGAAGCGGCGAGATCAGGTGTGGGGCAATCGACGTCATCAGATGGTGTCGCTCGACAGCACTCTCCCGAGCGATCCGCACGTCACCTTTCGCGAGGTACCGGAGTCCGCCGTGGACGAGTTTGCTGCTCCACCGCGAGGTGCCGGACGCGAGGTCGCCTTGCTCGACGAGGGCGACACGGAGACCACGGGTGGCGGCGTCGAGCGCGACACCGACACCGGTGATCCCGCCGCCGACGACGAGGAGGTCGACCGGTTCGGCGGTCGACGCCAGCGACTCGAGAGCCCGTCGGCGGGTTCGAACGGACAACGTGGCCATCAGAACGACACCCTCACGGCACCGGTCGCAGGTAGCCGACGACCACGCTGTGGAGTTCGGTACCCCATCCCTCGGCCAGGATGTCCGACACCAGCGCGCCCGACTGTAGGAAACTCTGCGCGATCAACAGCACCATCGACGCCATCCGCTTGGCGTCGCCGGCGCGTACCTGTTTGCGACCCTGACCGTGCGCGAGCATGTCCGCCAGCAGGGCCAGCATCCCTTGCTGACTGGTGCCGAGACGTTCGAACACATAGGGCGCCATGAAGTCGCGCTGTTCACGCCACAGCGACGAGATGAGTTCGCTGTCGCGCAACGCCCCGACCACCGTCACCACCTGGTCGGCCAGTGCGTCGAGGTCCTCGGGCTCACCGCGCTCGCCGACCACCTCGTCGACGATGGTGAGAACCTCGCGGGTGAGCAGATCACGGATGATCTCGGTGATGTCGGACCAGCGCCGGTAGACGGTGGGACGACTCACCCCTGCTCGGCGGGCGACCTCGGAGACGGTCACCTTGCGACCGCCATTACGCAGCAGGCAGACCCTGGCTGCGTCCAGAACGAGATCCCCGATCTCCTCGTTACGGATTGACATGATGTGTAACACTGTAACGGATCACTCAATCGGCGGGGGGCCGACCAGATGACCATCGAACACGCCACGATCGTGGCCAGCCCATACGCGCGGCACGGAACCGGCCTGCGCGTGGCCCATCACGCCGCCGATCTTCTGAGGGCTCAGGAGATCGAGGTCGAGGTCATCGTCGGTGAGGACATGGCCGACGCCGCCGACCTCGCCGGAAAGGCCGCCCGGGGCGACACCGACGTCCTGGCCGTCGCAGGCGGGGACGGCACGATCCGGCTCGCGGTGGAGGCCAGCATCGGCTCGGGCAAGCCCCTCGCCGTCATCCCCGCCGGCAGCGGCAACGACTTCGCCCGCAATCTCGGCATCCCGCTCGACACCGCCGAAGCCGTCAAGGTGATTCTCGGCGGCCACCGGGAGCCCGTCGACCTGGGCCGCGTCAGCTTCCCCGACGGCCGGACCGCGCTGTTCGCCACGGTCGCCGCCACCGGTTTCGACGCGGCGGTGACCGCACGCGCCATCGACATGCGCTGGCCCCGCGGCCAGGCGCGCTACACGATCGCCGCGCTGCTCGAACTCATCGCCCTGCGGTCCCGGCACTATCAGGTCCGTGTCGACGACGACACCGTCGAGGCCGACCTCATCTTCGCCGCCATCGGGAACACCACGTCGTACGGCGGCGGGATGCGGATCACCCCGACGGCATCGGTGTCCGACGGACTGCTCGACGTCACGCTTGCGAAGAACCCGCCGCGCCTGGCCCGACCGACGCTCGCCGGCGTCTTCCCGAAGGTGTTCACCGGCAAGCACGTCGATCACCCCCTGGTCCAGACGATGCGCGGCTCAGAGGTCGAGCTGTACTGCGATCCGCCCGCACTGGTGTCCGTCGACGGCGATCTCGTCGGCGAACTGCCCGCGGTGTTCGAGGCGGTCCCGCGCGCGATCGAGGTGCTCACGCCGGCGGCGCGGCATCACTCCGGGAGCTGACACCCTCTTCTCGCCGCGCCTACTTCTGTCCGCGGGACGCCCACCACTCCTGTAGAGCCTGCTCGGCCTCCTCGTGGCTCAGCGGCCCACGATCGAGGCGGAGTTCCTTCAGATGCCGCCAGGCCTGGCCGACGATCGGGCCGGGCGGCACGCCCAGCATCTCCATGATCGCGTTGCCGTCGAGGTCGGGACGAACCTTCTCGAGATCCTCCGCCGCCTTGAGCGCTGCGATCCGCTGTTCGAGGTTGTCGTAGTTCTGCTGCAGCCGGCGGGCGCGGCGCTTGTTCCGCGTGGTGCAGTCGGCTCGCACCAGCTTGTTGAGCCGGTCGAGCAGGGGACCGGCGTCGTTGACATAGCGCCGCACCGCGGAATCGGTCCAGGCACCGTCGCCGTATCCGTGGAACCGCAGGTGCAGGAACACCAGGTCCGCGACGTCGGCGACGACAGCCTTGGGATACTTCAGCGCTCTCATCCGCTTGCGCACCATCTTGGCTCCGACCACCTCGTGGTGATGGAAGCTCACCCCGCCGCCGGGTTCGTGGCGTCGAGTCGCGGGTTTGCCGATGTCGTGGAGCAGTGCCGCCCAGCGCAGGATCAGGTCGGGATCGCCCTCCTCGAGGTCGATCGCCTGCTTCAGGACGGTCAGCGAATGCTGGTAGACGTCCTTGTGCTGGTGGTGCTCGTCGATGGTGAGCTTCATCCCGGGGATCTCCGGCATCACCCGCTCCGCCAGGCCCGTATCGACCATCGCGTCGATCGCGTCGATCGGGAACTCACCGCAGATGAGCTTGTCCAGCTCGGCGCGGATACGTTCGGCGGTGATGCGGTCGATCTCTCCGTTCATCTCGGTGATGGCCTGCCACACGCGCGGCGCGAGCCGGAATCCGAGCTGGGAGATGAAGCGGACGGCACGCAGCATCCGCAGCGGATCGTCGCCGAAGGACTGCTCCGGTGTCGCCGGGGTGTCGATGACACCGGCCAGCAACGCGGTCATCCCGTCGAGCGGATCGCAGAAGTCCTCGGCGCCCCGGGCACCGATACGCACGGCCATCGCGTTGACGGTGAAGTCGCGGCGGACGAGATCGTCTTCGAGGGTCTCGCCGAAGGTGACCTCCGGATTGCGGCTGACCTGGTCGTACGTGTCGGCGCGGAATGTGGTGATCTCGATCTGGTGGTCGCCCTTGCGGACGCCGACCGTGCCGAACTCGATCCCGACATCCCAGAACGCGTCCGCCCACCCCTTGAGGAGACGGGACACCTGTTCGGGACGCGCGTCGGTGGTGAAGTCCAGATCGTTGCCGAGGCGGCCCAGCACGGCGTCGCGCACCGAGCCGCCGACCAGGTACAACTCGTGACCCGCCGACGCGAACAGCTCACCGAGAGGAGCCAGGACGTCGTCGAGCTCCCGGAGGGCTATCGCCGCCGCGGCCATCAGCCGCACCTTGCGGTCCGGATCCGACACCGTCGGCCGTACATCCGACGGAGAAGAGTCATTCACGGCTTGCCACCCTACCGTCGTCACCCGCGGCATCGACGCCGTGGAGGAGACCGGCCCACGGCCGGGTCGTGGTCACCTGTCGATATCCGTCGTACACCGTGTCCGTGGGTTCCGTGGCCGGGCGTCCACATCCTTCTCGCACTACGAGGCGTCCGGGCAAACTGCAGGTGACATGCCGCTAGCATCGTGGAGTGTCCACCGATTCCTCGACCAACCCTTCAGACGTCAGCGACGTCTCGTCGGGTTCGCGTGGGGACGGCACCGGACAGGCAGGTCAGAACCAATCCGGCCAGGGACGTCGTACCCGCCGTGGCCGGCGCCGTCGAGGACAGCGCAAGGGCGAGGGTCGCGGAACCGCGACTGCGCACAACAGCGGTGGTCACGCCGCCGCCGGACACAAGCAGTCCGGTTCCAAGCAGAGCGGGCCGACACCGAACGGCCACAAACCCGGCACCCACAAACAGCACAATCCGGCCACGCCACCGGCGCCGACGACCGGCCGGCCCACGCCGAACGATCTCGTGCGCGCCCGGACCGCCGATCCCGCATGCCCCGACCCCGTCGAGGCCGAGTCGGTGGAGAAGCTGCCCGTCGACCCCGACCGCGCACGTCCCCGGGTGACGCCACCCAAGCCCTCGGACATGGCCACGGTCACGGCGACCATCACCACCAAGGGCCTGACGCAGGCGACCGGAAAGAACGGCAAGGGTCGACGCCGCTCCGCGCGGGCCGATCGCACCGCCGACCGGACCGCCGATCGCACGAACACCGACAAGCTGCGGACCGTACGGGAGACCTCGGCCGGCGGACTCGTCATCTCCGATCTCGGGCGGCCCATCGACGACTTGTCCGCCGCACTGATCGGGCGGGTGGATCGTCGCGGCCGGATGATGTGGTCACTGCCCAAGGGGCACATCGAGACGGGCGAGACCGCCGAGCAGACCGCCATCCGGGAGGTCGAGGAGGAGACCGGGATCCAGGGCACGGTCGTCGCACCGCTCGGCAAGATCGACTACTGGTTCGTGAGCGAGGGTCGTCGCATCCACAAGACAGTGCACCACTACCTGCTGCGTTGTGTCGGTGGTGAATTGTCCGACGCCGACTACGAAGTCAGCGAGGTGGCGTGGGTGCCGTTGCACGAGTTGCCGCGTCGCCTCACGTACTCTGACGAGCGGCGACTCGCCCGGATGGCCCGCGGTGTGATCGCCGATCTCGCCGCCGACCCGACCCGGCTCGCCCAGTCCGAGGCCGACAGCATTCGCACCGAACCCAACGCCTATGAGAAAGCCGCCGCAGCGCGCAATCAGCGCCGCAACGAGCCCCCGCCTGCGGCTCGTCCCCGCCGGCGCCGACGCCGTCCCCGACGGCCCGCGGCCGGCGATGGTTGACCCGCGTCAGTTGCCTGCCCGGTCCGGTCCGTTCCCCCGACTCTCTCGCCGCGGACCCGAGCGACGTCACGATGGTCGCGGCGGGATCCTCCGACCCCGGCGGGTGCAGATCGTGACCGCGTTGGCAGCGGTGCTGGGGATCGTCGCACTGCTGTCCCTGCCGGGCGTCGCAGCACCGGCTTCCGCCGTGCCCGAGACGAATGCCACCGGGTCGGCCGGCGCCGCACAGCAGTCGACGCCGCGGTTCGCGCGCATCGTCATCGACTCGATGACCCCGTCGATCATCACCACCACCAGCCGTCCGGTGGTGACGGTGAGTGGTCGCGTCGACAACATCGGCGACCGCTCGATCAGCAACCTGTCCATCCGACTCGAGCGCGGTGATGCGGTCGCCGCTGCGTCGGGACTGCGCACCGAGCTCGCCGATGACGACCCCGCGGTCGCCGTCGCGGGCCCGTTCGAGGCGCTCAGCGAGTCCCTCGCACCGGGGGAGAGCGTCGGCTTCCGGATGTCCATGGCGCTGTCCGCCGGCTCCGGGCCGGACGGCCGGGGACTCGGGATCTCCGAGACCGGGGTCTACCCGATGCAGGTCAACGTGAACGGCACCCCCGACTACGGCAACGCGGCGCAGGTCGCGGGATCGCGGATGCTGCTGCCGGTCCTCTCGTTGCCGCCCGACGAGATCCGCGCCCGCGACTACGTCGACCCGACGACCGACGACACGGGATCGCCGGCCGTCCCCGGCCTGGGACCCGACGGTTCCATCTCCGCCGACCTCGCCAGACCGGCCCGGATGACCCTGCTCTGGCCGTTGGCCGCACCGCCACAGCTCGCCCCCGGAGTCCTCGGCGGCAACACCGAACCCGTCCGTCTCATCAACGAGGACATGGCCCGCTCCCTCGACACCGGTGGGCGACTGAACGAGCTGCTCACGGCACTCCAGAAGGTGGTCGGGGAACCACCGCGGGAGGAGTCCGGCCCGCCCTCGTCCGAGCCCGCCGCCGCGGATTCGTCGGAACCGACGCCCGCTGCGATGCCCGGTTCGGAGAAGCTCGCCGACAGCATGTGCCTGGCCATCGACCCCGACCTCCTGGTGACCGTCCGCGCCATGTCCCTGGGCTACGAGGTGTCGACCAACCCCGCCGACCCGACCTCGGCCACCCGCCGGGGCAACGGTTCCGACGTCGCTCAACGCTGGCTCGATGCGTTGCGCTGGACCGCGAGCCGGATGTGCGTGGTGGCCCTGCCGTTCGCCCAGGCCGATCTCACCTCGCTCAGCCGGATCGGCATCCCGGGACTCACCGAGGCCGCACTGCGTGGTCCCGCCGACATCGTCGACGTGATCCTGGACGTCCGGAGCGTGCGTGGACTGTCGGTGCCCGCTCTCGGCGCGATCGACGACGCCGGTGCCGACGCCCTCGCGCAGGCCGGGATGACGTCGACCGCCTTGGCGTCGAACTCCGTCGTCCCGACCGGCCGCCGCGACGACACCGGTCGGTACCGCGTCGGACGCCTCACCGCTCAGACCTTCGACGCACCGATCACGGCCTCGCTCGCCGCGATCGGCACCGCGCCGCGCACGCCGGCCCTCACACCCGATTCACAGCAGGTGGACCTCACCGACGAATCGGTCGGTAGCCGGCGCCAGAGTGCTCTCGCCGCACTGGCCTATCCGGCGATCGCGGCGCCGGAACCGGATTCGGGAGAGGACGGTTCCACGCCCCGCAATCCGGTGGTGGGCCGATCAGCGTTCCTCGTCCCGCCGACCTACTGGTCCCCGACGGTCGCCGATTCGGATGCGTTGTTCGCGACCGCCCGCCTGCTGCTCGAGTCGGGTGCCGCGACCCCGACACCGTTGCCGACCCTCGTCCAGGAACTCGGCGCCACGACCGCCACCGGCCGCCTGACGAACCCGCCGGGTGTGGGACCGGTGGGCCGCCTCGGATCCGTGCTCACCACGCAGGCCACCGCCGCCATCCGGCGCAACGTCGAGGACAGCTGGCAGTTCGAGGGCGCGCTGGTCCGGTCGGCGGATGTCGCGGCGACCCCGGAGCGGTACATGTCGCCCCTGCGTGAGGACCAGTTGCGCGCCATCAGGTCCCCCGACGCCGAGGGATCCGCCGTCTACACGCATCTGCGCCGGCTCCAGGAGGAGCGCGTCGACGCTGTCGCGTCGACCCTGCACCGGCTCGGTCAGTCGGTGACGATCCTCGACCCCGGCGGCCGCTACACGCTGGCCTCCGAACGCAGCCCCGTTCTGCTGGCCGTCCGCAACGACCTCGCCCTGCCGGTCCGTGCCCGCCTGACCACGTCGGCACCCGAAGGTGTGGAGATCGGCGATCTCGGGGTGATCGAGATCCCGGCCCGCGGAACACGCCAGATCCAGCTCCCCACACGTGGTGAGACGTCCGAGGCGATCACCATCGACATCCGACTGGCCACGGTGACCGGGGTGCCACTCGGCCAGCCGATCACCCTCCAGGTGCACACCAACGCCTACGGCAAGCCGTTGTTCTACATCACGATCGTCGCGGGCGTGGCGCTCGTGCTGCTGACCGCCCGCAGGTTGTGGCACCGATTCCGCGGTCAGCCCGACCCCGCCGACGCCGACCGTCCCGAACCCGACGAACTCGAGCGAATGCTGGCGGGAAGCGGGTATCAGGAGCGACGCCGTACCCTGCAAGGCGAGGGTCGGCCGCCCGGCGAGGAGCCGGAAGACCACCCGCACGACCCCTGATCGAGCACAACCCGAGGACGGCGAAACAGTACGTGAACTGGAACGATGAGCCGCGCGAACCGCGGCCGGGGACACCCGGTGCGGTGCCTCCCCAGCGTCCGGAACGCGCCGCTCCCCGCCGGATTCCGCCCGGCTCCGGGCCCGTACCGCCGCCGCCCCGTCCCGGCCGACCGGCGCCGCCACCGCACCACCCCGGTGCCCGGCACGTCCCTGGCCCCGTACCCGGTGGTGTCCGCGTCGACGCCCCGCCGGCGGCTCGTCCCGGTCGGCTCGATGCCGCCGGATACCGCGAACGACACAGTGGTGAGACGGACGCTGTCCACACCGGCTCGTCGAAGAAGGTGACCGCCGGCGACGACGGGGCGTCGTCGACCGGTCTGGCACGTGACTCCGACTCGAGCATCCTGCGGACAAGTGGCTCGATCGCGATCGCCACCCTCTTCAGTCGCATCACCGGCTTCCTGCGGACCGTGCTGATCCTGGCCATGCTGGGATCGGGCATCGCCTCGGCGTTCCAGGCCGCCGACGTGCTGCCGAACATGATCGCCGAGGTCGTGCTGGGCGCGGTGCTGACGGCCATCGTCATCCCGCTGCTCGCCCGCGCCGAGGCCGAGGATCCCGACGGGGGCCAGGGGTTCATCAACCGGATCTTCACGATCACGGTCGTCGTCCTCGGAACCGCGACCGTGCTCGCGGTCATCGCCGCGCCGCTGCTGACCTACCTCAACCTCGGTGACGGGCAGGTCAACCGGGATCTGTCCACACATCTCGCGTACCTGCTGTTACCGGAGATCCTGTTCTACGGTCTCTCGGCTCTGTTCATCGCGATCCTCAACCTACGCGGCCTGTTCAAACCCGGTGCGTGGGCGCCGGTGCTGAACAACGTCGTCCAGATCACGACGCTCGTCCTGTACGCCCTCGTACCGGGGGAGATCACGCTCAACCCGGTCCGGATGAGCGATCCGCAGCTGCTCGTCCTCGGCATCGGCTGCACCCTCGGCGTCGTACTCCAGGCGATGATCCTGGTGCCGTTCCTGCGCAAGGCGGGGGTGCACCTGCGACTGGAGTGGGGCATCGACGCGCGTCTGCGCCAGTTCGGCAACATGGCCGTGGCGATCGTCGCCTACGTCGCGCTGCTGCAGGTCGGTTTGATCGCGACCTACCGGATCGCCGCCTCCGCGCAGGCCTCGGGCGTCAGCATCTACTTCACCCACTGGCAGTTGCTGCAGCTGCCCTACGGCGTTCTCGGCGTGACCATCCTGACCGCGATCATGCCGCGACTGTCGCGCAACGCGGCCGCCGACGACACGAAGGCCGTGGTCGACGACCTGTCGCTGGCCACCAGGCTGACGATGGTCGCGCTGGTGCCCGTCGTGTCGTTCATGACCTTCTTCGGGCCGGCGATCGCGATCGCCGTGTTCAACTTCGGCCGGTTCGACGCCTCCGACGCCGCCCAGCTGGGTTCGGTGCTCGCCTGGGGCGCGTTCACGCTGATCCCGTACTCGATGACGCTCGTCCAGCTGCGCGTGTTCTATGCCCGCGAGGACGCCTGGACCCCGACGTTCATCGCCCTGGGCATCACGGTCGTCAAGGTGACGTCGTCGTACCTGGGTCCCGTCCTGTTCGACGACCCGTCGAACGTCGTGCGGTGGCTGGCCCTCTCCAACGGTCTCGGCTACCTCGTCGGCGCGGTCGTCGGACATTTCCTGCTGCGCAGCCGTCTGCACGGCGCCCGGCTGTCGAACGTCGCCCGCACCACGCTGGTCACCATCGCGGTCTCACTGAGCGTCTCGGCGGCGGTCTGGGCGATCGCGAGGATCTCCGGTCTCGACCACATGATCGGCTGGTTCGGCAAGGTCGGCTCGGTCCTGTACCTCATCCTGACCGCAGGTGTGGTGCTGACGGTCACCTACGCCGGCCTCGCCGCCGCGCGGGTGCCCGACGTGGTCGCCATCAGCAACGCGGTACGCCGTCTCCTCGGTCGGTTCATTCCGGCGCTCGCACCGCCGGCGGAGCCCGAACGTGAACAGTCCCCGGCGATCACAGTTCAGTTTCCGCGCGTCTCCGGAGACGAATCGCTCCCGTACTCTGGTCAGGTACAGGTGCTACGCCGCTTCGACAGGGGTACCGCGACGTGGCAGTCGTACTCCGTACATTCCGGTGGCGCGATCGGCGCGGGCCGGGGTGTGCATCCCATCCCAGAGCGTGCACCGGTTCCGCGCGACATCAGATACCGGAGGAAAGGAGTCCGTCGCGTGAGTGACAGCGAGATCGACACAAGTGTGCCCACCGGGTCGCCCGTCGAATCCGGCCCCGGCGAACCGCAGGCTCCGCACGCGCCCACTCACGCCAAGTCTCCCGGCGCCCAGACTCCCGACGCGGCCGGTGCCGCCGCACCGGGCGGTTCCGCCCGTCCGCGCGGTCCACGACTCATCCCGGGCGCCGCGGTCGCCGGCGGTCGCTACCGCCTGCTCGAACAGCACGGCGGCACCCGCGGCCTGCAGTTCTGGCGCGCCCAGGACATCAACCTCGACCGAGAGGTCGCGTTGACCTTCGTCGACGCCGACCAACTCGCACCACCGCTCGAACGCGGCCAGGCCGTCAAGACGACCGACCAGGGACCTCAGGCCGTCCTCTCACGCACCCTCCGGCTCGGACAGATCACCTCCGACGGGGTGGCGCGAGTCCTCGACGTGGTGCGCGGATCCTCCGGCGGGATCGTCGTCGCCGAGTGGGTGCCCGGATCGTCGCTGGCCGACGTCGCCCGGACGCAACCATCGCCGATCGGCGCGGCGCGAGCCGTGCGTTCGCTGGCGGCCGCCGCCGAGATCGCTCATCGTTCCGGGGGTGCGCTGTCGATCGACCACCCCGATCGCATCCGTATCAGCCACGACGGCAACGCGGTTCTCGCTTTCCCGGGCACGCTCGCCGGGGACGACAAGGCCTCCGACGTCCGCGGCCTCGGTGCGGTGCTGTACGCACTGCTGCTGAACCGGTGGACACTCGATCCCGACAACGGGTCACGTCTGGTCACCACCGACGACGTCACCGAACCGATCGGCGGTATCCCGGTGGCCGCGCCGGGCGAGAACGGTCAGCCGCTGGAACCGCGGGCGGCCAAGCCCGACATCCCGTTCGAGATCTCGGCGGTCGCGGCGCGCGCGCTCGACGGAACCCGCGGGATCCGGACGGCTGCGACGGTCCAGCACGTCCTCGACCAGGCCACCGTCGTAGACCTCAACACCGACATGCTCCCCGCGATCACCGATGCCGACGCCCCGCCGCCGGTCACGGTCACCTCACGTGTCGGCGGCACCGAGCACAAGCCGGGGAGAAAGAACCTCGCGCTGCTCGTCGGTGCGGGACTCCTCGCGATCTTCGTGGTCATCGCGCTGATCGTGGGGGCCACCAACGTCTTCGGAAGTGGTGACGGCTCGAGCGACATCGATTCGATCCTGACCACGACGGAGCCGGCGACGCCGGGTGAGCAGACGCCGGGCGCAAAGGCGCCCACCGAGGCCCCGCCCGCCCAGGACATCCCGTTGCAGTCGGTGTCCGTGACCGACTTCTCGTCACAGCCGCCGGACAACTCGGCCAACGTCGGCAACGTCATCACCGGCGCCGCGCCGCCATGGGAGACCGACAACTATCGGGGGCGACCCGACTTCGGCGGTCTGAAGCAGGGCCTGGGCCTGATGTTCGACCTCGGCAGTGACCGGGCCGTGAAGTCGGTGACCATCGAGTCCCCGACCCCGGGTTTCGACGTGGAGGTCCGCACCTCGCCGAACGCGAAGCCCGCATTCGCCCGGACCACGCCGGTCGCCGCGGGGCGCGTCGCCCAGAACCCGACGACGATCGAGATCGCGTCTCCGCAGGCCAGCCGCTACGTGATGGTCTGGATCACCACCCTTCCCAGTGCGGCCGGCGGCTATCAGGCCGAGATCAGCCGCGTCACGATGGCGGGCTGACCGACTCGTTCGCGGCCGACCAGCATCCAGGAGCTCGCGACATCTCGTGACGGTGTACTGCGGGAAGGTCTACTGTGAGCGGTCGTGACTGCCCTTTTCCGTGTACGCCCCTGGGTGATTGTTCGGCGTACCGCGGCTCGCGCAGTGTTGACCCCGACTCGCGTGGTTGCGTTGGGATTCGCGGCCGCCATCGCGGCGGGGACGATGCTGTTGATGCTGCCTGTCGCCACGGATACCGGAGCAGGTGCGAGCCTGGTAGACGCGTTGTTCACCTCTACATCGGCGACGTGCCTGACAGGACTCATCGTCACCGACACACCGGTGTACTGGTCCGGGTTCGGGCAAGGCGTGATCCTCGCGCTGATCCAAATCGGCGGTCTGGGAATCATGACGATGGCCTCCTTGGTCGGGTTGTTACTGGCGAACCGGATCGGCCTCAAAGCCAGACTCAACACCGCCGCCGAGGTTCGCGCATCGGGGCTGGGCGACGTTCGCTCCGTGGTCATCGGGGTGGTACGGGTCAGCCTCTTGTTCGAGGCGGTCATCGCTGCGGCGCTGACGGCCCGGTTCGCCCTCGGCTACGACCAAACCCCTCTACGCGCACTGTGGCTTGGTGTGTTCCACTCGATCTCAGCGTTCAACAACGCCGGGTTCGCTCTGTACAGCGACAACATGATCGGTTTCGCTGAGGACCCGTGGATCTGTCTGCCGCTGATGATCGCGGTCATCGCCGGCGGATTGGGATTCCCCGTCCTGTTCGAGATCGGACGCCGAGTCCGCAAGAACCGCTCAAGCTACGACTCACGCAGGTGGAGCCTGCACACCCGCCTGACCATCGTGATGACCGCGATCCTACTGGCGGCCGGCTTCGGATCGGTGCTGGCATTGGAGTGGTTCGGCACCTTGCAGCACCACGGCCTCGGTTCGAAGTTGCTCATCGCTGCTTTCCAGGGAGTGATGCCACGCACTGCCGGTTTCAACAGCGTGGACTATGCGCAGATGGACGACGCGACCCTGTTGATCACAGATGTGCTGATGTTCATCGGCGGCGGCAGTGGCGGCACCGCAGGCGGAATCAAGGTGACCACCTTCGCGGTGCTGCTCGTCGTCATCATCGCCGAAGTCCGAGGAGAGAAATCAGTAACGGTGTTCGACCGACGTATCGATCCGCGCCTTCAGCGTCAGGCCCTCACGGTCGCAGCCATCGGCATCGCCCTCGTGGTCGTACCGACCGTGCTGCTTCTTGCCGGTACCACCTTCGACCTCAACGCCTTACTGTTCGAGGTCACTTCGGCCTTCGCGACCGTCGGACTGTCGACCGGGATCACCGCCGCACTTCCGCACTGGGGACAACTGTTGCTGATCGTGCTGATGTATCTCGGCCGCATCGGACCCATCACCCTCGTAAGTGCTCTCGCAGCGCGCCAGCGAAGTCGGCGCTACGAACTACCCACAGAAAGGCCCTTCATTGGCTAGGCAAACACCCTCCGACGTCGTGGTCGTACTCGGACTCGGACGCTTCGGCAAGTCGCTGGCCCTCGAACTGATGAACCAAGGCACTGAGGTACTCGGCCTCGACGCCAGCGAGTCGGTGGTGCAAAAGCTCGCACACCGCCTCACCCACGCCGCCGTGGTCGACACCACCGACGAGGAATCGTTACGGCAACTCTCCGTCGACGAATACGACCGCGCCGTCGTCGGGATCGGCTCCGACCTCGAAGCGAGCCTGCTCACCGCTTCCGCACTGATCAATCTGAACGTCCCCAACATCTGGGCCAAAGCGATCAGCCACTCCCACGCCAAGATCCTCACCCAGATCGGGGTCCACCATGTGGTGCGGCCCGAACACGACATGGGTAAAAGGGTCGCCCACGTTGTCCGTGGTCGCATGATCGACTACATCGAATTCGACGACGAGTTCGCGATGGTGAAACCCTCCCCGCCATCCTTCACTCTCGGCCGCCCGCTCGCCGAAACCACCATCCGTTCGAAGTTCGGTGTCACCGTGGTCGCAATCAAACGCCCCGGCGAAGGATTCACCTACGCCACCGCCGACACCATTCTCTCCCCCGGTGACACCATCATCGTCTCTGGAAAGGTCCGCGATGCCGAACGATTCGCGGAACAGACCTGAAATGCCTGTGAGCGACAGAGACCCAGACCCTCTCCGCCGGCGGCCACGGCGCCGAACGCCGCGACCAGTCCGTCTGGGGAACCTCAGCAAACGCCCCGATCACCTGCGTTGATGTCGACCCATTTCACGTTGATTCTCGGCTTGAGGATGATCCGCAGCGAGCCCTGGCCCGCCGCCGGTCGGTCCGTCCGCGCATGCTGATGTCATCGCCCTCGGCAGCAGTGAGACGTGGTCAGGTCGGGCGCTCCGACACCGCCGGTTCGGGATCGTGTCCGCTGATGCTCGGCGCCCACCCGGGCGGGCCGAAGATGTAGCCGACGCGGGCACGCCAGCTCGTCGTCGACTTCACATCGCGGGCGATCGAGGCATACTCGTGCGTCTCGAGCGTCCAGATGTTGTAGGTGTCCACCGGTTTGGTGAGTCCGTAGCGCGGGCGGCGTACCTCCGGCGTGAAGGACCCGAACATCCGGTCCCAGATGATGAAGACGCCGCCGTAGTTGCGGTCGAGGTACTCGGGATCCCGTCCGTGATGCACCCGGTGATGCGACGGGGTGTTGAACACGTACTCGAACGGCGCCCACATCCTGTCGATGTGCTCGGTGTGGATCCAGAACTCGTAGATGAGGTTCAGCGAGTACGCGAAGAACACCAGGGCCGGTGGCACGCCGAGCAGTGGTGACG
>NZ_BANS01000059.1 GCF_000332995.1 Gordonia amicalis NBRC 100051 = JCM 11271
ACTACCGTGGCGGGTATCCCGGCGCCGGCAGTGCACGTCGCTCGGCGTCACCGGGATGGCGGGCGGGCGCGCATCAGCCGCGTACGCCGCGGTCCGCCGATCCCGGGCGCGATCGGCCGACACACGGCCGCGTGGGACGCCGCTGATCCGGCGTTCGCGGTACCGATCTCGCTGCGCGGGACAGACGTGCACAGTGGCTGGAGATGGAGTGACAACGCCGGTGAATTCGGGTGCAGCACAATCTGATACGACCGGAGGCCCGGGTGGTCGGCCGTTGTCGGTGGTCGTCGCCGGCGGCGGGACCGCCGGACACATCGAACCCGCGCTCGCCGTGGCCGATGCGATCACCCGTATCGACCCCACGGCCCGCCTCACCGCGCTCGGGACCAACCGCGGACTCGAGGTCGACCTGGTGCCCGAGCGGGGATACGACCTCCGGTTGATCCCGCCGGTCCCGTTGCCGCGCAAGCCCGGGATGGATCTCGCCAAGACCCCCGGTCGGCTCGTGTCCTCGGTCGCCGCGACCCGGAGGGTGCTCGCCGACGTGGACGCCGACGTCGTCATCGGCTTCGGCGGGTACGTGTCTGTCCCGGCCTACCTCGCCGCGCAGATGCACCTGCGGCGACGCAAGCGCATCCCGATCGTCATCCACGAGGCGAACGCCTCGGCGGGCATCGCCAACAAGGTGGGCGCCCGGTTCGCCGACCGCGTCCTGGCCGCCGTCGACGGCTCGGGACTCGATGCGACCGTCGTCGGCATGCCCGTCCGCGGTGTCCTCACCGAACTCGACCGCCCGGCCCTGCGTGCCAAGGCCCGGCACTACTTCGGCCTCGACGAGGACGCCCCGACCCTGCTCGTCTTCGGTGGATCCCAAGGCGCGCAACGTCTCAACGATGCGGTGTCGGGGGCGGCCGAGGCCCTTGGTGAAGCGGGCATCGGAGTCCTGCACGCGTACGGACCCAAGAACTCGATCGATCCGGTGATCGTCGACGGCGCGCCGACGTACCGCGGTGTCGGTTATCTCAAGCGGATGGATCTCGCCTACGCCGCAGCCGATCTGGTGATGTGCCGGTCCGGGGCGATGACCGTCGCGGAGGTCTCGGCGACCGGTCTGCCCGCAATCTACGTGCCGTTGCCGCACGGCAACGGCGAACAGCGGCTCAATGCGCTACCCGTCGTCGAGGCCGGCGGCGGACTCATCATCGAGGACTCGGCGGTGAACCCGGAGTGGGTGGCACGTGAGGTGCCGGCACTGCTGCACGACGCGGAGCGGCTGCAGAAGATGTCGGCGGCCGCCGCGGGTACGGGTCATCGCGATGCCGCCGCGGCCGTGGCCGACGCCGCTCTCGAACTCGCGCGCGGGTTCCGTGCGGGCCGGAGGCCGTCGCGCAGGGCGTTTCGATCCCACCGATCGGCCGTCGAGCAGTGACAATCGGACGGGACGGTGCGGGAGGTGACGACATGAGCGAGGGGACGACCGTGGGAATCGGAGGACTGCCGCCGCAGCTGGCCCGCGTGCACATGGTCGGCATCGGCGGCGCCGGGATGTCCGGGCTCGCGCGAATCCTGCTGGCCCGCGGTGGTCAGGTGTCGGGCTCCGATGCCAAGAACAGCCGCGGAATCCTCGAACTCCGCACCCGTGGAGCCCGCGTCCAGGTGGGGCACGATCCGTCCGCACTCGACCAGATCCCGGGCGGGCCGTCGGTGGTGGTGACCACGCATGCCGCGATTCCCAAGACCAACCCCGAGCTGGTGGCCGCGCGGTCGCGGGGCATCCCGATCCTGTTGCGCCCCCGCGTGCTGGCGCAGCTCATGGAGGGCGACCGGACACTGCTGCTCGCCGGAACCCACGGCAAGACCTCGACCACCTCGATGGCCGTCGTCGCGCTCCAGCACGCCGGAAGCGACCCGTCGTTCGCCATCGGCGGCGAGCTCAACGAGTCCGGCACCAACGCCCATCACGGCGGCGACCCCGTCTTCGTGGCCGAGGCCGACGAGAGCGACGGTTCGTTGCTCGAATACACCCCCGACGTCGTCGTCGTCACCAACATCGACGCCGACCACCTCGACTTCTTCGGGTCGATCGAGGCCTATGTGGAGGTGTTCGACAAGTTCACCGAACGTATCCGGACCGGCGGCACCCTCGTGGTGTGCCTCGACGACCCCGGATCGGCTGCGCTGGCCGGACGTGTCTCCGACGCCCTGGCCGCGCGCGGGGTCACGACCGTCGGCTACGGCCGCGGGACCCACGCCGGGCTGGCGCCGGGGGTGCCCAACGTGGCGACGCTGCTGTCCTGGGCGCCGCGCGGCACCGGGGGAGCGGCACGGGTCCGGTTCACGACGCCGGTGACCGGCCCCGCCGACGAGGCCGGCACGGTCGTCGAACGTGAACTCGTGCTCCCGCTCCCGGGAGAACACATGGCGCTCAACGCCATCGCCGCGGTGATCGGCGCCGTCCGGGTGACCGGTGCCGACACCGACTTCGTCTCCGACACCGACACCGACTTCGTCGGGGCCCTCGACCGAGTCCTCGCGGGGATCGGCGCATTCGGCGGGGTCCATCGCCGGTTCGAGTTCCGCGGACGCCGGGGCGGCGTCGAGGTCATCGACGACTACGCCCACCATCCGACCGAGGTGCGGTCGGTGCTCTCCGCGGCCCAGGCGATGATGGCCGCGCGGGTCGGACCCGACGCGCCGCGCGGCCGTGTCATCGCGGTCTTCCAGCCCCACCTGTACTCCCGCACTCTCGAATTCGCCGACGAGTTCGCCGCCGCTCTCGACCTCGCCGACACCGTGGTCGTCGCCGACGTCTACGGCGCCCGCGAGGCGCCGATCCCGGGTGTGAGCGGGCGGACGATCGCGGACCAGCTCACCTCGCCGTCGGTGTTCGCACCGGATCTGTCGCGTCTGGCCGGTCAGGTCGCCGAACTCGCCCGGCCCGGCGACATCGTGCTGACCCTGGGCGCCGGCGACATCACCATGCAGGGACCCGAGATCCTCGCCGCCCTCGGCGGGAGCACCGGGACCGACGCCGTGCACGAGAACGGTGAGGGCTCCGGAAACGGGGACCTCACGGGAGTGCCGTGATCCGCTGGCCGACCCGCCGCCGGTCGCGCCTGATCCTCGGCACCCTCATGGTCGTCGCCGCCGGGGTCGGGCTGGTCCTGATCGCCTATCTGACCCCGCTGATGTCGGTGCGCAACACCGACATCCGGGACAACGGTTCGGTCCCGGCCGACGAGATACTCCGCGCCGCCGCCGTCGCACCGGGTACCCCGCTGCTCCAGGTGGACACCCGAGCCGTCGCGCAGCGGGTCGCCACCATCCCGTCGCTCGAATCGGTCCGTGTGCAGCGGTCCTACCCGTCGTCGCTGACGATCACCGTCGTCGAGCGGGTGCCGGTGGTGATCGTGACGAGCGGGGACGAGGTCCACGTCCTCGATCGTTCGGGGGTGTCCTTCCTCCACTATGTCCGCGCCCAGGGCGTGCCGCCCGAGGTGCTCAAGCTTCCCGTGCTCGAGACCCCGAATCCCGGCCCGGCCGATCCCACCACCCGGGAGGCGATCACCGCGGTCGCCGGACTCCCGGAATCGCTGGCGCGGCAGGTCATCCGGGTGACCGCGACCTCGCCGGTCGACATCGAGTTCATCCTCACCGGGAACCGGCGGGTCGTCTGGGGGGACAGCGACCGGGGAGCGGAGAAGGCGCGAACCCTCACGTACCTGTTGAGCCGCGACGCCAAGATGTACAACGTCTCGAGTCCTGAATTCCCGGCGTACAAGTGATCCCGGCGGTCTCCGTCGGCCTGAGCGGCGCCAGATTCGTTGACGATCGGCCGAATTCACCGAAATTCGGGTGCGACTTCCCGACACGCCGGGCGCTGTTGTGGATACCGGGCCCCGCGATGCCTAGCGTCATCTCCACAACGAACTACTTGACATAACTCTAAATCTATGGTTCAGGTTTAGGGTTTTGCCAGCGCCTGGCGCTGAGAAATCAGCACCGGAACCCGCTGAGGGATCAGCACCCGAAACACAGAGCACGATCCATTACGAGGAAGGCGAGCGCATGACGCCACCGCACAACTACCTGGCCGTCATCAAGGTCGTCGGCATCGGCGGCGGCGGCGTGAATGCCGTCAACCGCATGATCGAGCAGGGGCTCAAGGGAGTCGAGTTCATCGCGATCAACACCGACGCGCAGGCCCTGCTGATGAGCGACGCCGACGTCAAGCTCGACGTCGGTCGCGACTCCACCCGTGGCCTGGGTGCCGGCGCCGATCCGGAGGTCGGCCGACGCGCCGCCGAGGACGCCCGCGACGAGATCGAGGAACTCCTCAAGGGTGCGGACATGGTCTTCGTGACCGCGGGTGAGGGTGGCGGCACCGGCACCGGCGGTGCTCCGGTCGTCGCGCAGATCGCCCGCAAACTCGGTGCGCTCACCGTCGGCGTGGTCACCCGCCCGTTCTCCTTCGAGGGCAAGCGTCGCGGGGGACAGGCCGAGGCCGGTATCACCGCCCTACGCGAGTCCTGCGACACGCTCATCGTCATCCCGAACGACCGCCTGCTGCAGCTCGGCGACGCCCAGGTCAGTCTCATGGACGCGTTCCGGAGCGCCGACGAGGTGCTCCTCAACGGTGTCCAGGGCATCACCGACCTCATCACCACACCGGGTCTGATCAACGTCGACTTCGCCGACGTCAAGGGCGTCATGAGTGACGCCGGCAGCGCCTTGATGGGTATCGGCTCGGCCCGCGGCGAGGACCGTGCCAAGAAGGCGGCCGAGTCGGCGATCAACTCGCCGCTGCTCGAGGCGTCGATGGAAGGCGCACGGGGCGTGCTGATCTCGATCGCCGGTGGCAGCGACCTCGGACTGTTCGAGATCCACAACGCGGCCACCCAGGTCCAGGAGGCGGCCCACGAGGACGCCAACATCATCTTCGGCACCGTGATCGACGACAACCTCGGCGACGAGGTACGCGTCACCGTCATCGCCGCCGGATTCGACGGCGGCACCCCGAAGAAGCGTTCCGACGTCCCGGCCGCGTCCGGTCGCACGGCCGTCGGCCAGGGACAGGCCGGTGCGGTCTCGGCGCCGCCGAAGAACGACCCGCTCTTCGGTGACATGCCGAAGGGCTCGGGTGACCCCTTCGGTGGCGAGCGTGAGCCGGAGCCCCCGCGTCGCAACACCGTGCACCTCGACGACGACGACGACGTCGACGTGCCGTCCTTCATGAAGCGCTGACCCGCATGCGGGTTCGTCGTGTGGTCACCACGCGTGCCGGCGGCGTCTCGGTGGCACCGTATGACTCGTTCAATCTCGGTGACCACGTCGGAGACGACCCGGCGGCGGTGGCCGCCAACCGGAATCGTCTGGCCGAGCAGATCGGGTTGCCCGCATCGTCGGTCGTCTGGATGGAACAGATCCACAGCCGGAATGTGACCGTGGTCGAGGGGCCCGTCGACGAGCCGGTCCCCGCGACCGACGCGCTCGTGACCACCACGCCGGGGCTCGCGCTCGCGGTGCTGTCGGCCGACTGCGTGCCGGTGCTCCTCAGCGACGACGAGGCCGGGGTGATCGCCGGCGTCCACGCCGGCCGCGTGGGTGCTCGCGTCGGCATCGTGCGCGAGACCCTGAAGGTGATGGTCGAACTCGGTGCGCGCGTCGAGTCGATCGGTGCGTTCCTCGGGCCGGCGGCCTCCGGTGAGCAGTACGAGGTGCCCCCGGCGATGCAGGCCGACGTCGAGAAGCATCTGCCCGGAAGTGCCAGCCGCACCAAGAAGGGCACCGCCGGTCTCGACCTCCGAGCGGGCCTGCGCCGCCAGCTCCTCGAGGCCGGGGTCGCCGGGGTCGCGGTGGACCCGCGCTGCACGATCTCGGACACGAGCCTCTTCAGCCACCGGCGTGGCGCGCCGACCGGCCGCCTGGCATCGGTGATCTGGATGGACGAGAGTGCGCCGGACGGGGAGTAGGCCCCCGGTGCTCCACGCGGAGAATGATGGGGGACATGAACGACTCTCTCGATGACGTACGCACCGCCGAGCTCTCGGGGCGTCTCGACGCGGTGCGCGGGCGACTCGACGCAGCCGTCGCATCCGCGGGCCGTCCGGCGGGTTCGTGTGCGCTCATGGTCGTCACCAAGTACTTCCCGGCCGACGACGTCCGGCGGTTGCTGACGCTGGGGGTCCGATTGTTCGGCGAGTCCCGTGAACCCGAGGCCGGACGGAAGGTCGCCGAGGTGCTCGCCGACTGGAGTCCGGCCGATGTCGCCGACGTACCGGTGTTCGACATGATCGGCACGGTCCAGTCGAAGAAGGCCCGTAGCATCGCCCGCTGGGCGCGTGCGGTGCACTCGGTGGATCGTCCGAAGGTGGTCGACGCCCTGGGTCGGGCCGCGCGCGTCGCGCTCGACGAAGGGGAGCGGGCCGAGCCTCTCGGAGTGCTGCTCCAGGTGAGCCTCGACGGAGACCCGCAGCGTGGTGGAGTCGTCGAGGCGGATCTCCCGGCACTCGCCGAACAGGTGTCGAACGACGATGCGCTGACCCTGCGCGGCCTCATGGTCATCGCTCCGCTCAGTGGCGATCGGAAGCACTGGATGGCCGAATCCGCCCGTATCCACAACGCTTTTCGCGAGCAGTACGCCGACGCCGTCGAACTGTCCGCGGGAATGTCCGGTGACATGGAAGAGGCGGTTGAAGCCGGGTCGACATGCGTGCGTGTCGGAACCGCGATCATGGGCGAGCGGCCGCTACTCTCTCAGTAATCACATTGGTAACACCAGAACCAAGTGACACAGACATCTCAACAAGCTCAGTGACATCAGATGCACCATCCGGCGGGGTTGTACACACCGGCGTCGCACGACAGAGAGGCCGACAATGACCACGATGCAGAAGTTCAAGGCGTATTTCGGCATGGTGCCGCCCAGTGAGTACGAGGACGACTACCTCGAGGAGTCCGGCTCGGCCCTGCGTGCCCCGTCGCGTGATCGCGCCTACCGCGACGACTACTACGGCGACCCCTCCTACGATCCCGGCTACGAGCCGTCGCTTCGTGATGTCGGTTTCCGCGACGCCGGCTACCGCGACGAGATGGCCTACGACGACCGTCGTTTCGACGGCGGATACGAACTCGCCGGCGACTTCGCCCCCGAATTCGCCTACGCCGGACCGCGACCCGCACCCGAGGCGCCGATGCGTTCGGCAGCTCGCCTCGAGCCGCTGCAGCGTTCGTCGAGTGCCGCCCTGCGTGCCGCCTCGTCGCGACCGATGAGTGCCGAGCACCGGGAACTCGAGCGTGTCTTCGCCGACGGCCCGCTGCAGAAGATCACCACCCTGCGTCCCTCGGACTACGGCGAGGCCCGCACGATCGGTGAGCGCTTCCGCGACGGCAACCCGGTCATCATGGACCTCGTCGACATGACCAACGACGACGCCAAGCGTCTCGTCGACTTCGCCGCGGGCCTGGCCTTCGCGCTCCGCGGTTCGTTCGACAAGGTCGCGACCAAGGTCTTCCTGCTGTCGCCGGCCGACGTGGACGTGTCGCCCGAGGATCGGCGCAAGATCGCCGAGACCGGCTTCTACAACCACGCCTGATGCAGGTGGGCGCCCTCGGTTCGCATCGTTCGGTGCTCTTCAGGCAATCTTGACGCGTGGCTGCGATTTTGTTGGGCGTCCTGTACTACGTCCTGTTGGTTTTCTGGTTGCTTCTCCTGGGTCGGCTCGTCGTCGAGTTGGTGCGGACGTTCGCCCGTGAGTGGCGACCCACCGGGGTGGCGGTGGTGATCATCGAGACGGTGTTCACCCTGACCGATCCGCCGATCAAGGCGTTGCGCCGCATCCTGCCGCCGATCCCGCTGGGTCCGATCCGCCTGGATCTGTCGCTGATGATCGTCATGCTCGTCGTCATCATCGCCATGAATGTCGTCAATGGTCTCCGCGCCGACGCGGTCGCCGAGTCGCTGGCCGCCGCACTGGTTCTCACCCGCTCCTAGTCCGCCCGCGGCTCGGCCCCCGGCACCCCTCCGACCCGAGTACCTTGAGGTACGGCGATGAACTACCGTTGGTGGTCGTCTTCAGATGTCCCTGCCGAATCGGACAGTTTCGATCCGGCCGAAGATCAAGGGTGCAACCTACGGTTCGCATGTGACAGGATTGGACGCCAGTTACTATTTTTGACTGGTATGAATAGTTAGTGACAACCTGTATTGGTCGAACGACTCACGTCGCGCGATCCGGGTTGGACGGCACGCCAATTGAACACAAGCTCCACCACAGACACGAGGGGAACCGACATGCGGCTGACTCCAGCTGATGTGCACAACGTCGCGTTCAGCAAACCGCCTATCGGTAAGCGCGGCTACAACGAGGATGAGGTCGATCAGTTCCTCGATTTCGTCGAGGCCGAGCTCGCCCGGCTGATCGAAGAGAACACCGACCTGAAGCAGCGCGTCGAGGAGCTCGAGGGTGAGCTCGCCGACGCCCGGTCGGGAGCCGGCGCCGCCCCCGCCGAAGAGCGGACCCAGATGTTCGCCAAGCCGCCGGTGCAGGAGCAGCCCGCTCCCGTCCAGCAGCCCGCCGCGCCTGCCGCCAACGACGACGCCAACGTCCGCGCCGCCCGCGTCCTCGCGCTGGCGCAGGACACCGCGGATCGCCTGACCGGCAGCGCACGCGCCGATGCCGACGCGATGCTGGCCGATGCGCAGACCCGCGCCGACACGATGGTTTCGGAGGCGCAGAGCAAGTCCGATGCCATGCTTGCCGACGCGCGTCAGCGTTCGGAGGCCATCCTGGCCGACGCGCAGACCCGTTCCGAGGCGCAGCTGCGGCAAGCGCAGGAGCGTGCGGACGCACTGCAGAGCGATGCCGAGCGCAAGCACAGCGAGATCATGGGCACGATCAACCAGCAGCGTGGTGTGCTCGAGGGTCGGATCGAGCAGCTCAAGACGTTCGAGCGTGAGTATCGCACCCGCCTGAAGACCTACCTCGAATCGCAGCTCGAGGAGCTGCAGCAGCGCGGCAGCGCGGCACCGGTCGAGGGTGGTCGTCCCGATCAGTCGTTCTCGAACGACCCGGGCAGCGGCGGTTTCAGCAGCTACTCGCCGAGCTGACCGCGCGCCGGTCATGCACCCTAGGCTGGTGATGTGCTGAGCTTGGCCCTGGGCGCGACCCTCATCGGGTTCGTGCTGCTCATCCTCGGTCTCATCACCGGGACCGTGTGGCTTGCCGTTGCCTGCATCGTCATCTGTCTCCTCGGCCTGGCCTTCCTGCTCGTCGATGTGTTCTCGGGTCGTAACCGGGACGCCGCGCGATCTCTGGAAGACATGGTCCCGGGAGTCGGACGCGAGGACGAGACCGACGACAACGCCGATCGCGAAAAGGCTGCCTACGAGCCTCCGTCCTTCGAACCCGGGATGGCCGAACCGTCGGGACCGTCGGCTTCTCGGCCGGCGTCACCCGAGAGTCGTCCGGCGCCGGAACGTCGCGAGGGCAACCTCGAGGACTACCTGCGGTCGGTCGGCGAGCCCGTCGGCCCCGCAGCCGACTCCGGCCCGACACCGTCACCGGGTCCGACGCCGGGTGGACAGGCGGCCCCTGGCCGGGCGCCATCGGGGCCGCCGCCGCGTGCGCCCCAGCGGACGGCGGGTCCGCAGCAGTCCGGGGGCCGGCCACCCCAGGCTCCCCGCTCGCCGCAATCCGGTCCCTTCCGGTCCGGTCCGTCCCAGCCCGGTCCACGTCCTCCGCAGTACGGGGCGCCGACTTCGGGTCCCCAGCCGCAGTACGGGCAGGGGCCTTCCGGACAGTTGCCGGGGTGGGGGCAGGACTCCCCGCGATCCGATCCGGCACAGGCCGGCGAACGGCCGCCGGGGGAACAGACCGAATCCCCTGAACCGAGGCCGGGACGGCGACGCGCGCCGGACTTCGATCCGCTCGACCCGAACTGGCGTCCGCCGATCGACTGATCTTGTTCATACGAGGATCTGATTCTCGCGACGATGCACCGCCCGGACGGCGATAGGCGATTCGCCCGTTCGGGCGGTGCGTCGTTACACTGGTTGACGCGTTGATCCGGCCATCACCGGGGAGCACCCGGAAGAACGGCACCGTGAGGCGCTCAGTAGAACCGGGCGGGCGTGGCCCGTTACAGCCACAGGACCGTACGGGGTGACCCGCGCGATCCGATGAGTGGCGCCGGAGTTCCGGCGCAAGCGGGGTGGTACCGCGCAGACCTGACGGTGTGCGTCCCCGTGCCGAGGAGCGACATCACCAGGCACGAGGAGACGAGCCGTGACCAACGCCAACGAGACGGGCGCGAATGCGACCGGGCGTGTGTACCCCAAAGTCGACATGACGGGTGGGACGGGGCGAAGCGCCCCCGATTTCCCGTCCGTGGAGCAGAACGTCCTGAAATACTGGGACGACGACTCGACCTTCGCCGCCTCCATCGACAACCGTGCCGACGCCGAGGAGTTCGTCTTTTACGACGGCCCGCCCTTCGCCAACGGCCTGCCCCACTACGGCCATCTGCTGACCGGCTACGTCAAGGATGTGGTACCGCGGTACCAGACCATGCGTGGCAAGAAGGTCGATCGCCGATTCGGTTGGGATACACACGGTCTGCCCGCCGAACTCGAGGCCGAGCGGCAGCTCGGGATCACCGACAAGTCGGAGATCGAGAAGATGGGCATGGCGAAGTTCAACGAGTACTGTCGTGACTCGGTTCTCCGCTACACCGGCGAGTGGCGCGACTACGTCACCCGCCAGGCGCGCTGGGTGGACTTCGACAACGACTACAAGACGCTCGACCTCGACTTCATGGAGTCGGTCATGTGGGCGTTCAAGGCGCTCTACGACAAGGGCCTGATCTACCAGGGCTACCGCGTGCTGCCCTACAGCTGGTACGAGCAGACGCCGTTGTCGAACCAGGAGTCCAAGCTCGACGACGCCTACCGGATGCGTCAGGACCCGGCGGTGACCGTTCTGATGCCGCTGTCGGTGCCCGAGGGTCCGCTGGCCTCGCTCGACGGTGTCAACGCACTGATCTGGACCACGACGCCCTGGACGCTGCCCTCGAACCTCGCGATCGCGGTCAACCCCGAGGTCACCTACGTCCACGTCAAGGCCGCCGACGGCCGTCAGTACCTGCTGGCCGAGGCGCTGCTGGGCGCGTACGCCAAGGAGATCGCCGAACCCGAGGTGGTCGGCACCCATCTGGGCAAGGATCTCGAGAACCTCTCCTACACACCGCCCTTCGACTTCTTCGTCGGACACCCGAACGCGCACCGGGTGTTGGTCGGCGACTACGTGACCACCGAGAGCGGCACCGGCGTCGTGCACCTCGCGCCCGCGTTCGGTGAAGAGGACATGGAACTCGCGACCGCCAACGGCATCGAGGTCGTGCAGCCGCTCGACCCGGGCGGCCGTTTCACCGCGCAGGTCCCGCCGTACGAGGGCCAGATGGTCTTCGACGCCAACCCGGTCATCATCAAGGACCTCAAGGCGGCCGGCCGCATCCTGCGACACGAGACCATCGAGCACTCCTACCCGCACTCGTGGCGGTCGGGACAGCCGCTGATCTACATGGCGGTGCCGTCGTGGTTCGTGGCCGTCACCCAGTTCCGCGACCGCATGGTGGAGCTGAACAAGCAGATCACCTGGGTGCCCGAACACATCCGTGACGGCCAGTTCGGCAAGTGGCTTGAGGGTGCGCGCGACTGGAACATCAGCCGCAACCGCTACTGGGGTGCGCCGCTGCCCGTGTGGATCTCCGACAACCCGGAGTACCCGCGCACCGACGTCTACGGTTCGCTCGACGAACTCGAGCGCGACTTCGGCGTGCGCCCGGACAACCTGCACCGGCCTCACATCGACGAGCTGACCCGGCCGAACCCGGACGATCCGACCGGGCGGTCGACCATGCGCCGTGTGCCCGAGGTGCTCGACTGCTGGTTCGAGTCCGGTTCGATGCCGTATGCCCAGGTGCACTACCCGTTCGAGAACCGCGACTGGTTCGACGGTGGGGACTCGGCAGGCGCCCCGCCGCACAACCCGGGCGACTTCATCGTCGAATACAACGGACAGACGCGCGGCTGGTTCTACACCATGCACGTGCTGGCGACGGCCCTCTTCGACCGCCCGGCATTCAAAACCGTTGCCGCGCACGGCATCGTGCTGGGCGACGACGGCCAGAAGATGTCCAAGTCCAAGCGCAACTACCCGGATGTCAACGAGGTCTTCGACCGCGACGGCTCCGACGCCATGCGCTGGTTCCTGATGGCGTCGCCGATCCTGCGCGGTGGCAACCTGGTGGTGACCGAGCGCGGCATCCGGGAGGGTGTGCGTCAGGCGCTGCTGCCGTTGTGGAACGCCTACAGCTTCCTGCAGCTGTACGCGGAGCGTCCGGCGACGTGGCGGACCGACTCCCGGCACGTCCTCGACCGGTACATCCTGGCGAAGCTCGCGACCACCCGGGACGCGATGACCGAGGCGCTCGACGTCTACGACATCGCGGGTGCATGCGACGCCTTCCGCGAGTTCGTCGAGGCGCTGACCAACTGGTACGTGCGTCGTTCGCGGGCACGGTTCTGGGCCGGTCAGGACGAGGACACCGACGCCTTCGACACCCTGTACACGGTGCTCGAAGTGGCCTCCCGCCTCGCGTCGCCCCTGCTGCCGCTGGCGACCGAGGCCATCTGGCGCGGGCTCACCGGCGAACGGTCGGTCCACCTGACCGACTGGCCGACCGCCGACGAGCTGCCCGCCGACGCCGACCTGGTCGCCGCGATGGACGAGGTGCAGGCGGTCTGTTCGGTCGCGTCGAGCGTGCGCAAGGCCAACAAGCTGCGTGTGCGTCTCCCGCTGCCCGGTCTGACCGTCGCGTCGCCGACCGCCGCCGCGCTCGAGCCCTACGTCGACCTGGTCAAGGACGAGATGAACGTCAAGGCGGTCACGCTCGCCACCGACGCCAGCGAGTACGGGCGCTATGAGATCGCGGTCAACGCCCGCGCGGCCGGGCCGCGTCTGGGCAAGGACGTGCAGCGCGCCATCAAGGCGGTGAAGTCGGGCAACTGGTCGGTGCAGGCCGGGGCCGACGGTTCCGAGGTCGTCGTCGCCGACGGCATCGAGCTGCACGACGGTGAGTTCACCAGGAAGCTCGTGGCCGTCGAACCCGATTCCACCGCGGAGCTGCCCGGTGGTCGGGGACTGGTCGTCCTCGACACCGCGGTGACCCCCGAGCTGGAGGCCGAGGGCTGGGCGAAGGACCGTGTGCGCGAGCTGCAGGACGCGCGCCGCAACCTCGACCTCGACGTCTCCGATCGCATCACGGTGCGCCTCGTCGTCCCCGCCGAGCGTCTCGAGTGGGCGCAGACCCACGCCGGACTCATCGCCGGTGAGGTTCTCGCCGTGGAGTTCGACGTCACCGCGGAGGGCGCGCCGGGGTCCGTCGAACTCGGTGACGGGGTCACCGCCGACGTCGCGAAGGCCGGCTTACCACCGATTTCGCGGTAGCTGTCACATTTCTGCCGCCGTCGGTGTCTCGAGGATGACCACCTCGAACACCGACGGAAGGCAGAACCATGAGCACCACCGACACCACGCAGGAAATCCAGGTAGTCGCACGGACGCACGTGGTCGTCCTCGGCGCGGGCTATGCCGGCGCGATGGCGGCCAACCGGCTCCGGCGCAACCCCGCCGTCGCCGTCACGGTCGTGAACCCGCAACCGTTCTTCGTGCAGCGCATCCGGTTGCACCAGTTCGTCTCGGGAACCGGTGATCCGCTGGTCGGCTTCGACGACGTGCTGGCCGACGACATCCGCGTCGTCGTCGACACCGCTACCCGTATCGACGCCGGTGCGCGCCGTGTGCATCTCGCGTCGGGCGCGCACCTCGACTACGACCACCTGATCTATGCGATCGGTACCCGGCACCGAACCCCGGAGATCCCCGGGGCGGAGCATGCCCTGTTCATCGCCGATTGGGCGAGCGCACAACGGATTCGCGAACGCGTGGAAGGTCTCGGCGCACACGAGATGATCACCGTCGTCGGTGGGGGACTCACCGGGATCGAGGTCGCCGCCGAACTCGCCGAACGCGGCCACGACGTGCGTCTGGTGGGCGGCAGGGGGATCGCGTCATCGGTGGGGGAGCGGGCCCGGAGCGCCACGGAGAAGCAGCTGATCCGACTCGGCGTCGACGTCGTGGACACGGGCCGCGTGGTCGAGATCGGCGAGCGGACCGTCACCGTCGACATCGACGGCGAACGAAACGTACTGCCGAGCGCGGCAACGATTCTCGCCACCGGCTTCGAGGCCCCGGAACTGGCGGCCGACAGCGGCCTGGCGACCGACGAGATCGGCCGCCTGCGCACCGACGCGACCCTGGCCGGCATCGACGACGATCGGATCGTCGGCGCCGGTGACGCGGTCGCGGTCGAGGGCATGCCCCTGAGGATGAGCTGCCAGGCCGCCGAGCCGCTGGGTGCTCAGGCGGCCGAAGCGGTGCTCGCCCGGATCGCCGGTGAGCAGCCGAATCCCGTCGACCAGGGTTTCGTCGCGCAGTGCGCCAGCATCGGCCGCCGCGCGGCCACCCTACAGTTCACGCGTCGCGACGATTCGCCGGCGCGTGCAGTGGTGACCGGTCGTCTCGCGGCCTGGACCAAGGAGTTGGTGTGCCGCGGTACGGTGTGGAACATCCGTCATGAGGCCACCCACCCCGGTGCGTTCCGGTGGTTCCGCGGCGGCGACCTGACCACGACGACCGAACCGGCCCTCCGATGAGAGGCACGATGGTGAACAGCAGCGAATCCGACCGTCGAGCAACACGTTTCGCGGAACTTCGGCCGCTGCTGTTCACGGTCGCCTACGAGATCGTCGGGTCCGCGGCCGACGCGGACGACGTCCTGCAGGAGAGCTACCTGAGGTGGGCCGAGGTCGACGACGCCGATGTCACCGACCCGAAGGCCTACCTCGCGAAGATCGTCACGCGCCAGGCACTCAACGCCCTGCGTTCCCGCTCGCGGCGTCGGGAGGAGTACGTCGGCCCGTGGCTTCCAGAGCCGATCCTGCTCGACGACCGCGATCTCGCCGACGACGTCGTACTGGCCGAGTCGGTGTCCACGGCGATGCTGGTGGTGCTGGAGTCCCTGAACCCCGACGAGCGTGCGGTGTTCGTCCTGCGTGAGGTGTTCGGTTTCTCCTACACCGAGATCGGGACGATGGTCTCGAAGTCCTCGGCTGCGGTTCGCCAGATCGCGCATCGGGCACGGTCGCATGTCGAGTCGCGGCGGCCCCGTTTCGAACCGGTCGATGCGCAACGTGCCGGCGCGGTCGTCGAGGAGTTCCTTGCCGCCGCGCAGTCCGGGGAGGTCGAGTCCCTCATGGCGCTGCTGTCTCCCGACGTCGTGTTCACGGCCGACAGCGACGGCAAGGCCACCGCGGTCAAACGGCCGGTCCGGGGCGCCCTGCCGGTGGCACGCCTGCTCACCGGCTTCGCGCGGCTCGGGGCGACGATCGACGACTACCGGGTCGAGGTCGCCGTGTTCAATCACGAGCCGGGCATGCTGGTGTACTTCGACGGGAAACTACAGGGCGCCTTCACGTTCCACATCGTGGACGGTGTGATCGAGCAGATCTACGCGATGCGCAATCCCGACAAGCTGGTCGGGGTGGAGGAGCCGCGCACGATCGCCCGCTGACGCGACCGACTCATGCACCTACATGTGCGCAGTTGCGCACATGTAGGATGGCTGCATCGTGTAGTCAGGCGGAATGAGGAGACGCTGTGTGGGATGTCCTGGCCCATCCGGTCTACCGAAGGCTGTTCACCGCTCAGGTGGTGGCCCTGGTGGGGACGGGGCTGTTGACCATTGCGCTGGGGCTGCTCGCCTACGACATCGCCGGCGAGGACGCCGGGGCGGTGCTGGGCACCGCACTGGCGATCAAGATGGTCGCCTATGTCGTCGTCGCGCCGGTGATCACGGCGGTGACCGAGCGTCTGCCGCGGCGAGCGGTGATGGTCTCGGCCGATGCGGTGCGGGCCGTGATCGCGCTGATGCTGCCGTTCATCGGTTCGACGTGGCAGATCTATGTGCTCATCTTCGTGTTGCAGGCCGCCTCGGCGACCTTCACTCCTACCTTCCAGGCCGTGATCCCGTCCGTGCTCACCCACACCGACGACTACACCAAGGGCCTGTCGCTCTCGCGGCTGGCGTATGACCTCGAGTCGCTGACCAGCCCCGCGATCGCCGGCGCACTGCTGCTGGTCATCTCCTACAACCAACTCTTCGTCGCCACGGCGCTCGGGTTCCTCGTATCCGCGGCGCTGGTCATCTCCACCCGACTTCCGCGCATCACCGCGGCCGCCGAGAACGAGCGACTACGTACGCGGATCACCAAGGGAGCCCGGGTGATGGTCGGCCACGCACCTCTCCGGGGCCTGCTCGCACTGAATATGGTGGTCGCCACCGCGACCGGCCTGGTGGTCGTCAACACCGTCGTCTATGTCCGATCGCTGCTCGGCGGGGTCAATGCCGGTGTCGCCATGGCGTTGGCAGCGTACGGCGGTGGGTCGATGCTCGTCGCATTGGCGATGCCGAGACTTCTCGGACGGATGTCGGATCGGCGCGTGATGATGACCGGCGCGCTGCTCGTCGTCGTCGGTCTGGTGTGTACGGCGATCCTGCTCGCCACCTCGGTGTCCCCGGTCGTCGGATGGGTCTGGCTGATCACTGCGTGGACGGTGATCGGCGCGGCGACGTCGGCCATCAGCACCCCGACGGCCCGTCTGCTGCGCGACTACTCCACCGAGTCGAACAGGCCCGCGGTGTTCACCGCGCAGTTCTCGCTGTCGCATGCGTGTTTTCTCGTCACCTACCCGCTTGCCGGCTGGGTGGGGGCGCAGGTGTCCCAGCTCACTGCCGCCATCATCCTGGCAGCCCTGGCTACACTTTCAGCGATGGCGGCCACACGACTCTGGCCGGCTACTTACCCGAGGCCCATCATGGCCGGTGTGGAAAGGTGAACACGAATGGGCAGTGGCACGGAAGGCGCCGATCCCGCCCCTTCGCTCACGTCGACGAGGCCTAGTCTCGACCACCGCACACCACCGGATGCCGAGAGGCTCGACGCGGCCACCCGGACATTCCGGATGCTCGCCGATTCCACTCGGCTCCACATCCTGTGGCAACTCAGTCACGGCGAAGCCGACGTCTCCGCGCTCGCCGAAGCCTGCGATGCATCGCGCACCGCGGTCAGCCAGCACCTCGCCAAGCTGCGCTTCACGGGCCTCGTCGAGACCCGCAGAGACGGCCGCCGGATCGTCTACCGCCTTCACGACGGACACCTCGCACGCCTCGTCCGGGAAGGGCTCAACCATGCCGGCCACTTCGTCACCGGCGAACCACCGCACGACTGACCGGCCGTGCGCTGTCACGTGAACAGCATCGACAGCGTCAGTTCGATCTGGGACCGGAAGAGCGCACGCGGATGGGCGAAGGTGTCCGTGCCGTACTGGCCGAAGGTCTCCAGGCTGATGGCGCCGACCAGGACCGCCCACAGGGTGGTCGACGCCGCCAGCACGCGGACCGGGGTGTCGATGCCGAACTCGTCGCGGATGGCGGCCATGTCATCGGTGACTTCGATTGCGGGAGTAGGTAGGTCGTCCCGGATGAGACCCTCGGAGTAGGCGGCCGCGCACTCGCGCAGGAGCAGGGCGGGGATGCGCGTACCCGGCTCGATGGTCTGGTCGCCGGGTGCGGTGTAGCCCGGGACCGGACTGCCGTAGAGCAGTGCCCAGCGGGCGGGGTCGGCGAGTGCCCAGTCCCGGGCGGCCTCGGCCGCGGCGAGCAGTCGCTCCCGGCGGCGGGTGGGGTCGACCGTCTCGACCGCCGCGTCGATCGCATCGCCGACGTCGTTGTAGGCCTCGACGAGCAGCATCGTCAGCAGGTCGTCGCGACTGGGGACGTATCGGTAGACCGCCGACGACACGACACCCATCTCGCGGGCGATCGCCCGCAGTGACAGACCCGCTGCGCCGTGGGTGGCGAGATGCTCGCGTCCGAGTCTGCGGATCTCGTCGGTCATCATCGCGCGGTTCTCCGCGCGGCTTCGTCCGGTCGCCATGCGACGATCCTTCCACAATTCGAGAGCAGTGCTCTTGATTTCTACCGCGTCCGGGTGCACACTTGAAACGAGAGCGGTGCTCTCGAATTCTTCCGGCCACCATGAAAGGCGTCGACACCATGACCTCGACCACCCACTACCGCGCCCCCGAGGGCTTCGACAACGTCGTCAACCGCACCGTCCGCTGGCTCGCCGACCACGGCGTCAACCTGGCCGGTGCCCAGAACCTCACCGTCGTCGGTCGCCGCAGCGGTGATCCGCAGCGCGTCCCGGTGAACGTCCTGCGATTCGACGGCGGCGAGTACCTCGTCTCGCCGCGCGGCAACACCCAGTGGGTTCGCAACGTGCGCGCCGCCGGAACGGCCGAACTCAGCCGGGGCCGCCGGCGGACCGTCGTCGCCCTGACCGAGGTCGACGCGGACCGGCGTCCGCCGATCATCGGCGAGTATCTGCGCAAGTGGGGCTGGGAGGTCGGCCGGTTCCTGCCCGAGGGGCTCGGCACCAAGCCGTCCGACGACGACCTCGCGCGCCATGCAGGTTCGATCCCCGTCTTCGTCATCCGTCCTGCTCACTAGACTCGGACGAGTGGTGCGCCCGGATCCCGACTCGACGATCGCCGACGGTTCATCGGTTCCCGAGCGGTGGATGTCCGGCGGGCAGTCGGGTGCCGCGCCGGCGGGCGACGACTCCGAGCGCGGGGCCCGTTGGGTGATGCATCTCGACATGGATGCGTTCTTCGCCTCGGTCGAACAGCTCACCCGGCCCACTTTGCGTGGCCGCCCGGTCCTCGTGGGCGGTTCCGGTGGCCGGGGAGTGGTGGCCGGGGCGAGCTACGAAGCACGGGTGTTCGGAGCCAGGTCGGCGATGCCGATGCATCAGGCCCGACGCCTCATCGGCCCGACCGGCGTCGTCGTACCCCCGCGCGGCGCGGTCTACGGCAAGGTCAGCAAGCGGGTGTTCCGCATTGTTCGCGAAGCGGTTCCGGTGATCGAAACGCTCTCTTTCGACGAGGCGTTCGCGGAACCGGCCGAACTCGCCGGGGCGACGGTCGCGCATGCGCGGGAGTTCGCGGAGATGTTGCGTACCCGCATCCGCACCGAATGCGGACTCGCCGCCTCGGTCGGGCTCGGCAGCGGAAAGCAACTCGCCAAGATCGCGTCGGGAATGGCGAAACCCGATGGCGTGATGGTGATCCCGCCGTCTGGGGAGATCGATTTCCTGCACGAACTGCCGGTGCGCAAACTGTGGGGGATCGGTCCGGTCTCGGGGGATCGCCTCGCACGTCTGGGAATCGACACCATCGGCGACCTCGCCGCGATGTCGCCGATCGAGGTCGCCTCGGTACTCGGCGCCACGGTCGGACCGGCACTGCACCGTCTCGCCCAGGGGGTCGACGACCGACCGGTGGCCGAGCGTGCCTCGGCCAAACAGATCAGCGCCGAGTCGACCTTCGCCACCGACATCGTCGACCTCGACGAACTGCGCAAGGCGATACGAAAAGCCGCCGCCGACGCGCATCGTCGGCTGCTCAAGGACGGGCGCGGCGCGCGCACGGTGGTGTTGAAGCTCAAACGTTCCGACATGTCGATCCTCACCCGGTCGGCGACCACCGCCGCGGCCACGACCGATCTCGACGACCTCGAGCGCACCGCCCAGCGCCTCGCTCTCGACCCGCGGACGGTCGGGTCGATACGGCTTGTGGGCGTGGGCTTCTCGGGTCTCACGGCGGTGCAGCAGTACGCACTGTTCGACGACCTCGACACCTCGCCCGACGAGACGACGCACCACGACACCGCGTCGGCGGGATCCGCCCCGGGATCGTCACCGGAATCCGGTGACGTCGTCGAGGTGTCGGAGACGGTTCACGATCCCACCGCCGACACCGAATCACCCGAACCCGTGCGATTCGCTCCCGGCGGCAATCCGCTGAGCCGGGCGCCGTTCGCTCCCGGCGCCGATGTGGAACACCCCGAGTTCGGTCACGGGTGGGTGCAGGGGAGTGGGCACGGCGTCGTCACCGTCCGCTTCGAGACACGGACCACCGGGCCCGGACGGACGCGCACCTTCGGCGTCGACGACCCCGACCTACGCCTCGCCGACCCGCTCGACAGCCTCGAATGGGATCTCGCCGGCGACGAGGAGTGATCGCCGCGCCGGCCACTCGTGCGGCGTCACTTCCCGGACGCGGAGAAGAACTCGGCGATGGCCTCGGGGCTCGAGCGTGCCGTCAGCAGCGCGATCAGCGCCATCCGGGCCTGCGGCGCACGCAGCCACGGTGACACGATCGCGCCCGCACGATGCAGGTCGACGGCGCCGCCCCCACCGCCGTAGGTCGCCGACACCTCGCCGTACGGCACCCGACTCGTCACCACGACGGTCACCCCGTGCGCGACCGCGAGCACGACCTCGGCGGTGATGTCCGGATGGGTGTTGCCCGAACCCGTCGCGGCGAGCACGATGCCGGCGGCGTTCTGCGCGACCGCGGCCGCGATCAGCCCGGGCGACACGCCGGGATACAGCGCGAAGGTGTCGACTCGCGCGGTCCGGCCGATGGGGATCTCGTCGGTCAGCACCGGACGCGGCAGGTCGGTGCGCACCGAATCGAAGGCGGCGGTGTCGGTCGTCGACACCTTGAACAGCCCGCGGGCCGGCAGGACGCGGCCGCCGGCGACCACGAGGACGCCGCGACCGCGCGACTCCGGGTCGCGGACCGCCGCCAGGGCCGCGCCGAGGTTCCGGGGACCGTCCGCGTGGGGGTGGTCGGCCGGCAACTGCGCGCCGGTGAAGACGACCGGCCGCTCGTCGAGGCAGTAGAGATCCGCCAGGAAGGCCGTCTCCTCCATCGTGTCGGTGCCGTGGGTCACCACCACGCCGTCGACCTCGGGGTCGGCGAGCGCCTCGGCGATGGACCGCACCACCGCGAACTGGTCGGCGACGGTCATCGCCGAACTGTCCACCGACATCAGGTCGACGCTGCGAACGGTGCCCGCGCCGGTGTCCCCGGTCGCCGACAACAGGTCGTCGGCACCGAGCGCGGGCACGGCACCGTCGGCGGTGGTCTGGGCGGCGATGGTGCCACCGGTGGTGAGCAGCACGGTCGACCGGGCGGGCGGCGGATTAGCGGTCATGGACGTCAAGCCTCACGGCACGTCGCCGGGCCGTCAAGCACCGTGACCGCGTCGAGCCCGCTGGCATCTCCAGGAGCCGTCGAGCGTCGTCGCCCACGGCGTGGAACCCGGATGTCGCGGCTGCGTTTGGCATAGTGGTGTGGGCTGTCGCCGGGCTCGCCCGGCAGACCCCATCGGCGAACCACGGGAAAGCGCCCCGGCGCGCCCACGTCCACAGACATAGTGAGGGAGATCGTTGAAGTATCGGAAGTTTCTTGGCGCGACCATGATCGCGGCCGCATTGATGACCGGCGTCGCCGCCTGCGGTGGTGACGACAGCGACGCACCGCCCGCCCCGACCCTGACCAGCACCGCCGACGCCGCCGCCGGCGGTGACACCGGCTCCGCGATCACCAACGGCAGCAAGCCGCCGTCGATCGCCGCCCTCAACGAGCTCGTCGCCACCGCCGTGGACCCGAAGGTCCCCCGTGACGAGAAGATCGTCCTCGTCCAGGGTTCGGAGAAGGATCCGGCCATCTTCGACGAGCTGGTCAAGGCCCGTGCGGAGAACTCGGACGTGGACTGGGTCCTGGTGAACCCGGTCATCAGCTCCGGCCCGAAGAAGGCCCGCGTCAAGGTCCGCATCGAGACCGCAGGCAACCCGCCGACCAACGCCGAGTCGACCATCGTCTACGACGACGGCCGCTGGAAGCTGTCCAACGAGACCGTGTGCAACCTGCTCGGCCTGTACCAGGTCCAGAGCGCCATGTGCAAGCCTGCGAGCTAGGCAGGCGGCCTCTCGGCTGACCCCGGGGAAACCGGGTTGTCCCTCACCGCCAGGTGACGGTCAACCCGGTTTTCTGTACCAGGGGACGCGACGGGTCCGCCCCGACGAGTTCGCGCGCACCGGTGTAGGTCAGCTCGCCGCCGACCGGGAGCCCGCGCGTGAGGTCGACTTCCACGGTTCCACCGCCTTCGGAACTGAACCGGCTGATCGTGAGCGTGTCGTTGCCGCCCGGGATGGCGAACACCGAGTTGACCGGGGTCTCCTCCGCGGAGAACTGGATGGTGAGACGGTTGCCGTCCCAGGCCGAGAGTCGTGCGTCGATCGTCTGCGTGACCGTCGCGGCCGCCGAGATGACGCGTTCGGTGCGCCACCTGGCGCCCACCGCGATCGGTTCGGTCGGCAGTGCGATCGAGGTGTTCAGCGCCGTCACCAGGGACTGTTCGACCGCCAGGCGCGCTTCCTCGCCCGCCTGCTCCGGCGGGGCGAGACGCAACGCGACGGGTGCGAGCCCGGGACCCGTCGTCAGTCCGGCCTTCGTCCCGGCCATCGCCGGCAGTTGTCCGTTGAGGGACGCATCCGGCGAGGTCACGGTGCCCAGCTCGAGTTCCACCTCCGACCTGTCGGTGCAGGAGAACCGCGCGGTCAGCGGTGTCTCGACGGTCTCGGCGTCCGCCGACCCCGGCGAGGCGACCTCGGAGGTCGTCACCAAGGTCACCGACTGTGTGGAGGAGGTGTCAGGAGCGGGGGAGGCGACCCGGCGCTCGCCTTCACCTGCGTCGACCAGCGTGACCGTGGCCGGCGAGATCGGCACCGGCGCCGCTCCGGCTGCCCGGGAGGGTGATTCGTTCACACAGCCGGCCGAGGTCGCCGAACCTGTGCCGGTGTCGTCGTCGGAGTCCGACGAGCACCCCGCGACCAGCACGGACACCGCCGTGACGACTGCGCACGCGGAGACAACGGACCGGAACAAACGACGATGCGAGGACACGGGTAGCCAGCGTATTCGACCGGTCGTGGACAATGAGGCTGTGGATGACCAACCCCTGACGGATTCCGGCAACGCGGATCCGCGCGGCGCCCGCTCTCCGGACGCCGACCGCGATCAGGTCCGATCGGACGACGCGACCCCCGGACGACGCTTCTCCAAGGTGACCGCAGCGCTCCTCGGCGTCGCGCTCGTCGTCATCGGGCTCGATCTGCTGACCAAGACCATCGCCGTCGCCACCCTCGATCCGCAGCGCCCGATCGAGATCATCGGCGACGTCGTCACGCTGCGACTCGTGCGCAACAGCGGCGCCGCCTTCTCGCTGGCCTCGGGATACACCTGGGTCCTGACCGTCATCGCACTGATCGTCGTGGCCGTCATCATCCGCTACAGCAGTCGACTGAACTCGTGGGGATGGGCGATCGGTCTCGCGCTCGTGCTCGGCGGCGCGATCGGCAACCTCATCGACCGCATCTTCCGCGCACCGGAGCCGCTTCAGGGCCACGTCGTCGACTTCGTCTCGGTGGGCTGGTGGCCGGTCTTCAACGTGGCCGACTCCGCCGTGGTCTGCGGGGCGATCCTGCTGGTGGCCCTGTCGGCCCTGGGCTTCGACTACGACGGCAGCCGCACCGGGTGGGCGGCCCGGCGTGACCGGCATCCCGACGACACCGGCAGCACCGACAAGACCGACGGCAACGAGGACGGGGGCAGTACCCATGCGTGAATCACGCGTCGTACCGGTACCCGACGGACTCGACGGCATGCGCGTCGACGCGGGCGTCTCCCGCATGCTGGGACTGTCGCGCAACGTCGTGGCCACCCTGGCCGAGGACGGCGACGTCCTCGTCGACGGGATCGTCGTCGGCAAGTCACACAAGCTCGCCGCGGGCACCCTGCTGCACGTCACGCTGCCCGAACCCGAGGAACCGCTGCGGGTCGAGCCGACGCCGGTGGAGGACCTCGAGGTGATCTACCACGATTCCGACATCGTGGTCGTCGACAAGCCGGTCGGAGTGGCCGCGCATCCATCGCTCGGCTGGAGTGGTCCCACCGTGATCGGCGCGCTGGCCGCCGCCGGGTTCCGGATCTCGACCTCCGGCGCGCACGAGCGGCAGGGGATCGTCCACCGCCTCGACGTCGGAACCTCCGGCGTCATGGTGGTCGCCGTCTCCGAACGCGCCTACACGCTGCTCAAGCGGGCGTTCAAGCAGCGGACCGTTTACAAGGGCTACCACGCCCTCGTCCAAGGACATCTCGACCCGCCGTCGGGCACCATCGACGCGCCGATCGGCCGGCATCGGGGCAACGACTGGAAGTTCGCCGTGACCGCGAACGGCAAGCCGAGCATCACCCACTACGACACCCTCGAGATGTTCGCGGCGGCGTCGTTGCTCGACGTCCACCTCGAAACCGGCCGTACGCATCAGATCCGCGTCCACTTCGCGGCGCTGCACCATCCGTGCTGCGGCGACCCGACCTACGGTGCGGACCCGGTCCTGGCCCGCAGGCTCGGTCTCGAACGACAGTGGCTGCATGCGCGGACGCTGCGTTTCGCGCATCCCGCGGACGGTCGCACGGTCGAGTTCACCTCGGACTATCCAGAGGACCTCCAGCACGCACTCGACGTCCTGCGCGCCACCTGAGCATCGGGTCGGGCCTCGCCGGAGGCGTTGCATTCGTTCGGCCGTCAACCGGCGACATCGTCGGTGAACTCGCCTAGATTGAGAGAGTGTTCGAGCCTGGAACGGTGATCGCCGGGTACCGCGTCGAGCGACTCCTCGGCAGCGGCGGCATGGGCGCTGTCTTCCTCGCCCGGCACCCGGAGCTCCCCAGGTATGACGCACTGAAGGTGCTGAAGGACTCGGCAGGCTTGACCGACAACAACTTCCGGCGCCGATTCCTCCGCGAGGCCGAGGTCGCGGCCACCCTGGACCACCCGAACATCGTGACCGTCTTCAATCGCGGCCGGGCGACGGTCCCCACCGCGTCCGAGACCGGTCGGTCGGATGTGCTGTGGATCGCGATGCAGTACGTGCCGGGCACCGACTGTGCCCGTGAGCTCGCCGACATCGGGAGATTCACACCGTCGCGGGTCGCGCACATCGCGTCGCAGGTCGCCCGCGGCATCGACCACGCCAACCGCCGGGGTCTCACCCACCGCGACGTCAAACCCGGGAACATCCTGCTCGCCGAGGTCGACGAGGACTCGACGGTCGAGGAACAGCGGGTGTTGCTCACCGACTTCGGCGTCGCCAAGATCTCCGACGAGACCGAGGCCCTCACCTCGGTCGGCACCGTGCTGGCCACCCTGTCCTACGCCTCACCGGAACAGCTGATGGGACGGACGCTGGACGGTCGTAGCGATCAGTACTCGCTGGCGGCCTCGACCTTCCACCTGCTCACCGGCCGGGTGCCGTTCGACGACCGCGACACCGGCGCGGTCATCGGCGCACACCTCAAGGACCCGGTGCCGCGGGCATCCGAACTCGTCGCCGGGTTGCCCACCGGGGTCGACGCGGTGATCACCAGGGCGATGGCGAAGACACCCGAGGAGCGGTTCGCGAACTGCCGCGAGTTCGCCGACGCACTGACGGCGAGTCTCCGGCACGTGCCTCGACCGTCGGTTCCCGACGCCGAGGCCGTCACCGTGCGCGGACTCTCGCCGCGCCCGGCCGGCGGGAACCATCAGGCCTCGCGAAACCAACCCGGGCCGATGCCGGCCACACGTCGCGCGGTTCCGCCGCC
>NZ_BANS01000058.1 GCF_000332995.1 Gordonia amicalis NBRC 100051 = JCM 11271
TCCTCCCTCCCCCCAAGACCCCGGCGGGGACGTCGTCGCTGCAGCGGCGACGGGGGCCGGTCGCGATTGCGGATTCGTTCTCGGCCGTGAACCCATCGCCCACGTGGCCCGGGCTCGCGAGAAGTTCCTCAGTGCCGACGATTCCGGGGACGGTCGCCTCGACGACGCCGTCCGCGATGCGATCTCCACCTCGTGGCGCCGATCCCGGTCGTTCAAGGTCCAGGCCGACCGCCTGGAGCTCCCGTTCGTGCGGGAGCCGAACACCGACAGCCCGCTGATGACCGCAGCCCAACCGGTTCTCGATCAGCTTGCCGCCGACCTGTCGTCCGAACCCGTGAGCATCATCCTCACCTCGCCGGACGGCGTGGTGCTCTCGCGCACAGCCGGCAGCGGCGAACTCCTCGGCCGGCTCGACGAGGTGTCCCTCGCCCCCGGCTACAGCTACAGCGAGGAGCACGCCGGCACCAACGGGATCGGAACCGCGCTCGAGACTCGGCAGGCAACCCTCGTCACCGGGGCCGAACACTACGCCGGATGCCTCGCGCAGCTCAGTTGCGCCGGGGTGCCCATCCGAAATCCCTTCTCCGGCGGCGTCGTCGGTGCCCTCGACCTCACCGGGTGGGTCGAAGAGGGAGGTTCCCTTCTGCTGTCGCTGGCCAGGTCGGCGACCGTGCAGATCGAACAACAGATGCTCACCAACGCCAGTGAACGCGAATCTCGGCTTCTCTCCGCCTATCGCGCCACCTGCCGGCGCGCACCGCAGATGATGGTGCTCGCCATCGCCGCCGACGTCGTGCTGATGAACCGGCGACTCCGGCAGAGCATCGACCCACAGGATCAGGTGTCGATGCTCGAGCATGCCGTCGACCAGACCCTCGACATCGCCGCGGGTCGTCGGGTGAACACGCTGCCCAGCGGTCGCTCGGTACGACTCGCACCGGTCACCGAGTTCTCCGACGCCGACGCGGGTATCGCGATTTTCCATGTGCACCTGATGGATTCGGCCACCGCGCCACCGAAGCGCCAACCGGCGAAGGCCTCGGTGTTGCCCGGGATCGTCGGGCGCAGTTCCTCGTGGCGGCAGGGATGCGAGCGCATCGCCCAGCATGTCGCGGCGGGTCAATGGATCGCGGTCTCGGGCGAACGCGGTTCCGGCCGGTCGGCGGTTCTGCGCGCGGCGGCGGGACAGTACCGACGCGGGACGACCCGGGTGTTCGCCGCCGAGGACTTCCAGGACACCGACACGATCGACGGCTTCGCCACCGAGATCGACACGGACGGGTTCGCGATCATCCTGCGCGATGTCGACGAGTTCGACGACGACATGTTGTTCGACGTCGCCGAGGTGCTGCAGGGACGCGAGCACGCAGGATGGCTGGGGATCACCCTCAGCACCAGCGACGCGATGCCGACACTGGGCGCGACGCTCCTGCCGTCTTCTCGCACACCATCGAGGTACCGCCGCTGCGCCATCGCATCGAGGACCTCCAGGTACTGGTGCCGACCATCCTCCGACAGCTCACGCGGGGGCGGGAACTCGACGTCGCGCCGGACGCCATGCGGCAATTGAGCAAGTACACGTGGCCGGGAAACGTCGCGGAGCTACGCCAGGCGTTGCGCGACGTGGTGACCCACCATCGGTCGGGAACGATCGCCGCACAGCATCTTCCACCGACGTATCGCGCACAGAGCCGGCACACCCTCACGCGGATCGAGGCGCTCGAACGGGATGCGATCGTGCGGAGCCTGGAGGAGAACGGCCAGAACAAGGTCGCGGCCGCGAACGCGCTCGGCATCTCGCGCGCGACGATCTATCGCAAGATCAAGGAATTCGGCATCGACGTCTAGCGGCCAGATCGGACCGGCAGATCGGGACGATGCCACCCCCGCCGAATGGCATCGTCCCCGGTGGGCTGCACGAGCACGCCATGACCGAAGTTGTTCACGATCGTGAATCCCGGATAGTCCAGCATGTTCCGCGCACCGTGACAAGCAAAAGTGTCAAGGTGTGATGGTCGTAACAGCGTCCGGCGACGGCTGGATTCCGGCGCGGCCCGACCCCTCGACCGAGGGCCCGATACCGAGCGGACGATCGGCAGGGGCATGATGAACAAGTGCCCCGTGAGACGGGCACCACACAGCGGTCCGATCACGAGGAAGTGCGATGACCACACCCATGTCCCGGCGGGATCTCGAGTTCCTGCTGTACGAATGGCTCGATGTCGAGGCACTGACCTCACGGGACCGCTTCGCCGCGCATTCACGCGACACCTTCGACGCCGTCCTCGAACTCAGCGCCGACATCGCGATGAAGTGCTTCGCTCCGGCCAACAAGATCGGCGACGCGAACGAGCCCTACATCGGCGAGGACGGCAAGGTCGTGCTCCCCGACGAGGTGGTGTCGGGGCTCGCCGAATACCGGAAGGCCGGCCTCATCGCGGCCTCGTTCGACGAGGAGCTCGGCGGCATGCAGCTGCCCACCGTCATCCGGCAGGCGTCGGCGGTGTGGTTCCAGGCGGCCAACGCCGCCATGTCGTCGTACAACTTCCTCACGGTCGGCAACGCCAACCTGCTGGCGGAATACGCAACCGCCGAGCAGCGCGACACCTGGGTCCGGCCACTCGTCGAGGGCCGCTTCTCCGGAACCATGTGCCTGTCCGAGCCGCAGGCGGGATCGTCGCTGGCCGACATCACGACCAAGGCCGAACCGGCCGGCGACGGCACCTACCGGATCACCGGGACCAAGATGTGGATCTCCGCCGGCGACCACGAACTGACCGAGAACATCGTGCATCTCGTGCTGGCGAAGGTGCCCGGCGGAGGCGCGGGCGTCAAGGGGATCTCGCTGTTCATCGTGCCCAAGTTCCTCCCCGACGGCACCCGCAACGACGTCGCACTGGTCGGCCTCAACCACAAGATGGGCAACCGGGCCACCACCAACACCCTGCTGAACTTCGGTGACGGAACCTTCTCCCCCGCCTCCGCTCCCGGCGCAGTGGACACTCAGCCCGCTCGCTCCGCTCCCGGCGCTGTCGGCTATCTGGTCGGCGAAGAGCACCGCGGCCTCTCCTACATGTTCCACATGATGAACGAGGCGCGGATCGGCGTCGGATTCCTCGCCACCGCACTGGGTTACGCCGGCTATCAGGCGTCGCTGGAGTATGCGAAGGTCCGCACCCAGGGCCGGCCGGTCGACCAGAAGGACCCGTCGACCAAGCCGGTGCCGATCATCGAACACGCCGACGTCCGGCGCATGCTGCTGGCCCAGAAGTCCTATGTGGAAGGCGCACTCGCCTTCGAGCTGTACTGCAGTGTCCTCGTCGACCAGGCCGCGACGTCCGCGGACGCCGAGGAACGCGCGCGGATCGAGTTGCTGCTCGAGGTGCTGACCCCGATCGCCAAGAGCTGGCCGTCGCAGTGGTGCCTGGAGGCGAACAGCCTGGCGATCCAGGTCCACGGCGGATACGGCTACACCCGCGAGTTCGACGTCGAGCAGTACTACCGCGACAACCGGCTCAACCCCATCCACGAAGGGGCACATGGCATCCACGGCATCGACCTGCTCGGCCGCAAGGTGATCATGCAGGGCGGGGCCGGGCTGGCGCTGCTCGCCGAGACCATCGGCGCGACCGTCGCGCGCGCACTCGAGGTACCCGATGCGGCGGCCCACGCCGAGGTGTTGCAGTCGACCGTCGACCGGCTCGTCAAGGTGACCGCGCACATCTGGTCGCCGGGCGATCCGAAGCTCTCCCTGGCCAACGCAACGCTTTATCTCGAGGCCACCGGTCACATCGTCATCGCCTGGATGTGGCTCGAGCAGCTGCTCGCCGCGGACGGCCGGACCGGTGACTTCTACGATGGCAAACGTGCTGCGGCCCAGTACTTCTTCCGGTATGAACTACCGAAGACCGGTCCGCAGCTCGATCTCCTGACCGCTCTGGACCGGACCACACTCGACGTCGAACCGTCCTGGTTCTGACCTCACCACCACATCGACGCGGCGCCCGATGCGTCGCGTCACGTAAGAATATGCAAGGGAGACAACGATGTCCGTGATGGATCTGTTCGACACCACCGGCAAGGTGGTCATCGTGACCGGCGCTTCGTCGGGACTCGGTGTCTCCTTCGCCCGTGGCTTCGCCGAGGCCGGCGCCGACGTCGTGCTCGCCGCGCGTCGGGCCGAGAAGCTCGCCGACACCGCCGCGGCCGTCGAGGCGCTGGGCCGCAAGGCGCTCGTCGTCCCCGCCGATGTCTCCGATCCCGAACAGTGCCAGCGCGTCGTCGACGCGGCGTGGGAGACCTTCGGCAAGGTCGACGTCCTCATCAACAACGCCGGTGTCGGCACCGCGTACCCCGCCACCCGCGAGGCCCCTCAGCAGTTCCGGGATGTCATCGACATCAACCTCAACGGCTCGTACTGGATGGCGCAGGCGTGTGGGCGGGTGATGCTGCCGGGCAGTGCGATCGTGAACATCTCGTCGATCCTCGGCATCACGACCGCCGGACTGCCGCAGGCTGCCTACGCCGCGAGCAAGGCCGGTGTCATCGGCCTCACCCGGGACCTCGCCCAGCAGTGGGGTACCCGCAAGGGCATCCGGGTCAACGCGATCGCACCCGGCTTCTTCGAGAGCGAGATGACCGACACCTACAAGCCCGGCTACCTCGACTCCCAGATGCCGCGCGTCGTCCTGGGCCGCACCGGCCACGGCGAGGAACTGGCCGCCACCGCGATCTGGCTGTCGTCTGCGGCCGCCGGGTACATCACCGGCCAGACCCTCGCCGTCGACGGTGGCGTGACGATCACCTAGACCGGGCACGCGATTGCGGCGCTCGACGGCCGTGCGGCCCTAGACTGTCCGCAATGGAATCCGCACCCGCTCCTGACAATCCGTTGCATCCCACCCTGCGCGAACCGGTCAACCAGGTCGACCCCCGAGCCAAGACGCTGTGGCGCATCGGACCGCTGATCCTGGGCGTGCCGGCCACCGTCGCGGCGATCGTGGTCGCGGTCGTCGTCGCCGACGCACGATGGGGCGCAGCGCTCGCCGCAATCGCGCTCGCGGTGCTGACCGTGTTCTACACGACGGTGGTCCCGTTGTGGCGGTACCGCTTTCACCGCTGGGAGGTCAGCGAGGACGCGGTGTACGCGCAGTCCGGCTGGTTCGTCCGGCACCGGGTGATCATCCCGATAGCACGTATTCAGGTCGTCGACACCGAGGCCGGACCGATCGAACAGTTGCTGAGGCTGGCGAAGCTGACCGTGACCACCGCCTCGTCGGCGGGCACGATCCACATCGCCGGCCTCGACGCCGAGCTGGCCCGCGCGACCGCATCCGACCTCACCATCCGCACGCAGGCGTTCACCGATGACGCAACCTGATCCGCAGCCCGGCCCCGAGTCGCCACCGACCCCGGTGCCGGGCCTGCACATCGACGCCCCCGACGAATGGCATCGCCTGTCGCCGTGGATGATGGCGGTGACCCCCGTCGAACAGCTCCCCTCGCTGATGCCGATCCTCATCGCACTGGTCTTCGCGGGTCAGGGCGCGCCGTTGATCACACTGATCGCGACCATCGTGATCGTGCCGCTGGTGACCGTCGTACCGTGGCTGACGACGCATTACCAGGTGACCGACGAACACGTCCGTGTCCGTAGCGGACTGGTCACCAAGAAGGTCGCCACCGCCCGGCGCGACCGGATCCGAAGCGTCGACCTCACCGCGTCCCTCGTCCACCGGGTGCTGAACCTCCAGAAGGTCACCATCGGAACCGGCGGCGACGAACAGGCGTCGCAGGTCAAACTTCGCGCCGTCACCCTCCCCGAAGCGCGCGCACTGCACGACGACCTGATGCCGACGGCAGGAGCCCGACCGGCTGCAGCGGCGTCGAATTCGCAGGCCTCTCCCGACACAGCGGCGGCGGCACCCGAGGTGCTGACGCGATTCCAGAACGCCTGGCTGCGGTACTCACCGTTCTCCCTCGGCGGTCTCGCGATCGCCGCCGCGGTCGGCGGCATCGGACTCCAGATCGCGAACGACGCAGGCATGTTCGACGAAGGGGTCGGGCTGGCGCGCGACGCGTTCCACAGCCTGCGGTCGATCCCACTCGCGCTCATCATCGCCGTGGGCGTGGTGGCGGTGATCCTCGTGGGCGCCGTCCTGTCGGTGATCGGATATGTCCTGAGCTACTGGGATTTCCGGCTCACCCGACATCCCGACGGGACGCTGCGCACCGAACGCGGACTCCTCACCACCACCGCGATCAGCTTCGACGAGAAGCGCATCCGCGGCAGCCATCTCACCGAACCCGTCCTGATGCGCCCATTTCGAGGTGCTCGTCTGCAGGCGATCGCCACCGGGGCAACCAAACACCCGCTGCTGCTCCCGCCCGCTCCGATCGACGAGGCGATGCGGGTGGCCGGTCTGGTCACCCACGAACGTTCCGAACTCACCGCATCGCTGACCGGGCACGGCCGCGTCGCCCACCTCCGGCGGCTCAACCGCGGGTTCCTCGCGGGTCTGGTGATCCTCGTCGGTATCACCGTCCCGGTCGTCACCGGCGCGATCCCGGTCGGCTGGATCGCCGTGGGTGTGCTCGCGCTCGCCGGGTCGATCGGCCTCGGCGCGGTCCGGGCACGGCACCTCGGTCACCGCCTCACCCTGTCGTCGGTCGTCATCGCACCCCCGACCGTCGCCCGACAGCGGATCGTCGTCGACCGTGACGGCCTCATCGGCTGGGCGAGCAGGGCGTCGGTCTTCCAGCGTCGCGCCGGGGTCAGCACGCTGATCCTCGCAACGGCCGCCGGTGCCGAGCACTATTCGCTGGTCGACGTCGACGATCCGACCGCCGCGGCGATCACCGGCGAGGTGTCGCCGGACTGGGTGGCGCCGTTCCTTCGCTCCTGACGCCCTTCCTACGCTCCCGACCCCGACCGACGTATGACCTGGACGACTGACCGAGACGATCTCGGAAATCCGTCCGACGGGGCGGGCGGCTGTGGTAGACATCACACCAGATGAGTCAGCACTGACTGTTCTGGGGTCGATGGAGGGTCGGACACATGTCGGATGACCAGCAATCAAGGGTGAGCGATTCGGGTGCGGGAGGCGGTCGGGAGGGCTTCTCCCGGCGCACGGTCCTGCGGGGATCGGCAGCCGCGGCCGTGCTCGCCGGCACCGCGACGGCACTCCCACACGCGCACGTGCCCTCGGCACGGGCAGTGCCGCGCAACGGGCGCGGGCGCGGGCGCGACGTCGCCGTCTTCGGCGGCGGGATGTCCGGTCTCGCCGCCGCCCACGAGCTCGTCGAGCGCGGCTTCGCGGTCACCGTCTACGAGCCCGCACACCTCGGCGGGAAAGCCCGCAGCCACGACGTACCGGGCACCGCGAGCGGCGACCGTCTGGCGCTGCCCGGCGAGCACGGATTCCGCTTCTTTCCCAGCTGCTATCAGCACGTTCCGGAAATGATGGAACGAATCCCCGTGGGCCGCAGCAGCGTTCGCGAACGACACCTGATCAGCGTCGAATCGGCGACGATCGCGTTCGACGAATCCGGCTACGCACCGACCACGGCGCCCGCCTCGCTCCTGGGTTTCGTCGACCACGCACCCGAGATCGTCACCCTGGACAACCTACGCAACGCCGTGATGACCGGACTGAAGTTCGTCGTCGACGTCCCCCTGACCGAACTCGCCTACTTCGTGTCGCGGGAGCTGGTGATCGCGACGAGCTGCACCGAACGCCAGATCGGTCAGTGGGAGAACCAGTCCTGGATGCAGTTCGTGAAGGCGAAGGGCAAGTCGCGCTCCTACCAGCGTTATCTCGTCGGTGCCCTCACCCGCGCCCTGGTGGCCGCGAAACCCGACTCGGCGTCGGCCCGTACGATCGGCCAGATCGGCCTGGCCCTCACCACCGCCGCCAGCGGCCTGATCCCGCAGTACCAGTCGGGGCTGGTCATCGGTGACGTCGACCGTATTCTCAACCGGCCCACCAACCATGCGTGGATCGATCCGTGGGTCGCCTATCTACGGGGCCGCGGTGTTCGCTTCGCCATGGGGGCGGGTCTGGCGCAGCTGAACGTCGCCCGTGGCCGGATCACCGGTGCGCGGCTGACCACCGGCTCGACGGTCGAATCCGACTGGTACGTCGCAGCGATGCCGATCGACCGGCTCAAGCCGCTGCTGTCGCCCGAGCTGGTCTCCGCGGACCCGACGCTTGCGGGCATCCACCAGCTCCAGGACGACTGGATGGTGGGCATCCAGTACTTCCTGTCGAGGCGATCGGAGTTGCCACCGGGCCACATCGCCGCGCTCGGGACCCCGTGGGCGCTGACGGGCCTGTACCAGGCGCCGCCCTGGAAGGTCGACTTCTCCCGCAAGTACGGCGACGGTCGCGTGAAAGACTGCCTGTCCATCGACATCTCGGAGTGGGAGAAGCCGGGGATCCTGTACGGAAAGCCTGCGAAGCAGTGCACCAAGCAGGAGATCGCCCGGGAGGTGTGGGCGCAGATGAGCCGGGCGATGAACGCCGGTGGACGAAAGATCCTGAACTCCGCGGACATCGTGACATGGTCGCTCGATCCCGGGATCACGTGGTCGCCGAACATCGCCAACGCGACCCCGCTGATGGTCAACACCGCCGGGTCGTATGCGAACCGGCCGAACGCGCACACGAGGATGCCGAACCTGTTCATCGGCGGCGACCACGTCCGCAGCAACATCGACCTGGCAACGATGGAGGGCGCCAACGAATCCGGTCGTCGGGTCACCAACGCGATCATCGCCGCGGCCGGCAGTCCCGCGAAGAACGCGACGCTCTTTCCCCTGTGGGAGCTGCCGATGCTCGACCCTCTCAAACAGATCGACCGCGACCGCTACCGCGCCGGCCTCCCGCACATCCTCGACGTGTGAGCCGTGCGATCTAGGATGCGGAGGTGACCACCCCACCCGGTGGCGCACGCCCCGCCGTCCAGCAACGCAGTGGCGTGACGCGTACCCGCATCCTCGACGCAGCGATCCGCGTGCTCGTCGACCGCGGCTACTCCGGTGCGAGCACGGTCGCCATCCAGAACGAGGCCGGCATGAGTCGCGGCCGGCTCCTGCATCACTACCCGTCGCGGGATGCACTGTTGATGGCCGCGGTCGGGCACCTCGCCCGCACCCGGATCGAGGAACTCCCCAGTCGGGTGGACTGGCCCGACGACCCGATCGCCCGTATCTCGCTCGCCACCGACGTCGGGTGGTCGACGTTCCATCAGCCGTACTTCGTGGCGTCGATGGAACTGTGGGTCGCCGCCCGGACCAACGAGAACCTGCGCACCGCGTTGCTGCCGACCGAACGTGAGATCGGCAAAACCGTGCGCGAGGCGGTCGCCGGGTTCCTCGGGCCGGAGCTGACGGCGTCGCCGCGGTACGCCGACCTCTACCCGATCCTGTTCACGAGCATGCGCGGTGCGGCGACGACCTACCTCATCGATCGACGCGACCCGCGCACCGATCCGCATCTGCGGCTATGGAAGGACATGATCCGGATGTACCTGATGGACAAGTGAGCTCCCGGCCGAGCGCCGTATCGAGGTCCCGCTCGGCCGTTTCCTTCCCGCTTATCGAGCTCAGTAGGGAGGAAGGAAACCGATAAGCGGGAACGACTACTACCGAAAGTCGTTGCACACCGTCCGATCCACCCGATCGGCGCCGAACAGAATTGTCTCCCTTTTGAGGGAACACGTGGGTGGGCCGGACTTCGATACGCCTCGTCGCAAGCTCCTCGGCTACTCAGCCAGCGATCGGGGGGCCTCGGTAGCAAGCTCCTCGGCTACTCAGCCAGCGATCGGGGGCCTCGGTCGCAAGCTCCTCGGCTACTCAGCCAGCGATCGGGGGCCTCGGTCGCAAGCTCCGCGGCTACTCAGCCAGCGATCGGGGGCCCTCGGTCGCAAGCTCCGCGGCTACTCAGCCAGCGGCCGGGAGCGCCTCGAGCAGCCGTTCGACGAGTGGTGCCTGCGCCGGGTTGAGTTTCTTCTTCGCGGTCTCGGGGTCGAACCACTCGGCGCGATCGATCTCCGGGAACGACTGCATGCGACCCGACCGCGGGGGCCAGGCCATCTCGAAGGTGTTGCTGATGACCGTCGACACGTCGAGATCACCTTCGACGGCGAACCCGACCACGATCTTCCCGCTCTTGAGTTTCACCTCGCCGAGTTCGATGTGCGGGCCGTCGGGCACCGGGCTGCCGATCTCCTCGAGGAACTCGCGTCGCGCCGCGTCCCATTCCGATTCGTCCGGGTCGATCAAGCCCTTCGGGAGCGACCACGATCCCTCGTCCTTGCGGGCCCAGATCGGACCGCCGGGGTGAGCAAGGAGCACTTCGACGCCGGCCGGGCCGGTGCGTCGATACAGCAGGATTCCCGCGCTGCGGCGGGTCGTAGATGCGGTCACGTACACATCCTGCGCCACCCATATGTCGTCGAAGGTGTCGACCGGCGTCACGACTCGCGACATCTGCCGGAACGTCCGTCGCACAGCAGGGATCGGGTGCCGTCGTCGATGCGGCAGATAACCGTCTACTGAGTGCTCGTCGACTGCCGTCAGTCCCCAACGGACTTGGCATAGTTGCTCGCCCCGTAGAAGTCGACGGTGACCACCGGTTCGTCGCCGACCACCCAGGCGTCGTGTCCGGACGGCAGCGACGTGATCTGTCCCGGCCCGGCGTCGAACTCGGTGCCGTCGGCCATCACGATGTGCAGCACCCCGGACACGTGGTACTGGAAGTGCGGGGCCTCGCACAGTTCGGTTCCGGCGATCGGTTTCACATCCACCGACCATCGCCAGCCCGGTTCCAACTCGAGTCGGCCGATCTCGGAGTCCCCGACGCCCACCACGGCCATGCGACCGTGTCCGAAGGTGCGGACCTCGTCGGGTTCGGCGAAGTCGCGGTGCTCGGTGCGATGCTCGGTGCCGGTCATGATTCCTCCTGCGGGTCGACATCCGGATGCCACCTCTGACGCTACGAACCCGAGCTTGCGGTTCGGTCGCGGTCGGCGCACGATCCGGCGCTGATGAGGGCCTCGAACCGCGTGCCCCCGAGACACGACCGCGACGGAGCCCGGACGCCGCCCCGCGCGTCGCGAATCGGCATATCGTGGGGTCCATGTCCTCCAGATTCGAACCCGGTCCCGGAGCCGACGACGTCGCCGGCTCCCCTACCGACGACTCCGACGAGCACATCGTCGATCCCGACGTCCCGCATGAATGGCCCCACGCCTCGGCCTTCGCCTTCGGTGATTCGACGCCGATCGGCGAGACCGATCGCCTGGCCCGTGAACGCGCCGCGTACGAGGCGGCCGGTCACGCCGATTACAACCGGGGCCACGCGGTGGGCGGGTCCGACGGAAGCACCGAGGGGCAGTAGATGGAGGTCTTGTCCAGCCGAGTACTCCTGCTCTCGGCAGATCCCGAACGACTGCAGGCCTTCTACCGTGACCAGCTGGGTCTCCCGATCCACCGCGAGTACCCCGGCGGAATCGTGTTCTTCGCCGGCAACGGACTCATCGAGATCTCATCGCACATGAAGACCGACGCACCCGACCCGTCGAGCAACGCGGCGCTCTGGTTGCAGGTCCGCGACGCCGAGGCCACCGAGAAGCAGTTCCGCGACCGCGGGGTGAGCGTCACACGCGAGCCGCGAACCGAAACGTGGGGCCTCATCGAGATGCATGCCGAGGACCCCGACGGACGCGGGATCATCGTCGTGGAGATCCCCGCCGATCACCCGTTGCGCAAGGACACCCGCTAGTCGGCCGGCCTCGGCGGTGGTGAAACCGGCAGGACCGGGCATGACAAACTGGTTCGCATGAGTACCTGGAACGCGCCCACCTGCGCGAGCGGCCCGAACGCCGGTCTGAATGCCACCGTCGAGCTGCCCGGTTCCAAGTCCATCACCAATCGCGCGCTCGTCCTGGCCGCGCTCGCCGACGGCCCGTCGACCGTCCGTGGAACCCTCCGCAGCCGCGACACCAACCTCATGCTGGATGCTCTGGCGGCGCTCGGGGCGCAGGTGCGTGTCGATCCCGCTGCCGAGACCACCGTCTCCCTCTCCCCCGGGCCGCTACACGCAGCCGACATCGACTGCGGCCTCGCCGGAACGGTCATGCGGTTCCTACCGCCGCTGGGTGCGCTGGCCACCGGGCGGGTGCGCTTCGACGGCGACCCGCAGGCGCGCGTCCGCCCCCAGACCACGATCCTCGACGCCCTGCGCGGTCTCGGCGTCGCGATCGAGGGTGACCGCCTGCCCTTCACCATCGACGGCACCGGCCGGGTGCGGGGTGGCGAGGTCACCATCGACGCGTCCGGGTCGTCGCAGTTCGTGTCGGGTCTGTTGCTGTCGGCCGCCCGGTTCGACGAGGGACTGGTCATCCGCCACGTCGGGCCGCCCGTCCCGTCGACACCGCACATCGACATGACGGTCGACATGCTGGCGACCGCGGGCGTCGAGGTCGACACCTCCGAAGCCGATGTCTGGCGCGTGTCCCCCGGTGCGATCCGGGCCGTCGACTGGACCGTCGAACCCGACCTCTCGAACGCCGCGGCGTTCCTGGCCGCGGCCGCGGTCACCGGCGGCACCGTCCGCGTCCCGTACTGGCCGGCGGTCACCACGCAGCCCGGTGCACGTATCGCCGACGTGCTGGCCGCGATGGGCTGCACCGTCGAGCACCTCGACGGCACTCTGACCGTCCGCGGGCCCGCCGTGCTGAAGGCGGTGAACCTCGACCTGCGCGACATCGGCGAACTGACCCCGACCATCGCCGCCCTGTGTGCCGTCGCCGACGGCGAATCCGAGCTGAGCGGCATCGCCCATCTGCGCGGCCACGAGACCAACCGGTTGGCCGCCCTCACCACCGAGATCACCCGGCTCGGCGGGATCTGCGCCGAGACCGAGGACGGGCTCCGGATCACCGGGACGACGCTGCACGGCGGGACCTGGGAGTCCTACGCCGACCACCGCATGGCCACCGCCGGCGCGATCGTCGGACTCGTCACGCCCGATGTCGTGGTCGACGACATCGAGACGACGAGCAAGACCCTGCCCGACTTCCCCGGTATGTGGCAGCAGATGATCGGTCGCCTTTGAGCCGCCGCGCGGCGAGTTACGACGAATCCGATGTCCGGGTTCGTCCGGGAAAAGGCACGCGTCCGCGCACCAAACAACGTCCGTCCCACGACGATGCCGAACAGGGCATGGTCGTGTCGGTGGATCGCGGCCGGTGGGGTGTCGTCCTCGGCGGCGATCCGGACCGTCGCGTCGTGACGATGCGGGCCCGAGAGCTCGGCCGGACTCCGATCGTCGTCGGCGACGACGTGTCGGTGGTCGGCGACCTCTCCGGGAAGCCGGACACCCTGGCGCGGATCGTGCGTGTCGCCGAGCGCCGAAGTGTGTTGCGGCGCACCGCAGACGACTCCGACCCGTATGAGCGGATCGTGGTGGCCAACGCCGATCAGTTGTTGATCGTCACCGCGATGGCCGACCCGCCGCCGCGCACGGGGTTCGTCGAACGAGCACTGGCGGCGGCCTACGTCGGCGGTCTGTCCCCCATCCTGTGCCTGACCAAATCCGACCTCGCCGATCCGACCGAGTTCACCGCCGCCTTCGCCGACCTCGACCTACCCGTCATCCGCGCCGGACGCGACGACCCCATCGACGACATCCTCGACGCGCTGCGCGGGCACATCACCGCCTTCATCGGACACTCCGGCGTCGGAAAATCGACACTCGTGAATCGCCTTGTCCCCGACGCATATCGAGCGACGGGGGTGGTCTCCGGTGTCGGCAAGGGACGCCACACCTCGACCCAGTCGGTGGCGCTTCCGCTACCCGGGACTGGCATCCCGCGCAGCTGGGTCGTCGACACCCCCGGCATCCGGTCCTTCGGACTCGCCCATGTCGGTCCCGACGACATCATCGCAGCGTTCGACGATCTCCGCGACGCCATCGAGGAATGCCCCAGGGGCTGTACGCATCTCGGCCCGCCGGCAGATCCCGAATGCCGGCTCGACGACCTCGGGGGTCACTCCTACCGGCGCGGCATGGCCGTCCGGCACCTACTGGCGGCCGTCAGCGGAACGCTCAGCGACGACGACGCCGTTCCCGCAGCTGACGAATCGCCGTCTTGAGCCCGGTCGACCTCGGCATCCCGGCAAAACGCTTCTCCGACGCGGTTTCCGGGGCATCGTCGGCGGTCGCGCGCAGGAACGAGTCCGGCAGGGCCAGTTTGTTGATGGTGCGCAGCGTCTGCAAGTACTGCACCACGATCGAACCCGTCGTGTAGGGCAGGTCGTACTTGTCGCACAGCGCACGGACCCGAACCGCGATCTCGGCATACCGATTGCTGGGCAGATCGGGATACAGGTGGTGTTCGATCTGATAGCAGAGGTTGCCGCTGAAGAACGCCATCGCGGGTCCGGCGTCGAAGTTGGCCGTGCCGAGCATCTGCCTCAGGTACCACTGGCCCTGGGTCTCGTTGTCGAGGGTGTCTGCGGTGAACTTCTCTGCACCGTCCGGGAAGTGGCCGCAGAAGATCACCACATAGGCCCAGACATTGCGGATGAGGTTCGCGGTGAGATTGGCGGTCAGCGTGTGTTTGAAATTCGGTCCGGACAACACCGGGAACAGCACGTAGTCCTTGGCGACCTGCTTGCCCACCTTGCGCGCGAACAGCTTGAGCTGCGGGATCGCGATCTCCTTGGGCTTGTCGCCGGAGATGACGTCCTTGAGGTCGAGATCGTGCAGACCGATCCCCCACTCGAACAGCGCCGCGAGCACGATGTTGGTGAACGGCTGGAAGATCTGTTTGGGCTGCCACGGCTCGTCGCGGGTGACGCGCAGCGTCTTGTAGCCGACGTCGTGATCCATGCCGAGGACGTTGGTGTACTTGTGATGGATGTAGTTGTGGGAGTGCTTCCAGTGTGGCGAGGCGCACACCATGTCCCATTCCCAGGTGGTCGAGTGGACCTCCGGGTCGTTCATCCAGTCCCACTGCCCGTGCATCACGTTGTGCCCGAGCTCCATGTTCTCGATGATCTTCGAGAGCGCGAGAGCCCCGGTCCCGAGGAGCCACAGCGGCCGCGATCGACTGCCGAGCAGAGCTGCGCGGCCGGCGACCTCGAGGGCGCGGTGCGCCAGGATCGTGCGGCGCAGGTACTTGACGTCGCGAATCCCCCGGTCCGCCTCGATCTCACGACGGAGGGCGTCGAGTTCGGCACCCAGCGCCTCCACATCGGCGTCCGTCAGATGTGCGTACTCGTTGATGTCAGTGATCGCCATTGGGTCCCATTATGCCGACGTTGTCGAATCGATGCATGGACGCAGCCGGGCGGGCGTCCGACGCGCCCGCCGACCACGATCCCAGAATCAGGCGGCCGCCTCGTCGTCGCGCGTCGCGCGCAGCGGCGTCACGACGGCACGGCTTCCACGGCCGGCGCGCCGCCGCTCGCGCAGACCCGCGATGGCCGATCGCAGCCCGCGACGGGTACCGGTCTGCTCGTCGACGGTGGCCTGCAGGCGCGCGCCTTCCGGCAGCCCCTGCTTGAAGCGACGCTCGGAAGCGGTCTCCGGGGCGTCGTCGGCGGTCGCCTTCAGATACTTGTCCGGCAGCGACAGTTTGGCGATGGTCCGCCAGGTCTTGGCGTACTGCACCGGGAACGGGCCGGAGGTGTAGGGCAGGTCGTACTTGTCGCACAGCTCACGAACGCGCACGGCAATCTCGGCGTAGCGGTTGCTCGGAAGGTCCGGGAAGATGTGGTGCTCGATCTGGTACGACAGGTTGCCGCTCATGAACGCCAGCACGAAACCGGCGTCGAAGTTGGCGCTGCCGAGCATCTGACGCAGGTACCACTCGGCCTGGGTCTCGTGGTCGACGTCCTGCTTGGTGAACTTCTCCGCACCGTCGGGGAAGTGCCCACAGAAGATGACCGCGTTGCTCCACACGTTGCGGATCACATTGCCCAGGGCGGTCGCAGTGGCCGCCTTGCGGTAGGCGTTGACGTATCCCACCTTGTGTCCGGTGGTGGCGGCCACCAGCGCCGGGTAGGCGAGATAGTCCTTGGCGACCTGCTTGCCGACCTTCGACAACACGTCGGCGACGTCGCGCTTGTACTGTTCCTTCTCCTCGGGCGTCCGGCGCTTCTTGCCGAGCTCGAGGTGCTGCACGGCGACTCCGTACTGGAACGCCAGCGCCAGGATCGTGTTGTAGACGAGGTTGCCGTAGTTGAACGGCCGCCAGCGCTGGTCACGCGTGACGCGCAGCAGGCCGTAGCCCACATCGTCATCCATGCCGAGCACGTTGGTGTACTTGTGATGGATGTAGTTGTGGGTGTGCTTCCAGTGCGCCGACGGGTCGGTGTTGTCCCACTCCCACGTGGTGCTGTGGACCTCGGGATCGTTCATCCAGTCCCACTGCCCGTGCATCACGTTGTGGCCGAGCTCCATGTTCTCGACGATCTTGGCCACCCCGAGTGCACCGGCACCGGCCCACCAGGCCGACTTCTTGGTCGACCCGAACAGCAGGGCGCGTCCGGTCAGCTCCAGCCCGCGCTGGAAGCGGATCGTGTTCCGCAGGTAGCGGGCGTCCCGCTCGCCGCGGCTGGCCTCGATGTCGGCGCGGATCGCGTCGAGCTCTGCGCCGAGTGCTTCGACGTCGGCTTCGGACAGATGCGCGTATTCGGGGATGTCGGTGATAGCCATACGTGTGGTCCCTTCGCCGGGTGGGTGGCTGCGCTGGTGTCGGCGTCGACAACCGGTGCGGCTCATGCCTGGGTTCCAAACCCTACGTTTCCGTAACTTACGCAAGCGTAGGTTACTGATCGCGCGTGTGTCCAGCGATGGGGTGGGCGGGTCGTTTCGACGCGGTGCCTCGCTGCGCTCGGTACCGGCTCAACGAGCAGGGCACACGGACGCGGCGATGGGGTGGGCTCGACGCGGCGCCTCGCTGCGCTCGGTACCGGCTCAACGAGCAGGGCACACGGACGCGGCCTCGCGGTAGTCGTCGACGAACAGCTCGAAGCCGATGAGGTCCTCGAAGACACCGTCGGAGCGGGCAGCCAGCTTCTGCCTGCTGACCTCGCGGAAACCGGCCGCGCGGGCGAGTTTCTTGCTGCCTTCGTTGCTGTCGGCGGCGAACAGCGTCAACCGCCGGAACCCCAGCTTCTCGAAGGCATAGCGCACAGACGCCGGGAACGCTTCTCCCAGAACGCCCTGACCGCGCGCCTCGGGATGCGTGTAGAAGCCGGCCTCGGCACCGGTGACCTCGTCGATGTGCAGCAGGGTGATGTCACCGAGGTAGTCGTCGGTCTCCAGGTCGGCGACCGCCCAGGTGCAGGTAAGGCCCTGCGCCGCGGTCCACCACTTGCGCAGACGTTCGGCCGCGGCGTGCTCGAGTTCCAGCGGGTCGGGTCGTGCGAAAAGGTATTTGCGGGAGACCGGGTCGTCGAGGGTTTCGCGGATGCGCGGATCATCGTGTTCGGCGAGGGGCCGGAGACGGAACCGCTCGGTCTCGAACACGTCGGTGCGCCATTCCGTCTTCGGTTTCCGCACATCGTCGGCACGCAGCGAGCCGACCCACGCGTCCCGGATGTGTCCGCGGACCTCGATCCCGTCGGGCACCGCGGCGTCGAGACGGAACCCGCAGGAGTGCGCGACGCGCAGGGCGTCGATGTTGCCCGCGACCGTGGTCCAGCGGACGACCTCTTTGCCCGCCTCGGTGAAGGCGTAATCGACCGCCAGGAGGACCGCGCGTTTCATCACGCCCCAGCCACGGGCGTCGGGGTGGAGGTCGTAACTCAGCCTGCTGAGCGGCCCCTCCCCCTCGAGGTCGACGGTGCCGACGAACCGGCCGTCGAACTCGACGGCCCACAACATCCGGGAACCCTCCGCCCAGGATCGGGGTGCATAGTCGAGGGCGAACCTCTCGGCGGCGGCGCGACTGTAGGGCGCCGGGACGGGTGTCCACCGCATCATGGCCGGATCAGCCGCGAGCTCGACCATGCGATCGAGATCTCGGGGCTCATGAGGCCGCAGGGTCACTCCGCCGTCGGTGAGAACGGGGACGTTTTCGGGAATCGGGACCGCGGCTTTCACCGGTCAGCCTCCAGACCGAACTGGACGCCGAGCTCGACGGGACCCATCACTGTGACCACGCACGTTTTCGAGCGTACCGGCTGTTCCCGCGGCGTCGCCGGGTCACAGACGAAGAAGCAGGTCAGACGTCCAGCGTGCAGTCCCCGGCAGCGGCACTGATGCACGTCTGGACGCGTTCGCCCTCGACATGTTCGACGCCGGAGCGGAGATCGCGCACGCATCCCTTGTCGAGCATCACCACGCAGCTCTGGCAGATCCCCATCCGGCAGCCGAACGGCATGATCGCGCCCGCGGCCTCGCCGGCCTCGAGAAGAGTGGTGGCGCCGTCGACAGCCGCGGTCTTGCCGGACCGGCCGAAGGTCACCGTCCCGCCCTGCGCACCGACCACACCGCGTTCGAGGGCGAACCGTTCGATGTGCAAGCGGTCGGCCAGGTCGGCGTCGGAGTAGAGGCGATGCAGACCGTCGAGGAAACCTGCTGGGCCACACGCCCAGGTCTGACGCTCACGCCAGTCCGGGCACAGGTTCGGCAGCACCTCAGGGGTGATCTTGCCTGCCGTGCGGGTGTACTGCACGTGCAGGTCGACGAGACCCGAAGACGCCATCTCCTCGAGTTCGTCGGCGAAGAGCAGGTCGGCCTCGGTGGGTGTCGAGTGGATCAGGCGGATGTCGGTGTTCTGCTTGCGCTGTTTGACGGTGCGCAGCATCGAGATGATCGGCGTGAGTCCGCTGCCGGCGGTGGCGAACAGGATCTTCTCCGGCAGCGGGTCGGGCAGGACGAACTCACCGCGCGGCGCGGCGAGGCGCACCACGGTGCCCGGCGTCAGGCCGTTCACGAGGTGGGTCGACAGGAAACCCTCCGGCATCGCCTTCACGGTGATCGCGATGGTCTTGTCGTTCGCCGACGTATCGGGGGTCGAGGTGAGCGAATACGAGCGCCACGTCCATCGGCCCTCCATGAGCACGCCGATCCCGACGTACTGTCCGGGCGCGTAGTCGAACGAGAATCCCCAGCCCGGACGAATCCGGATGGTCGCGGTGTCCTCGGTCTCCCGGATCACCGAGATGACCTTGCCGCGCAGCTCGCGCGCCGACCACAACGGGTTGGCGAGATGCAGGTAGTCGTCGGGCAGCAACGGCGTGGTGATGCGGGTGACCGCCGCACGGACCCACTGGGCACCGCGACTTCGCGCCGCGACCCCGGCCACCGGTTCTTCGAATCGCTCGAGCAGACCCAACCCACACACCGCCTTCGACGTCAGGAACACTGCGTTGACACTCTAACCTACGCAACCGTAGGTTAGCGCCGTCAGGAGTCGGGGACGAGTCGGGTCAGAGCAGTTCGAGCAGGAACGGCAGCTCCTGGGTGGCATACCACGCGAGGTCGAAGTCCTCGGCGTCGCCGACGGCCAGTTCGGCGTCCAGGTCGCCCATGTCGGCTGCGTCGATGACGACCACCGCGGCACGGACCTTGTCCTCCGCCTCTTTTACGTCGACGTGGACCGAGGCGATCGCCGAGACCGGAATCGTCCCGGAGACCTTCACCACGGCGTCGTCGAGATCGGGACGGAGTTCCACCTCCTCGACGTCGGCGGCCACCACGACCCGACGCGGCGGCAACGAGGGGGTGTCGCCCGGCTTCGTGACGGCCTCGTCGGCGGCGAGATCGCCCTCGGCAGCGGCGTCGCCGGGCTCCGGCACTTCCCCGGCGAGCAGGCGCAACGACGCCCGTGCCGCCTCGCGCATCGCGACCTCGGAGAGTTCGTCGTCATCGCCGGAGACGAACGCCTCGCGCAGCGCCGGAGTCAAGGAGAATCCGGTACCGCCGATCGGCCGGAACTCGCCATTCGAGTTGAGCTGCATCAACATTGCCAACGTCGCCGGCAGGTAGACCCTCATTCGACCTTCGCTCCTCGCGGTCCGATTGCGGTACCCGCTCACCTTAGCCGCGACCTCGGCTCAGCCGGTGACCAGCAACTCATCGAAGGACTCGGCGACGTAATCCGCCATGTCGGGCAGGTCCCGGATGACACCGCGGTCGGCCATGAACGCGAACTGCAACCGGTCGCCGTACTCGACGACGCTGACCGCGAGCGCCCGCGGTGACACGAGAACCGGGATGTAGAAAACCTCGCGCACCGGAACACCGAGCACGAAACGGTCGGCGACCGGCGCCGTGCTCATCGCCACCGGCACGTTGTACGAGCGGCTGTCGAGAGACCGGAACGCCCGGGAACTGATGTCGGCGAACGGCACCATACCCAGCTCGGGAAACAGCGGACTCGGGCCGGTACTCATGCGTCGCGACGACTGCGCGTACCGGTCGGCGAGTCCCGCGACCTGGGCGAGCCGCACGGTCGGGTTCGATTCCCCCACCGGCAGGTCCGTCACGAAGCTCGGTTTGCCGACACTGATCCAGCCGGGTTCGGACTCCGCCTCGACCTCCACACCGGGGTCCCGGGTCGACAACGGGATCACCACCCGGACGGTGTCGGCCGGCACCGTAGCCGGGTCGACCGACAGCATCCACCTGCGCATCACCCCGGAGATGATGGCGAGCTCGACGTCGGTGACGGTGCAGTTGTGGTGATCGGCGATCTTCGCGCAGTCGCGGCGCGGCACCGACGCCGTGGTGAAGGTCCGCGTCGTCGTACCCGAGTTGTTGAGCGGACTGCGGGGAGCGGAGTCGGTGAGCTGGCCGACGACGTCCCCGAACCGCCGGACGGTGTTGCCGACCGCCGAACGCACCTCGGACACCAGGCCGTTGCCGTGCACCATGGTCTCGACCAGGTCGCCCGGACGGGCCATCGCCTCGGCGAGCGCACCGATGACCAGGCTCGTCGTTCCCGGCGGGGAGCCGGGCATCCACAGTTCCTCGGGCAGCGACTCCGGCGTGTCGGTGTCGTCGCAGATGACCTCGCTGATCTCCGGGTGCTCCGGACCATCGATCAGACAGCGGTGCGACTTCGTCAGGATCGCCAGCCGTCCGTCGGCCAGACCCTCGATCAGGTACATCTCCCACAGCGGCCGTGTGCGATCCAACGGTCGGGACATCACCCGGGAGATGAGCTCGGCGAGGTCGGTGGGACCGCCCGGCCGCGGTAGTCCCGAGCGCCGGATGTGGAAGTTGATGTCGAAATCCCGGTCGTCGACCCACACCGGGCGAGCGAGCCCAAGCGTGACCTCGCGGACCACCTGCCGGTACCGGGGCGCACGCTGGAGTCGGTTCTCGACCAGCGACACCAGCGACTGATAGTCGATCGCGGGTCTGCGGGACACGGAAGCGGAAGCGGAAGCGTTCTCCCCGGTCGCCGTGTCACCTGCCTTCATCCCTTCGCCGGCGCAGGGGTCGATGACCAGCAGCGCCCCGAGATGGGTCGTCGACCGGGCATCGTCGAGGAAGTAGTACATCGCGTCGCGCGGCGACAAACGGTTCACCACGCCGCCGATCCTAGCCGCCCGGACGCGTGGTGGCCGGAATCGACAGTGTCAGCAGAACTGCACAGCGGTCAGCAGAACTCGAGCGCCACGAGTTGCCAGCGGTATTCGACCTGACCGAGGCCGGCTCGCGCACCCCGGCCAGCGGCGCGCGGATCGGCTCCACGCACACGGCACGGCTTGCGTTCGACGCGCCCGGCGAAGGCGCGGACCCGCCCGCCACTGGTGTACGACCCGAAGACCTCGGCGCTGCTGGTGTCGCGCAGCTGGACGTGGACGCGGTGGAGGACCGTACCGCGAGCCGGCGGTCCCCCGGGGGCACCGCTCGTCTCGGCGACGCGGAAGGCGTCGTGGCGGACCAGTGCCACCACCTGGTCGGCGATCGCGGGCGAGACGGAGTCGCCGAGGTGCGCGATCCCGCGGCGGCGGTCGATGACCTCGAAGAGCAGTCGAGACGTGGCGACGGTGAACCTCCGGGCCTCCACCGCGGCGGCCACGGTCTTGCGCGACGGCCCCGCACCGGAGCGCGGCCGTGGGAACACGGTGCGCTCCCGGTCGGGCCCGGCCCCGGTCGCCCCGGCCCCCATCGCGCCGGGCCCGGCCGGTTCATACGTGGGGGCCGGCCGAACCCGAACCCTCGTCGTCTGTGCGCCGGCGGGTGGAGCGGAAGTGAGTGTCTGCATGGGGATTGGACGCAGCCACTCCCCTGTCAGGTTCCGCTTTTCACCCGAAAATTTTTCAGCGGCGCTGCTTCTTGGCCTTCGGCGGCTTCGGGCGGCTGCCCTTGGTGTTCGCACGCGCGGCCGCACGACGCTCCCGACGGCTGGCCGACTCGGCGGCACCGGCGAGTTCCTCCTCCTCGGAGTGGACGACCGTGCCACCACCCTCGTCGGGCCCGGAGAACGTCATCGGCACGTCACCATCTGTGACGCCGGACCCCCGCAATGCCGCGGGCACCTGCGAACCGGCGTCGGCCGCCGGGGCGGGTGCACCGGCACCGACCGCGGCACGCAGATCGGCCGCGGTGGGCAGCGGCGCCTGCGGTGCCGGCTGCTCGGTCTGCACCTGTGCGTTGAACAGAATGCCGAGCGCTTCCTCCTTGAGGCCCTCGAGCATGCCGGTGAACATGTCGAAGCCCTCGCGCTGGTACTCGACCACCGGGTCGCGCTGCGCCATCGAACGCAGGTGGATGCCCTCGCGGAGGTAGTCCATCTCGTACAGGTGGTCACGCCACTTGCGGTCGAGGACGCTCAGCAGGACGCTGCGCTCGAGCTGGCGCATCGCACCCTCACCGGCGAGCTCGTCGATGGCCTGCTCACGCTTGTCGTAGGCGGCCTTCGCGTCGGCGACGAGGGTCTCACGCAGCTCCTCGGCCGAGATGTCGTCGCGCTCACCGTATTCCGTCTCTCCGACAACGGCTTTGGGATCGAGTTCGATCGGGTACAGGGTGCGCAGGGCGGTCCACAGCTCGTCGAGATCCCAGTCCTCGGCGTAGCCCTCGGCGGTCGCGCCGTCGACGTAGGCGCTGACCACGTCGTCGATCATCTGCTTGACCTGCTCGTGGTGATCCTCGCCCTCGAGGATCTGGCGGCGCTCGGCGTAGATGATCTTGCGCTGCTCGTTCATGACCTCGTCGTACTTGAGGACGTTCTTGCGCATCTCGAAGTTCTGCTGCTCGACCTGGGTCTGAGCGCTGCGGATGGCCTTGGTGACCATCTTGGCCTCGATCGGCACGTCGTCGGGCAGACGGCTCATGATCGCCTCGAGCGCACCGCCGTTGAAGCGGCGCATGAGCTCGTCGGCGACGGAGAGGTAGAACCGCGACTCGCCCGGATCGCCCTGACGGCCCGAGCGGCCGCGCAGCTGGTTGTCGATACGACGCGACTCGTGGCGCTCGGTGCCGAGCACGTACAGGCCGCCGGCCTTGCGCACGGCCTCGGCCTCGTCGGTCGCCTCCTTGCGCGCGACCTCGATGGCCTCGTCCCAGGCCGCCTCGTACTCGTCGGGCGTGTTGACCGGGTCGAGACCGGCCTTGCGCAGACGGGTGTCGGCGATGATGTCCGGGTTGCCGCCGAGCACGACGTCGGTACCACGGCCGGCCATGTTGGTGGCCACGGTGACCGCTCGCAGACGGCCCGCCTCGGCGATGATCTGGGCTTCCTGCTCGTGGAACTTGGCGTTGAGGACGTTGTGCGGGATCTCGCGCTTCTTCAGCTGGCGCGACAGGTACTCCGACCGCTCGACGCTGGTGGTACCGATGAGCACCGGCTGGCCGATCTCGTGACGCTCGACGATGTCGTCGACGACCGCGGCGAACTTGGCCTCTTCCGTCTTGTAGATCAGATCGCCCTGGTCCTTGCGGACCATGGGTCGGTTGGTCGGGATCGGTAGCACCCCGAGCTTGTAGATCTGGTCGAACTCGGCGGCCTCGGTCTCGGCGGTACCGGTCATACCCGACAACTTGTCGTAGAGACGGAAGTAGTTCTGCAGGGTGATCGTGGCGAGAGTCTGGTTCTCGGCCTTGATCTCGACGCCTTCCTTGGCCTCGATCGCCTGGTGCAGGCCCTCGTTGAAGCGGCGGCCGTCGAGCACACGTCCGGTGAACTCGTCGACGATCAGGACCTCACCGTTGCGAACGATGTAGTCCTTGTCGCGCTGGAACAGTTCCTTGACCTTGATGGCGTTGTTCAGGTAGCTGACCAGCGGCGAATTGGCGGCCTCGTACAGATTGTCGATGCCGAGGCGGTCCTCGACGAACTCGACACCGGCCTCGTGCACGCCGATCGTCTTCTTCTTGATGTCGACCTCGTAGTGGACATCCTTCTCGAGCAGCGGCGCGATGCGCGCGAACTCGGTGTACCACTTGCTCGACCCCTCGGCCGGGCCCGAGATGATCAGCGGGGTGCGCGCCTCGTCGATGAGGATCGAGTCGACCTCGTCGACGATCGCGTAGGCGTGGCCGCGCTGGACGAGGTCGGCGAGCGAGTGCGCCATGTTGTCGCGCAGGTAGTCGAAGCCGAACTCGTTGTTGGTTCCGTAGGTGATGTCGGCTGCGTAGGCCTCGCGGCGCGCAGATGAGGACATGCCGGTGAGGATCACCGCGGTCTCGAGGCCGAGGAAGCGGTGCACGCGCCCCATCCACTCGGAGTCGCGCTTGGCGAGGTAGTCGTTGACCGTGACGACGTGGACGCCGTCGCCCGACAGCGCATTGAGGTACGCCGGCAGCACACAGGTGAGGGTCTTGCCCTCACCGGTCTTCATCTCGGCGATGTTGCCGTAGTGCAGCGCCGCGCCGCCCATGAGCTGCACGTGGAAGTGCTTCTGGTCGAGCACGCGCCATGCCGCCTCGCGGGCTGCCGCGAAGGCCTCGGGCAGCAGCTCGTCGAGCGTCTCACCGTCGGCGATCCGTTTCTTGAACTCGTCTGTCTTGGCTCGCAGTTCGGCGTCGGAAAGCGCCTCGAACTCGTCGGACAGCGCCTCGACGTGCGACGCGATCGCGTCGAGTCGCTTGACCATGCGGCCTTCGCCGACACGCAACAGCTTGTTCAGCACCGTGGATCGAGTCCCTCACCTGTAGAAAACACACGGAATCCGGCCCGTGCGAACACACAGACCGGATCCCATGGTAGCGAGGTGAGCTGAGCAGACCCTGATCGACCGGCACGTTGGCCGAAGACTTCATCCCTTCGGGATTCGTCGGCGGCTCACCGGAAGGGCGGCTCAGCGGCGTTCAGGTCAGGCGGATGAGGCCGTAGTCGAACGCATGCCTGCGGTACACCACCGACGGCTTGTCGGTCTCCTTGTCGTGGAACAGGAAGAAATCGTGCCCGACGAGCTCCATCTCGTAGAGCGCGTCGTCGACGTTCATCGGTACCGCGGTGTGTTCCTTCACGCGGACGATCTGACCCGGCGTGTACTCGTCCACGTCGTCATGATTGGACGTCGTGGCACCGGCCGCGGCGGTCCCGGGCTCACCGACGAGCCCCTCCACGGACAATTGGTTGTCCCGCAACGGCGGTGCCCCGATCTCGGTGGCCTCGGCCACCGACAGCGGACGGCGGTTGCCGTGGTGCACACGGCGCCGGTCCTTGACCCGGCGCAGGCGGGATTCGAGCTTGTCCAGGGACCGCTCGAGTGCGGCGTAGAAGTTCTCGCCGCAGGCCTGCGAACGGACGATCGGACCCTTGCCCTTCGCGGTGATCTCGACCTGCTGACAGGCCTTGGACTGTCTCCGGTTGCGTTCGTGGTACAGCTCGACGTCGAATTGGAAGATCGTCGGATCGAATCGCTCGAGGCGGGCGAGCTTGTCGCCGACGTAGATGCGGTAGTGGTCGGGTATTTCGACGTTCCGGCCGCTGAACACGATCTTGGCGATGGGCTCGGCGGGTTCGTCGGATTCCACCGTCCCCGGTGGGCGGACGAACGCGAACTCCTGGTCGTCGGAGTCGGTTTGGGCGGGTTGGTGGTCGGGCTCGAGGCCCTCCTCCACGGTCGGCCTCTGCTCTGCGAGTTTGGGTTCGCGCTGGCCTCTGCGGTGGATGACGTTGGACATTCAACTACCTCCTGAATTGTTCCCGGCGCGCCTGATACATCGTGATCTGTTGTCGCACTGATGATTTGGTCGACGTCGAGGATTAGTCCATGCCAACTGACAGCTGACACTCAACGGCAGGGGCACCACCTCCTGAAAACCGGTCGTTACCGGCGCGGGGAATCTGTTGTCCTCCCGGCAACCCGATGTACCCACGACCGTAGTCGCAAGTTCGGGTATCGGCCACGTTTTGGCCTGCCGCGTCGGCGGAGTCGGGACAAGTGGGGTACGAAGGCCCCGGCACGGTGATCCCAAGGTCTCGGCACACGTCGTCCAACAGGCCGATCTGTCCACAGCCGGCGCGACGCCACCGGGTTGGGCCACGACCGGACCTAGGGTCGGGACATGACCTGGCGACAGGTGCCGGCCGCGGCTGCGGATCTGGTCTTTCCCCTGGTGTGCGGCGGGTGCGGGCGGCCGGGGACGCCGTGGTGCCCACGCTGCGACAGGGCGTGGCACGACGTTCCCGTCGCCGCCCGGCCGCGCATCCCGCCCGGCGTTCCGGTGTGGGCTCTCGGGCGCTACCGGGGTCCGCACCGGCAGGGGATCATCGCGGTCAAGGAACACGATCGGCGTGATCTGATCCCACCGCTGGGCGCCGCACTCGCCCACGCCGTGCGGGTCCTGGCCGGCTGGGGCGAGATGCCCGACGCGGATCGCCTGACATTGATCCCCGCACCGACCCGCCGGATGAGCGCCCGCCGTCGCGGCGGCGACCGGGTGACCGCGATCGCCGAACACGCCGCACCTCTTCTGGGATCCCGGGTCGTCGTGACGCCGCTGCTGGTGACATCGGCGACCGCTCGCGACTCCGCCGGACTCGACGCCCGGGCGCGGGCCCGCAATCTCGCGGGTGCGGTCCGTCTGCGCGCCGGTCCGTGTCCACCGCTCGGTGGCGCGGCACTACTGATCGACGACGTGATCACCACGGGTGCCACCGCGGCCGAGTCGGTGCGCGTACTGCGTGCGGCCGGGGTCGGGGTCGCGGCGGTCGTGGTGCTGGCCGCCGC
>NZ_BANS01000057.1 GCF_000332995.1 Gordonia amicalis NBRC 100051 = JCM 11271
CCCGATCGACAAGAGTCGAGCAACTTCGTCGGCATGGAGCTTGCCACCCATCCGCGGCAACACAACTGCCGCTCGACCATCTGACGCGAGGAGTCGGAGTGCCAATTCAATCCAACCGAAGTCCGATCTTGTCGCGGAATTCGGCAGCGTGGATGGATTGATTCCTAGGGCGCCCCACCTTGCTTCAATCTGCGTTCCGCGCAGCATTCCCCACGGCGGCTGTAGCACAACCGCATCGTGCCGCCCGACGTGCGCTGCGGCCACTTCGAATGCATCGCCGGTTTCGATCTCGGCTTTGAAACCACCCATCTCGAATCTTCGCGAGGCGACGGATGCGATATCAGCGTTGATCTCGATGCCATGAAGCTCAGGGCGACTCGGAAGTGCCGAGCAGGACCTCAGGATGCCTCCAACCCCGCATGCTGGATCGATCACCGAACGGGGGTCGCCGACTAGGTTCGAAATGAGCGTCGCAATGCTATCTGGTGTGACTCGCTCACCGGCGGACCGATTTCTTGGAACGAGCAGGGCCTCATAGACCGCCGCCAGAAAGCCCGGTTCGTTCACCCGAATGTGCCGCTCAAGCGTATGCCGACACACTTCTTCAAGTCGGTGTTCCAGCTCGGATGACCGGCTGGCCATCGGAATCGACGCGCCACGGATACCCTGCCAGTATCGATAGACGAGGTCGAGGACAAAGACTTGTCCCCGGTCCATTCCAACGCCACGAGTGAGATCAAGCAGCTCCGATGCCATACTCTCCGCTAATCGCGGGTTCCAATCTGCTTTGCCGGCCTGCCAATCGCGGTCCTGCGCCATCGGTTCTCCCAAGACAATAGGTCTGACGGTCTACGGTCCTTCTACCCTTTCCAACTCTTTGAACCGAAGCAAGACGCCGCCCAGCGGACAGGCTAGCTCCGTGGAACGTCGTGCAGCGGCGAATCTAGTCGGGTCATGGCGCCGCGAAATCGAGGTCAGTCCGCGGTGGCAGTCGCTTCGAGCGCAGAGGCCACGGCCTCAAATTCGACCAGTGCGGCGGCGAGATCATCGACGATTTCGCGAGCAATCACCTCGGGTGCGGGGAGGTTGTCGAGGTCCTCGAGTGAATCGTCGCGGAGCCAGGCTATGTCGAGGTTGGCCTTGTCGCGGGCAACCAGCTCGTCGTACGTAAATGCCTTGAACCGCTCCCCTTCGACTCTGCTTTCCCTCGAGTTACCTGGGCCGAACGCCTCCACGAAGTCATCGAGATCGGCCCGACGGAGCTGGTTCTGCTTCAGCGTGAAGTGCTTGTTCGTCCGGAAGTCATAGACCCACAACTTTGTCGTCCAGGGATTTTCCGAAGCAGGTCGCTTATCGAAGAACAGCACATTGGCCTTGACGCCGCCCGCATAGAAAATCCCGGTTGGCAGTCGCAGAAGTGTGTGGACATCGAACTCTCGCAATAGGCGGCGCCGGATCGTCTCCCCTGCACCACCCTCGAACAACACGTTGTCGGGGAGGACGACGGCAGCACGTCCGTTGATGTTCAGGATGGTCTTGATGTGCTGGACGAAGTTGAGCTGCTTGTTGGCGGTCGTCACCCAGAAGTCATCGCGCACGATCTCCAGATCGTCGCGGGACTCGCGCCCATCCACGCCGATCATGGTTACGGAGGACTTCCGCCCAAACGGCGGATTTGCTAGGACAACCGAATATCGTTCACCGGGGTCCGCCGTGAGGGCGTCGCGGACGTTGATTAGCGAGTCGCCTTGCGGCGTCCCGATGCCGTGCAGGAGCAGGTTCATAGCGGCGAGCCGGGCGGTCCCGTCCACGAGCTCTGTGCCACTAACAAAGCCGTCGCGCAGGTGGTTTCGCTCGTCCGGCGACAGGTTTTCGGCATCCTTGGCCGCATAAGTGTGTGCCCACAGCAGGAAGCCGCCGGTCCCACATGCGGGGTCGCAGACAGTGTCCTTGGCCGACGGCTGGACGCAGTCCACCATTGCAGCGATGACAGATCGCGGGGTGAAGTACTGACCAGCGCCCGACTTGATGTCTTCAGCACCCTTGGCAAGCAGCGCCTCATACGCATCACCCTTGACGTCCACTCCCGCAGCTGACCAGTTCTCCCTGTCGATCAACTCAACGATGAGCCGCTTCAGTTTTGCGGGGTCCTGGATGCGATTCTGCGCTTTGCGGAAGATTGTGCCCAGCGCGCCCGGCTGGCGGCCAAGTTCTTCGAGGATGTGACGGTAGGTGACCTCGAGCTCGTCACCATCGGCGTCGAGAAGCCGCTGCCATGAGCACGACGGCGGGACGACCGTGATCGGGTTGAGGCGGCGCGTCGCCCGCTCATGCGCCATCTTCAGGAAGATCAGATAGGTGAGCTGCTCGGTGTATTCAATGGTTGATACTCCGTCGTCGCGAAGCACGTTGCAGTACAACCACAGCTTGTCGACAAGTTGGCGCGCTTGGGTCACGAAGTCACCTTTGCCATTGATTCTTCAACTCGGTCAAGATCTGGGGAGGAGCCAGAGAGCTGGCCACTGAACGCCGCTTGCCTAAGCGCGGCGCGGAGCGCCCTCGACCGGCTGGCAGCTCGGGTTCTTTCGCTATCAAGCCTCGCGATTGCCTCACGATTATTGCTTACTCGAGTAACCACGGCAGCTTGGTCAGCGGGCGAAGGAATTTGCAACACTATGGAGGCCAAGTCCTTCTGATTCACCTTGTAGATTCCGGCAGTTGTCCTTGCTCTCGACTCGATCTGATTGCGAACGATGCGGGAGTTCCAAACCAGCGCGAGGTACTCCGGCAGCAGTTTGCTGGAGATAGGGCGCGCCCGAATCAAGGTGTCTGGATAAGCGACTGGGTCGGGCTCGTCGGTCACAAGCCCGCCCAGACCTACGAGGCGCAAGCTTCCGTTGCCTCGAGCGATGAGGAAGTCTCCCCTGCGGACGAGGTACCGCTCAGCATCGGCAGCTGTCCAGGCGCCTGCCTTACGTTCGGACAGATCGATCCGACCGCCACGGAGAGCCGTCAGCCGCAGAACCGGGAAGCCGTTCTCCTGTGTTGGCACCGATCGCCCGTTCGCAAGACCCACCTCGAGGAGATCCTTTAGAGGAACCTCGCTGACATAGACACCGCCGATTGCATGCGCAAGAACCTGATCGCGAAGCAGAGCAGTCCTCCGACCGGCACTGTCTAAGCCTCTCTCACCCGCTTCAAGTCGCGACAAATGGTCTTCCAGGATGCCGACAATCCAACGCTGTTCATCGATTGGCGGAGCGATCACGCTGATCCGCCTCATCGCGGCCTGAGTCAGCTTCAGTCGAGTCGTGCCATTCGCATGCCCTCTATAGTCGAATTGGTTCAGATAGTGCGTCAGGTACCGAGCATCGACCTCTCCGTCACGAGGGCGCAAGACGTGAGCATGGTTATTCACCCAAGATGGCCCAACAATGCGGTACGCCTTCGGCTTAAGCGGATCGAAGAACTGAACGCCATCTTCGCCAAGCAGCACGAGCTCCTCGTCGAAGATGTGCGAGTCGATCCAGCCAACCTGACCGGTGGCCCCGTAGTACGGCACATCGCCCGTGCGCGACGCTCTCTCCGCAGCAGAAACCGGAACGCGCCGCCCATCAAGCACATCGACAAGGTCGCTAATCGGTCGGCGCACCCAGGTCGCCGGTTGTCTCACGCAGTCAACTCCGTATTCAGTTCAGCGATCAGGTTCTCCGCATCTGGACCGAGTTCATCGAAAACGGCGTCTGCACCTCCCCGCTCGGTAAATGGGGCGACATCGAGGTCGTCAACGCTCATCCGAGCAGCCTGCGCGATCGTGTCGGCGATGCGATCGAGCCACCACCTTTGTCTGTGTGTGAACAACACACCCGCCTGCTCCTGCTGAGCAAGCCAGTTTGCGTAGCGGCTCGCAACCGAATCGGCATATGGCTGAAGCACATCATCGACGCCAAGTGTGTATCTGATCAGAGCGACAAGGTCGGTCGCGGTGTGCCGATCACTCTTCACTACCTTCCCCTGGTTGGTCTCGACGTCGATCGCGAGGTAGGCGTTCCAGATGATGTCCGGCGTCCAGTTGTACGGCGGGCGCCTAATCTGCTCGGCAAGCTCGCGCAATTCGGCGTAGGTCACTTTCCCGCTGCCGCCATGGTCGTACATGACTTGCAGGGCGGTGATCTCGTCTTTGTGAGTGTTGATGTACTCACGCCAGGACGCGACTACGTGGCGAGCCTTGTCAGTGTCGATGACTCCCCCGGCATCGAGCAGCACATCCACGCTGATCTCGTCGATGACGAGGTCGTGGCTTGCCCGAATGGCGAGGATTCGCTGTCGCAGGTCGGGATTGCCGGCCAACGGTGCTATGGCGTTGATGACCAGCTCACGGAGGGCTTCATCGAAGGTCACCTCGGGGTTGCTCTGGCGGGCGATCTCGTGGGCTTCCGCCTGGTGGTCCACGTCCACGGCGTCTACGAGACTCCGGACGAGGGTGGTCAGGGGCATTCCGGCAACGGTCTCCAACTCTGTCCGCTCGCCGGCGGTCAACTGTTGGTCAAGGCGGGCCAGCCGCGAAGCCAGCGTCGCGGTCTCGTTCTCCGTGATCGTCAGCGCGGCGGCCTTGCCGAGTAGTTGTTTCAAGCTAACGGACTTCTCACGGTCCAGGGGGACAGCGTCGATGTAGTCGTGCTCGGTGACACCAACAGCGTCCACGATGACGAACCTGTCCTTGCTCGTAGCATCGGGTGTGACGGCCTGGAAGTCGGGGTCTGAGATGGTTCTAGCGCCACGACCTTTCATCTGCTCGAAATAGGTGGCCGACCGAACGTCACGCATGAAGAAGACGCATTCCAGCGGCTTCACGTCAGTTCCGGTCGCAATCATGTCCACGGTCACGGCGACGCGGAGCGTGGGTGAGTTCCGGAACTTCGCGAGCAGGTCCTTCGGGTCGCGGGCGTTGTAGGTGATCTTGGCTGCGAAGTCATTGCCCTTGCCAAACACCTGGCGGACAGCGGTGACGATCTCCTCAGCGTGGTTGTCGTCCTTGGCAAAGATGAGAGTTTTCGGCACCGACGACCGGCCAGGAAATATCTCCGTGTAGAGCCTGTCCCGAAATGTCTCCAACACCAGTCGAATCTGGCTGGTGGACGTCACAGCGCGGTCAAGCTGGCCCGGCGTGTAGTCGAGATCGTCGTCAAGAGCCTCGTACCGCTCCCGACGAGTTTTCTTGTCCCGGACAGGGACGATGGTTCCCGCTTCGACGTTGCTACCTTGCGCTGTGATCTGGGTCTTGATTCGGTAGACGTCGAAGTCGACGTTGACACGGTCGGCGACAGATTCGGCATACGTGTACTCAGACACCAGGTTCTGTTTGAAAAAGCCGAACGTCTGCTTTGTCGGCGTCGCTGTCAACCCGACGATGTGCGAATCGAAATACTCGAGGACGCCGCGCCAGACGCCATAAATCGAGCGGTGGCACTCGTCCACGATTACCAGGTCGAACGCCTCAGGAGGAAGGTCACCGCAGTACGAGACCTCCACCGGGCGTTCGGGCACTGCATTGTCGACGTCGGGGTCATCCTCGTCCGGAACCGCTCTTCCCCGCAGCACCGAGTACACCCGCTGGATTGTGGAGATCACGACCTTCGACGAACCAACCATGCCCGCGCTGGTCAGCTTATCGACGTTGTAAAGCTCGGTGAACTTGCGACCGTCATCTGGCGTCGTGTAATCCCGGAACTCGCGCAGAGTCTGGTCACCGAGGTTGTTGCGATCTACAAGGAACAGCACCCTGTTGAATCCACCAAACTTCAACAGCCGATAGCACTCAGTTACGGCGGTGAAGGTCTTGCCCGCACCCGTCGCCATCTGAACAAGCGATCGATCAAACCGCTGCTCCGCGAGGCTACGCTCGACCGACTTGATAGCCGTGATCTGCGCGGGGCGCAGAGGTACCTCATTCAACGCTGGCATCTGGTGGGTCTTGGCCCGCCAGGTCGGAGCGTGAGGGCTCGTCTTTGACTCGCGGATGACCCTTGCGAGAGTTTCCGGCTTCGGGAAGTTGAAGATCTTCCGTGCTCGAGGCTGCGGGTCGTAACCGTTGGTGAAGTGCGTTTCCGAGCCGGAGGCCTCGAACACAAAAGGCAGCCGGTCCTCGACCGTGACGGCCTGGAGTTGCTGTTGCGCCGACAGCCCGTTGGCGTACATCGCCGATTGCCACTCGACACCCGACAGGGTGGTTCCCTCGGGCTTCGCTTCGATCACGCCGATGATTCGTCGGTCGCCATAGATGAGGTAGTCGACCCGACCCGAACCACGCTTCATGATGACCTCGCGGACAGCACAGTTCGGGTGGTGGATGAGGTCGATCTGCGCCAGATCGCACACATGCCAACCTGCAGCACGGAGTTGCTGATCGATCAGCACCCGCGCCCGTTGCTCTGCGTGAAGACTGTCTCCCTCAGTCACGAGCATCACTCTAGGGCACCGCAGATCACTTCTTTGCGAGTTGATTGCCGGATGGAGTCAACGGGTCAGTAATGCCGGCCAGCCTCCCGCGTCATGTAACCGACCCGATCACGGGTTCAGTAACGGACTCGCGCTTCCGGACGTGCGCTGTCGAGATCACCCGTGACCTTGAGACCGAGCTTTTCCAGCTCGGCAATCGCTACGTCGGGCCGATCTCGAACGGCTGCCGCGGTCTGAATTTGCCGCCACCGCTCGCGACCCGCCGCAACCTCGTCCCGCCACCCATCGCGTCCAGCGATTCGGCAATCCTCAATCAACCACTGGACGAAATCCTCGGCGCAGGGCCGAAACCGGTCACCGCCTGTAGGGATGTGGATCGACTGAACCGCCGACGGACTCGGGTGCCCGGTCATCGCCAGAAGATGGGTGAACAGGCCGCTCTCGGCGTGAACGTGCACATGCGAACACGGCGCGGAAAACGAGTCTCGAACGTACTCCATTCGGAGGATGGGCTTCTTGCCTCGAACGTCGGTGACCTCCAACTTCGAAGTGTGCACCGCAAGATGGCGGCCCATCCGATCTGCCGTCAGCGCATAGGCCATGCCAAACAATCCGACCGGTGGTCCACCCGGCGAAGCATGAATGGTCTGACGGTAATTGAACGTGAATCGCTTGCGATCGGGCGAACCCAAGACCTTCAACTCATCCGGAATCGGTGCACCCTCGAGGCAAGTCAACGCACGAACGGACACGTCGTCAGCGAACTCCTTGGCTTCGGCGGCCAGGTCGAACTGCTCGCTCACTTGTCGTCAAGGAGAAACTGGATCGCCTTTAGCTCGTCCCAGGCGAGTAGCTCTTCGGAAGTCAGGCTGTAAGTGGTCGCGAGTTCACTCATCTGCTCAAAGGTCATTCCGACTCGGTCGAGCACCTTCTTCCGGCGGCGGCGAAGCCCTGACTCGGTCGCAACTTCGACAGTCACAGTCACGTCGTTCTCCTCTCGCCTCTGGCAATTATGCCCACAGTTAGTTTCACGGTGGTGTTCCTTTGCCTACGTGTCTACACCGGGGTACCGACAAGCTGAGCCGGTGATCGCTGGCCAAGCGCACCTGCGCATCAGGACCATTTCACAGTCATCTCGACATCCGCCGCCCTTATGCCGACGCGAACTGCCCCGCGTCCTGGCCATCGAGCACGGCCTTGACAGTCGAGGCGTACCACTTCAAACCACCGCGAGCCGTAGGTACCGCTCGATCGGTGAGATCGCGAGCGATCGCGTTGATCGAGACGCCGGTACGGTGCGCGCTGACGATCTCGTCGACGACCTCGAGCGGCAGAGTCGCCGGGCGCCCGAGACGGACTCCCGCAGCCTTCTTCGCGGCCAGTGCGTCCTTGGTTCGCTGACTGATCAGACGGCGCTCAAGCTGAGAGAACACGATCATCATGGCCGCGGCAGCTTCACCCGCCGGCGTCGTCGTGTCGATCGCGAGGTCTGCGGAGAACACACGCCAACCGGCCTTCGCTGCTCGGTCGAGCATCGTAGACGCATCGGAGATCGAGCGGCTCAGGCGATCGAGCTTGCTCACGACGAGCGCAGCGGCCTTGCCGGACTCCACGGCGGCGATCGCTGACGCAAGACCGGCACGGTTGCCGATTGCCTTGCCGCTGACACCTTCGTCTGCGTGCCAAGTAACGATCTTCCAGCCTCGCCGTTCTGCCTCGGCTTCGATGGTGGCGCGCTGCGCAGCAAGACCGGCACCCGAAAGTGCTTGTTCCTCGGTCGAGACGCGCAAGTACCCGACGACGAGGTTCGGGTCTGTGCTCTTCCTACCCTTGGCCACATCTCCGTCATACATTAAACGGTCATATTATGTATAGACTCAGCGTTCCAAACCTGCGAGCCGTTAGCCGCGTATCGTCGGCTCGATGGGGAGGCTGAGAGCCTGGGAAGGGAGCGTTCGGTGGACACCGAAGAAACGACCTGGCGGAACTACGAAGAAGTTGCCGTATACCTGCTGGACCGGATTGGCTCCGAGCTGGGCCTCAAAAGGGTTGAGGGCAAGCAGAAACTTGTCGGCACGTCAGGCTTGGCGTGGGAGATCGACGGCAAAGGCGTGAGGATGGGCGATGAAGGCATCGTGGTCATTGAGTGCCGTTGTCACAACCGTAAATTGACGCAAGAGCAGATGGCCGCGTTGGCCTTCCGCATGAAGGACCTCGGCGGAGTTGGCGGAATCGCGGTCAGCCCGTTAGGACACCAAGCGGGCGCCAAGAAGCTAGCCGAGGCTCAGGGGATCGAGGAAGTTCATCTCGACGAAAAGTGCACCCGCACTGACTACTTCTTGGAGTTCCTCAATAGAGCCTTTGTTGGGGCCTCAGACACAATCACGGTCCAGGATGACGCAAAAGTCTTCGTGGCGATCGAAGCCAACGGCGAAGCGTAGATTCGGCCCGACGATCGTCGGGTTCCACCCCAGTGGGTTCAGTGTGTCACCCACAACAGCATCCTTCGCCCGCGAAAGTGCTACCTACCGACCTGCCACACAGGTGCCCGATCGACGGATGCGCAGTCGGTAACGATGACCCCGGCTATCGGTGCCCGATAGGTGGATGCCGAATCGAGAGCGATTCTTCCGCTACCTGCCAGCGACGGCCTTGAGTGCGACAAGCGCTCCGGTAACCTGCGCCCGCCATACCGCAGACATTCCCACGTCCTGCGAGTCGGCAGCGACAAGGATCGCATTGAGTTGATCGGCCACCTGGCCCGCGAGCTCGATCCGCTCGGCTAGCGGCAATCCCGCGAACCGCGCCCACACAGCCGATAAGTCAATCCCGTTCATCATCCTGATCCTCGTCCATGTCTTGCAGTCGATCGCCCAACCGCTCCAGGGCGCGCTGGCACGCCTTCCATGCGCTCGCCCGGTGCGCGTAATTCAACCCGTTCGCGATCTCCTGATAGGTCGTCGGCCGCTCGCCGAAATCCTCATCCCACGACAACCGCTCCCGCAACGCGGCGTCCTGCCGGGCGCGGACCTTCGCGGCCCTCGTCTGGTGCTTCGCCAGCTCGCGCCGGTTGAACCTCCACACGGCCTTGTAGGCGGCTGACTCGGTTTTCCACCCGAGCCGGTCGGCGATCTGCCGGTAGGTCATGCCGTCGCGGAACCTCATGAACCATGCTTGCAGGTCGGCTTCCCGCTCCCCGGCCTGCGGGCTGGCCGGGTTCCCGGCGCAGGTGAATCGCGGCCGCGTCGGGTGGTAGCTCATCGTCCCCAAGGCCGGGTGGTAGTGCTGCGGCCCGTTACCCATGCTCGTGGTCTTTTCTCTCATTCCGTCCCGTGGCCGGGCAACAGCTCACCGAGGTCGGCGGCGCAGGCGCGGTTGATGTCCTCGACCTGCGCGAGCCATTCGGCGTCAGCGGCGCGCATCTCGTCGAGGGCGGCATCGAGTTCGTCGTCGATCATGCGGCTGGCTCCTTCGACTGGTTGCCTGTCGGCCACGAGCCACGCGACCAATTCGCGGTAGCCCTTGCGGCGGCCGGTGTCGAGGCTGTCGCGAAGCTGGCGGGCCGTCGCCGGCGACTTCGAGGCGCGGCTGATCATCCGGCCGACGGTGTGGCGGTGCGAATCGCACAACGGGCGCCCCGGTTCGTCGCAATCGTCGATCACGCACACTTCCCAGGCTGGCGTCGGGTGGCAGTCGCGCCATCCTCACCCGTATCTCCGGGAGTTGGCGCAACTGGCACGACTGTGCTCCCCACTCCAGTCGCGCCAACCTGTTTTTCCTGGTCAGGCACAGTTGTGCCACTGAAATCCAGTTGCGCCCCGTTCTGAGAGATAGGGCCAACCTGGCGCGACTTCCCCCCATCGTCCGGCGGCTCGCGGCGCTTGTGCTCGGGAAGCACCCAGTACGTGATCCGGGGGAAGCCTTCACCCGGTTGCATCACCTCCAGATCCTTCGCAGCGCGCTGCAAGGTGCGCACACTGAATCCTGCGGTCTTCCCGTCGCGCCTTACCTGTTCGGCTGGCGCTTTCAGACCCGGCTGAAGCGAGAGGTAATCCTGTAGCCATCCAACCGCGCCTACACGCTCGGGCGAATCCCTCGCGGCTTTCGGGTCGGCAACAGCGGCAAACCTATCCGCGACATGCTCTCCGATCGTCTTGTCGCTGTCGCCCACCGCATGCAGCAGCGGCACGGTACCGTCGTCATCATCGCTTGCAGCGAACCTCGCGACGCCGGCGATCTGGAACTTCGTGGCCGGTAGCTTGCGGGTGTGGTTCGCCTTCTCCGGCCCAATCAGCAAGTGCCCCTCTTCCTCGCCCGCTTGGGCATAGAGGCAGACGCGGGCTTTCTTCCGCAACTCTCCCGTTGCCCCGTACGTATCACGGGCGTCGCTGCTCGATACCCGGTTGGTGTGGGTCAGCAGCAGCACAGCGGCACCCGTCTGGCCAGCGGCTTCCTTCCACGGGTGAAGTCCTTGCCGCGCCTGTTGCGGGTCTTTGACCGACAGTTTCGCGGTCACCGTGTCCAGCCACGCATCCACAACGACGAGGGCCGGGGCTGGTTCCGCACTGGTGATCAAATGCATGTCGGCGGGGAATACGGGTGTCCCGGAGCCGTCCGGCTCGGTGCACACCACTGAGATTCTGGCCAGGTCCGCGCCAGCGACTTCGAGGCGGGGCCGGACCACGGTGGCCCAATCGTCTTCGGTGATGACGACAATGACGTGTCCCGGTTCCCTGGAGGGGATGCCGAACTCGGGTAACAAGGCCCCGGTGGTGACCTTCGCGGCGATCAGCACCCATGCCAGCGATTTGCCGATGCCTTCCGGCCCCACGAGCAGATTGACCGCGCCGTAGACGATCCGACCTCTCGCCAGCCAGGTCGGTTTCTCAGCGCCTTTCAGTTCGGTCGCGGCGTACAGCCGAGGCCGCGGGAAGGTCGCTCCCTCGCCCTCGTCGTCGGCTAGGTCGAGCTGCTGGAAGTCATCGAGCGTGTATCCCAGGGCGAGATGATCGGCCGCGTCCTTGCCTTCCTTCGCCCCAACGATCTTCACCGACGTGGCGATCGGCGCGAGGATCCCGCGCACGTGGCGGGCGTGGCCGCGTCCTGGCTGATCGGCGTCCGCGACGATCACGACCGGCCGCCCGACCAGCGGCGACCAGTCGAACTGGACAGCCTTCCCCGCGCCCATCGCGTTGCACACGGCGTGCCCGCCGGCGGCTCGAATCGCCATCACGTCCTTTTCGCCCTCAACGACGTGAATGGTCTCGGCCAGGTCGGCCGGCATCCTGTCGGACCCGAAGAGCGCCCGGCCGTTCTTGTTGCCCTTCTGGTAGAAGGTCTTCTTCCCATCGGGTCGCTGGACTCGGGTGACTTCGCGGCCGTCCGGGTACCGATACGGTCCCTTCGGGGCGTCGAACAGGTCTTTCAGGCTGAGCCCGATATGGCCGAGGAATCCGCGGGTGTGTGTGTCCGGGGCGTGGCAGTTGACCACCGTGAGGCAGCCGTCGCGCTCGTATTTGACGCTGACGGACCTGTCGGCGCTGGAATGGCCGGGCGCTTGAATGTCGGCGCGGTCCCGGTCGTCCGAGTAGCGGACGCGCAGCCCTGCGGACTCGGCGGCGCTGATCACCCGCTCGAATGACGTCATCATCGTGGTCACGCTGCGGCCTCCCGCCAGTCGCGGCGGCCGCGCCAGATCCGCTGCGTTCCATAGTGGCGGCTGGCCCGCACCGAGCAGGTGAAGCCGACCTGCTCGATCAGGCCCAGTACTTGCGCGGCGGAGAACACGGCGCCGACGTGATTCGAGTGGCACGGTTCCCTGCCGCCCATTTCGCGGTGAAAGTTGTCGGCGGTGAACGGCCGACCGGTCTTCGCGAGCCGTCCGAGGAACGAGAGGGCGGCGGCGAACCATTCGCCGCAGTCGTCCTCCTCGGCGTCGATCCCGAACAGCGCCAGTTGCCCGCTTCGGGCATGTCGGTCGTCGGCGCTAGGCTGGGTGTCGTCCTTGAAGAGGGATTCAGCGCCCCGGTGCCCGCCGGGGCGTTCTTCGTCAGTCATGGTCAGGAACCGACCTTCGCGGTGACCGTGTTGGCGTCGAGGTAGTGGTCGAGGTCGTCGATCCGGTACAGCACTCGCGATCCCGACTTGATCCAGTTCGGTCCCTTGCCGAGATAGCGCCATTGCCGAAGCGTGGCTTCGGTCGAATGAATATAGATGGCGGCTTCTTTCGCGTCGAGCGGCCTTGCACGTAAGGTCATTGCACATCTCCTCGTGTAATTGAGTGCCTCGCGACGGAACGCTAACCGGAGTCAATGCACATAGCAATAGGGTCATTGACATTTCTGCGTGTCAATCCATATCGTTGACGCATGACGACAGCCAGCGATGACAGCGAGCCTTTGGGCGCCCATATCGGTCGCAATGCGCAACGCTTGCGCGAGAAAACCGGGATATCCCGCGACGAACTCGCGCAGCTCGCGAAACAACTCACTGGTGCTGCCTGGACCGCTTCAAGAGTCGGGACGATCGAGACAGGCACGGGGACACCGGGGCTCCCGACGCTTCTCGCCTACTGCGCTGCACTGAACTTCGCTCGCATGGTCAACCACTTGGAGCCGATTGGCTTGCCCGACTTCTTCAAGCCCGGCGTCGACGTCGCAATTACCGACCGCTTCACGATGGAATCAACCGATTTGAAGTCGGCCTTCGGCGGCTCGCCAGTTCGTGCACAAGGGCAACCCGCAAGCATGGACGAGATCATCGCGAACATGTCGGCAGTAGCCGAGTCCTTTCACGAGGCAATCCCGGAGGGAACCCGATTGCCTGCGAAGTTCCAGACAGTGAAGGCACGCAACGGCCTGGCGTTCGCCGCACATTCCGCGAGCGGCAGCGAGAAGCGCGCAGCGAAGTCGCTCGGCTGGAACATCTACGAACTCTATGCGTGGTCGTGGCAGTTGTGGAAAACCACGTTCAGCCGTAAGCGGGACGAGCTGGCCGGGGCAGATGCGAGCCCACAGCGACGCGGCATTGTGTCCCGCGACCTCATGGCCGAATTGAAGGCCGGGATCGAGAAGGCGGAGAACTGACGGTGGCGACGATCGAGACATACGACACGAAAACCCGGGGCAAGCTCTACCGTGTCCGCTACCGCAAGCCTGACGGCAAGTCGACCGACAAGTCCGGATTCACGACCAAGCGGGACGCACAGGCGTTCGCCAACACGGTCGAGGTTGAGAAGCTTCGTGGCGAGTACATCGCGCCGAAGCTCGGGCTCGTGACAGTCGGCACGCTGGCACCGCCATGGATCGAGCGGAAGCGCGCCGATCTAAAGCCATCGTCGTTCGCGCCACTCGAAACGGCCTGGCGGGTCCACGTCAAACCGCGCTGGGGCGGGACCCGGCTCACCGATATTGACCTCGACTCGGTGGAAACGTGGCTTTCCACGATGACAGGCGCGGGCAAGTCTGCGACGGTGGTGATTCGCGCCTATGGCGTCCTGGCGGGGATTCTCGACTCGGCGGTGAAGGCGCGGCGGATCGTGAAGAATCCGGCGCGGGGTGTCGAGAATCTGCCTCGGAAGAAGCCGAAGGCGCGGGTCTATCTCACTCACGAGCAGGTCGACGAATTGGCGGAAGCTGCTGGCGACAAGAGGGTGCTCGTGCACCTTCTGGCCTACTGCGGCCTGCGGTGGGGCGAAGCGATCGGCTTGCGCGTCAAGCATCTTGATCTTCTTCGGCGGCGGCTGACCGTCGTCGAGAACGCGGTCCAGGTGAATATGCGCGTGGCGGTCGACACCCCGAAGGGCCACGATGCCCGCACGGTTCCGATCCCGAAGTTCCTCGTCGACGAGCTCGCCCGGCAGTGCGCGGGCAAGGACCGGGAAGACCTCGTGTTTCCAGGGCGGGACGGCACGCACCTTCTGCGCCCGGTCAGTTTCACCGGGTGGTTCATCAAGGCGGTGGAGAAGTCGGGTGTTCCTCGGGTAACTCCGCACGACCTGCGGCACACTGCCGCGTCGCTGGCGGTGTCGGCGGGCGTGAACGTGAAGGCGCTTCAACGGATGCTCGGTCACAAGTCGGCGGCGATGACGCTCGACACCTACGCCGATCTCTTCGACGACGACCTCAACGCGGTCGCGCCCGCGCTCGACAAGGCGCGCAAACTGGCGTTGAAGAAGGCGGCGAAGCGTGCGAGAACGCGGGATTCTGCGGCGGAGTGTGGGTTTTCTGTGGGTGCGGCACCGAGACTGAAGGTCGTCGGGTCGCAATAAATAGGCCCTGACCTGCGCAAACAGGTCAGGGCTCAACGCGGAAGCGGAGGGATTTGAACCCCCGGTGGTTTTACCCACGCTCGCTTTCAAGGCGAGTGCATTCGGCCGCTCTGCCACGCTTCCCTGAGAGGAAAGAGTACGTGAGGCTCTCCCGCGCAACATGACAGGCCCGACCCGATTCCCGCGGACGATCACGTCGCTGTGGAACCATCGACAGGGTGAAAGCCATCGTCGTCGAATCCGAGAACCTGTCCGTGCAGGACGTGCCCGATCCGTCACCGGCTGCCGGTGAGGTGGTGATCGACGTGGTGGCGGCCGGTGTCAACCGTGCCGACATCCTCCAGCGGGCCGGCAACTACCCGCCGCCGCCGGGTGCGTCGGAGACGCTCGGCCTCGAGGTGTCCGGCCGGATCTCCGCACTGGGTGACCAGGTGGCCGGCTGGGCGGTGGGCGACGAGGTGTGCGCACTCCTGGCCGGTGGCGGCTACGCGGAGAAGGTCGCGGTTCCCGCCGAGCAGGTCATGCAGGTTCCGCGGGGCGTCGACCTGGTGTCGGCGGCCGCGCTGCCCGAGGTCGCGTGCACCGTGTCGTCGAATGTCTTCGACACCGCGCACCTGAGCACGGGCGAACTGCTCCTCGTCCATGGCGGGTCGAGCGGCATCGGCACCCACGCGACGCAGGTCGCGCATGCGATGGGCGCCCGGGTCGCGGTCACCGCCCGCACCCAGGCCAAGCTGGACCGGTGCCGCGAATACGGCGCCGAGATCCTGATCGACTACACGCGTGACGATTTCGCGCAAATCCTGAAGGACAACGGCGGCGCCGACGTCATCCTCGACATCATCGGCGCCAAGTACCTGTCGTCGAACCTCAAGGCACTGAGCACCGACGGTCGTCTCGTGATCATCGGGATGCAGGGCGGCACGAAGGCCGAACTCCCCATCGGCCTGCTGCTCGCCAAACGCCTGTCGGTGATGGGCACCACGCTGCGCGCCCGCCCGGTTCACGGTCAGGGTGGCAAGGCCCACGTGGTGGCGGCGACGGTGGCCCGCACGTGGCCGTTGATCGAGGACGGGAAGGTCAAGCCGGTCGTCGACCGCACCTTCCCGCTCGCCGACGCGGCTGCCGCACACGACCACCTCAACAGCGGTGACGCCATCGGGAAGGTGCTGCTGACGGTCGGATAGGTCAGATCGCCCCCGGCGCGGACTCCTCGTCGGGGGCGTCGACCGCCGCCCTGATCTTGCGGAAGGCCGTCCCCAGCGCGGCGAACTCTTCGGGACTCATCGCGTCGACGACGAACTTCCGGATGACCCGGTCGCGGAGGTGGACGTGGGCGGCGAGCGTCTGGCGGCCCCGGTCGGTCAGCTGGACGAGTCGATGCCGGCCGTCGGTCTTGGATTCGAGACGTTCGACGTCGCCGACCTCGCTGAGCCGCGCGATCATGCGCGACACCGTGCTCACGCGCATGTGCACGGCGTCTGCGACCTCACTGACCCCCAGCTTCGGCGACAACTCGATCGCCTCCAGGATGCGGAGGTCCGACAGCGACAGCCCACGCTTCACGAACTCGTCGTTGACGCGCGCGAACAGCGCCCACCCCCCGTCGACGAGGTTGAGCCAGCTCTCGGCCTCGGCTGAGGTGAGTGACCGCGGAGGACCCGGGGCTCGATCTTCCTTCTTTCCCGACACAACAGGACAACCTACACTGGCATTAATTTGCTACGCGCAATAGTGAATACCGTGCGTAGCGGACTGTCCTCTGCTCAGGCGAGCGAACCAAGCGTCCGCACCAGGTGGTCGACCTCGTACGGCGTCGAATAAGGTGCGAGGCCCACCGTGACAGCACCCCCGAACTCCGGGGCACCCATCCGCACCAGCGCTCGGTTGGGGACGTCGGCGAGCGCGCACACGCCGTTGTCGGCGAGCCGGCGGACCACCTTGTCGGCACTGACGCCGTCGACCGTGAAGCTCACCAGCGGCACCCGGTTCTCCTCCGTGCCGACCACATTGACGTGGTTGAGCTGGGTCAACGTCGTGACCAGGTAATAGGTCAACCGTTGCAGGTACTCGTAGACGCCGTCGAGCGAGGTGACCAGGCGCCGGCGGCGTTTCCCGATACCGTCCTCGTCCAGCCCGGCGATGTGTTCGACCGAGGCCACCAGACCGGCCAGCATCGACCCCTGATGCGGTTCGGGTTCGAGCCGGGCCGGGCCCTTGGCACCGGGATCCATCGACATCAGTCGCAGGCGGTCGATGACGTGGGGTTCGCGGAACACCATCGCCGACATCCGCGGACCGCCCCAGCGCTCGGCGGACACCACGAGCACGTCGGCGCCCAGCTCATGGATGTCCAAGGACAGGTAGGGAGCGGCGTTGGTGGCGTCGACGACGAAGAGCGCGCCCGCACCGCGGACCAGCGGCGTGATCTCGCCGATGTCAGTGATCGCCCCGGTCGTCGACGAGGCCAGGGTCACCGCGACGACCTCGGTCTCGGGCGTGATGAGGTCGCCGAACTGCCACGCGGGCAGGGCGCCGGTCTCCACGTCCACCTCGGCCCACCGGATGCGGCCGGCATACCGTTCGGCGGCCCGTACCCACGGGACGATGTTCGGCTCGTCGTCCTGCCGGGTCACCACCACGTCGCCGCGCAGGAACGCGTGCGGTGAGAGGGCCTCGGCCAGGCAGGCCAGCAGGGAGTAGCGCGACGGTCCGATGACCACTCCCGCGGCGTCGCCACCGACGAGGTCGGCGATCGCACGGCGGGCGCTGTCGGTGACCTCCGCGGTGGCACGGGCCGACGGGTACACCCCGCCGGGAGCCGCGGCCAGATGCCGGAAGCTGGTGGTCACCGCGGTGGCGACCGAATCCGGGACCTGCATCCCCGCCTGGGGGTCGAGGTGAATCCAGCCGTCGCCCAGCGATGGAATCAATCCACGCACATAGGCGACGTCGAAAGGCATGGCACGAGGATAGACGCCCGTCGTCGGGCCGATCATCGCGTCCGTCAAGTGCAGGGACTCGAACGATCGGCGTGCCCGAGAGGTCCCGGTCGGGGCGAATGGGCACAATGGAGACCATGGCAACGGATGGCACCCCAGGACCCGGTTCGATGCCCGGCCGCCCCTTTGGCGCCGGCGGCTCCGACGACGTGATCGTCGTGGGCGCAGGCGTGGACGAGTCGAAACCCGACGACGAGACGTCGGAGTCGTCGAGCCTCGCCGACATGGTCGAGCAGCCCGCCAAGGTCATGCGCATCGGCACGATGATCAAGCAGCTGCTCGAGGAGGTGCGTGCCGCTCCGCTCGACGACGCGTCGCGGAACCGGCTGCGTGAGATCCACCAGTCGTCCATCCGCGAACTCGAGGACGGTCTCGCCCCCGAGCTGCGCGAAGAGCTCGAGCGGCTCGCGCTCCCGTTCTCCGACGAGGGGACGCCGTCGGACGCCGAGCTCCGGATCGCGCAGGCCCAGCTCGTCGGCTGGCTCGAAGGACTGTTCCACGGCATCCAGACGGCGCTGTTCGCCCAGCAGATGGCCGCGCGCGCCCAGCTCGAGCAGATGCGACAGGGCGCACTGCCACCGGGCATGCCCGCACCCGGCGGAGCGCACAGCAACAGCCCCGGACAATACCTCTGAGGCCAGTACCTCTGAACCGGTCGACTCCTATCGCGGGTACGCTGACTCCTCGTGTCAGCGGTAGTAGACGACGACGCGATACCCGCGCGTCCCGAGAGTTCTGAGTCACGCACGTTCGCGCGCGGCGTCAAGGACCTCCGTGACGGCCTCGCCAGCCGCGAACTGTGGCTTCACCTGGGGTGGCAGGACATCAAACAGCGGTACCGCCGCTCGGTGCTCGGACCACTCTGGATCGTCATCGCGACCGGCGTCACCGCGATCGCGATGGGACTGCTCTACGGCGAACTGTTCGGCATGGACATCAAGGTGTTCCTGCCGTACGTCGCGCTCGGGTTCATCTTCTGGAACTTCATCCAGAGCTCGATCCTCGACGGTGCGGAGGTCTTCTCGAAGAACGAGGGGCTGATCAAGCAGCTGCCGGCGCCGGTCAGCGTGCACGTCTACCGCGTCGTGTGGCGGGCGTTGATCATCTTCGCGCACAACGTGGTGATCATCGTCGTGATCTTCCTGATCTTCCCGCCGCCCCTCGACTGGACCGTGCTGCTGGTGATCCCCGCCATCGGCCTCTACGTGCTCAACGCGATCTGGGTGTCCATCGTCTTCGGCATCCTGTCGACGCGGTTCCGCGACATCGGCCAGCTCCTCACCACGGTGGTCCAGCTGGTGTTCTTCATGACGCCGATCATCTGGACCACGTCCAGCCTGGGGAGCGCGACGGGCGAGACGTCGTCGCGGTTGAAGCTCGTCGAGCTGAACCCGATGTTCCACTACCTGGAGATCGCGCGCGGACCGCTGCTCGGCGAGCCGGTGGAGTTCTACCACTGGGCCGTTGTGCTGGGCTGCACCGCGGTCGGCTGGATTCTGGGCATGCTGGTGATGCGCAACTACCGCGCCCGCGTGGCGTACTGGGTGTAGGGACGAGACTGATGGCCAGAAACAACAACCTCGGGGACAACCGGGTCCGCGTCGACACGTGGGACGCGTGCGTCGACTTCCCGATCTTCGACGCCAAGACGCGTTCGCTGAAGAAGTCGGTGCTCGGTGCGGCGGGCGGCGTGATCGGCTCCAACGCGTCGAACGTGGTGGTCGTCGAGGCGCTCAAGAACATCAATCTGCACCTCAAGCACGGCGACCGCATCGGGCTGGTCGGTCACAACGGTGCCGGCAAGTCGACGCTGCTGCGTCTGCTGTCGGGCATCTACGAACCCACCCGTGGGGCGTGCCGGGTGCATGGCCGCGTGGCTCCGGTCTTCGATCTCGGCGTCGGCATGGACCCGGAGATCTCCGGCTACGAGAACATCATCATCCGCGGCATGTTCCTCGGCATGACCCGCAAGGAGATGCTGAAGAAGATCGACGACATCGCAGAGTTCACCGAGCTCGGCGACTATCTGCAGATGCCGCTGCGGACCTACTCCACGGGTATGCGCGTACGCATCGCACTGGGTGTCGTGACGTCGATCGATCCGGAGATCCTCATCCTCGACGAGGGCATCGGCGCAGTCGACGCCGACTTCATGCGCAAGGCCCGCGGTCGTCTGCAGTCGCTCGTCGAACGCTCCGGAATCCTGGTCTTCGCCAGCCACTCCAACGAGTTCCTCGCGCAGCTCTGCGATCGGGCGCTGTGGATCGACAAGGGCGAGGTCCGCATGGAAGGCGGCATCGAAGAGGTCGTCGGCGCCTACGAGGGCCCGGGGGCCGCGGCTCACGTCCGCGAGGTGATCGCGCAGGTCAAGGCCGACGCCGAGGGCACGGCTCAGTGACCCAGGTCCGGCCGGAGACGGTGATCGCGGTGGTGGTGACCCACCGCCGCGTCGAACTGCTCGCCGAATCCCTGGCCGTGGTGTCCGGACAGGACCGGCCCGTCGATCACCTCATCGTCGTCGACAACGCCGACGAACCCGAGGTCGCCGAACTCGTTGCGGCTCAGCCGGTTCCCACCACCTATCTCGGTTCGCAGCGCAACCTCGGCGGCGCTGGCGGCTTCGCGCTGGGTATGCTCCACGCACTCGCTCTCGGCGCCGACTGGGTCTGGTGCGCCGACGACGACGGGCGGCCCGACGGGCCGGCGGTGCTCTCGACGCTGCTCGACTGCGCGAAGCGTCACGACCTCGACGAGGTGTCACCGGTCGTCGCCAACCTCGACGATCCCGACACCCTCGCCTTCCCGCTGCGCCGCGGACTCGTGTGGCGCCGCAAGCGTTCTGAGCTCTTTTCCGACGCCGGGAGCGGAGCGAGCGGGTCGAATGTTGCCGACGGTGAAGCGCAAGAGGACGATCTGTTGCCCGGCATCGCCTCGCTGTTCAATGGCGCTCTGTTCTCGGCGGAGTGCCTCGAGCAGGTCGGCGTCCCCGACCTCCGGCTCTTCTTCCGCGGCGACGAGGTCGAGGTGCACCGGCGCCTGGTGCGTTCCGGTGTGAAGTTCGGGACCTGCCTGCGCGCCGGCTACCTGCATCCGGACGGGTCCGCCGAGTTCCGGCCGATCCTGGGCGGCCGCATGCACACCCAGTACCCGGACAACGACGTCAAGCGTTACTTCACCTACCGCAACCGCGGCTACCTGATGAGCCAGCCCGGCATGCGCAGGCTGCTCCCCCAGGAATACGCCCGCTTCGGCTGGTTCTTCCTTGTGCAGCAACGTGATCCGAAGGGGTTCGCCGAGTGGGTGCGACTCCGGGGGCTGGGCCGGCGGGAGCGATTCACGCGCCCCTGAGGCGCCCCCAGAATTGTTGAGGCAGTTGGTCCCGTATACCGAGACCAACTGCCGCAACTCTTCTAACGCCCGGCACGCGGGGTCATGCCGAGCGCGACCACGCCGCCGACCACCCCGATCGCGGCCAGCGCCCACCACGCCGACACGAAGGCGTCGCGCACGTCGTCGTAGATCACCGCGGTACCGACGATCGCGACGAACAGGCTGACTCCCAACGACATTCCGACCTGGCGGCTCATGTTGACGACCGCACTACCGGTGGCCGCCTGATGTGCAGGCAGATCGGCGGTCGCGGAAGACAGGATCGACGGCAGCGCGAATCCCACGCCGACGCCGCCGATGAGCCAGCCCGGTAGCATCTCGGTCGCGAAATCCGGGGTGGCGTCGACCGACAGCGCGACCATCGCGATCCCGACGGCGAACAGGACGCACCCGGCGGCCACGATGACACCCACCGGGACCCGTGAGCTGAGGCGGTCGGCGACGGCGGCGAAGATCGGGACCATCAGCGGTCCGGTGGACACGGCCAGCCCGGTGGCGATCGCCGAGAATCCCCAGACCTGTTGCAACCACAGGATGTTGGCGAGCAGAGCGCCGGCGAACGGGATCGAGAAGAGCAGCATGGCGATGTTGGCGGAGGAGAACGTGCGAATCCGGAGCAGTGCCGGGTCGATGACCGGTTCGGCGTGGCGTCGTGAACTCAACACGAACCCGACGAAGGCCACCAGCGCCACGATCCACGCGCCGATGATCCGGGGGTCTGACCATCCCCAGTCACTGCCCTGAACCAGGCCCAGGGTCAACGCCCCCACCGAGACCACCAGCAACGCAGCTCCCAGCGCGTCGGGAAACTCTGTCACAGCGTCGTTTCGGGAGCGCACGAGGATGATCGCACCCGCGACCAGTGCCGCGATGCCCACCGGGATGTTCACCAGGAACACCCACCGCCACGACGCCTCGACCAGGACACCACCGACCGCCGGGCCGAACGCGGCGGCGAGCGCGCCGGTCGCCGCCCAGATCTTCACCCCACGGGCACGACGCTCCGGCGGCAGCGTCGACACCACCAGCCCGAGACTGGCCGGCGTCAGGATCGCCGCACCGACGGCCTGCAGCGCACGGAACGCGACCAGCCACCAAACTCCCTGAGCCGCAGCGCACGCCGCACTCGCGACCGTGAAGAGTGCGAGACCGAACAGAAAGCCGCCCTTACGCCCGTAACGGTCGACGATCCGCCCCGCCGGAACCAGCAGCGCCGCGTAGAGAATCGCGTAGGTGTTGAGGATCCAGGACATCTGGGAAAGGGTCGAGCCGTCGAAGTCCGAACTGATGTCGTCGAAGGCGACGTTGACGATGAACACGTCCAGGCTGGCCATGAACGCGGCGCCGGACAAGATGAGCAGTGTGAGCCCGGGCCGGGCGAGAGGCGATGACGCAGCGGGAGAGCCGATTTGGGCCGGCGTGGCGGTCATCGGGCGGACCACCCGACGACGCGGCGACTCTGGCGGGCGGAGGCGAGGAGCCGGCCGCCGCGGTCACGGAGGGTGGTGTCGTCGACGGACCAGCCGCCCGAGGTCGAGATGTTGCGGGTGTGCACCAGGACCGGTGCGGGTTCGGGGTCGTCGAGCGGCGCGGTGATGTGCATCGAGAAGGCGACGGTCGGGATGGCGAGCGGCGCGGTCAACGTGGGGAACACCGCGGGCGGCAGACAATCGGCGAGCAGACCGAGGTACGCGGCGTCGAGCGCCATGGGAGTACGTGTGACGATCCATGCGCGCATCCACGCCTCGTCCGCGCCCGTGAGCGGCAGCGGACCGTCGACCGGACGAAGGTCGAGGTGGCGGCCCATGGGGACGACCTCCGGCGGGATGCTGAACTGCGCGAGCCCCTCCGGACCCGGCACGAGCTCCGCGACGTCGACGATGTCGCCGTCATCGGGCTCACCAACCCGTCCCGCCGTCACCGATGCGACCCCGATCTCGGCGGCTCCCTGGGTCACGGCGACATCGACGATCCGCGTGTGACGTCCGACCTCGCGCACCGATGACGTCAGGAGAATCTCACCGCCGGCCGGTTTGCCGACGAACCGCAGGTCCACCGCCCGGACCGACGCCCCCGGGACCGCGTCGGCCGCGACGCGCACCGCCAGCGCGACGATCGCACCGCCGAACGGGCCCGACCATCCCCACCAGCTCCGGTCGATCGTCGCCGCCCACTTCCCGCGGCCGACTCGCAGTGCCCCGAATTCTTCTGCCAATCCATCGACAGCATTGCGCTGCCTGCTGAGTTGTTTCATGCAACTCATGCAAGCAGGTTGAGTTGCTTCACGCAACCCACTATCGTCGGAGTCATGCGTCGCGCGTCTTTCACCGACATGAACTGCTCGGTCGCCCAGAGCCTGGAGATCGTCGGCGAATGGTGGACGCTGCTGATCGTTCGAGACGCACTCTTCGGCGTGACGCGATTCGACGAGTTCTCCACGCGGCTCGGAATCGCACGCAACGTCCTGACCCAGCGATTGGACACCCTCGTCGACCACGGGGTGATGACCAAAGAGCCCTACCAGGACAATCCGGTCCGCTACGACTACCGGCTCACCTACAAGGGGCGCGACCTCTGGACGGTGATCACCGCACTGCGGCAGTGGGGCGACAAGTGGGCCACCGACGGCGGCCCACCCGTGGAGTCCACCCACAGCTGCGGCAGCACGATGACCGTCGAGCCGCATTGCTCGGCCTGCGGGGAGCGGGTCGAACTGGCCGACCTCCGCGTCCACCCCGGTCCGGGTGCACGGGAGAACAATCCGCTCAACGGACTCCGGGAGCGCGGCGTCCAACCCTCCTGAACTGCGCGGGAGTGCAAACCTTCGCCACCGAATTAGAACGTGTTCTACTGTGGGGAGAGTTCCGTCTGCACGTCCCGAGGAGCAAGATGCGGTTCACCTTCGCCGAGGCCATGACCGATCCGTCGTACTACGCGCCGCTAGCGCAGGCCGCGGAGAAAGCGGGCTACGCCGGCTTCACCATTCCCGACTCCCTCGCCTACCCCGAGGAATCGGACGCCAAGTATCCATACACACCCGACGGCAACCGCGAGTTCCTCGACGGCAAGGCGTTCATCGAGACCTTCATCCAGGCCGCAGCACTGGGCGCGGTCACCTCGACCATCCGGTTCACCCCGTTCGTGCTCAAACTCCCCGTCCGGCCGCCGGCCCTGGTCGCCAAGCAGGCGAGTTCGGTCGCGTACCTCACCGGCAATCGCCTCGCGCTCGGCGTCGGCACGAGTCCGTGGCCCGAGGACTACGACTTCATGGGCGTCGACTTCCGTCGCCGCGGCAAGCGCATGGACGAATGCATGGACATCATCCGCGGACTCACCACGGGCGAGTACTTCGAGTTCCACGGCGAGTTCTACGACATCCCGAAGATCAAGATGACGCCCGCCCCCACCGAGCCGATCCCGCTGCTGGTGGGCGGTCACGCCGATGCCGCGCTCCGTCGCGCAGTGATCCGCGGCGACGGCTGGATGCACGGCGGCGGCCCGCCGGAGGAACTCGATGCCCTCCTGGATCGCATCAACGAGATCCGCAAGGCCGAGGGCAAGACCAACGATCCGTTCGAGATCCACGTGATCTCGATGGACGCATACACCGTTGATGGCTGTAAACGGCTGGAGGACAAGGGGATCACCGATGTGATCGTCGGTTTCCGCCTGCCCTATGTGATGGGTGAGGACACCGAGCCGCTGCAGACCAAGATCGATCACCTGAACTGGTACGCGGACAACGTGATCGAGAAGGTCAACGGCTGATTCGATTGGTCGTCAACCGTATTCGCCGCTAACCCTGAGTTCGTCAACCCGGACCGGCGCGGTTGCACGGGTCCTCCCGCTGAGGCACACTGCAGAACACGGACAATGCAGACCCCAGGTGTGACCGAGCGAGTGAACACTCACGATCACCGGGTGGGAGGACAGCGATGACCGATTCACCCGGTGGGTCGGCCTCGTGGTCGACGCAGGGGGCCGGTCGGGTGAATCGTCCATCTCGCCTGAGCAGGCGTACCTTCTTCAAGGCCGCGGGGGTCACCGGTACCGCGCTCCTCGGCGCGTCGGCACTGGCCGCATGCGGCGGGGCGTCGGTCTCGCCCAACACGCTGCGGGTGGCCATCGCCGGCGAACCCGACCAGCTCGATCCGCAGAAATCCAGCTCGTACTTCACCTTCGAGGTACTCGAGAACGTCTTCGACACCCTCGTCGAGCCCGACGAGAACCTGCAGATGCAACCGGCTCTCGCGCAGAGTTGGGAGGTCAGCCCCGACGCCCGACAGTGGACGTTCCTGTTGCGACCGGGGGTCACGTTCCACAACGGCGATCCCCTGACCGCCGCCGACGTCGAGTTCTCGTTCCGTCGCATCCTCGACGAAGAACTGTCCAACGCCTGGAAACTCGAGGCCGTCGAGTCGATCACCGCCCTCGACGACCGGCGCGTACGATTCACGGTCCGCGAACCCACCCCGAACCTGCTGACCAACATCGGCGGCTTCAAAGGACTGGCGATCGTCAACCGGCGCAACGTCCAATCCGGCGAGATCGCGACGAAACCCGTGGGCACCGGCCCGTTCTCGTTCGTCTCCCGCTCCCCCGGCGCGTCGATCGTACTGAAGTCGAATCCCGATTATTGGGGCGGTCCGCCCGCGATCGACGGCGTGAACTACAGCTTCATCTCCCAGGGGACGACCGCGGTGTCGGCACTCCGCTCCGGCGAGATCGACTGGACGGACGCGATTCCCGCACAACAGCTGAGTATCTTGTCGCGGGACGACACGCTCGAGGTCGGCACCGTGGTGGCGAACGACTACTGGTACATCACGATGAACTTCGACGCCAAGCCCTTCGCGGACACCCGCGTCCGCCAGGCCGTCGCCTACGCCATCGACCGCCGGTCGATCGCGCAGGTCGTCGGGTACGGCACCGCGACGCCCAACGAACTCGCGATCCCGTCGACCAGTCCGTGGTTCGCGGCCTACGACCGCTACACCGCGGGCCTCGACCGTGCTCAGACCGTCGACAAGGCGAAAGGCCTGTTGCGCCAGGCGGGTATCCGGTCGATGGACATGCGGCTCATGGTCACCACCGAGTACCCCGAGACCGTGACCGCCGCGCAGGTCATCGCGTCGAACCTCGAGGACATCGGCGTCACCGTCAAGATCGAGCAACTCGACTTCGGTGCCTGGCTCGACCGCCAGGCCGCCGGCGACTTCGACGCCCTGCTGCTCGGCTGGCTCGGCAACATCGATCCCGACGACTTCTACTACGCACAGCATCATTCGCAGGGCACGTCGAACGCGCAGAAGTATTCGAACCCTCAGGTGGACGCACTGCTCGACCGGGGACGTACCGAGCTCGACGTCCCAGCCCGCAAGGCTGTCTACGCGGACGCCGCCCGCCGGATAGCCGATGACGTGAGTTACCTGTACCTGTACAACCCCTCTGCCACGCAGGCGTTTTCGAGGAACCTCCAGGGGTACACGGTCCGGTCCGACAAAGCCGTCCGGTTCCGGTCCGCCCGGCTGGAGAGGAGCTGACGTGACCGCGATCCGTTCCCCGCTGCTGCGCTTCATCCTCATCCGGCTCGCGTACACGGTCGCCGTGCTGCTCGGGGTGATCGTCGCGGTGTTCTTCCTGATCCAGATCGTGCCCGGCGACCCGGTCCGCATCGCGCTCGGCACTCGCTACACACCGGAATCGTATGCGGCGCTGCGCAGTGTGTCCGGCCTGGACCAGCCGCTGCCCAACCAGCTCGTCGCCTACGTCGGCAATGCCTTCACCGGGGATCTCGGTGTCAGCTTCCGCAACAGCGAACCCGTCACGACGATGCTGTTCGACCGGTTACCGGCGACCATCACCCTCGCACTCGCCGCCATCGTCGTGGCGCTGCTCATCGCGATCCCACTGGGTTCGTGGGCGGCTCTCCGCGAAGGCCGCTTGGCCGACAACGTCATTCGTGTCATCAGCCAGTTCGGCATCTCGGTCCCCGACTTCTGGATGGGCATCCTGCTGATCGGTCTCTTCTCGACCGCACTGGGCTGGCTGCCGTCGGCGGGCTACCAGCCGTTCGCCGACGGTCCGCTCGGATGGTTCGAGCATCTCGTTCTGCCCGCCGTCACGGTCGGGGTCGTCACCGGCGCGATCATGACGCGCTACGTCCGGTCCTCGGTGCTCGAGGTCGTGAACACGCCGTTCGTCACCACCGCGGAATCAAAGGGGTTGAGCAGGAAGAAGATCATGCTGGACCACGTGGGACGCAACGCCCTGGTGCCCGTCCTCACCATCTCCGGCATCCAGTTGGCGGGACTCCTCGGTGGTGTCATCGTCGTCGAGGTGGTCTTCGCCTGGCCTGGTCTGGGACTGCTGGTCTACGACTCGGTCGCGGCTCGCGACTATCCCGTGCTGCAGGGCGCGATCCTGCTGATCGCGGTGATCTTCCTGTTCGTGAATCTCGTCGTGGACATCCTCTACGCCGTCATCGATCCGAGGATCCGGTTGTCATGACCCTCACCGCACCCGAACCTCTCGACCCCGCCGCCGGCACCGTCGACCCGGCGGAGCCGGACACCGCAACGGATTCGGCCTGGCGGTTGCTGCTCCGCAACCGAGCGTCCGTCGCCGGGCTGGTCATCATCGCGATCGTCGTCATCGCTGCCGTCTTCGGCCCGCTGATCGCGCCCTACGGCGCCAACGAGATCGACGTGCCCAACGCCCTGCAGGCACCGACCTGGTCGCACCTGTTCGGGACCGATGACCTCGGTCGTGACGTCTTCTCCCGGGTAGTGCTCGCGGCGTCGGTGAGCTTGCGGGTGGCCGTGATCGCGGTCGCCATCTCCCTCACCGTAGGCGTGATCCTCGGAATGGTCGCGGGTTTCGCGGGCGGTGTGCTCGACACCGCTCTCATGCGCATCGTCGACGTCGTCTTCTCTTTCCCGGTACTCCTCCTGGCGCTCGCGATCGTCGCGGTCCTGGGGCCCGGCGTCACATCGGCGATGATCGCGATCGGCATCGTCTACATCCCGATCTTCGCCCGCGTCGCACGTGCGGACACGTTGCGGGTGCGGCAGACCCAGTACGTACAGTCGGCGCGGACGATGGGGGTCCGCACGTCCCGCATCCTGTTCAGCCATGTGCTGCCGAACATCTCCGGTCCGGTGATCGTCCAGACGTCCATCTCCCTGGCGTTCGCCATCCTGTCGGAGGCGGCGCTGTCCTTCCTGGGACTCGGTGTGCAACCGCCCGACCCGTCGTGGGGCCGGATGCTCTTCGATGCGCAGGGGTTCATCACGACCGCGTGGTGGATGGGCGTGTTCCCCGGACTCGCGATCCTGTTCACCGTGTTCGCGTTCAACCTGGTCGGCGACGGGGTGCGCGATGTGCTCGATCCGCGACAGCGCACGCTGCTGCGCAACCGGGGGTACGACCGCAGGTCTGTCGCTGTCGCGACGGCGACACCGAGGCCCGCACGCGCCGTCTCCGACGATTCGGTGCTGGACGTGGAGAACCTCGTCGTCGGGGTCGGACCGCGAGAGATCGTGCACGGCATCGGTTTCACGGTCGCGCGCGGCGAGACGCTCGGCATCGTCGGCGAGAGCGGTTCGGGCAAGTCGTTGAGTGTGCTGTCGGCAACGGGCCTGTTCGACGCTCCCAGTGCCTACGTGCGCGGGTCGTCGCTTCTCGGCCGTACCGAGATCGTCGGCGCCACCCCGTCGACGCTTCGCGCCCTCCACGGAACGCGCGTCGGTTTCGTCTTCCAGGACCCGTCGTCGAGTCTCAATCCGCTGCTCACCATCGAGCAGCAACTCGCCGAGGGACCACGCCGGCACCTCGGGCTCAACCGCGCCGAGGCGCGCGAGCGTGCGCTGCAGCTGTTGCGCGATGTGAACCTCCCCGACCCCGAAAGCCGTTTGGGCGCATATCCGCACCAACTGTCGGGTGGCCAGCGCCAGCGGGTGATGATCGCGATCGCACTCGCCTGCGACCCCGAACTGCTCATCGCCGACGAGGCCACCACCGCCCTCGACGTGACCACGCAGGCGCAGATCATCGATCTCGTCGCCGACCTGCAACGCAAACGGGGCATGGCCGTCGTGTGGATCAGCCACGACCTCGGCGTGATCGGCCGCATCGCCGACCGGGTCATGGTCATGCGAGAAGGCCGGATCGTCGAAAGCCGCGATGTGGCAGCGCTCTTCGACGACCCGCAGGACCCCTACAGCAAGAAGCTCCTCGATTCGCGACCGTTGTTGAGCAAGGTCGAGGAACGCGACACCGGTCCGGCTCTGACGAAACAGACCGACGAGAAACCTGTGCTGCAGGCTCACGGACTCGGCGTCGAGTACGTGGTGCGCGGCCCGACCGGCCGCAGCGTGGTGCATGCGATCGACGGCGTGGACCTACAGGTCGCCCGGGGTCGGACTCTCGGCATCGTCGGCGAATCGGGTTCGGGGAAGTCCACGGTCGCCGGGGTCGTCACCGGCCTGATCGAGTCCGGTCAGGGAACGACGGTCACCGGGAGCGTGACGGTGTCGGTCGACGGCCGCGAGGTCGAGGCGGTGGGTGTCCGCGGCACCGACGAAGCGCTTCTCCGACGCCGGGTCGCGATGGTCTTCCAGGACCCGACCGCTTCCCTGGACCCGCGGATGACAGTGGCCTCGTCGATCACCGAACCTCTCCGCGCGCACGGATTGGTCTCCGGACGGGACGAGATGCGCGGCCGTGCAGAGCAGTTGCTGGCCGACGTCAGCCTCGACTCGTCGTTCCTCGGTCGCTACCCGCACGAGATGTCCGGCGGACAGCGCCAACGCGTCTGCATCGCGCGAGCCCTGGCCTCCGAGCCGGAGATCCTCATCCTCGACGAGTCGACCGCGTCGCTCGACGTCTCCGTGCAGGCCGGTGTCCTCGACCTTCTCTCCGGGCTGCAACAGGAGAAGGGCCTCACGTTCCTCTTCATCGCACACGACCTCGCGGTCGTCGAGCAGATCAGCGACACCGTTGCGGTGATGCAGAACGGCAGGGTCGTCGAGACCGGCCCGGCGTCGCGCATCCTGCACGATCCCGAAACCGATTACACGCGAAGTCTTCTCGCCGCGATCCCGCCCGAGGTCCCGCAGCGGGCGTGACGTGCGGCGTTCGCTCGCCGGAACGACGTCGCGTGCGACATCGATCCGTGTGTACGACTTCGGCCGAGGTCGTGCGGCCGGAGCGAGGTCGCGTGCGACTTCGATCCGGACTCGCTGACCGGTGCGACACATCTACGCCCGCCCTCGGCCGGCAGCCGCATCAGCGGATCTCTAGGATGCCCGTCCGCTGGACCACGAAGACAACCTCAAGGGCCCTAGTTAGCTCCGCCGCAGAAAATCTCGTCCCCGTGAGCACCATCCGAGGGCATATTGCCCTCGGAAGCCCCTGAGGTGGACGAGATTTTCGATCGCCCGTCTCCTCGACGCCGTCCAGAATCACGTCGCGTGCGACATCAATCAGTCTGTCCGACGTCGGCCGAGGTCGTGCGGCCGGAGCGAGCTCGCATGCGACATCAATCCGGACTCGCCACCCGTCCTGCGAGGGCCGGCAGCATCAGCGGATCTTGAAGATGACCACCCGTTGGACCACGAAGTTGATGACCGTCGCCGTGCCCTGCGCGATGACGAAGGCGATCGCCGAGTAGAGGGCGGTCTCCTCCCACAACGACGACAACCAGCTGTAGAGACCGACGTTGACCACGAAGGTGACCAGGTAGAGGATCACGACCGCGACGAAGCGGGCGGCGCTCGGCTCCGCGCGGAAGGTCCAGCGCCGGTTGATCAGGTAAGCGACGGTGGTTCCGAGGATGAAGCCGCCTGCCTTGGCGACGGCCTCGGGAGTACCGACGACGTACTGCAGGAACAGTGTGAGCGCGAAATCCAGAACCGCCGAACCCGCGCCGGTGACCACGAAGCGGATCAGCTGCGTCTTCAGGTCGACATCGGTCGACGCCTCTTCGTCGTCGAGGGGCAGCTCGATCGGCATCGGAGCATGACGCGTCTTGAAGTCCTCGTGGTGATCGTGAGGGACGTCACCTGCGGGTTCGTCGTTGCCGGGGTCGGGTCGAGACACGCTGACACCCTAGCGGACGAGGTGAGGGGTGGCGTTTCGATACGGCTCGTCGCAAGCTCCTCACCTACTCAACGAGCAGGGGTACGGCTCGTCGCAAGCTCCTCACCTACTCAT
>NZ_BANS01000056.1 GCF_000332995.1 Gordonia amicalis NBRC 100051 = JCM 11271
ACAGGTGAACTGCGTAACAGCTCCACATACCTCCGATCAGTCGCCCGACTTGTCCACAGTTAGTCGACGAGGACACGAACACGTGTGATGCAATGTCGATCGTGTCGACAGTGGGGTTGGGAACCGGGATCATCCGTCGAACAGTCGGTGCGCTTGCCGCGCTGACGGTCGCGGCCGGGATCGCGGTGGGAGCACCGGCGGTGAACGCAGCGCCGGGTCCCACGATGCCCGTCGAATTCGATCTGTCGCGCTACCAGCCCGTCGACCCGACGACGTTCCGGTCACTCGCCTACGGTGACAACGGCCGATCGTTCTTCACCACGGGCCGCTGGATGTGCCAGATCGGCCAGGCGTACCGCTATGTGGGCTGCCAGGGTCGTCCGGCGACCGCCCCGCCCACCGCGACCGGCGCCGCCATCTCCGGCGACCAACAGGGACCGTGGTGGGTCAACCGGGAACAGACCTATCGGTTCGGATCCAAGACCGGTTTCCGGCCGCCGCTCCTCGGGGTCGGCAAGCGCGTCACGATCGCCGGTGTCACCTGCACCGTGCCCCGCCGCGACGTCGTCGCCTGCCGCACCGGCGAGCGGGCGCTGATCTTCACGCCCGCGTGGCACAAATTCTTCTTCCCGTCCTGGGACACGCTCGGACCGGGCAACAACGCCGTCGCACACAGCGCGAACCCGGCACCGCGATACCTCCCGCCCGGCCTCCAGTACTGGAATCAGCTGCCCGCCAACCCGCCTGCGCCGAAGTAGGGGACCTCGTGCCGTTGCTGGTTGAGCCGGTAGCGAGCGCAGCGGCCCTGGTCTTCGCTGGTTGAGCCGGTAGCGAGCGCAGCGGCCCTGGTCTTCGCTGGTTGAGCCG
>NZ_BANS01000055.1 GCF_000332995.1 Gordonia amicalis NBRC 100051 = JCM 11271
CCAGGAACGCGAGGTTTCGACGCGGTGACTCGCTTCGCTCGCTACCGGCTCAACCTGCAGGGACGCGAGGTTTCGACGCGGTGGCTCGCTTTCGCTCGCTACCGGCTCAACCACCAGAGGTCCGATTCCCCGCTGGTTGGGTAGGCGAGGAGCGTGCGACGAGCCGTATCGAAACCACCCTCATCCCAACGACTTCCGCATCACCACCCGCGAAAACCCGTCCAGCACAGAGGTGGTGTCGGCCGCCCACTCGAACCCGGCTTTCTCGAACAACCCGCGCGTGCCGACGTACGCCATCGTGAGATCCACCTTCTCCCCGCGATTGTCGACCGGATAGCCCTCGATGGCCGGCGCCCCGTTCGACCGGGCGAACTCGACAGCGCCCTGGAGGAGCGCGTGCGAGATCCCCTTCTTGCGGTGGCCGGGTCGGACGCGGAGGCACCACGCGGACCACACGGGGAGGTCGTCGACGTGCGGGATCTTACGGTTGCGGGCGAAGGTCGTGTCGGCACGCGGTGAGACCGCCGCCCATCCCACCACCTCCTCGGTGTCGTCGGTCGTCTCGTACGCCAGGACTCCGAGTGGAATCCCGCTGTCGCACAATTCTTTCACGAACTCACCCCGCTGTTCGCGGAGCAGGGCCCGATTCTCTGTGCTGGGGATGCGATAGCTCAGGCACCAGCACACGTTGGAGGTCGGCTTCTTGGGCCCGACCATCGTCGCGATGTCGGCGAAGGTCGTTGCGGGCCGGACGTCGATCGTCATGCGTCCCAGCATCACAATCGGCGACGATGTGCCGCAAGAGCCAGATACTGTCCGGGTTCAGCGCTGGATGTGTGGACCGGACCGGTACACCGTCCGATACCAGATGGTGGTGAGGATGTCGATGGCCGTGTCGTCGTCGGGGATGGACCCCACCACACCTCCGCGGACGGCGAGCCAAGACCAGCACGAGGATTCGAGCGTGTTCACGAGCGCCGACGCGAGCGGTTCGAGGGGCAGGCCGATGTGGTACCCGGCCCGTTCCGCGATGTGCAGTCCCGCCAGCACCTGCTTGATCCCCGACGCACGGTTGGCGTGCCAGCGATCCCGGAACTCGTCGTCGAGCATGGACATCTGGAACAGTCCGATGATCTCGGGCAGGTACTTCTTGTACGTCGTCCAGTAGGAGGTGACGGCCGCACGCACGCCCGCTTCGGGATCCGCGTGTCTCGTGGCGAGAGAACCCTCGACGACTTCGTTGCTGAACTGGTCCAGCAACGCCTCGAGAAGCTGATCCTTGTTGTCGTAATAGTTGTAGAACGAGCCGGTGGAGCGGCCCGCGGCGGCCGCGATGTCGGAGATCTTGGTGTTCAAGTAGCCCTTGTCGGCGAAACAACGACGCGCTGCGTCGAGAAACGCGGCCTCGGTCTGGCGTCCCTTGTTCGTCGGCGGCACCGAACACTCCTTCCGAGGACTGATTCGTTCATCGAAGCATGTATTTCGCTCCGGTCGGGCAAGGTCGGGGCGAACGGTGTGGTCCTTGTCATATTCTGAACCTGAATCTAGCATCAGAAAAGCCGCGCGGAAACCACCGAGCACTGCTCCCGCGCAGGCCGCGCCACGCCTGTCCGCTCTCGATCGCTCACACCAGGAGTCAGCCAGTGGAATCGTTCATCCAGCACCGGAAGGGTCGCACGCCGCGACAGGTCCATCGTGACCTCGAAGACCTCAAGGACGACGAGCTCGGCCGCTACGGATTCACCGGTCGTACGGCGCATCTCTACCGGCGCAACGATCCGACGCAGTTCCGCGCGGTCGGTACCCACACCGGCGTCGACCGCTTCGTCACCGAACTCACCCCGACCGATCAGATCGATCCGTCGGGTGAGCCGCTGCTGATGTTCTACAACGACGACTGCCGGATCTCGCTCAGCCGCCGCAGCCAGGCCGCGCCATTCTGGTTCCGGCCAGTCGACGGCGACGAACTGATCTTCGTCCACGAGGGCACCGGCCACTTCGAGACCGAGTTCGGCCGGCTGTCCTACCGGCCGGGCGACTACGTCTACATCCCCAAGGGATGCACGTACCGGCAGATCCCCGACGACCAGTCGCTGCTGCTCATCATCGAGGCCGTCGACGAGTACCGGGTCCCGGAGCCGGGCGTGCTCGGACGGTTCTTCCCCTTCGACTCGTCGCTGGTCGCCGTCCCCGAGGCCGAGGTCTTCGAGGGCGACGGGCGCGAGGAGTACGAGGTTCGGTTCCGCCAGCGCGAGGGCAGACGACGCTGTTCTATCCGTTCCATCCGCTCGACGTCGAGGGGTGGCGCGGCGACCTGTTCCCGTTCACCTTCAACCTCGAGGACTACGACGTCATCACCTCGGAGTCGGTGCACCTCCCGCCGACCGTGCATCTGTTCATGCAGGCCACGGGCGTGTATGTGATGAACTTCCTGCCGCGTCCCGCCGAGGCCCGCAAGGGCGCCGAACGGCTGCCCTGGTTCCACCGCAACACCGACTTCGACGAGATCGCGTTCTTCCACGGCGGCAGCATGTTCGGCATCGGCATGCCTCCCGGCCTGATCTCGCATGCGCCGCAGGGTATTCACCACGGCATCCCGGAGAAGGCCCGCGAACGGTCGCGCCGGAAGTTCGACGAGTTCGACCGGGTCGAATGGAAGGTCATCGCGATCGACACGCGTCGTCGTCTCATCGCGACCCCGGTCATGACCGAGTCGGCATCGGCCGAGGTCCAGGAAGAGGCACAGGTATGAGTTCGGCGAACACGTTGCCGCGCCATGAGTACGAGCGCATTCCCTACCTCGTCGTCTTCGACGACACGTCGGCCTACAAGGACACCTACGGCGGCGTCACCGAGAGCGTCGTCCTGGAGAGCTACCTCCTGAAGCCGGTGGGCGTGCCGTCGAAGAACGTCATCGTCTTCATGCACCCGATCGGTGGCGGCGCCTATCTGCCGATGACCAATGCGCTGGCCCGCGCGGGGCATCACGTCATCTATTGCAACAGCCGGTATCGCGGCGTCGACAGTGCGCTGATCATGGAAAAGGCCGTCCAGGACCTCGGGGCCTGCGTGAAGGACGCCAAGGAACGGCTCGGCTACGAGAAGGTGATCCTGGCCGGCTGGAGTGGTGGCGGTGCGCTGTCGCTGTACTACCAGCAGCAGGCCCAGCATGCGACGGTCACGGAGACTCCCGCCGGAGAGCCGCCGGATCTCACTCGGCTCGATCTGCCTGCCGCCGACGGCATGATGCTCCTGGCCGCGCATGTGTCCCGCCACGGAACGCTGACGGAGTGGATGGATCCGTCGATCCTCGACGAGAACGACCCGGAGAAGCGGGATCCCGAGCTGGATCTCTACAACCCGGCGAACCCGAACCAGCCGCCGTACACTGCGTAGTTCCTGGAGCGGTACCGCGCCGCGCAGATCGATCGCAACCGCCGGATCACCGCGTGGGTCAAGGAGCAACTCGCCGACCTCCGCGGCCGCGGTGAGCCGTTGATGGAACGCGGGTTCATCGTCCACGGCACCATGGCCGACCCGCGGTGGCTCGACCTGTCCGTCGACCCGAGCGACCGTGAACTCGGCTGCTACCTGGGGGATCCGCGCATCGTGAACATGGGACCGGTCGGCCTGGCACGGTTCACGACGCTGCGGAGTTGGTTGTCGCAGTGGAGTTATGACGACGCACACGGCGACGGTCCGCGCTGTGCCGCGGATCTCGAGGTCCCGACGCTGGTCATCGGCAACTCGGCCGACAACGCGTGCACACCCAGCCACACCCACCGGCTTTTCGACGCCGTCGGCCACCCCGACAAGACTCTGCACACGATAACCGGTGCGACACACTACTATTCGGGCCGCGATCAGATCCCGCACCTCAAAGAGGCGGTCGGGATCATCACGGGCTGGATGGGTGAGCGGGGCTGGGCCAACTGAGCGCCGCGCACTAAAACCGCCCCCGAAAACCGCCCCCGAAAACCGCCCCTGGAAACCACCCCTGGAAACCACCCTTGGAGACCGCCCTCAGGAGCGGCGTCGGCGACATAGTGTCGTCGGGTCGCCTGTGGAGGGCCGATTTCAGGGGCGGTTTCCAGCTGCGGCTCGGCTGCGGTGATAACCCTTCCGGACCGTGGCCACGATGTCGGCGTAGGTGGTCTCCCAGTCACCGAACACCTGCGCGTAGGTGAGCCGCATCGGTAGGTAGCCCAGCGGGATGAGCTTGCGGGACCTGATCCGGTCGCGTTCGTAGTCCTCTTCGCCGGTGTGGTGCGCCCGGCTGTCGAGTTCGATGGCCAGCCGGTTGCCGACGAGGAGATCGATCCAGCCGACTGTGGGCACCTCATGCTGCACCTTGACCTCGAGTCCGGCGCTGATCAGCCGCAGACGAGCGGCGGTTTCCGTTCCGGACGCGGCGAGTCGATTGCACTTCTCGACGGCCTTCCGGACGTAGAACGGCGCGAGACGGAACTCGGCGCGAAGGTCGTCGATACTCAGCTTGCCGTGGTGGAGAGCGGAGTCGCACAGAATGATGAAGCCCTCCTCGTCGAAGCAGCGCGCGGAGTACTGCAGAGCGGTTGCCACGTCGTCGACGGCGGCACCAGCCGGTGTCGGACGGCCGTGGCGTCGGCAACGGTCGGGGGCTCGGCGACGCTCGTACCGTGTCACGCGGGTGTGCGATGCGATCGGATGCTCGGGGATCCACAGCCCGTGACGTCCAAGCGCGCTTGCGCACGACACCACCGTGTTGTCGGCGACTGCGGCAGCGACTTCGGGGTCGGCGTCGGGTGCCTGATACCACCCGTGCCGGATCCGCTGGATCGCACCGGATTCGACGGCGCGTCGGATCTGCTCGGCGGTCTCTCCGGTTCTCAGCAGCTGATTCGTCGAGAAGACGCCTCCGAAGCGCGCGACGAGTTGCTCGTAGTCCATGAGGGACAGTGTCGGGTGACCTGGTGTGGTCGGGCCGCCGCAGAAAGGTCTTGTGGATAACTCCGTCGAGAACCGCCCCTGAAATCAACCCTCCAGAGGCCGCACGACGACGATATGTCGCCGACCTCCCTGCTGAGGGCGCTGTTCGGGGGCAGATCCCAGGGGCGCTTTTCCGGGGCGTATTTCGGGGCCGGCGGTCAGGCTCAGCCGAGCAGCTTCTTCTGTACCTTGCCCATCGCGTTGCGGGGCAGGGAGTCGACGAACCGGATCTCTCGGGGTCGCTTGTGGTTCGACAGCTCACCGGCGACGAACTCGATGAGTTCGGTGTCGGCGACCTCGTCGGCCACCACATACGCGACGATGCGCTGGCCCAGATAGTCGTCGGGTACGCCGATCACCGCGACCTCGCGCACGGCCGGATGAGCGAGCAGGACGGTTTCGATCTCGCCGGCGCCGATGCGGAAGCCGCCGGACTTGATGAGGTCGGTGGCCCGACGGCCGACGATGCGATGCATGCCGTCCGGATCGATGACGGCGACATCCCCGGTGGCGAAGAACCCGTCCTCGAGCCACGATTCGACCGTCGCCTCGGGGCGGTTGAGGTAGCCCGACGACATCATCGGTCCGCGTACGTGGAGGTCGCCGACCGATTCGCCGTCATGGGCCACCTCGGCGTCACCCTCCCGAAGACGAGTCTCGACCCCGGCCAGGGGCAGCCCCACCCAGCCCGGTCGACGTTCGCCGTCGACTCGGGTGCTGAGGGTGATCATGGTCTCGGTCATGCCGTAGCGTTCGACGATCTCGTGGCCGGTGAGCTCGCGGACCCGGTCGAAGACGGGAACCGGTAGCGGTGCACTGCCCGACACGAGAATGCGTGCGCCGGAGAGGGTTCGGGCGGCCTCGGGTTCGGCTCCGACGCGGCTCCACACGGTCGGGACCCCGAAGAACATGTTCGCCCCGGCTTCCGCGGCCTGCGCGTAGCCCGCGGCAGTCGGCTTCTCGGTGTGGATCAGCCGGCCACCTCGACGAAGCGGCCCGAGGACGCCGAGGATCAGTCCGTGCACGTGGAAGAGCGGAAGACCGTGGGCGAGAGTGTCATCGGCGGTCCACAGCCAGGCGTCGGCGAGCGCGTCGAGTCCCTCGGCGATCGCCTGCCGGGTGATCGGTACGCCCTTCGGTAGCCCGGTGGTGCCGGAGGTGTAGAGGATCAGCGCAGTCGAATCGGCGTGCGGTTCGGGATGGCGGTGCCACGACTTCGCGTAGCGCCGGACCGGGACCACGGCCAGCGTCGTGTCGGCCGGCGCCTGCCCCAGCCACGCCTGTGCGCCCGAATCGGCCAGGATGTGCGCGAATTCGCGCGGACCCGAGTCGGTCGGTACCGGAACCACCGGCACTCCGGCGATCAAGCCGCCGACCAGTGCGAGGACGGTTTCGACCGTCGGCTGCGCCAGCACCGCGACGGTGCGTGCGCCGGCGATCCGCTCCGCCACGGCAGTGGCCGCTCCGACGAGATCCTCGCGTGAGAGCCGATCCTCGCCGATCCGGATCACATCGGGGTCGTCCGGGGCGGTGGGGGTCAACGTCGGCAGCAGCACACATCAACTCTGCCACGACGACGACGCTGTCCCGTGGACCCTCCGCGACCTGCGAGGTCACCCGGCGTGCGCGAGAGCCTCGGCCCGCTCCTTGATCCCCATGAGCATCTTGCGCTCCATGATCAGCGACCCCGGTTCCATCGGGATCATCGCGAGCTTCTTGGCCAGGCCGGGCAGCCGGAAGCGGTTCCGGCTGATCAGCCGCGTCGAATGTCCGACCGGGACCAGCGTGAACGACCACACCCAGTCACCGTCGGTGGTACGGGTGACGAACGCCCGGCCGGGATCGGCGATCTCGACGCGGGATGCCTCGGGCCCGACGCCGATCGTGTCGCCCACCGCGGGGTGCTGGAACTCCTCGAGCACCTGATCGGTGCTGTGCATGTCGAGCCCCAGCAGGTTCTCGATCCAGTCATACGTGTAGGCGCCACCGCGAGGCGAGGGACCCATCTGCGCGAGCCACGGGTAGATCGCCTCCGGCGGTGCGTCGATGGTGATCGCGCGGGTGGCCACGCCGTCGGCGGCCGGCAGCAACTCGTCGCCCGGGAGTTCCGCGGCGACCTCGTCGTCGGTCGCGCCCCAGGTCATCACCCATGGTCGGATCCACGTGCAGTAGGTGATGGTCGTCGCGCCCATGGCCGCGACGAGCCCGATGCCGACGATGAACGGACGTGTCGTCATTTCGCCCCGCGCTCGGCAGCGGCGGACAGCGGACGAGTGGGATAGGAGTCTGCGGGTGCCGGTTTACCGCGGTGGGCGAGCGTGCGACGCCAGGCAACAGCCAGGCCGAACTCGAGCATCCCGATGACCGCGATCACCGGTTGCAGGAAGAAGAAGATCTGCAGCACCGCGATCTGGACGACGATCCAGGTGACCAGCGATACGCCGGCAAGCACGCCACCGAGTATCCCGAGTCGGGGATCGACGGGCAGGAAGACGATCGCGATCGCGGCAAGGGCATGGGGCACGCCGATCGCCGCGACAAGCACCAACCCCGGGCCGGTCCAGGTGTTGAAAGGCGTGTTGTGCAACCACTCCCGGGGCATCTGCCACCGGTCGTCGGCGAGTGCGAGTCCACCGTCGACGGCTTGATACGCGACGAGGATCTCGATGAGCGCGAGAATCCCGGCGGCCCAGGTACGTCGATATCCGGCCGCGATGGTGAACGGGCGTCGGAGGCCCCGCATCGACCTCATGACCCCAGTCTGCGCCGCTGACCGCGTTCCGTCGTGGGCACTAGGTCACCTTCGACGGTGCGATCAGGGTCGGACCCAGCCGTCGGCCATGAACTCGAGGAGGAGCTGGGCTTTGTTACCGATCGGACGCCCGGCCTCTTCATAACGACGCACGACGCGGCGGTAGTGCTCACGCACCGTGCTCTCGGCGATCTGGTGCGTCTGCGATGTCTCGCGGAGAGTGGAACCGAGGGTGTAGGTCTGCAGGATCTCGCGTTCCCGTTCGGTCACGCGCACCCGGTTCTCGGGTGCGGGCGGAGTAGACGGTTCGGGTGGTCCCATGATCGCGGTGAGCGCCTGGCGGAGTGTGGACTCGGCACCGGGTGAGCGGGGCGCGATGCGGATGTGGTCGCGGCCGGCGACCCCGTCCCCGAGGAAGACGACGCGCACGTTTCGCAGCATCGGCGCACGCTGGACCAGCGCCAGCATCCCGGTCGAACGCACGAGAAGGACGGCCGGGTTGCGAAGGGCATGGATCTGCGCGGGCTCGACGAGTGTCGCGCCGTAGCCGGCGCCTTCGACGAGAGCCACGAGTGCGGCGTCGAACAGATCGCCTTCGGCGATGACAACGGCGAGGCGTCTGTGGTGAGGGTGAGGGTGAGGGGAGGCGGCCTGCGAAACGGTTCGGCCGACGGAGGCCATCCGGGACACGTTGGGCTGGGGGGCGGCTGTGGCTTCCTGCGGGCGGCGGAGCTCGTCCAGAGTGGCTGACATCGGTACCGTCCTTCTGTCGACAGAATCACTACCGGCTCCCGACATCGCAGAGGTCGACGGACCGGCGTCCCCGGAAGCCGTGATCGACTTTGCTTGCGATCGGTGGGCGAAGAGATGATCAACGTCTACTTTTCTAGAGTCACGAACTTGCACCGCTAAGTCACTGCCTGGGTGGCCTGATTGACGACGATTCGGGCCAAAATGCGCTCGAATGAGTCCAATTAATGCGTGATCGCGCATGCGTCACAGGTATCAGGCAAAATCATGCACGTGCCGAACCGTTTGCGCGTGCTGGTCGCGTCACCGCTTGGTCACGTCGTGGCCGGGCCTCTGCAGAGCGCCCTCGAGCAGGCTGTCGTCACCGTGGCCATCACAGAGGACGAGTTCACCCGCTCCGTTGCCGGCCATGTCCGCTTCGACGTCGTGGTCGCCGACCTCATCTGGAACCGTCCGGATCCGGAATGGTGTTTCGACGGTCTCGACGTCATCGATGCCCTGGACAAACACGAGCGGCAGGCACCGGTCATCCTCGCGACCCATGGGCACGGGCTCGAAGACGACCACCTCGACGAGGCCCGGCTGCGGAACGAGGTTGCCGCTGTCATCGAGAAGTCCGACGGGTTCGCGACGCTGATGAGCGCCGTGCACGCGGTCGCGGTGGGGCAGGGAGTGGCCGAGAAGCCGGGACCTCCGCGTCGAACCCCGCTGTATGAGTTGTTCGCCGGGCAGCGCGGTCACACCGCCGGCCGGCTGGCGGGAGCGATCGCCTCGGGTAACGCGTCCGATGGCGCGAGCCTGGCACGCGCGGCCAAGGTCTCGCCCAACACGGCGAACAAGGTGACGAGCCACTACCTCGGCCCGCTCATCGAGGAGCGGGGTGAACAGCCGACATCGTCTCCCCTGACGCAAGCCGCGGTGTACCGCTGGTGCGGCCTTCATGCGCGGTATCTGATCAGCTGGTGCCGACGGCACGGGCATTCGGACGTCCTGGGTCCGATGCCGTCCTGACCGAACACCGGTCGAGGAACCATTCGAGGATCTCGACGCCGGCGAGTGCCCCCGTCCCCGTGGTGACGGTGAGCCCCGGTGCCGACCAGCCGAGCAACTCGAGTTCGCCGTGGCGGGGTCGGATCGCGTGGTCGGCGGCCGACAGAAGATCGGTGTCCAACCATCCGTCGCCGGCTGCGCACAGCTCGGCGTCGGTCGTGATCGTCCCGTCGTCGACGAGCCGGCGACGGACCTCGGCGATCGCCGCGGACTTGGTGACCGACCCGGGAGTCGCGTAGATCTTGCGGCCCTGCTGCGAGGCGGTCCACCCGCGCGCCGCGCACCAGTCCTGCCAGGCCGGCAAGAACTCATCTGGCTGGCCCGCCGGGTCGACTACGAGGTAGCAGAACAGGTCGTCGGCGATCCGCAGCGACCGCACCCAGGACTCGTCGATGCGGCTGCGGAGTTCGGTGAGCACCTCGTCGAGACCCGCGCCGGATTCGGACACCGCACGTTCGACCGCACGGCGCCAGTCCGGGTCGTCGGCTCCGTCGACCAGGATGCGCCCACCATTGCTCGCCACGGCGTATCGGAACGGACTGCCGGGCAGTGCGATTCGCTCGTACTGGGCCGGCGTCCGGGTGGTGGTCGGGATCACCGGTACCTCGGCGGCGAGGCGCGCGAGAAGTTCGACGGCGGTGGTCGTCATGTACGACAGGGGGGCGTCGCGGTAGATCTCGACGCAGACGGCGTCGAGGGCGGCGAACTGTGCCTCGCCCATGGCGGCCTGCGAATAGATCATCGTCCGGTCGAGGTCGGTGGCGACCAGCACGTTCACGCGTCCTCCTTGATCAGCCCGACACACGAGTAGGCGAGATCGGGTGAGACCTCCACCGGCACTCCGCGTTCGGCGGCCAGTAGCCGGATGTGGCGGTGTTCGGGCAGGTCGTCGTCGCGGACCAGGACGCGCCACGGCACCCGCCGCAGCAGCACGCGTGTCGTCTCACCGACGCCGGGCTTGACCAGGTTGATCGATGACAGTCCGTAGTCGATCTGGATCCGTTCGACGGAGCGCCAGCCCGACCACGTCGGTGTCCGCTCCTGCGGTGTCATGACGGCCAGGGTCGCGCCGACCCGTTCGGTGACAGCGGGGAACTCGGCGCTCACCGCGTCGAGCAATTCACCGGAGACGTCGAACTCCGCCAGATTCCGGTAGAACTTGGCGCCGTGGAACTCTCCCGGACCGATGTGGTCGGCGTTGAGGACTGTGCGCGAGACCAGACCCGACACGGTTGAATTCAGACATGCCGAGGCGATGAGGAAGTCATCCCGGGTGCCGTACAGCGTGGTGCAGGAGCCTGGGTCGGCGAGCACGGCCAGCTCGTCATGCAGGCGCGGACGGCCGGGAAGCTGCGCGTACTCGGACAGGGCCGCGGTGAGTTCGCGCTGGATCGCGCCCTTCCCGGTCCACCCGTCGACGAAGACGACCGACTCGGCGGGGTGGCGCCGCGCGATGTGATCCAGTGCGACCGTGTCGATCCCGCGGTCGCGCACGATCGAGATGGTGTAGTGCTGCGGCTCGATCCCGTGGACCGTCTGCATCCACCGGCGGATCAGGATGCCGACGGGCGTGCCGGCGCGCGCGAGCGACACCAGCGTCGGAGACGAATGGCGTTCGGCGAGAATCAATTCGGCAACCACACCGACAGCTTCGGCGAGTCGTTGCGCCGATGACCGCAGGGTCGACCGGAAGAGATCCTGGTACTCGCGACCGGGCTGGTACTCGATCGGCAGGGACTCGGCGTAATGCGCCATACCTGACTGGATACGACGCTCCCGCTCGTGCAGGTCACCTTCGAGCGCGACGTCGGAGAGATCCTTGAGCAACCACGTCACCTCGTCCGGCGCGTAGGAACCGAAGCGCGGACCGCGCAAGGGGGGAGTCGACGTCACGGGTTCGGTCATCGGCGCGCCGCCTCCCGTGATCCCCCGCGCTGTGCCTGCCCGGTCGCCGGGAGGACCGCCAGCGTCACCGGATGACCGGCGGCGGTGAGGACGTCGAGCAGGCCACCCGGGGCGCGGAGCTCGGGGGTGTCGGCCGGGGTGTCGACCACGACCACCACCTGGGGATCGGCAAATGCGTTCGACGAGACGTTGTAGATGTAGCGCGGCGTGTCCGGATCGGATTCGGGTGCGACGAAACGGAATCCGCGACGCAGCGGGTAACCGGACACGTCATGGACCTGTGCGGGCGACCGCGTGGTGGTCTGATAGCCGGTCACGAAGCCGCGCAGCTCGAGGCACTCGGCGATGCACAGCGGTGCGTACATCAGCTCCTCATGACCGATCACGACGACGGGCCGTTGTGGGTCGAGGTGGTGTGCGATCCTCTCCGCGGCCGCCTCGGTCGCCTGATGGAACGCCTCCGAATCCGATCGCTCGAAACCGTGACGGCCACCGTCCGGTGTTCCCGCCGGCCATTCGAGCGTGAGCGTGGCGGCGTCGGCGCGTTCCGGTGCCACGGGATTCAGATCGTCCGAGGTCAGCTCCCACACGTCATCGAGCAGCGTGGGAGGTAGCGTGACCGAGCCGTGCGCCAGGGCGACGTACGAGACCTCCACGCCGAGATCCGCAGCGGCCTTGGCGCATTCGGCGCGCTGGTCAGGCGTGCGCATGTCCACGAGCGAGGCCACGACGAACCGCGTGCGTGGACGGGTTGCGACGATCGTCTCGATCGCGCCCAGGGCCGTGGTGCCGGTGGAGATCTCGTCGTCGACGAGGATGAGTGTCTCCTCGGGCGTCGCAGCGTCGAGAAACGCCGGATCGCTCGGCTGCAGCAGGTGGGTGGTGGCGTGCGAATGCCCTTCCTCGAAGGTCCCCGACACGACCACACCGGGAAGTTGCCGGCGCGTCGAATGTAGGTAGCGAGACGCGGAGATCCGCTGGGCGACACAGTGTCCCAGCCCCGTGGCGGTCTCGGCGAAGCCGAAGACCGCGGAATCCCGTGCGGCATCGGCGCCGATCTGGTCGGTGATCGCCGCACCGAGGGCGTCGGCCGCGCCGCGCACGACACCGGGGGGTGTGGGGATGTGCTTGCCGAGCACGGTCGAGACCAGCAGATGTGCGCGCCTGCGGTTGTGGCGCAGACCGAGGACGACCAGGTCGCGCAGTTCGTGTCCGGCACACCCGGTGCCGTCGGACGCCACCTGGACGCCGAAGCGGGTCGTGACCCAATTGGGTTCACGGTCGATCCGGTGGCTGCTCACTGCGTCGCCGTTCGTCGGCCGGCCGGTCCCGGGTCGGCGAGCGCGGTGAGTAGATCGACGAAGCTCACACCCTGGCGGGTCACGCCGAACGCGGCCGCCCGGTCGATCACGCGCAGAGCCCAATTCCGGTGGGGCTTCAGTTCGTTCATCTTGTTCCGATAGGAGGACGCCCGCACACCGCCGGCATCACCGGCGAGGATGTCGAGGGCGTCGTGGTACTCCTCGTGGGTCACCGCGGACAGGGCGTGCACGGCGGCGACGTGGGCGGGATGGATCACCGTCTTGCCGTGGAGACCGTTGGCGCGGTCGAGGGTGATCTCGCGCAGCAGTCCGTCCATGTCCCGACTGACCAGTTGTTGCCGGAAGTACACCGCGTCACTCTCGCGAAAAGGTGTGTGGCGCAGTGTCGGCTGGAACATGCGTTCGTGGTCGGCGAAGTACTCCCACACCGGTCCGGTCACGATGAAACCGGATTCGTCGCTGCGGCCGAGGTGGTTGACGATGCCGGCGATCACGTCGGCGGCGACCCGGACGTCGTAGATCGTGAGGTCACGGTCGCGCCGGATGCCGAAGTAGCCGCAGATGTCGGTGGCACCGATGCGGACGGCGAGCACGTTGGCGCGGTGTTCGCTCAGATGGGCGGTCAGGGCGGTCAACTCGTCGTCGCGCGTCTCGCGGTGCACGACCGCCGCGGACTCGAGGACAGGCATCACCCACAGGTGCCGGCCCAGGAGTTCACTCGCCCGGGCAACCTCTCCCAGCGCCTCATCGGCGTTGGCCGAGTTGAACTTCGGGATCACGAAGCCGGCCAGCGCCGGAGGAGTGTTCGGGGCCGACGGAGTGTCGAGCGCGGCAGCGATCCGCGGGATGCGGTCGGCCGACCGCGGACGGACGAACAGGAGCATCGGGTCGCCGGGCTTCTCGGCGATGTCGCGGAGAGCGGCGACCGTGTGCTCGATGGCGTCGTCTTCTTCGTGGTCGGCGATAGCGTCCTCGAGGTCGATGACCATCGAGATCACGCCCTCCGCCCGCCGCTTGCGGATCACGTCGGCGAGATCCGGGCGGGTGGCGGGCACGTAGAGCGTGGCGCCGAGAGCGATCGCCAGTCGCTGTGCGGGCCAGGTGTCATCGATCGGCTCCGGTTGCCGGAAGAAGAGCTGTTCGCGCGTCGCGAATCCCAGATGATCGAAGTGCCGGATCGTTCCGGGTTCGAGCCCGGTGTCGTCGTGGCGTGCCGTGGTGGTCATCGCGCGGCCACCTGTCCTCTCATCCGGGAAACTATCTCGCTGATCCGGTCGTCCACAGCCCGCAACTGGGTCAGATATCCCCAGTAGTCGGGGTGGACGCGATCGAGCTCCCCCCTCGCACGCTCGATCCGGTCGGCCTGAGCATCGAGTACCGAGCCCCATTCGTCAACCAGAGAGTGATTCACCGCGAAGAGCTGAGCGTCGCGGAGCCGGAATCGGACGCGCCGCTCGGCTCCCTGCGGATCGGCACGCACTTCGCGCAGCAGGCGCAGACGATCCAGGACGGCGTCCACGGCGGCCTCGGCGACGGACAGGTCGTCTCGGGCGGCATCGGCCTGATCGATTGCCTGGTCGGGCGCGTCGGCCAGCATCGTGCGCGCCGTCGAGATCGCCGTATCCGCATGGGCCAGACGCTCGTCGACTACGACCTCGGTGCGCTGCAGGTCGGTCGAACAGTCCGCGCTGAACTCGCGGCGCAAGGCCGACAGGGTGTCGGGAACCTGCGCTCTGCGGGTGGCGATGGCGCTGCGCCGGGTTTCCACCGATCGGATGACCTGGCGGGCGCGGTCGGCGAACGCGGGCGCCTCGCGGAGAAGATTCTCCAGCCGCTGTGCCGATGTGATGATCGTCGCAGCGGCTGACTGGCGTTCGCGCAGCCCGGAAGCCTGCTCGAAAACTCTCAAGGCACGGTCGAGTTCGTCGGTGGCCTTGGTGACCGACTGCAGCCGGCCGACCGCGGGACCGGCGTTCTCGAGAGCCGTCATCGCCCGGTGCGAGGCGACGCGTGCCTCATGGTCCTGGGCTTCTGCTGCCTGCATGGTGGCCCGCGCTCGCTGCAGTGCACCTGAGTTCGCCTCCGCGAAGCCGCGCATCGACGCCGTGACCGTGCGAAGCGCCTCGGTGGTCCGCTCGAGGTCCTGGCGGGCCACGCGTGTGCCCGTGGGTGGGGAGACCAACCGGAGGTAGTCGGCGGTCACCTGAGCGTGCCGTTCGCGGAGCGCAGACCATTCGCCGCGCAGCTGTGAACGCGGGTCGGTGGCGGCCACCACACCGACGGCCGGATCGATCTCGGCGAGGACGGTTTCGGACTCGAGGAAGGCCGCTGTCATTTGTTCCGATGATGCAGGTGAGGCGGAATTCGTGCGTGAATCGTTGCCGAACCAACGACGTACGAAGTTTCCGGGCACCACACGATGCTATCGGCTATTTTCAACTCGGTATGTGGCCGGAGCGACCGACCCGCGGCGGAGTCGAATCGGCCGCCTCGCGGCGCCGGATGTCGATCGCGGCTGGTGCCGGGAAGCGGAGATGGCGTCGGGGAACACACGAGGGCGGTCGAGCGGCGACCTCCCGGCGGCTCGAGAGAGGCACGTCGAATGCAGTTGGTACAACGCTCCAAACGCGTGGTCGAGGCCAGGCTGAACAACACCGCGGTCCGCGCGATCAGCGGATCGATGGTGGCTTATGAGGGCCAGGTCGCGTTCAAATCGGCCGGCTTCGGTGGTGGCGACGGCGTCCTGGCCGGCCTCAAACAGCGGGCTACGGGTGAGGCCCTGTCCCTCATGGAGGCTTCGGGAAACGGCATCGTCTACTTCGCCCACAACGCGGCCGAGACGACGATCATCGAACTCAACAACGAGACACTGCAGGTCGAGTCCCAGCAGCTCATGGTGCTGAACGGGAACCTGCAGACCAACGTGGCGTTCGCAGGTGTGCGCGGCGCGTCGTCGGGCCAGGGACTGTTCACGACGACTGTCAGTGGGTACGGCCAGATAGCTCTGCTGTCCAATGGTGGTCCGCTGATCCATCTGGAGGTGTCGCCGCAGTATCCGCTGGTCGTCGATCCGGATGCATTCGTCTGTGCGCGTGGGCAATTGAACCAGTCGTTCGTCACCGACGTCTCGTGGCGCTCCGTGATGGGGCAGGGCGGCGGCGAAGCCTTCTCCCTGCGGTGGGACGGCAGCGGCGTCGTATCGATCCAGCCGGCCGAGCGGTGAGGGTGGGGTAGCGAATGTTCACCAAGGTCAACAGCAAGATCGTCTCCGTCGACATCGGTCGAAGCGGGCCCGTCGTCGCCCGCAAGGGCGCGATGATCTTCTACAAGGGCAACGTCTTCTTCCAGCCGCATCAGATCGCGGGCGCCGGAATGGGCGGCGGCATGCCGGGATTGGGTGCGATGGGCGGCATGGCCGGCCGCATGCTCGCCGGCGAGCACGAGTCGACGATGATCGCGCAGGGGCAGGGCGAGGTGCACTACGGATTCCTCGGTATCGAGGTGCACGTCGTCGATCTGGGCGCGGTCGGCGGAACCATCCGCGTCGAGGCCTCCCGACTGCTCGCCTACGGCGCGAACCTGCAGGCGTCGGTGGTGTCGGTGGCCTCCCAGGGCGGGAGTGGCGGAGGCGGGGGAGGAGGTGGCGGCCTCTTCGGTGCCCTGCGATCCGCGGCGGCCGGCGCCGTCACCGGTCAGGGCATGTTCACGACGCAGCTCTCCGGCCCGGGGTCGGCGGTGATCCTCGGCCACGGCGGGGTCTTCGAACTCGAGGTGACGCCGAACAAGCCGCCGGTGACCGTCGACCCGCAGGCCTTCGTCGGCTCCGCGGGACAGGTCAACACCAACCTCCGGTCGACCGTCAGCTGGCGCAACGTCGGCCGTACCGGTGGCGAGGCAATGCAATTGGAGTGTTCCGGACAGGGCATCGTCTACGTGCAGGCATCGGAGGAGAAGCTGTGAGCCAACTCAACACCGTGTGGAGTCCGACGAACCTGCCATCGGACGACAACGTTCCGGACAACAACTATTCGTTCTGCATCGACCTGAACCAGCCCTGGTTCATGTCCAAGGGCGCGATGATCGCCTACTACGGTCAGATGCAGTTCACCTCGCTCCAGCAGGGCCTGCAGGGTCAGCTGCTGCAGATGGTGGCGCAACAGTTCTCGGCGCCGCTCTACCTCGGTGACTATGTGGTGGCCGAGGGCCAGGGCAAGCTGATCATCGGCGACCGCGGGTACGACATCAACGCCTACGACCTCGAAGACGGCAATCTCACGATCCGTGCCTCGAATCTGCTGGCCTTCCAGCCGAATCTGTCACTGAACCAGTCGATCGTGCCCGGCTTCCTCACCCTGATCGGCACCGGCAAGTTCCTCGCATCGTCCAACGGGCCGGTGATGTTCGTGGAGCCGCCGGTGCGCGTCGACCCGGAAGCGCTTGTCGGATGGTCGGATTGCCCGTCCCCGAGCCATCACTACGACCAGGCGTGGGTCAACAGCTTCATCGCGGCCGCCGGCCAGCGGTTCGGCATCAACTCCGGCGAGGAGCGGCAGTTCGACTTCACCGGTGCCGGAACGGTTCTGGTGCAGTCCAGCGAGAAGGTGCGCGACGATTCGTCGGTCCTGCGCACCATCCAGGGCCAGCTCCCCGGCCTCTCGGTGCCGGGCCTGCAGCAGATCAACCAGCAGATCAGCCAGCAGCTCACGCAGCATCAGGGCTGAGACAGACGGATACGACAACTGCGCCGCAGATCCGAATGGATCTGCGGCGCAGTTGGTCGGTCAGTGTCGCTCGTCTCCGCTCCCTTCAGGTGCGAGGAGCGGGCGGCCCGTCTCTGCTCCCTTCAGGTGCGAGGAGCGGGCGGCCCGTCTCTGCTCCCTTCAGGTGCGAGGAGCGAAGCGACGAGCCTCGAAGGGCTACACCTCGACCTTCTCCTCCTCGCCTCTCGCAGCGAGGCGGTTTCGGCGAATGATGCTGGAGACCAGCGCCGCGATGATCAGCGCGACACCGATCAGGCCGGTGATGATCTCCGGCACGTGGGTGCCGATCGAGTACAGCAGGATGAACGCCAGTGCGCCGATGGCCCAGTGCGCGCCGTGCTCGAGGTAGACGTACTCGGAGAGCGTGCCCTTGCGGACCAGGTACACGGTGAGCGAACGGACGAACATCGCGCCGATGAGACCGAGGCCCAGGGCGATGATGATCGGGTCGGCGGTGATGGCGAACGCGCCGATGACGCCGTCGAAGGAGAACGACGCGTCGAGCACCTCGAGGTAGAGGAACAGGAAGAAGCCGGCTTTGCCGGTCGCCTTGGCCAGGTCTGACGGACCCGTGCGGCCGTTGGAACCCTCGACCGCTGCCTTCTCGGCGGGCGACTCCGATTCGGCCGCCTTGTCGTGCTCTTCCTCTTCTTCCTCGACCTCGACGTTGAAGTACTCGCCGAGACCGTTGACCAGGATGTAGGTGATCATGCCGAGTGCGCCGGCGATCATCACCGTCGATCGTTCGTCTGCCGGGGCGATGTACGTGGCGGTGAGCACGAGGAGAGTGATCGCGATGACGACCTCGAGCATCTCCAGCTTGCCGATCTTCTCGAGCGGCCGCTCGATCCATGTCAGCCAGGTGAGTTCCTTCTGCTCGAAGACGAAGCCCAGGAACAGCATCAGCAGGAACATGCCGCCGAACGCCGCGATCTGCGGGTGGGCGTCGGTGATGATCGTCTCGTAGCTCGGGTCACCGTTGGCGAAGTACGCCGCGTCGTTCGGTGGCGGGTTGAGTGCGAGGTCGAGCGCTTCGACCGGGTTCAGACCCGATGCGAGCCACACGATGACCAGCGGGAACACCAGGCGCATACCGAAGACGGCGATCAGGATGCCGATGGTGAGGAAGATCTTCTGCCAGAACTCGCTCATCCGGCGGAGGATCGTGGCGTTGATGACGGCGTTGTCGAAGGAGAGCGAGATCTCGAAGACGCCCAGGATGGCCGTCAGGATCAGCGCTTCGATGCCGCCGTAGAGGAAGGCGATGATCAGCGACACGATCGTCACGACCACCGACAGGCCGAAAATTCTTACTACCACTGGTTGGTGGCCTTTCTGAGGTGTTCAAGGGACCGCTGCCGACGGCGACGTCGGAGGGTGAAGACACGAGGATGCCGCACCCACTCTAGGAGAGGTGCGGCATCCACGGGAATCTGCTGCGGGAACAGCCGGCGAAAACCGGGGTCAGACGTTCACGCCGAAGTCGCGAGCGATGCCGGCGAGCCCCGACGCGTAGCCCTGACCGACCGCGCGGAACTTCCACTCCGCGCCGTGGCGGTACAGCTCGCCGAAGACCATCGCGGTCTCGGTGGAGGCGTCCTCGCTCAGGTCGTAGCGGGCGATCTCGCCGCCGCCGGCCTGGTTCACGACACGGATGAACGCGTTGCGAACCTGTCCGAACGACTGCGAACGGGCGTCTGCGTCGTAGATCGACACGGGGAAGACGATGGAGTCGACCTCCGGCGGTACGCCGGCGAGGTCGACCTTGATGACCTCGTCGTCGCCCTCGCCCTCACCGGTCAGGTTGTCGCCGGCGTGCTCGATCGAGCCGTCGGGGGAACGCAGGTTGTTGAAGAAGACGAAGTGCTGATCGGACAGCACCTTCTTGTCGGCGCCGAGCGCGATGGCGCTGGCGTCGAGGTCGAAGTCGGTGCCGGTGGTGGTGCGGATGTCCCAGCCGAGGCCGACGGACACCGCGGTCAGTCCCGGGGCCTCCTTGGTCAGCGAGACATTTCCACCCTTGCTCAGGCTCACGCCCATGAGATTGTGCCTTTCTGTTGGTACGTGGTCTGGTGATGTCCGATTCGTCCGGGGTTCAGACTCTCGGAGCAACCGACAACACTCTATGTGAAGGGTGGGGGCCGGTCACTGAGTTGGTTGGATGACCTGCGGATTCCTGGTTCGCGACCCCACCCGCCTCGACACGTTGGGCTGAGCGGGTTGCGCCCCTGGTGTGTGGGGTCCATCACTGCGACCATGGAGATCAGTCCGAGCGTGAGCGCCAGGCGTGTCGCGGTGTCGACATCGGCGGACAGGTTCTGGCGCGGTTCAGTCCCGAGCCGATGTGGCTCGGGCGTGAGCCGATCAGGAGTGTGCGATGCCCGCCCAGAACGTTGCCCGGAAGCTCATCGAATCCCATCTGGAGGCCGGGGACATGACCCCGGGCGAAGAGATCGCGATCCACATCGACCAGACCCTCACCCAGGACGCGACCGGGACGCTGGTGATGCAGGAACTGGAGTCGCTGGGTCTCGACCGTGCCCGCACCGAAGTGAGCGTTCAGTACGTCGATCACAATCTCCTGCAGACCGACGAGAAGAACGCCGAGGACCACGAGTATCTGCGTACGGCGTGTGAACGGTTCGGATTGTGGTTCTCGAAGCCCGGCAACGGGGTCTCCCATCCCACCCACATGCAGCGGTTCGGCATTCCCGGGAAGACGATGGTCGGGTCCGACTCGCACACACCGGCGGCGGGATCGCTCGGGATGCTCGCGGTCGGCGTCGGAGGTCTGGAGGTGGCCCTCGCTATCACCGGTCGCCCGTTGAACATCCGGATGCCCGAGATCTGGGGTATTCGCCTGGAAGGCGAACTGCCGCAGTGGTGTTCGGCCAAGGACGTGATTCTCGAGATGCTTCGCCGGCACGACGTGAAGGGTGCCGTGAACCGGATCATCGAGTATCACGGTCCCGGGCTCGCGAGTCTGACGGCGATGGACCGCCACGTGATCGCGAACATGGGTGCGGAACTGGGGGCCACGACAACGGTGTTCCCCAGCGACGAGGCGGTCCGGGACTTCCTCCGTGCCGAGGGACGCGAAGACGACTGGATCGAACTCGTCGCCGACGACGGCGCCGGCTACGACGCCGAGGAAACCATCGATCTCACCGAGATCGTCCCGCTGATCGCAAAACCCTCCTCTCCCGGGGACGTCGTGCCCGTCAGCGAGGTCGCCGGGGAGGAGATCTCGCAGGTGGTGATCGGGTCGAGCGCCAACCCCGGCCTCCGCGACTTCGCGATCGCCGCAGCGATGGTGGAGGGGAGGCAGACGTCGGCCGGCGTCAGCTTCGACATCAACCCGACCTCGCGAGAGATCCTCACCGACCTCACCAAGATGGGCGCCACGACCAGCCTCGTCATCGGTGGCGCTCGCATTCACCAGGCCGGATGTATGGGGTGCATCGGCATGGGACAGGCACCCGCGACCGGGCAGAACTCACTCCGAACGATGCCGCGCAACTTCCCCGGACGGTCGGGGACCAAGGACGACAAGGTGTGGCTGTGTTCGCCGGAGACCGCAGCGGCCTCGGCACTCACCGGTGTGATCACCGACCCCCGCGACTGGGCGGCCGACAACGAGGTCGCATACCCCGAGCTCGACCTACCGCGCGAGCATTCGGTCAACACCGCGATGCTCGTGGCGCCGCTGCCGCCGGACGAAGCAGCGGAGATCCAGCCGGTGAAGGGCCCCAACATCTCCGACCTGCCGGACCTGGATCCGTTGCCGGATGTCGTCGAGGCCCCGGTGTTGTTGAAGGTCGGCGACAACATCTCCACCGATGACATCTCGCCCGCCGGCGCACGAGCTCTGCCCTACCGGTCGAACATCCCGAAGCTCGCCGAGTTCTGCTTCACACGGATCGACGACAGTTACACGGAACATGCACGTTCCGCGGACACCGGCCACATCATCATCGGCGGTGACAACTACGGACAGGGCTCGTCACGCGAACATGCGGCCATCGCGCCGCGCCATCTCGGCCTGCGGGTGGTGATCGCCAAGTCGTTCGCGCGCATCCACTGGCAGAACCTCGCGAACTTCGGTGTGCTGGCAGTGGAATTCGTCGACCCCGCCGACTACGACGCCGTCGAGCAGGGCGACACCCTGCGGCTGGAGAAGCTGCGGGATGCCCTGGGTGACGGGGACGTCCTCACGGTTCGCAACGTGACCAAGGACCGCGAATTCGAAGTCCGGCACCGACTCTCGAAGCGTCAGGTGTCCGACGTCCTCGCCGGCGGTCTCATCCCACGGCTCGCCGCCGAGGAACACCCGGACGAACACCGGGCCGAGGAGACCGTCTTGCAGGACAGCGGCGAGATCAGCTGAGCGTCAGCGCACGTGCCCGGTCAACTGGTAGGTCTCCGGCGGGCCCGTGATCGACGAGTACAGCGAGACCTGGGTGAACGCGCCCTTCTTCGGTGCGAACAACCAGATGCCGACCGGATACTTCGCGACGCTCCCCGACGCACAGTCCGGCTTGCACAGCTTGCGGTTCTCGGTCCCGAAGCCGGCGGCGAAGCCATCGGTCCACGCGAGCCAGGTGATGTCCGAGACGATGACCCCCACGTCGGCGCAGAAGATCGACGAGAGTGTCCGTGGCTGAACAAGTTTCGCGCCATCACAGCCACCGACGACGGTCACGGCCGGGGTGGGAGACGGTGCGGCAACCGCAGTTCCGGTGCCCGCGACACCGAACAGTCCCAACGTGGCCGCGATCGCCGCGGTCACACACACCCGGATGATTCTCGAACCCATCGTGGTCTCCTCCTCGTGACCTGCCGCGGCAGTCGGCGGTATGAGGAATCATTGTCGACCACAGCGCGAGTGACCACGCGTGGATTCACCGAACCCGTGTCGCCGAAAACGACGACGTCCCCGCCGGAACCGTAAGGGTGTACCTCACGAATCCCGAACGGGGACGGCGACAGTCGTTACGGCGAGGATCAGGCCTCGACGATGAACGCCTCGAGCTGCGCACGCGCGACGTCGTCGGCGAGCTGCTTCGGCGGGGACTTCATCAGGTAGGCCGAGGCCGGGAGGATCGGTCCGCCGATGCCACGGTCCTTGGCGATCTTGGCGGCGCGCACGGCGTCGATGATGATGCCTGCCGAGTTGGGGGAGTCCCAGACCTCGAGCTTGTACTCGAGGTTCAGCGGCACGTCACCGAAGGCGCGGCCTTCGAGGCGGACGTAGGCCCACTTGCGGTCGTCGAGCCATGCGACGTGGTCCGACGGGCCGATGTGGACGTTCTTGTCCTCGACCTTGCCGGCGAGCGAGCCGGTCAGGTTGGAGGTCACGGCCTGGGTCTTCGAGACCTTCTTGGACTCCAGGCGCTCGCGCTCGAGCATGTTCTTGAAGTCCATGTTGCCGCCGACGTTCAGCTGGTAGGTGCGGTCGAGGGTGACGCCGCGATCCTCGAACAGCTTCGCCATCACGCGGTGGGTGATGGTGGCGCCGACCTGGCTCTTGATGTCGTCGCCGACGATCGGGACACCGGCGTCGGTGAACTTCTTGGCCCACTCGGGGTCCGAGGCGATGAAGACCGGGAGTGCGTTGACGAACGCCACATTGGCGTCGATGCAGCACTGTGCGTAGAACTTGTCGGCCTGCTCCGAGCCGACCGGCAGGTAGCTGACGAGGACGTCGACCTCGGCGTCCTTGAGGGCCTGGACGATGTCGACACCCGAGCCGTCGGCCTCGGTGATGGTCTCGAGGTAGTACTTGCCGAGGCCGTCGAGGGTGTGGCCACGCTGAACGGTGACACCGGTCGGCGGCACGTCGGCGATCTTGATGGTGTTGTTCTCGCTCGCGAAGATCGCGTCGGACAGGTCGAAGCCGACCTTCTTGGCGTCCACGTCGAACGCGGCGACGAACTCGACGTCGCGGACGTGGTACGGGCCGAACTTCACATGCATCAGACCCGGCACGCTGGCGTTCTCGTCGGCGTCCTTGTAGTACTGCACGCCTTGCACCAAGGATGAAGCGCAGTTTCCTACGCCCACAATGGCAACGCGCACCTTATTGGGCTCACCCATGGTCGGGCTCTCCTTCTTGTTGCGGCGTCGCAGACGTTCGCTGCGCCACCGGTGTTTTCACTTGCTCGGGTGCCCGAGCTGTTCGTCCCGGCTCGGCGTCGAGTCCGGTTCTTCGATATTCGCCATCGGTTCGTCCCGGTCCCGGTTGCCCGGCCCCGGATCGACAGGTGACTGTTCGGTTCCGGCGGTGTCCCGAACGGCGTCGTCGGGATCGAATGCGTCGGTGTCGAACGGATTTGGTGGGTCGAACGGACTTGGAGTCCCGTCTTGCTGCTGGGAGCTCTCGGCGGCGATCAGCTCGTTGAGCCAGCGGACCTCCCGTTCACTGGACTCGAGGCTGAGCTGATGCAGCTGACGGGTGTAGCGATCGACCGCCCGGTTGGACCGGCCGACGATCTCCCGCAACCCTTCTCGGCGCTCCTCGACCTGCCGCCGACGTCCCTCGAGGATGCGCATGCGCGCCACCGCGGGAGTCCGGCTGAAGAACGCCAGATGAACACCGAAACCGTCGTCGGTGTAGTTCTGCGGACCGGTGTCGGCCACGAGCTCGGCGAACCGAGCACGACCTGCATCGGTGAGTTGGTACACCCGACGACCACGACGGACCTTCACACCCATGGGCGCGTCGGCTTCGTCGATGAATCCGTCGGCCTGCATCCGGCGCAGGGTCGGATACAGCGAACCGTAGGAGAAAGCACGGAAGGCGCCGAGAAGCCCGGTCAGCCGCTTGCGCAGCTCGTAGCCGTGCATGGGGGATTCGAGGAGCAAGCCGAGAATCGCCAATTCGAGCACTTCGTCACCCCCTCCTTCCTCGATGTGTCGGAGCGTGCTGACAGCGCAACACCTCGCTCCGATGTGTTTGTCAATGTATCGCACCGATATAACTGTGTCCACGACGAGGTCGATCGAGGAAGCTACCCGCGTGTCGTGGGTTGGCGACCGAACCCGCCCCGTCGGCGGCCGGACCCGTCGCGCCGACGGCGAAGGTGTGACCACGTACGCTTGGAACCGTGCAACGCCAGATCGTCGACTACGCCCTGCAGCGGCGCGCTCGGCTGTCCTCGGTCCACGCGGGCCGGACTGCCGTGGCCGATGTGTGCGATGCGAGTCCATATCTTCTGCGCGCGGCGAAGTTCCACGGTCGGCCCAGTGACACGATGTGCCCGATCTGCCGAAAAGAGCAGGTCACGCTGGTTTCCTGGGTGTTCGGCGAACGCCTTGGCCAAGTGAGTGGCTCAGCGCGGAGCACTGAGGAGATCGCCCGGTTGGCGACCACCGACGAGGAGTTCTCGGTGCATGTCGTCGAGGTGTGCCGGACGTGCAGCTGGAACCATTTGGTGCAGTCCTACGTTGCCGGGCTGCCCCCGCGGACCACGCGTCGCACCCGACGCGTGGCCAAGTAGCGCGCTGGCCTGCGGTTTTTTGCCGAGGTCCCACGCGTGCTGTCAAAGTGGAGTGGCACGAGGCTCGAGAAAGTGACCGAGGTCAGCGGTGTGTGACGCACCGCACGCCCGGTAGGAAAGGTGGACGATGAGCGAGGCGTACGGTTCTTCGCCCACACCGCGCGGTACCGGAACCCGTCCCGGTCGCAACGGTGGCAGTGGCAACCGGCGAGGCGGAAGGCAGGCAGCGGAGGAACGGCACAGGCGGTTCGCGTGGGCGCTCGGCGCAGTGGGCGCCGTCGTCCCGGCCATCGTGCTGGTGCTGATCTTCGCGTTCGCCTTCACCTACTTCACCGCGGAGATCCCGGAACCAGAGGTCAGTCAGAAGGCGACCATCGTCGACACCTCCGGCCGTACCCTCGCCGACATCACCCAGCCCGACGGCAACCGCACGGTGGTGCCGCTCGACGAGATCCCCGACACGATGATCCAGGCGATCGTCGCCGCCGAGGACCGCGAGTTCTGGACCAACAACGGCTTTTCGCCGCGCGGCCTGTCCCGCGCGATGATCGGTCAGATCACCGGCAACCAGTCCGCCGGCGGTGGATCGACGATCACCCAGCAGTACGTCAAGAATGCGATCGTCGGTGACGAACGCAGCTTCGATCGCAAGTTCAAGGAACTCGCGATCGCCGCGAAGATGAACGAACGGCACGGCTGGTCCAAGGAGAAGATCCTCGAGGCCTACCTCAACACCATCTACTTCGGCCGAGGCGCCTACGGCGTCGCCGTCGCCACCCAGAAGTACTTCAACAAGTCGATCACCGACAAGGCGCGGGCCGCGAAGAACCCGTTGACCTTCGAGGAAGCGGCACTGCTGGCCGGGGTAATTCGCGCGCCGTCGTACTACGACCCGGAGAACAACCGGGAGGCGACCGAGGCCCGCTGGCGCTACGTGCTGAGCGGCATGGTCGCCACCGGCGCCATCACCAAGCAGCAGGCCGACAACGCGGTCTTCCCGAAGACCATCAAGCCGCGGGTCAGCGGTACCGACGAGACACCGGGCCCCAACGGCCTGATCAAACGTCGGGTGCTCGAAGAACTCAACAGCGTCGGCATCACCGAGAAGCAGCTGCAGACCGGTGGTCTCAAGATCAGCACCACCATCGACCCACAGGTGCAGAACGGCGTCGTCCAGGCGGCCTGCCGCAAGAACAAGATCTACAAGTGCCCGAACGGCCAGCTCAACGGCGAGCCCGACGACCTCCTGGCATCGGCGGTGTCCATCGACCCGCAGACCGGCGCCGTCCGCGGTTACTACGGCGGTGACAACGCCGGCGGGTGGGACCTCGCACAGGCGGGCCTGCAGACCGGATCGTCGTTCAAGGTGTTCGCGCTCGTCGCGGCGCTCGAACAGGACATCCCGCTGTCGAAGGTCTACAGCTCGGCGCCCTTCGAGGCCAGCGGTGGACTCACGGTCGAGAACTCCGAGGGTCAGAGCTGCGGCTCGTGCAACCTCGCAACAGCGATGAAGATGTCGCTGAACACCGTCTACTACCGACTCATGATGGATCTCAAGCGAGGCGCCGAGGACGTCGCCGACGCAGCGCATCGAGCCGGCGTGGCCGAATCCTTCGGCAACATCGACAAGACCCTCCAGGAGGCGAACGGCTCGCCCGAGGGCGGCGTCGTCCTGGGTCAGTACCAGTCCCGCGTCATCGACATGGCCTCGGCATATGCCACCCTCGCGGCGTCCGGTGTCTACCACGAGCCGTACTTCGTGCAGAAGGTCGTCGACTCCGAGGGGCAAGTGCTCTTCGAACGCAAGTCCGAGGGCAAGCGGGTGTTCCCCGCCAAGGTCGCCGACAACGTGACCGCGGCGCTGGAGCCGATCGCGGCATACTCCAACGGCAACTCGCTCTACGACTCGTCGCTCGGCTCGCGTCCGTCGGCCGCCAAGACCGGCACGGTGCAGCTCGGCGACACCGGAAAGAACAAGGACGCGTGGATGGTCGGGTACACCCCGCAGCTGTCCACCGCGGTCTGGGTCGGTACGAACGACGGTACGGCGCTGACCAACTACAGCGGCGCGTCGATCTACGGCAGTGGTCTGCCCGCGCAGATCTGGAAGGCGGCGATGAACGCCGCGCTCGAGGGCAAGGAGATCAAGGAGTTCCCCGAGCCCGAGGCGATCGGCGGCGTGGCCGGCATCCCCTACGAGGCCCCGGCGACCACCTACGCTCCGTCCACACGCTCGCGCGGACCATCCCTACCCACCTTCGACATCCCCGACCAGGGCGGCGACGGCAACCTGACGCTCGCACCCGGCGTCACCATCCCACTCCCGGGCGCTCCCCGAGGCGGGGGCGACTCCGGTGGCGGCAACTCGCCCGACGGTGGGGACTCCGGTGGCGGGAACACGCCGGACGGCGGAGGCAACGTGCCCGGCGGTGCGGACGGCGGAGGAGTCCCTGAACCGCCGGTCGGCTGACCAGGACGTATCGGCTGACTCCGACGATGTAGCCGACCCTGCCTGGGACAGCCCTGCGCCGATGGCGCGAGACGGTCGCGTCGACACCGAACGCGTCCTCCCGACGCGCACCGACAACTCGGTCCGCGAGGCGAGTTCACTCATCGGCGGACCGGCGGGCGCGCATGCCGTCATCGGCCGAAGCCGCCACCTGACCCCGCTACGCGTGCTGTTCGCGCTCGCGTTGTGCGGACTGGCCATCGGCTGGTTCGGCAAGGCGGGCTGCCTGCAACAGGCCCCGGCCGACGACGGTTCGTCCGGACGCCCCGGCGCCGAGATGCGACTCGACTGGGACGACCAGCGACAGTTCACCAACCTCTGCTACAGCGACGTCATCAGCCTGTACGGCGCGGAACGACTCAACATCGGGGCGCTGCCGTACCGTGACTTCTGGTTCCAGGAGGACTCCCAGGGCCAGACCATCAAGCGGTACATGGAGTATCCCGTGCTCACCGGGATGTTCATGTACGGTGCCGCGCAGTTGACGCGCGGCTGGGTGTGGGCCGAGGAGAACTGGGGTGTCCCCGGCGCGCTCGACGTGGTGCTGTTCTTCACCATCGTCGCGTTGGGCCTGGCCCTGTTCTGGCTGGTCACCATCTGGGCGACGGCTCTCACTGCGCGGACCCGGATGTGGACGGTGTGGCTGGCGGCGCTGTCGCCGCTGGTGTTCGTCCATGCCTTCACCAACTTCGACACCATCGCGACCGCGGCCGTCGCGGTCGCGCTGCTCGCGTGGTCGCGGGACCGGCCGTGGATCGCGGGCGTGGCGATCGGCGTCGGCGCCGCGGCGAAACTCTATCCGGCGTTGTTGCTGGTGGTACTGGGAGCGCTGTGTCTGCGGACCGGCCGAGTCCGCGAGTTCGGGGCCACGGCCGCCGCAGCCCTCGCCGCGTGGCTGGTGGTCAACCTCCCGATCCTGATCCCGTATCCGACCGGGTGGTGGGAGTTCTTCCGGTTCAACGCCGACCGCTCGGCCGACGCCGACACCATCTACCGCATCCTCGCCGACACGCTTGGTTTCACATGGAACATCGACCATCTGAATGCGCTGTCGGTCGGGCTGACGGTCCTCGTCATGGTGGCTGTCGCCCTCATCGGCCTGAGCGCGCCGTTCCGACCCCGTGTCGCGCAGCTGGCGTTCCTCGCGGTTGCCGGCTTCCTGCTCGTCAACAAGGTGTGGAGCCCGCAGTACTCGCTGTGGCTGGTGCCGCTGGCAGTGCTCGCGATCCCACACACCAGGCTGCTGCTGACGTGGATGACGATCGACGCGCTGATCTGGATTCCGCGGATGAGCCTCTTCCTGGATGCGGAACGCCGTTGGCTGCCCGACCAGTGGTTCACGGCCGCGGTGGTGCTCCGGGGAGTGATGGTCATCGTGCTGTGTGCGGTCGTGATCTGGCAGATCTGGCATCCGCAGGAGGACCTCGTCCGGCGCGGGAACGACGGTCGCTGGTACGACGATCCGGCCGGTGGGGTGCTCGACGGCGCACCGGACCGCATCCGGTTACGCCTCCCGTCGCGGCTCGTGCGGCGGCGCGCCGAAGTCGAAGTGGCCGAGCCGGTTTCGGCCGGGAGTCCGTGAGCTGACCGCGCCGGCCGAGCCGGCGTATCGGAAGGAGGGAACCGAACTCCGCGTCGGCGCGTCCAATCCAGCATGAATCCCTCACAACTCGCTGTTCCCGACGACCTCATCGACTGGCTCGCCGACGGCGATCGCGCGTCCGAACTCCTGACCGATTCCGTCCTGGTCGACCAGCAGTGGTGGATCGACCATCTCGCCGAGTTCGACATGCCGAACACGCTGCACGGCAGCAAGATCAGTAGAGAAGACCTGTTCGCCCTCGGCGCCGTCGCCGGCGAGTCCCCGGAAGATGCAATCGAGCTGTTGTGGAACGTCGTCGCATTCTGCCTGGGCCGTCAGAACGCAGACGGGAAGAAGCGGATCGCCGCCGTGGCCGCAGACCGCAAACGTCTCGGCCGACTCCTCCAGGAGGCCGCCCTGGCTAGTCGCGACGACCCCGGCGCGGCGTACGCGTTGCTGCGACCGGACAAGGGCGGCAACACCATCGAGAAGCTCGGCCCGGCCGGGTTCACGTGGTACCTGTACTTCGCGGGTGCCGGCGATCCGAAGCATCCGAGCCCGGTGCTCGAGGCCAAGGTCGGCCGATCATTGCGGCGTGCCGGTTGGAAGGGCCTGCGCGACGGCGTCTGGACCGCCGCCGACTACTTGACCTATTCCCGGATCGTCGACCGCTGGCGCACGGAGGCCGGGATCGATCGCAACGACGTCATCGTGCGCGGGCTCTTCGCGATCTCGCCGCCGAGCGGATGGGACCATCCGTGGCAGGCGTGGGAACGTCAGACCTGGGAAAAGGCGAATTGGGTACGCGGCCCCTTGTCCACCGACGATCTGCGCATCATCCACCGCTGGTTGTGCACTCTCTCCGCGCTGGCGCCGAGATCCGCTGAGGCACAAGGCGAATTCAGGCAGTTGGGTCACAAGATCAGCCAGGCGCTCAATGGTGAGGTCAGTGAGATCTACGACGGATTCGACGAGGATCGCGTCTACGGCAGCTACATCGGTCGGCGAATTTGAAGGTTGACGCACCCTCGGCGTGGGTATTGTCGGGACATGGCTGAGCGTGGCGAACAGGTCCCGGATACGACCGCCGAGGCGGTCGGAAAAGTGGGTGAGGCGCTCGAGTACGTCGAACGCGCCCGCGGTCACCTCTACAGCTTCCACCAGCTCATCGGGCATGCGGATCTTCTGCTCGGGGAGGCCGTGGACGCGCTACGTGAAGACGGACACGCCGACATTGCGGACATCCTCGCAACAGAGATGGTCGGACGCAATGTCATCAACGGCCGCTGGACATTTCAGGTCGTAGAGGAATTCGACGACACGTACTGGCACCCGTTCCGGGTCCATACGGAACGGGTGCGCAACGAGTTGACCGACGGTGAACGGCATCTGTACGAGGCGCGGATGAAAGAAGAGCGCCGGACGCATGGTCATCCCGACCACTCGAAGGAGCCATGATGCCCGGCCTGTCAACTAATCCGTTGTAGCAGTGTGGCTTTCGCGTCCGGTCACTCGTCGTCGGTCATCGAGTAGAGCGCGGTGGTCCGCCATCCGTCGCCGAATCGTCGGTGTTTGCGAAGCAGTCCTTCGAATCGGGCGCCGAGTTTCGCGATCGCGGCCCGGGACTGCGTGTTGTGCTCGTGGGTGTGCCACGTGATCCGTACGGCGCCGCAGTCCTCGAAAGCGCGCCGCAGCAGCAGATACTTCGCGGTCGGATTGACCGTCGTTCCCTGCACGCGTTCGGCGTAGAAGGTGTAGCCGATACAGACGCTGCGGTTTGCCTCGTCGATCTCGTAGAAACTCGTCGATCCGACGACGGTGCCGTCGATGTTGTCGACGACGGCGAACGCCACGCGTGCGCCGGGGTCGGCGGTGGCGGCCTCGATGAAACGACGGGCGGAGTCGAGATCGACGGGCACACCCGGAGACCAGCGGAACCTGTCCGGGTCACCGACCACCCGAGCGAGGGCCGGCGCGTCGTCGATCGTCAACGGCCGCAGAGTGACCCGATCGCCGACGAGCGGTCCGGTACCCAGCCACGAACTCATGTCAGGCCCTGTCCGTCGCCGGTACGGGGCGAGAGGTCTGTTCGTCGGGCCGATCGACGCGCGCGTCGTCGCGGATCGTCATCGACCCGAGTGGTTCACGCAGCGGGGTGCGGACCAGCGTGCCGATCAGGTACACGAGCAGGAATGCGTGAACCCAGACCGAGCCCGCGACACCGGTGAGCACCCACCAGGGCAGTGGGTCGCCGGCGTCGCGGATCGGGAACAGGCGGAAGATCGTCAGGTCCAGAGCGATGTCGGTGAGCAGATACACCGCGATGACCTGCCACCGCACTCGCATCAGCACGAAGAACGGGAGAATCCACAGGGTGTACTGCGGCGAGTGCACTTTGTGGAACAGCATGAACCCGGCGAGCATCGCCCCGCTGACACCTATCCAGGGAAACACGCCGATCCGGCGGTAATGCCGCCACCCGAGGTACATGGCGACCGCGAAGGTGACAAGGATCAACAGCGGCGAGGCGACCCCGACGAGCGAGTGATAGGTGTCGGTCGTGCCGGTGAGGTAGCGCAGACCCCAGTACCAGATGGAGTTGGTGTCGACGTCGGCCCGCCGACGCCCCTGGAACGTCAGTGCCGCCTTCCAGCCGTCGAATCCGAGGACCATGAACGGCAACTGGATGGCGACGACGGTGACCACTGCGGCGCCCGCAACCCACGCGGCACCCACCCAGTCGAGGCCGCGGCGCCCGACGCGCCTCAGTCCACCGGCACCGCCGGTCAGGACATAGGCGGCCAGCGGCAGCACGAAGATCCCGGGATACAGCTTGAGACAAAAACCGATCGCGAGCAGGACCGAGGCCACGATCGCCGCGGTGCGGAGGGGGAGTCTTCGTCGGCCCGTGCCCCGATCGATCGAGCCACCCCACGTCATCACCGCGATCGCGGCGACGGCGGTCGCGACCACCGGCAGCTCCCAGTTGTGGAAGGAGTACAGGACCAGCGGGGGAGTGGCCGCCCACAGCAGCGCCCACCAGCGGACCATCAGCGCCAGCATGACAGTGATCGCAAAACCGAAGGGGGCCAACAACAATGCGGTCTGGTTGAAGAACTCTGTGTCGGTGTGGGCGCCGATTGCCCCGACGTACATCATCAGCCCGGACAGCACGGGGTACTCGACGACGCCGCCGAAGAGCGTGCCGTCGCCACCGATCCCGCCGTGGATGTAGGGAAACACGTGGTTGTTGATGTCCCGGCCGAGCCACAGGTACATCAGGTCCGAGTAGCAGGGGATGATGCCGCCGGGATTGCCGGAGGGCCAGTTGGCGCTGCGTCCGTCGGCATCGAACGGCGCCCCAACGCAGCGGACCTTGACCCGGTAGCTCCAGAACATCGTCGCCGCGGTCGCCAGCAACGACACCAGCACGATGACCGCGGTCTCACCGCGTCCGGACAACAACGCGATCCGTCGAGGCGTACTGGTCCGCGGCTCCGACATGGCCAACAGAGTAGGTCGTCGTGCCCGACCCTTGCTCCCTGAGGTGCGAGGAGCGTGAGCGACGAGCCACGAAGGGGCGGTACCCGTGACCTCGGATTTCCGGGAAAACGTCCTGGTCATGTATCTTGGACCGGTTGCCGACGCAGGCGACCCTCCTGCCACGGACAGTCCGTGGCCGACCTAGCCCATAGGAGGTGATGTGGTCTTATGCGTCACTACGAATTGATGGTCATCCTCGATCCGAATCTGGACGAGCGCACCGTCGCACCCTCACTCGATACTTTCCTCAATGTTGTCCGCAAGGATGGCGGTTCGGTGGATGGTGTCGACATCTGGGGCAAGCGCCGCCTTGCTTACGAGATCCTGAAGCACAATGAAGGCATCTACGCCGTCATCGATCTCAATGCCGAGCCCGCCACGGTTACCGAGCTCGACCGTCAGCTGAAGCTGAACGAGTCGGTTCTGCGCACCAAGGTCCTGCGGAAGTAATCCACAGGGTTTCTTGAACGTCTGAAGACGTCGGTACCGGGTTCTAGGGTTGACCCAGAAACTCCCGGTGCATGTCGATCAGCGAGTGCCCACCAACTACCCGAGGGGAAACACACATGGCAGGCGACACGGTCATCACCGTCATCGGCAACCTCACCGCCGACCCGGAACTGCGGTTCACGCCGTCGGGAGCAGCGGTTGCCAACTTCACGGTGGCTTCCACCCCGCGCACGTTCGACCGTCAGACCAATGAGTGGAAGGACGGCGAAGCGCTGTTCCTCCGCTGCAACATCTGGCGCGACGCCGCGGAGAACGTGACCGAAAGCCTGACCAAGGGATCCCGGGTCATCGTGCAGGGACGGCTCAAGCAGCGGTCCTACGAAACCAAAGAAGGCGAACGACGCACGGTCGTGGAACTCGAGGTCGACGAGATCGGCCCCTCGCTGCGTTACGCCACCGCCAAGGTCAATCGCGCCTCGCGCGGCGGTGGCGGTGGCGGCGGCGGATCGAACCAGCAGGTCGCCGACGATCCCTGGGGCAGCGCGCCTGCCAGCAGCGGCGGATCGTTCGGTGGCGGGGACGACGAACCACCATTCTGATAACTCCCGGGTCCCGCCCGTCGGCGGCCACCCGGATTGCATGACTGGAGCAATACACACATGGCAAAGGCAAAGCCAAGCCGGAAGCCTCGCGTCGAGAAGGTCACCAAGACCAAGGCGTGCAGCTTCTGCAAGGACAAGAAGGCCGTCATCGACTACAAGGACACCGCGCTTCTGCGTCGCTTCCTGTCCGACCGCGGCAAGATCCGCTCGCGTCGCGTGACCGGTAACTGCGTGCAGCACCAGCGCGACGTCGCCGTGGCCGTCAAGAACTCGCGTGAGGTGGCCCTGCTGCCCTTCACCTCGACCAGCCGATAAGCGGAAAGGATCAGTTGACATGAAGCTCATCCTCACCGCCGCCGTGGAGAATCTCGGCGAAGCCGGCGACATCGTCGTGGTCAAGGACGGCTACGGCCGCAACTACCTGCTGCCCCGCGGCCTGGCCATCAAGGCCACCCGCGGCGCCGAGAAGCAGGTCGAGGGCATCCGCCGTGCGCAGGAGGCCCGCGAGGTTCGCGGTCTCGAGCACGCCAACGAGCTGAAGCAGGCCCTCGAGGGCCTCGCCGCGGTCTCGCTGGACGTCAAGACCCACGACTCGGGCAAGCTGTTCGGTTCGGTCACCGCGGCAGACGTCGCCGGTGCCATCAAGACCGCCGGCGGACCGGTTGTCGACAAGCGCAACGTCGTGCTGCCCAAGGGTCACATCAAGGCCACCGGTAGCTACCCGGTCACCGTCACCCTGCACCCGCAGGTCTCGGCGACCGTGCAGCTCGCGGTCGTCGCCGCCGGCTGACCCCAGCGTCGAACACACAAGGCCGGGTGGAAGAGATTCCACCCGGCCTTGTCGTGTCTACCCCCGCTCGTTGAGCCGACACCGAGCGGAGCGAGGAGCCGTACCCCCGCTGGTTGAGCCGACACCGAGCGGAGCGAGGAGCCGTACCCCCGCTGGTTGAGCCGACACCGAGCGGAGCGAGGCGTCGTGTCGAAACCCGTTCGCCACACACCGCATTGACCGGCTCAACCAGCATGGACGCGAGGTTTCGACGCGGTGGCTCGCTACGCTCGCTACCGGCTCAACCAGCGAAGACCAGGGCCGCTGCGCTCGCTACCGGCTCAACCAGCGAAGACCAGGGCCGCTGCG
>NZ_BANS01000054.1 GCF_000332995.1 Gordonia amicalis NBRC 100051 = JCM 11271
ACCCGGATCGGCGTGCCGGTGAACGCCCGTCCGGGGACAGGCAGCCGCGAGACCGGCCGGCACCACCGCGTCCGGCCACCGGAGCCGATCCCGCCGTGTGGCAGCACCCACCGTCCGGTCCGCACCGCCAGACCAACGACCATCTCCGCGCCGCGGGGTCGGGACCGATGGGACGGCCGCCGGGTGGTGCACCGTTCCCAGGCGGGCCGATGTCGTCCGGCGGTCCGCGTCCGTCGTCGAGCCCGAACCGCCTGCCCCTGGTGCTGGCAGGGGTGGCGGCCGTGCTGCTGATCCTGATCGTCGTCGTGTTTCTCGTTGCGCTGTAGCCCGACGTGGATCGGGGTGTGCGCGAGGCGGCCATGCTGTCACAGCTGTCCCATTCGTCACCGCCCGGAGTGCCTCCCAGGAGGTGTCGGTGGGCGCGCCTAGAGTAGACCCGGACTCGGCGACCGGCGGCACGAGATCAGCGTGCGCATGATCCCCGCGAGACAGCAACCAGCGAGCACAGAAGAGGCACAGTGACGGACTCGTTTGTTCACCTGCACAACCACACCGAGTACTCGATGCTCGACGGTGCGGCCAAGGTGTCACCGTTGTTCGCCGAGGCCAAGCGGCTGGGCATGACCGCCATCGGCATGACCGACCACGGAAACATGTTCGGCGCCAGCGAGTTCTACAACACCGCGATCAAGAACGACATCAAGCCGATCATCGGCATCGAGGCCTACATCGCGCCGGGTTCGAGGTTCGACACCAAACGCGTCCAGTGGGGCACGCGTGAGCAGAAGAGCGACGACGTCTCCGGTTCGGGCGCGTACACGCACATGACGATGGTCGCGGAGAACGCGACCGGCCTGCGCAACCTGTTCAAGCTGTCCTCGCTCGCCTCCATCGAGGGTCAGCTCGGCAAGTGGGCGCGTATGGACGCCGACGTGATCGCCCAGTACGCCGAGGGCATCATCGCGACCACCGGCTGCCCGTCCGGTGAGGTGCAGACCCGTCTGCGTCTGGGGCATGACCGTGAAGCCCTCGAAGCCGCGGCGAAGTGGCAGGAGATCTTCGGCAAGGAGAACTTCTATCTCGAGCTGATGGAGCACGGACTCGAGATCGAGCGCCGCGTGCGCGACGGTCTCCTCGACATCGGCCGCAAGCTCGGCATCAAGCTGATCGTCACCAACGACTGCCACTACGTCACCAAGGAACACGCCGCCGCCCACGAGGCGCTGCTGTGCGTGCAGACCGGCAAGACGCTGTCCGACCCGACCCGCTTCAAGTTCGACGGCGACGGCTACTACCTGAAGTCGGCCGCGGAGATGCGCGAGCAGTGGGACTCGGTGGTCCCGGGCGCCTGCGACAACACGCTCGAGATCGGTGAGCGCGTCGAGTCCTACAAAGATGTCTTCACCCACCGCGACCGCATGCCGGTCTTCCCGGTGCCCGACGGCGAGACCCAGCAGACCTTCTTGCGCAAGGAGGTCGCGAAGGGACTCCAGGAGCGTCGTTTCGCCGGTACCGAGGTGCCGCAGGAATACCTCGACCGGGCCAACTACGAGCTCGACGTCATCATCCAGATGGGCTTCCCCGCCTACTTCCTCGTGGTCGGCGACCTGATCCGCCACGCCCTCGAGGTCGGCATCCGAGTCGGCCCGGGCCGCGGTTCGGCGGCCGGCTCGCTGGTCGCCTGGGCGCTGGGTATCACCAACATCGACCCGATCCCGCACGGACTGCTGTTCGAGCGATTCCTCAACCCCGAACGCGTGTCGATGCCCGATATCGACATCGACTTCGACGACCGTCGTCGAGGCGAGATGGTGCGCTACGCGACGGAGCGATGGGGAAGCGACAAGGTCGCCCAGGTCATCACCTTCGGAACGATCAAGACGAAGGCCGCGATCAAGGACTCCGCGCGAGTCCAGTTCGGCCAGCCGGGGTTCGCGATCGCCGACCGCATCACCAAGGCGCTGCCGCCGCCCATCATGGCCAAGGACATCCCGGTCTGGGGCATCACCAACCCCGAACACGAGCGCTACGGCGAGGCCGCCGAGGTCCGCACGCTCATCGAGACCGACCCGGACGTCAAGAAGATCTACGACACCGCGCTCGGCCTCGAGGGCCTGATCCGCAATGCGGGCGTGCACGCCTGTGCGGTGATCATGTCCTCGGAGCCGCTGACCGACGCGATCCCGGTGTGGAAGCGCGCCCAGGACGGCGCGATCATCACCGGCTGGGACTACCCGTCGTGTGAGGCCATCGGACTGCTGAAGATGGACTTCCTGGGTCTGCGCAACCTCACCGTCATCGGTGACGCCCTGGAGAACATCAAACTCAACCGCGGGATCGACCTCGACCTCGACTCGTTGCCGCTCGAGGACGAGAAGACCTACGAACTGCTCGCCCGCGGTGACACGCTCGGCGTGTTCCAGCTCGACGGCGCGGCCATGCGCGAACTCCTGAAGATGATGCAGCCGACCGGGTTCGAGGACATCGTGGCCGTCCTCGCGCTGTACCGGCCCGGTCCGATGGGTGTGAACGCACACACCGACTACGCCAAGCGCAAGAACGGTCTCCAGGAGATCCGGCCGATCCACCCGGAGCTCGAGGAACCGCTCAAGGAGATCCTCTCCGAGACCTACGGTCTGATCGTCTACCAAGAGCAGATCATGCAGATCGCGCAGAAGGTCGCCGGCTACTCGCTCGGACAGGCAGACCTGCTCCGTCGCGCGATGGGCAAGAAGAAGAAGGAGATCCTCGACGAGGCCTACGACGGCTTCGCGGAGGGCATGCGCAACAACGGATTCTCGCAGGCGGCGATCACCGCGCTGTGGGACACGGTGTTGCCGTTCGCCGGTTACGCGTTCAACAAGTCGCACGCCGCCGGCTACGGCCTCGTCTCGTTCTGGACCGCCTACCTCAAGGCGAACTATCCCGCCGAGTACATGGCCGGTCTGCTCACCTCCGTCGGCGACGACAAGGACAAGGCGGCCATCTACCTCGCCGACTGCCGCAAGCTGGGCATCACGGTTCTGCCGCCGGACGTCAACGAGTCGCAGCGCAACTTCGCGGCCGTCGGCGCCGACATCCGCTTCGGTCTCGCCGCGATCCGCAACGTCGGTTCGGGCGTGGTCGGCTCGATCATCAACGCCCGTGAGGAGAAGGGGAAGTTCACCAGCTTCTCCGACTACCTCGGCAAGATCGACGTCACCGCCTGCAACAAGAAGGTGACGGAATCGCTGATCAAGGCCGGCGCGTTCGACTCGCTCGGCCACCCGCGCAAGGGGCTGTTCCTCGTGCACGCCGAGGCCGTCGAATCGGTCATCGGCACCAAGAAGGCCGAGGCGATCGGTCAGTTCGACCTGTTCGGCGGAGGGGACGACGCCGCGGATCCCGGACTGGCCGAGGTCTTCGCGGTCAAGGTGCCCGAGGAGGAGTGGGACACCAAGCACAAGCTCGCGATCGAGCGGGAGATGCTGGGTCTCTACGTCTCCGGGCACCCGCTGGCCGGCGTCGAACACGCCATCGCCGCGCACACCGACACCTCGATCACGTCGCTGCTGGAAGGCAACATCTCCGACGGTGCCCAGATCACCATCGGCGGCATCATCTCGTCGGTGACGCGCCGGGTGAACAAGAAGGGGGAGCCGTGGGCCGCGGTCACCCTCGAGGACATGGTCGGTGGCGTCGAGGTCTACTTCTTCCCGCGCGCGTACGTGGCGTACGGGATGGACATCGTGGCCGACAACATCGTGCTGATCAAGGCCCGGGTCAACCTGCGTGAGGACAGCATGATGATCAGCGCCAACGACCTGGCCGTTCCCGATCTGGAGACCGCGGGAGCCACCAAACCGGTCGCACTGACACTGTCCGCGCGACTCTGCACCCCTGATCGGGTCCAGGCGCTCAAGCAGGTACTCACGCGCCATCCGGGGATGGCGGACGTGCATGTGACGCTCGTCAGCGACAAACGACAGACGCAGCTCAAGCTGACCGAGTCCCTACGTGTGGCGCCGAGTTCGGCCTTGATGGGCGACCTGAAAGCGCTGCTGGGACCGAGCTGCCTGGGCTGACCTGCTGGTCGAGCCGTGTTCTGCTGGTGAAGCCGCTCCCTGCTGGTTGAGCCGGTAGCGAGCGCTGGCGGCGAGGCGTGTCCTGCTGGTTGAGCCAGAGGAGCGCTGGCGGCGAGGCGTGTCCTGCTGGTTGAGCCGGTAGCGAGCGAAGCGAGCCACCGCGTCGAAACCGCCCGACCAGAACACCGACAGGGTCCCCGTCACCAGGATTTCGGTCCACCGAACATTTCTCTTCGCTGTGGCGCTATACTCGACGCCACGTCCAGTAGCGCCCAGCCGTAGAGGGGAGTGTTCGCAGATGACCACGATGATCGGCATCAACGTGCACCGTCCGGTTCGGCGCGCGCCGCGCACGATCGACGTCTTCGGCATCGAGTGGCCCGCCCACAAGGCTCACGCCGTCCTCGCCGGCATCGCCACCGCCGTCGTGACCCTGCTGATCCTCGGATCGTTACAGGCCACTGCGTGGGCGACGGCGGTGGCAGTCCTCGCGGTGTGGTGGGGCGAGCGCTACCTGGCGGGGAATGCGGCGGTCGCGCCCCGATCGAATCCGCCCGGGATCTCGTAGATCCGTCCGTCGAATCCGGCCCGGTACAGGCGCCCGGCGGAGAACCCGCGGTCGCCGCGACCGTACGAGAGAACGCTCGAGGTCGACAGACCGGTCGCCAGCACGCAGTGACGTCCGGGAGAGGTGATCCGGACGATCTCGCCGGTCGCGTTGAACGGCACGACCGGCCGGTCCCGGGAATCGAGGGTCAGCCCATCGGGAGTCGACGGTGTACCGACGCCGAGCAGACTCTGCACGTTCCGCGGGTCGGCGGTGGAGATCCGGCTGACGCCCGGGTTCACGAATGTCCGCGAGACGTAGAGCCAACGGTCGTCGCGGCTCAGGACCGCGCCGTTGGCGCTCGGCAGGGCGCCCCACGCGGCGTTCACGGCACCGCCGGGTGAGACGCGTCCGATGAGGTTGCCGAAATCATTGGTGGCGTAGACGTTTCCACGCGCGGACACATCCATCCCGTTCGCCGCGGACAGGCCGGTCACCCACGGACGGAATGCGCGTGTGTTGACGTCCAGACGGCCGATGGACGCGTGCCGCAGCGCATCGCCGACGAACACGCGCGGATCGGCGCCGTACCCGACGAGCAGGGTCCCGTCGGGCGTCCAGGCGAGTGCACCCGCCCCGCTCCCACCGGGCACGCGGGCGATCGGCACCGCCGGTGCACCCGGCCCGGACAGCCGATACACGCGCCCCGAGACGAGATCGGTGGTGTAGAGGCGTCCACTGGCGTCGACCGTCAGGCCTTCGAGTGCGGCACCCGGCACGACGCCGACGAGCCGTGCGGGAGCGGCTCCCGGACAGAGCGGCGCGGCCGAGGCGGGGGCGGGGCCGACGGCGGTGGCGAGACCGAGCGCCACGGCGGCGGCCGATGCGCCGGCGGCGATCCGGGTGAGGCGAGAGGTGCGCCGGCGCCGGCGCCGGGATGGGTGGCGAGATGTCATGACTGCTCCCTGGTCAGGTGGCGGGCCGTGCTGCTGCCGTGATCTCGCCCGGTCTTGCGCACGGGTGCGGGGCGACGAGTGGCTCCGCGGGTATACCCACCCGTCCGTCAGGGCAACCCCGGCACCCACCCGCCGTGTCGGAATCGGTGCACCCGGACGGTCCGAACGATCCTGCGCAGTGAGAACATGGCAGTCGTGAGTACGCACCACGTCCCCGTTCACCAGCACGGTCCGGCACTGACCCTCGACGCCATCGAGTCGGCGTCGACGCGAATCGCCGACGCGGTGGCGCGTACCCCGCTCGAGGCCTGCCCGCGACTGTCGACGTCGGGCGCGCAGATCTACCTCAAGCGCGAGGACCTGCAGACCGTCCGCTCCTACAAGATCCGCGGCGCCTACAACGTGATGGCGCAGCTCTCGGCCGACGAACTGTCCCGAGGTGTGGTCGCGGCCAGTGCCGGAAACCACGCGCAGGGAGTCGCATTCGCGTGCCGGAGCATGAAGGTGCCGGGACGGATCTACGTCCCGACCACCACCCCGAAACAGAAGCGCGACCGGATCGCCTGGCACGGCGGTGAATTCGTCGAGCTGAAAGCGATCGGGGACACCTACGATGCGGCCGCTGCCGCCGCACAGGCCGATGTGATGCGCACCGGGTCCGCGTGGATCCATGCCTTCGACGACCCGCGGACCGCGGCCGGTCAGGGAACCATCGCACGCGAGATCGTCGAGCAGCTCGGCCGGATGCCCGACGTCGTCGTCGCACCGGTCGGCGGCGGCGGCTGCCTGGCCGGCATGGCGACCTACCTGCGTGGGCTCTCCGCCGAGGTGGCGATCGTCGGCGTCGAACCGACCGGCGCCGTGTCACTGAGCGCGGCGCTCGTCAACGGCGGGCCGGTCACCCTCGACGACATCGACCCCTTCGTCGACGGCGCGGCGGTGAAGCGGATCGGCACCATCGGACACCGGGTGATGTCCGAGCTCGGCGCGAGCGTCAGCGATCATCCGGTCCTGGCGAGCATCTCGGCGAACCCGGCCGTCCGGGTCATCCCCGACGGCCCGGTGTCGCCGACCCCGGGCTCCGCCCACATCACACATGTGGACGAGGGCGCCATCTGCTCGGCGATGCTGGAGCTGTACCAGAACGAGGGCATCATCGCCGAACCCGCGGGAGCGCTGGCGGTCGCTGCACTCGACAAGCTGCGGCTGCCCGCCGACGCGGTCGTCGTATGTCTGGTGTCCGGCGGCAACAACGACGTGTCCCGCTACGGCGAGATCATCGAACGCTCGCTGGTGCACCGGGGCCTCAAGCACTACTTCCTGGTCGACTTCCCTCAGGAGCCGGGTGCGCTGCGCCGTTTCCTCGACGAGGTCCTGGGACCGGATGACGACATCACGCTGTTCGAGTACGTCAAGCGCAACAACCGCGAGACCGGTGCCGCACTGGTCGGTGTCGAACTCGGCACCCCGGATGACCTGGGCGATCTGATGGACCGGATGTCGCGTTCCCGCCTGCACTGCGAACGCCTCGAGCCGGGGTCGCCGGCCTACGAGTACCTGACCTGATCGTTTATGGCCGGGACCCGCCCGGCGCGGCTTCGGGCTATGAATCGCGCCGGACGCCGACGATCACGTTGTGTCCGGGTGACACTCCGTCGTCCGGTTGCTCCCAGGCCAGCCGGACGTCGAGTGGCCAGGGGAGTGTCACGGACGCGCCGCCGGGGACGCACACCACCGACCAGTCGGCGCGATGCATCGCGAACCACCCTGCCGCCTCGTCGAATTCGGCGTCGACCGAGGCGAATGCCGGATCATGGAGGGCCGGTTCGGCTTTCCGTAATGCGATCAGTGACCGGTAGAAGTCGAGCACCCGCGCGTGGTCGGTACGGGTGAGCTCCGACCAGTCCAGCTTCGACCGTTCGAAGGTCTCCGGGTCCTGCGGGTCGGGCACGTCCTCACTGTCCCACCCGTGTTCGGCGAACTCCGCCTTCCGGCCCTGCGCGGTCGCCCGGCCCAGCTCCGGTTCGGGGTGCGAGGTGAAGAACTGGAAAGGCGTTGCCGCGCCCCATTCCTCGCCCATGAACAGCATCGGGGTGTAGGGGGACAACAGGACCAGGGCGGCCTTGATGGCGAGTTGCCCGCCGTCCAGGTAGGCACTCGGCCGGTCACCGATCGCCCGGTTGCCCACCTGGTCGTGGGTGCACGTGTAGGCCAGCAACGACGACGCGGGCACGAGGTCGGTCGGGATCGGCCGGCCGTGGCAGCGGCGCCGGAACGACGAGTAGGTGCCGTCGTGGAAGAACCCACCGGTCAGGACCTTCGCGAGGCAGCCGAAGCTGCCGAAATCGGCGTAGTAGCCCTGTCGCTCGCCGGAGACGAGCGTGTGGACGGCGTGGTGGATGTCGTCGTCCCACTGGGCCGCCAGCCCGAGACCGCCGCGAGATCGCGGCATGATCATCCGGGGGTCGTTGAGATCGCTCTCCGCGATGAGTGACAGCGGGCGCCCGAGCTCGGCCGAGAGGGCGTCGGTCGCCGCGGCGAGTTCTTCGAGGATGTGGACCGCACGATGGTCGGCGAGGGCGTGGACGGCGTCGAGACGCAGTCCGTCGATGTGGAATTCGGTGAACCAGCGTAGGGCGGTGCCGGCGATGAAAGCGCGCACCTCGTCGGAATCGGGTCCCGACAGGTTCACCGACGACCCCCACGACGTCGTGCCCTCACTGAGATACGGTCCGAAGTCCGGCAGATAGTTGCCGGACGGTCCCAGGTGGTTGTAGACGACGTCGAGGACGACGCCGAGTCCCTTGGCGTGACAGGCGTCGACGAAGCGGGCGAGTGCGGCCGGGCCGCCGTAGGTCTCGTGCACCGCGTACCAGCCGACGCCGTCGTACCCCCAGTTGTGGGTGCCGTTGAATGCGTTCACCGGCATCAGCTCGACCAGATCGACGCCGAGGGTGACGAGGTGGTCGAGCCGTTCGATCGCGGAGTCGAGAGTGCCTGCGGGGGTGAAGTTCCCGAGGTGCAGTTCGTAGATCACGGCCCCGTGCGCGTCGCGGCCGGCCCAGTCGTCGTCGGTCCACCGGCTCTCGTCGACGCCGAAGAGTGCGGACAATTCGTGGACCCCGTCGGGCTGGCGGACGGAACGCGGGTCGGGCCGGGCCGGGCCGTCATCCAGCGAGAACCCGTAGCGCAGGTCCGGGCCGGTCTCGATCGCGTTGTCCGACGGGACCTGCCACCACCCGCCGGCGCCGGCGGACATCGGCACCGACCGGGTGGGGGAGCCGGGACCGCCGGATCGTACGACGAGGTCCACCTTCCCGGCCTCGGGCGCCCACACCCGGATCTCGTTCACCGAGCGTGGCGGGTGGTAAGGGCCCACATTGGAACGAAGTGGTAGGTATTGTTCCCGTTGGTCGACTGACCAAGTTTTGGTGCTCTGGTCATCAGTCGCGGACGTCGTCGGGGAATTCCTCACATCATGCAAGGTATGTCGGGGCTCTCGAAGGCGCATCGCGCGATACTGTGAGGCCGATCACAATCGCCGGACGAAAGCGGGGTATATTACGGCGACGCTCATGTCCAAGGGGGCACCTCGAGCAGATCAGCCGAGCCGATGCGCACGAGTTGGCGCATCACGTGCTCGGCGACCTGACGGCCGGTGAATGGGTGAGCCGAGACGCAAGGGTAGGGATTGAGCACAGACGCAGTCACCTCGGACGACGAGGAGGTCGGTCGGAAGAGACCGAATGCGGTTCGGGCGTGGTTCGACAAGCATGTCGTCGCGTCCTTCGACACCTTCGGACGCCAGCTGGGCATGTTCGTCGAGGTGTTCCGCACGCTCTTCGTCGACCTCGCCAAGCGGCGGTTCCCGTTCGGTGAGTTCATCCGCCAGTGCGCTTTCATGGCGACCACGTCGGTGTTCCCGACCCTCCTCGTCGCCATCCCGATCGGCGTCATCGTCTCGATCCAGGTGTCCAACATCGCCGGCCAGGTCGGCGCCACGTCGTTCTCCGGTGCCGCCACCGGTCTCGGCGTGATCCGGCAGGGCGCACCCCTGGTCACCTCGTTGCTCCTCGCGGGCGCGGTCGGCTCGGCCATCGCCGCCGATCTGGGTTCGCGCACCATCCGCGACGAGATCGACGCCATGAAGGTGATGGGCGTCAACCCCATCGAGCGGCTGATCTCGCCGCGACTCCTCGCCACCATGGTGGTCAGCTTCCTGCTCTGCGGCTTCGTGTGCTTCGTCGGTTTCATCACCGGCTACGTCTTCAACGTGTACTTCCAGGGCGGTACGCCAGGCAGTTACACGGGCACTTTCGCATCGTTCGCGACGACCGCGGACCTGATGTTCGCGTTGGCGAAAGCGGTCATATTCGGCGCGATCGTGGCGATCGTCGCCTGCGATCGCGGCCTCTCGACGAAGGGCGGTCCCGCCGGTGTCGCGAACTCGGTGAATGCTGCGGTGGTCAACTCGGTTCTGCTCCTGTTCACCGTGAACGTGATCCTCACGCAGTTGTTCGCGATCCTCTTCCCGTCGAAGGTGGTGTGAGATGACCGCGTCACGGTATGTGCCACCCGCGCTCAGGCCCGTGGAGGCCGCCAAAGCCGTCTATCGGGGGCCGCGCGACGCGCTCGCGGCGATGGGTCACCTCATCACCTTCCTGGTCCGGTCCATCGGTGCCATCCCGCTGGCCTTCCGGCACTACAGCAAAGAGGTCTGGCGGCTGCTCGCCGACGTCGCGTGGGGCAACGGCGCCATCGTCGTGGGCGGCGGCACGGTCGGTGTCATGGTGATCCTCGGGATCATGGGCGGTGCGACCGTGGGGATCGAGGGCTACACCGCGCTGAACCTGCTCGGCATGTCGCCGGTGACCGGCGGACTGTCGGCGTTCGCGACGACGCGTGAGATCGCCCCGCTCCTCGCGGCCACGGCGTTCACCGCGCAGTCGGGCTGCCGCTTCACCGCACAGCTCGGTTCGATGCGCATCGCCGAGGAGATCGACGCCCTCGAGGCGATCGCGATCCGGCCGCTGCCGTACCTGGTCACCACCCGCATGCTGGCCGCGGTGCTCGCGATCATCCCGCTGTACTCGGTGTCGCTGGCCGCCAACTACCTTGCGTGCCAGTTCATGTTCATGGTCCAGAGCGGCCAGGGCGAGGGCACCTACCTGTACTACTTCAACCAGTTCATCGTGTCGTGGGACATGGTGTTCTCGTTCATCAAGGTGATCGTCTTCGTGCTGCTGACGACGTTCATCCAGTGCTACTACGGATACTTCGCCTCTGGGGGGCCCGAAGGTGTGGGAGTTGCTGCCGGACATGCCATCCGACTCGCGATCATCGTCATCGTGTTCGCGAATCTGATCATGACCCTCGTGTTCTGGGGCACCTCGCCCGGAATCAAGATCTCGGGCTGAGGGGGAGCCGGTGAACATCGCGACCGATGGGCGCAACCCATCGCTGCTGCAGTACGTGCTGCGGGGCGTCGCCTTCCTGCTGGTCCTGCTGGTGATCTTCGTGCTGCTGTTCATGCGGTACCAGGGCACATTCAGCAAGACGGTGGCCGTGACCGCCGACCTCGTCGATGTCGGTGACGGTCTGACGTCGGGTGCCGACGTCCGGTACAACGGGCTCATCGTCGGCTCGGTGAAGTCGATCTCGGTCGCCGACACCGGCGAGACCGACGCGACGAAGGTGATCAAGAAGGTCGAGATCGACATCGTGCCCGCGCAGGCCGAGGGCATCCCGGCATCGGTGACCGCGCGGACCGTGCCGTCGAACCTGTTCGGCGTCAACTCGGTCGAACTGGTGCGGCCCGCCGAACCGGGCACCGAGCGGCTGTCGTCGGGCGATTCCGTCCCCGCCGACAAGTCTCTCGAGACGATCAAACTGCAGGACGCGCAGAACGAGTTGAGTGCCATCCTCGACGCGGTGCCGCCGGAGGAACTCGCCCAGGTGCTCGGTGTCATCGCCGACGCCCTCAAGGGCGGCGGTTCGGTGTTCGGTTCGTTCGTCGGCGTGCTGCGCAACTACTTCGACTCGATCAACGCGCAGTTCCCGCCGGGTGCACCCCCGGGGTTCGACAACTTCGACGCCGCGATCAGCGGCCTCGCGGAGTCCGCGCCGGAACTGCTCGACACCCTGGGGCGCAGCGTGATACCGGCGGTGACGCTCGCCGAGAAGCAGCGCGACCTCGCAGCACTGCTCTCCGGCAGCCAGGGACTGCTCGACCAGACGCAGCTGATGTTCGCCCGCAACGGAAACGGCGGTCAGCGACTCGTCACCGACCTCAACCGCATGCTCGGTGCCACCGTCCTCGAACCGAACTCGCTGCCGCAGGCGGTCATCGCGCTCAACAACCTGGCCGCCCGGGTGCTCACGGTCTTCACCGGGACCAACGGACACGTCAAGCTCAACCTCGGTGTGAGCTTCGGTGCGTTCGTGCGCTACACCCGGCAGAACTGCCCGGTCTACAACGGCGGCCCGTACGGGACCTTGCGCGGCCCGGGATGTGTCGGGCCGGGAACCGGTACCGGACCGACGATGTCGGGTCCGCTGCAGATCTACCCGTCCGACGGCATGCGCAAGAACCGGCCGGTGGGCATGGTGACCACCGACTCCGACAACAAGACCCTCGGTGCGGTGCTGCGCCGGGAGCCGTCGGCCGCCGACACGGTCATGCTCGGACCGCTGGTCCAGTCGATCGACGCGCGTGATGCTGCCACCGACCACGGAGGGGGACGATGAGCGCGGCCTCGGATTCGATCCGAAAACCGTTGATCGGCTTCCCGATCTTCGCCATCGCCGCGTTGCTCGTGTCGTATGTGATCTTCTCGACCCTGGAACGATCGGTGTCGGGATCGACGAACAAGTACACGACGTTCTTCACCGACGCCTCGGGTCTCTCCAGCGGCGACGACGTCCGGATGGCCGGTGTCCGCGTCGGCCGCGTCGACAAGATCGAACTCGACAACGGCCGCGCCCGAGTCGAATTCGAGGTGCAGAACGACCAGCAGGTCTACACCAACACCCGTGCCGCGATCCGCTACCAGAACCTCATCGGTCAGCGGTACCTCAACCTGACGCTGGTGGAGGGCCGGGACAGCAAGCCGTTGTCGCCCGGGTCGACACTGGAGTTGCCGTCCGAGGACTCCTTCGACGTCACCAAGCTGCTCGCCGGGTTCCAGCCGGTGTTCGAGACACTCGACGCCGAGCAGGTCAACGCACTCTCGCAGGGTCTTCTCGAGGCCTTCCAGGGCAATTCGGTCTCGCTGAGCTACACGGTCGCCGAGGTGGGCAGGCTCGCCGAGGACACCGCCAACCGCGACATCGTGATCGGCGCGATCATCAACAACCTGAGCACCGTGATGCGTGACCTGTCCCGCCAGGGCGGTCAGCTCGGCACGGTCATCGGGTCGATGTCCGATCTGATCGCGAACCTCAACTCGAACTCGGCGGCGTTCGGCAGTGCGGTCTCCGACATCGGACGCACCGCAAGCGGTTTCGCCGACGTCCTGAGCCGCAGCCGGGACAGCCTCGCCGCCGCCGCGACCGACGGACGGATCGCCACCAAGACGCTCATCCAGAACGGCTCCAAGCTCGACCGGATGGCCGTCGACGCGCCGGTCTTCCTCGGTCACTTCCCGCTGGTACTCGGAGAGGGTGCGTACCTGAACATCTATGCCTGTGACCTCGACGTCGCGATCGGTGACGTCCTGCTGCCGCCGGGGATCTTCAACAAGATCGGTGGCACGAATCATTCGGTGGTGTGCCGATGAACTGGTTCCGTAAGAACTTCCGCAGCAACACCCGGATCTGGTACGGCGTGATCGGCGCGGTCGTCATCGTCGCCCTCCTGCTGGGCGTGACGGCACTGGCGGGCGCGCATCTCGGCAAGAAGACGCTCACCGCGGACTTCGCCCAGGCCGGCGGAATCCGGCCCGGGGACAAAGTGCGGGTGGCCGGCATCGACGTCGGTGAGGTCACCGAGACCGAACTCGCCGGGAACCACGTCGCGCTGACGATGAAGGTCGACACCGACGTGCGGGTGACGTCGAACGGTATGGCCGAGATCAAGATGTCGACGCTGCTGGGTCAGCGCTACGTCGATGTGTCGCTGGGCGATTCGCCCGAGGAGGCACCCGACGGTCACATCGAGCGGACCGCGGTGCCCTACGACCTCAACCGCACCATCGAGGAGGGGGCGCCGATCCTGACCGGCGTCGACGACAAGACCCTCTCGCAGAGCATCCGCACCCTCAACCGTCAGCTCGCCGGTGTTCCCGCGATCACCGAACCGACATTCGAGGCCCTGACGCAGATGTCCGAGGTGATCACCAACCGCAAGGACCAGATCAACCAGCTGATCGCCGACACCAAGACGATCACCATCATCGTCAACGACAATCAGGCGCAGCTCGCGGTGATCGTCGGCCAGGGTCGCGACCTGACCCAGAAGATCGTGGCCCGTGAGGAATTGGTCACCCGCCTGCTCGACGGCATCGCCGAACTGACCGAACAGGCCAGTGCGGTGGCGGGTGAGAACGCCAACCAGTTCGCCCCGATCATGGCGAACCTCAACACGATCACGCAGGGTCTCGAGAAGAACCGCAACAACCTGCGCAAGCTGCTGGAGATCCTGCCCGTGACGGCTCGACTGACCAACAACGTCATCGGCGACGGGCCGTACGTGAACGGCTACCTGCCCTGGGGCATCTTCCCCGACAACTGGTTGTGCCTGGCCCGGGTGGTGGACGGATGCTGAACCCGCAGAGACTGCGTCGTTCGACGCTCCTCGTGTGCGTCTCCCTGCTCGGCATCCTGGGGCTGTCGGGATGTTCGATGATCCCGGGAAGCTGGAAGGCCGCATTCGGGCAGGCGATCGAGGTCACCGCGTACTTCGACAACGTCGCCGGCCTCTACGTCAGCAACGACGTCGCGGTGCTCGGCATGCCGGTCGGTCAGGTGACCGCGGTGGAGCCGCAGGGTGACCGGGTCAAGGTCACCATGACCATCGACAACGACGTGCCGGTGCCCGCCGACGCCACGGCCGCCATCGTCAACACCTCCATCGTGACCACGCGCCACGTCGAGCTCACCCCCGCCTACGAGGGCGGACCCAGGCTGGAGGACGGTTCGGTGCTGAAGGAGACCAAGGCCCCGGTGTCCGTCGGGGAACTGTTCGACGCCATCGACGGTCTCGTCGTGTCCCTGAAGGGCGAGGGCCCGGGCTCCGGCCCGCTCGCGGACATGATCGACATCACCTCGGGGATCGCCACCGGCAACGGCGAGGAGATCCGCGCCGCCCTCGACCAGCTGGGCCAGGCGTCGAACGTGGTGTCGGGCAACAGCGATGCACTCGTCGACATCATCGAGACCATCGAGGGACTCACCACCACGCTGGTGAAGAACTACCCGAAGATGACCGCCTTCTCGAAGTCGGTCAACGAGGTGTCCGAGCTGCTCGGCAGCCAGTCACCCGGTCTCGTCGCCACGCTGCGCAACCTCAACCAGACCCTGCAGAACACCACGGCCTTCCTGCAGAACAACACCAACACGATCTCGGTCTCCTTCGACCGGCTCGCCGCGCTGACCGCGAACCTGAGCGACTACTCACGGCAGGTGGTGGAGACCATCGACGTCGGTCCGCTGCTCTTCCAGAACCTTGGCAACTCGATCTCCGCCGAGCAGGGCACCTGGCGCGCCCAGGTCCTGCTGGACAAGTCGCTCGTCGACAACGAGCTGCTCGCCGAGTTCTGTGAGGCGATCAACCTGCAGAAAGACGGCTGCCGCACCGGCAAGCTGAAGGACTTCGGTCCGGACATGGGCATCTACTCCGCGATGCTGGAGCTGACGAAATGAGAGCGGTGACAAGCGCTTCCCTGGGTCGCACGGTCGCTGAACCGGCACGACGCCGCTCCCGCATGCGACGCGGCGCGGTGACGGCGTTGCTCCTCAGCGCGCTGATGGGGCTCACCGGTTGTGGGGTGCTGCCCGGGCTGACCGTCGAGCAGATCCCGCTGCCGGCCCCCGGTGGCATCGGCGACTCCATCAGGCTGACGGCGAATTTCGACAACGCCCTGAACCTGCCGACGCGCGCGAAGGTGAAGCTCAACGGCACCGACGTGGGGCAGGTCGACACCATCGTCGCCAAGGACTACTCCGCGATCGTCACGATGGACGTCAGCAAGAAGACCAAGCTGCCCGTGGGCACGGGCGCCGAACTCCGACAGGCGACGCCGCTCGGAGACGTGTTCGTGGCCCTGCTGCCGCCGCCCAACGCGCCGAAGGGTTTCATGGTCGACGGGGACACCCTGACCGGACCCACCTCCGCGGCGGCGACGGTCGAGGACCTGCTCATCAGCATGAGCGGTGTGGTGGACAGCGGCTCGCTGAACTCGCTCACGGTCATCCTGACCGAACTGAGTGCCGCGGTCGCGACCAACCCGTCGGACCTCAACGGCGCGATCCGCGGACTGACGACCGGTATTCGCAAGCTCAACCAGAGTTCGGCGCAGGTCGACCGGTCACTGGCGAACACCCGGATCCTGACCGGACAACTGGCCGACGGTCGTGCCCAGATCATGGCGTCGATCAACAAGCTCGGCCCCGCCCTCGAGTCGCTGAACGGTCAGATCGGCTCGATCCTGACCGCGCTGGACAAGACCCAGCAGGTGACCTCGGCGACCAATGACTTCCTGCGTACCGACCAGGACAATTTCGTCGAGATGCTCGGTCATCTGTCGACCGTCCTGGCCGGTCTGCGACAGGCGGCGGGTCCGCTCGGTTCGCTGGCCGACAATCTGCACACGTTGACCCCCAAGTGGATCAAGTCCACACCGGGTAGCGCGGCCGCGGTGTCGTCGAAGGTCTACTGGCTCAACCCGGGCGTCGGGTTCGATTCGGCGAGCAGGCTTCCCGAGCTCGAGGACATCGACTCGGGCTCGGCAGCGCTCCAGCAGACCCTCACCCGGTTGCTGGCCCGACTCACCGGAACCAAGGGGTGCTGCGGATGAGCGGCGTATTCGGTTTCCTGCGTAGAAATTCGGTGCTCGTCGGGAACATCGGGCTCGTGCTGGTCATGGTCGTCGGACTCGGTTACCTGGCGCTCGGCACGTTGCGGTGGGAACCGTTCGCGGACAAGTACAAGCTGACCATCGAGTTCCCGATCTCCGGTGGTCTGCAGGAGACCTCGGGTGTGACGCTGCGCGGTGCGCGTATCGGCGAGGTCGACACCATCCGCGTGGAACCGGATTCGGTGACGGTGAAGGTGACGGTCGACGACCGGTACAAGATCAACCGCGACAGCACCGTTGCGGCGCTGGGGTTGTCGGCGGCGGGCGAGCAGTACGTCGACTTCCAGCCGACCACCTCCGAGGGGCCGTACCTGAAGGACGGCGACGTGATCAAGGCCGGCCAGACCAAGGTCACCGTGCCGTTCTCCGACCTTCTCGAGTCCTCCCTGGATCTCATCCAGCAGATCGATCCGGCCGAACTCCGCTCGGCGGTGGACAATCTGAAGGTCGCGCTGTATTCCGAGGACGGCTCCAACGATCTGGAAGTGCTGTTCGACTCGGGCGGCACGATCTTCGCGCGGCTGTACACCGCATTGCCCGAGACCACGAGGCTGATCCAGAACGCGGGCACCATCTTCAAGACGACCGCCGACATCCAGCCCGACTTCGGGAACACGGTGTCGTCGCTGAGCGACCTGATCAACAACGCCGCCGCCTCCGACAGGGAACTGCGCACCCTGCTCGATCGCGGCCCGTCGCAGATGACCAGCCTCGCCGGTTCGATCAATCAGCTCACCGATCCGGTGACCGACGTGATGAAGCAGTTCCTCGACATCGCCGAGCAGGGCGCGCTGCGAGCACCGGCTCTGGCGACGCTGATGCCGTCGATCCGGGACGCGAGCATCAAGAGCCTCACCATGTTCCACGACGGCGCGTGGTGGACTTTCGGTTCGGTGTATCCGCGGCCGAGCTGCAGCTACCCGGTCACCCCGCGTCGGCCGACCAAGGTCCTCGAGCTGACCATCCCGACCAATCTGTACTGTGTGACCGAGGATCCGAACCAGCAGATCCGTGGCTCGGCCAACGCACCACGACCGCCGGGCGACGACACTGCCGGGCCGCCACCGCGTTACGACCCGAATGCCCGCACAGTGCCGCTCGACAAATGACGCCCAGACAAGTTGCGTGACCTGTAGATGACAGACCGTGAGAAGCCAGATCTCGACAAGAACACCGACGTGACCGCGGACAGCGCCACCGGCGAGGAGAGCGGCACAGACGAACTCGGCGCCGGAGGATCGGGAGCCGAGGAGAAGACGACCGCAGCGCGGCAGGCCACGGACGCTGCCACGACCCCGCGCGGAAAGTCGGCTCGTCGCACCGGTTCCGGAGCGGCGGTCAGCGAGCCCGATCCCGAGCCCGGCCCCGCGGCCGCCGGCAAGAAGGAGTTCTCGCTGACGGTCACCGCGAGCGGGATCAAGCGCGCATTCGGTGCGTTGGCGATCGTCGCGCTGATCGTGGCCGGCGTGTTCCTCGGCTGGCGGACCTACACGCTGCAGAGCGAGGCGAATGCCTTCGCCGACGCAAAGACCGCGTCGGCGGATTTCGTCACCAAGCTGGTGACGACCCTCAACGCAGACAATGCGGGCAACTCCAAGGAACTACTCGGTCCGCTGTCGACCGGTGAGCTGCGTCAGCGTCTCGAGCAGGAGCGCGCGGACACCGAGCAGAACGTCGAGTCGCTCAAGATCGAGGTCTCGTCGAAGATCAGTGTCGTCGCGGTCGAGACCGTGGACACCGACACCGCCAAGACGGTCGTGATGGCGGAGGTGACCGGACGCAGCGTCAAACTGCCCTCCGGGGGAACCAGTCTCATGGTGTTCCGGCTCGATCTGAGCAAGGAGGACGGCACGTGGCTGGTCTCGAAGGTCGACGGTCCGCCCGGTAGCCCGAGCGGTCAGATCGACCCCTCGCAGTCGTTGCCGGGGGCCGGTGGGGCACCCGCACCTGCGCCGAGTCCCGCGCCGGCGCCCGCCCCCGCCGGCTGACCGACCGCGGATTCCGCTCCAGCCGCGCGGGAACTCAGTCCCGGACGAGGATCGCGACCGAATGGTCGGCCCTGGCCATGGCCAGGTCGACGGTCTCGTCGTAGACCTTCCCGGTGCGGACATCGCGCCAGCGCACCCCCGAGGGCAGTCCGATGACGGTGTCGATCGCCGCCTCGGGGTCGAGGCTGTGCGTGAACCGTGCGGTGATCACGACGACCTCGGCGACCTCGCGGGAACCGCGGGTGAATGCGACGGTGCGGTCGGAGGCCGGACCGTCGGCGGGAAGGCGGTCATAGGTGCTCGTGGCGCCGAACGCGTCCTGGTATCGGGCACGGACACCGAGCGCGGTCCGTACCAGCTCGGCCTTCGGGTGATCCAGGGATCGACCGAAGTCCACGGGCCGCCGGTTGTCGGGGTCGACAAGCGAGTCCTCCCACCACTCGGTGCCCTGATAGATGTCCGGGACGCCGGGACCGAGTAGAGCTATCGCCTTGCGCGCGAGGCTTTCCTGCCGCCAGGCGGATTCGGTCCGGGCGACGAGTTCACTGACCGCGCTCGCGATCGGTTCGGTGGTGACCTGGGTGATCCACCGTTCGATCGCGGCTTCGAAGTCCTCGTCGACCTCGGTCCAGGTGGTACGAAGACCGGCTTCACGGGCAGCCTTGCGGGCGTAATCGACGATGCGGGTACGCAACTCGTCGGTGACCACCCCGTCGGCGGGTTCTGCGCCGGGCCGGGACCCGGCGGCCGGCCACACCCCGAAGATGTTCTGCAGCAGGAAATAGCACGTCAGGTTGTCCGGGACGTCCGTGCCCAGCCAGACGCGTTCGATGAGCAGGGACCACCGCTCGGGCACCTGGGCGAGGAGGGCGATACGAGCGCGGACGTCCTCACCGCGTTTGGTGTCGTGGGTCGACGTCGCGGTCATCGCGAGCGGCCAGCGGCGGGACCGATCGATGTTGTGGTCGTGGAAAGCGTTGAGCGACACCGACGGGTTCGCCGGATCGCCGCCGACCTCCTGCGCCGACACCAGGCGCGCGGTGCGGTAGAAAAGGCTGTCCTCGACGCTCTTCGCGGTCACCGCACCGCAGGTCTGCGCCAGGCGTGAGGTGGCCGCGCCCGGACTGCGTGTCGCCCGCACGATCGTGTCGAGCGCTCGTGTCAGCGAGGGCTTCTCGGTCGCGATCCGTACGGCTGTGATCTCCAGTCGCGGCCGTAGCGACGGATAGTCCGCCCGGTAGACGCCGAGGGAGGCGATCAGCTCGGCGCACGCCTCGGCGATGGCGTCGGCGTCGGCGGCGGGGTCGGAGTGGGTGATCGCGCGGACGAGTCGACGGAGTTCGGTGGGGAAGGATTCGCGCAGAGTCGTCAGCTTGCGCTGGTGTTCCACCGATGCCATCCACTGCGCATCGCCGGTGTCACCGGTGAGGTGCTCGTTGAGTTCGGTGAGCTGGACGACGCCCGACGGGGCGACGAACAGGGCGTCGATGACGCGCATCTGGTCGTAGCCGGTGGTGCCCTCGACGGGGAGCGTCGGTTCGAGGGGTTCGTCCGGAGCGAGGATCTTCTCGATGTAGAGCAGTCGGTCGTCGCCGACATCGGAGCGGAGTCGGTGGAGGTACTGCTGGGGGTCCCAGAGTCCGTCCGGATGGTCGACGCGGACACCGTCGATGAGGTCCTCGGCGAGGAGTTCGCGCAGCCACTCGTGCGTGGCGTCGTAGACCGCGGGGTCCTCCTGCCGAAGGCCCGCGAGCTCGTTGACGGTGAAGAAGCGGCGGTACCCGATCAGGCCGCTGTTCCACGGCACGAGCTTGTAGTGTTGTCGCGCATGGATTTCCGCGGGCGTGCCGTTCTCGGTGCCGGGTGCCACAGGGAAGGCGTGGTCGTAGTAGCGCAGGTTGCCCTGCTCGTCGATCTCGAGCGGACTCAGGTCACCGTCGGCGGCGACGACCGGGAGTGCGATCTTGCCGCCGGCGCCGTTGTCGTCGCTGAGGTCGATGTCGAAGAACGAGGCGTAGGGCGAACGGACGCCGTGACGCAACAGGTCAGCGAACCAGGGGTTGGCGAGCGCATCCGCCACGCCGGTGTGGTTGGGGACGATGTCGATGATGAGGCCGAGGCCGCGGTCGGTTGCGGCCCTGCGGAGCGCACGCAGACCGTCGACACCGCCGAGGAGGTCGGACACGGCCGGCGGCGGGAGCCAGTCGTAGCCGTGGGTCGACCCGGCCGAGGCGGTTCCGATGGGGGAGAGGTAGACGTGACTGACCCCGAGCTCGACGAGATGGTCGAGCGTCTTCGCGACGTCGGCGAACCCGAAGTCGGCGTTGAGTTGGAAGCGGTAGGTGGCCCGAGGCGTCGGACGTGTGCTCATCGTGTCAGGACGTCTTCCGCAGGACGAGCACGGACCGGCCGCCGACCGTCACCGAATCACCGGACGCCGCAGTCAGATCCGAGTCGCCGGCCGGGTGAGTGGTGTCGAGTTCGCCGGACCATTCCAGCCCGTACTGCTCCGGCGGGAGGTGGAAGTCGATGGGCTCGTAGTGGGCGTTGAAGCAGATGAAGAACGAGTCGTCGACGACCCACTCGCCCCGTTCGTCCTTCTCGCCGAGTCCCTTGCCGTTGAGGAACACCGCGAGACTCTTCCCGAATCCGCTGTCCCAGTCCGCACTGGTCATCTCCACGCCGGCGGGGGTGAGCCATGCGATGTCGAGGGCCTGGTCGCCCCACCGGATCGGCTTGCCGCCGAAGAATCGGCGTCGACGGAACACCGGATGTGCGGTGCGCAGGGCGATGGCCTTGCGGGTGAACTCCAGCAGGTCGGCGTTCTCCTCGGCGAGTGACCAGTCCACCCAGGACAATTCGGAGTCCTGGCAGTACACGTTGTTGTTGCCCTGCTGGGTGCGGCCGATCTCGTCGCCGTGGGCCAGCATCGGTGTGCCCTGCGACAAGAACAGGGTCGCCAGGATGTTGCGCTGCTGCCGGGCGCGCAGCGCGTTGATCTCGGGGTCGTCGGTCGGACCCTCGACGCCGCAGTTCCAGGACCGGTTGTGGCTTTCGCCGTCGCGGTTGTCCTCGCCGTTGGCCATGTTGTGTTTCTCGTTGTACGACACCAGGTCGCGCAGCGTGAAGCCGTCGTGGGCGATCACGAAGTTGATGCTCGCCAGCGGTCGTCGGCCGGTCGCCTCGTAGAGATCCGACGACCCGGTGAGCCGGGACGCGAACTCGCCCAGCGTGGACGGCTCCCCGCGCCAGTAGTCGCGGACGGTGTCGCGGTACTTCCCGTTCCATTCGGTCCACAACGGCGGGAAGTTGCCGACCTGATAGCCGCCTTCGCCGATGTCCCACGGTTCGGCGATCAGCTTGACCTGGCTCACCACCGGATCCTGTTGCACCAGATCGAAGAACGCCGACAGACGGTCGACGTCGTGGAGTTCGCGGGCCAGCGTGGAGGCGAGGTCGAAGCGGAAACCGTCGACGTGCATCTCCAGGATCCAGTAGCGCAGGGAGTCCATGATGAGCTGCAGCGTGTGCGGATGCCGTCCGTTGAGGCTGTTCCCGGTCCCCGTGTAGTCCATGTACATCTCGGGGTCGTCGTCGACGAGTCGGTAGTAGGCCGCGTTGTCGATGCCGCGGAAGCTGATCGTCGGGCCGAGGTGGTTGCCCTCGGCGGTGTGGTTGTAGACCACATCGAGGATGACCTCAATGTCCGCGTTGTGGAACTCCCGTACCATAGCCTTGAACTCGGTCACCGCACTGGCGGGCTGGTCCGGAGTCGAGGAGTACTCGATGTGTGGTGCCAGGAACCCGAAGGTGTTATACCCCCAGTAGTTTCGCAGCCCCTTGTCGCGGAGGACGAAGTCCTGCATGAACTGGTGGACCGGCATCAGTTCGATCGCGGTGACACCCAACGACTTCAGGTGGTCGATGATCACCGGGTGGCAGAGGCCGGCGTAGGTGCCGCGGAGATGCTCGGGCACCCCGGGATGGGTGGCGGTCATACCCTTGACGTGGGCCTCGTAGATGACCGTCTGGTGATAGGGCCGGTTGGGCGACCGGTCGTTCTGCCAGTCGAAGTACGGGTTGATGACCACCGAGACCATCGTGTGTCCCAGCGAGTCGAGCGCGGGCATCGGGTTCTCGGGCGCGGGCTGGTTCTCCGGAAGTGGTTCAAGCACAGTCGCTTCCGGGTCCGGTGTGCCGTCGGCGCCGGAATCCTCGGCGCCGGAATCCTCCGTTCCCGCATTCTCGGCCCCCGAATCCTCTGCTCCGGTGTCCCCGGTGTCGGTGTCATCGGCTCCGGTGGCGTCCGCGTCCGGCGCCTGGTCATCGAACTCCGAATCGGCCTCCTCGACGGCCGCCTCGGGCGATTCCTCCGTGTCGTCGGGCGTCGGCAGGGGATAGGAGAAGAGCGAGGCGTCGCCGTCGAAGTCGCCGTGAAAAGCCTTGCCGTACGGGTCGAGAAGGAGTTTGCTCGGGTCACACCGCAGGCCGCGGGCGGGATCGTAGGGGCCGTAGACGCGGAAACCGTAGAACTGTCCGGGCACCACATTCGGCAGATAGCAGTGCCAACAATAGCCGTCGACCTCTTCGAGGCGGATGCGCCGTTCCTTGCCCTCGCGGTCGATGAGGCACAGCTCGACGGCTTCGGCGACCTCGGAGAACAACGAGAAGTTCGTCCCCGCACCGTCGTAGGTTGCGCCGAGCGGGTACGGGGTGCCCGGCCAGACGGGGATCGGCGCGGGTTCGGGTTCGACGAGCGCGTCGGCCTGAACCGGATCCTCCGGCATGGGGACCGGCGGGGTGTCGGTCGTGCTCGGGTCCGGGTGTTCACCCGTGGTTGGCGAAGCAGTAGTGCCCACCTTCGGAGACGACGTCATGGGTCGACACTAGTCGTGTTGCGTCAGGCGGTCATCTCGGACAGGGCATCATCCGGCAAAGCGGTCACGTCCGTCGTCCGCGTGGCCGCGGGTGGGCCGCGATGCGGAAGACGCAGGTCATGGAACCAGTGGGCCGGTCCACGGCAGTTGGGCCTCCATCTGCCGGCCGAGCTCGTCGGTGAGACTCCGGACATACGTCGCCGAGAGGTGATGGGGATCCTTGTACACGGTGATGTTGCCGACGATCGCCGGGCAGAAGTCGTCGGTGCAGATGCCGTTCGACATGTCCAGCGGGTGGAAGTCTCGGCGGGTGGCGGCGAGTTCGCGCGCCGGGTCCTCGGGAGCGAGGACGGCAGCGCGCCGCGAACCACAGCTCTCCGCGTCGCCGCCGTCGGCGAGGCAGATCGGGGTGTCGATGGTGCCCTTGCCGTTCTTCGGCCACGGGGTGTCCCGCATGCCGAGCACCGGGATGCCGGCGTCGAGAAAGCGATCGAAGATCGGGGGGTAGTCCGGCGGCACCCAGTCGCCGGGCTGGTAGTCGCGCGGACGCGTCGAATTGGTGAAGACGGCGTCTGGTTTCTCGGAGATCACCCGGTCGATGACCCGCTGGCCCCAGTCGTAGCACTCGGGATAGGGGACGCCGCGTTGCTTGGGGATCTTGTTGGTCGACAGCGGGCAACCCATCTTCAGGTAGGTCTTGACCTTGAACCCGTTGCGCTTGCCGAGGGTGTCGAGCGCGGAGATCCACATCTCCGCGTGGGAACCGCCGGCCAGAGCGATCGTGCGGGTCGCGTTCGGGTCGCCGTAGACGCCGACGTGGATCTCGTTGTCGGTGAAGTCGCTCATGTACCCGTCGGTCGAGGTCTCCGGGAAGTCCTGGATCACCTCCAGGGCCGACGGCTGCGGGTCGAGCGCGGGGACGGGCCACCCGTCGAGGAGTGCGCGCGCACCCGGGTACGACCGCGGGTCGAGATTCTTGGTGTCGACGACGATGTTGTCGACGTGGTTCTCCCACAGCTTGATACCGACGCCGGCCACCACGGTGCCGAGCAGCAGGATCGAGGTCACCACCGACGTGTAGGAGAGCCGGCGCGACCGGCCGTCGCGGGTGCCTCGAGTGAGGGCCGACCGGTCACCGCCGCGGAGCGGGTCCTCGATGTAGCGTTTCGTGAGCCAGGCCACACCGATCGAGAACCCGAGAATCCCGACGCCCTCGAGGAAGTTCGCGTGGTTCTTGTCACGCCAGGTGAGATAGAAGATCAGCAACGGCCAGTGCCACAGGTACAGCGCGTACGCGATGGTTCCCAGCCACACCGGCCACGTGCTCGCCAGCATCCGGTTGACCGCGGGCATCGTGTCCGGCGCCGCGTGACCGCCTCGCGCCGGCTTCTGCAGCGCGGTCGCGCCGGCCCAGATGATGAGCAGCGTCGCGCCGACCGGGACCAGCGCCATCGGACCCGGGTACTCGTTGACGCCGTCGATCCAGAAGCCGCAGCTGATGATCAGTGCCAGGGCCACGACGGTCGCGGCGTTGCGCACCCAGTTCGGCACCCGCAGACTCGGCAGCCAGATCGCCAGCAGGCCGCCGGCGAGCGGCTCCCAGAGCCGCGAGATCGTGGAGTAGTAGTTGTACGGCTGGTTGATGGCCATCCCACGATGTGCCCAGTAGAACGACCCCAGCGCGACCACGAACACCGCGGCGCCGACGAGGAACTTGATGACGCGAGGGTCGGCGAACGGACGCGCGAGCCGGGCGGCGACTTTCAGGAACCCGGCGAAGGCCAGCGCGACGAGCAGGGTCAGGACGAAGAACTGTCCCTGCATCGACATGGACCAGATGTGCTGCAGCGGGCTGTTCGCCGAACTCGCGGCCAGGTAGTCCTGCGAATTCAACGCGAGATACCAGTTCTGGTAGTACAGCGCGCTCGCGACGACCTCCTGCCCGATGTTGGCCCAGCGCGTCTGCGGCAGGATCACGACGGTGAGGACCGTGACGGCCAGGAGCACGGTGACCAGCGCGGGCAGTAGTCGCTTCAGCAGTCGCTTCAGCCGCGGCCACGGGTTCAGGGTGTCGCGGAAGGTGACGTTCGGCTTCTGGGCGTAGATCGCATGCCGCAGGAGCGAACCGAGAAAGAAGTACCCCGACAGGGTGAGGAAGACGTCGACGCCGCCGGAGACCTTGCCGAACCACACGTGAAAACAGGCCACGAGGGTGATCGCGATACCGCGCAGACCGTCGAGGTCGGTGCGGTAGGCAGGGGTCGTCGGCGTCGAGGGGGCCGACTCCGGCGCCACTACTCGAGTCGTCGATGCCACAGGGAAGTCTTTCGGGTCGGGGACGGGCGGTTCGGCCGCGTAGCAATCTACCCGTCGAACCTGTGATTTCTCGATTCGCACCGCCCACGACGGCTGGTGGAGTCGGTCACGAGTCGGGGGATCTCACCGACGCGCACGGGTGCGTGCCCCGTCGAGGATGATCGTCAACCCGTCCACGAATTCGCCGTCGAAGTCCCGGCCCGACGGTCCGGTGACGCCGAGGCGTTCCATCTGCGCGCGGGTCTGTTCCTCGATGGTCAGACCGATGACGAGCTGACAGACCGCAGTGCTGACGGCCTCCGCGTCACGCAGCGACAACCCGCCGGCATGCCCGGCCGAGACGATGTCGGCGGTGATCGCCTTCGTGGACAGGCCGCTCGCCCAACTCGACGACACGACCTCGGCACTGTCGGGCACATCGAGCAGGGCGGCACGCATCCCGGTGGCGAGCAGACGTAGCCGCTCGTCCCACGCCAGGTCGGTGGCCGGAATCGAGACGGCACCCAGGATGTCGTCGGCAAGTGCGGCCAACAGGGTCTGTTTGTTGGGGAAATGCCAGTACAGGGCGTTGGGACGCACCCCGAGCTCGGTGGCGAGCCGGCGCATCGACAGATCGGCCAGGCTGTGCTCGCGCAGGATGTCGCGGGCCGCGCGGAGGACGTCGGTCCGGCTGTTGCTCACGCGGTCAGCGTAGTCACCGGTCCGACGCCGGCCCGCGCGAGCCGCCTGTACACCGTCCAGGCGTCCCTGTACGGTGTTCAGGAATCCTGGACGGTGTCCAGGTGATCCCCGGGGTAGAAGAAGGAGGAGCGCGCCGTGGACCAGGGCGAGATCAGCCGTGTCGACGCGGAGCACATCTGGCATCCCTACGGGGCGTTGCCCGCGACGACCGAACCCCTGGTGGTGTCGTCGGCGTCGGGAGTTCACCTCGAACTCGCCGACGGGCGCTCGGTCGTCGACGGCATGAGTTCCTGGTGGGCGGCGATCCACGGCTACCGGCACCCGCGCCTCGATGCCGCGGCCGCGGTTCAGATGGGACGGATGTCGCACGTGATGTTCGGCGGTCTCACCCACGAACCCGCCGCCCGGCTCGCACAACTCCTCGTCGAGCTCACCCCCGAACCGCTGCAGAAGGTGTTCTTCTGCGACTCGGGCTCGGTCTCGGTGGAGGTCGCGGTGAAGATGGCGCTGCAGTACTGGCGCAGCCGCGGACAGTCGCAGCGCACGCGCCTGCTGACCTGGCGTGGTGGTTACCACGGCGACACCTTCACGCCGATGAGCGTCTGCGACCCCGAGGGCGGCATGCACTCGATGTGGTCGGCGGTCCTCACGCGACAGGTTTTCGTCGACGCTCCGCCCGCCGAGTATCGACCCGAGTACGTCGCCACCCTGGAGGCCTCGATCCGCGAGCACCGCGACGAGCTCGCCGCCGTCATCGTCGAACCGGTCGTCCAGGGCGCCGGCGGCATGCGCTTCCACGACCCGGCATATCTGTCCGCCCTGCGCGACATCTGCGACCGCCACGGCGTCCTGCTGATCTTCGACGAGATCGCCACCGGTTTCGGTCGGACCGGGATGCTCTTCGCCGCCGACGCCGCGGACGTCGCCCCCGACATCATGTGCGTCGGCAAGGCGCTGACGGGCGGGTACATGACGCTTGCCGCCACACTCTGTACCGCACACCTCGCCGAGGTCATCAGTGCGGGCGAGGCCGGCGGACTCGCCCACGGCCCGACCTTCATGGCCAACCCGCTCGCGTGCGCGGTGGCGGTCGCCGCCATCGAGTTGTTGCTGGAGACGCCCTGGGCCGAACGCGTGGCGGCGATCGAGAGAGGTCTCTCCGACGGCCTGGCGCCACTGCGGGAGCTCGACGGCGTCGTCGACGTCCGGGTCCACGGCGCGATCGGGGTCGTCGAACTCGACCGTCCCGTCGACATGTCCGCGGCCACCGCGGCCGCCGTCGACGCCGGTGCGTGGCTGCGGCCCTTCCGCAACCTCGTCTACACGATGCCGCCGTTCATCTCCACGCCCGACGACATCTCGACGATCGTTGGCGGTATCACGGCCGCGGTGCGGGCGACCCTCGGCGACCAGAACTCGACGACCGCCGAACTCGTGGGAGCACGGTCATGACCATCACCTCGGGACAGCCCGCGGCCGGCCAGGCCGACGACATCGCCTCGGGTGGGGTGGCTTCGGGCGAGGTCGGACTCGCCTGGCTTGCCGGGGCCGCACGCGACCGCGCCGCCGCCGGGCTGCATCGCGAGCCGCACGTCCGTCGAGTCGGTGCCGACGCGATCAATCTGGGCTCCAACGACTACCTCGGTCTGTCGACGCACCCCGACGTCGTCGCCGGCGCGCGGGCCGCGGCCGCCCAGTGGGGTGGCGGATCGACGGCGTCGAGGCTGGTCGTCGGCACCACGCAGGCGCACGTCGACCTCGAGACGGAGCTCGCCGACTTCCTCGGTTTTCCTGCGGCACTTGTCTTTTCCTCCGGCTATCTGGCCAATGTCGGCGCGGTCACCGCACTCGCCGGACGCGGCGATCTCATCGTGAGTGACACCGGTTCGCACGCGTCGCTGATCGACGGGTGCCGGCTGTCACGGGCACGGGTCGTCGTGGTGGATCGTGGGGATCATGAGGCCGTGCGGGCCGCCCTCGCCGAGCGCACCGAGGAACGCGCACTCGTCGTCACCGACTCGGTGTACAGCATCGACGGCGAACCGGCCCCCGTCGCCGATCTGTATGCGGCTGCTCGCGCGCACGGTGCGGTGCTGCTCGTCGACGAGGCCCACGCCGTCGGTGTCCGTGGTCCCGGCGGGCGCGGACTCGTTGCCGAACAAGGACTTTCCGGCGCGCCGGACCTCGTGGTCACCACCGTGCTGTCCAAATCGTTCGGATCGCAGGGCGGAGTGGTCCTCGGGCCGGAGATCCTACGGTCACACCTGATCGACTGTGCGCGTCCGTTCATCTTCGACACCGGACTGAATCCGGCGGCGGTCGGCGCGGCGCGGGCCGCACTGCGGGTCCTGCGTTCCGATCCCGCGCTACCGGACCGATTGCGCGGCAACGCCCGTCGCCTGGCCCGCGCATGCGGCGTCGACGAACCCGCGGCAGCGGTGATCTCGATCATCGTCGGCGACCCGCAACGCGCCGTCGACGCGGCTGCGGCCTGCCGTGACCGCGGAGTGCTCGTCGGGTGCTTCCGCCCGCCATCGGTCCCGCCGGGCACCTCCCGGCTGCGCATCACGGTGCGCGCCGACCTCGATGCCGCGACCCTCGACCACGTCGCCGAGGTCGTCGACGCCGCACTGCATGAGGTGGGTGCACGATGAGCGCGCCGACACCATCACCGGCACGCGGACGCGTTCTCGCCGTCACCGGCACCTCGACCGACGTCGGCAAGACGGTCGCGACGGCGGCCCTCGCCGCCGCCTTCCTGCTCCCTGAGGTGCGAGGAGCGCTAGCGCCGAGCCTCGAAGGGCCGGTGACCCGAGTCGCCGTCTGCAAACCCGTCCAAACCGGCGTCGCACCAGGCGAACCCGGCGACCTCGCCGAGGTCACGCGCCTCGCCGGGAAAGTGACCACGGTCGAGTCCTACCGCTATCCCGAACCGCTCGCCCCGGACACCGCGGCGCGACGCGCGGAGATGCCGCTCGCCGATCCTGACGTCATCGTGCGGGCGGTCGACGACCTCGCGGCCAACCATGACCTGACCCTCGTCGAAGGCGCCGGCGGTGTGCTGGTGCGACTGGGGGAGTCCGCCACGATCCTCGACGTCGCCGCAGCGACACTGGCACCCGGGACGTACGACGGCGTCGTCATCGTCGTCGCACCGGGCCTCGGTGCGCTCAACCATGCCGAGCTGACCGTGAACGCCGTTCGCGCTCGAGGCCTCCGGCCCGCCGGACTCGTCATCGGGTGGTGGCCGCCGGACCCCGACCTCGCCATGCGCTGCAACCGATCAGACCTGCCGCGGATCACCCGCGTCCCGGTGATCGGCGTGCTGCCCGCGGGTGCCGCCGCCCTCGATCCCGCCCGGTTCCGCCGGACCGCGCCGACCTGGTTCGACCCCGACTGGCTCGCCGGCTCCCTCGCCGACCATCCGGCATCGCTCGCCGGGACCTCATAGACCGTCTTTTTTCCAGCCCGCGTAATCAGTTCCAGTACAAGGAGTTCAGCCCGTGACACAGGCAACCGTCGACACCGCCCGCGACGCACAGACGTCCGACGACATCCTCGCCATCGCCCGCGAGCAGGTGCTCGAGCGCGGTGAACCGCTCGACCGCGACCAGGTCCTGGCGGTGCTGCGCCTGGACGACGACCGGTTGACCGAGTTGCTGCAGCTCGCCCACGACGTGCGCATGAAGTGGTGCGGCCCGGAGGTCGAGGTCGAGGGCATCATCTCGCTGAAGACCGGTGGCTGCCCCGAGGACTGCCATTTCTGTTCGCAGTCGGGTCTGTTCGCCTCGCCGGTGCGCAGTGCCTGGATCGACATCCCGTCGCTGGTGGAGGCCGCCAAGCAGACCGCCAAGACCGGTGCCACCGAGTTCTGCATCGTCGCCGCCGTCCGCGGACCCGACAAGCGTCTGCTGAGCCAGGTCGCCGCCGGCATCGAGGCCATCCGCAACGAGGTCGACATCCAGATCGCCTGCAGCCTCGGCATGCTCACGCAGGAACAGGTCGACCAGCTCCGCGACATGGGCGTGCACCGCTACAACCACAACCTCGAGACGGCGCGCAGCCACTTCCCGAACGTCGTCACCACCCACACGTGGGAGGAGCGCTGGGACACGCTGCGCATGGTCCGCGAGGCCGGCATGGAGGTGTGCTGCGGCGGCATCCTCGGCATGGGTGAGAGCCTCGAGCAGCGCGCCGAATTCGCCGCCGACCTGGCCGCACTCGAGCCCGACGAGGTCCCGCTGAACTTCCTCAACCCGCGTCCGGGTACGCCCTTCGGTGACCTCGACGTGCTGCCCGCGTCCGAGGCGCTGAAGTCGGTGGCCGCCTTCCGCCTCGCGCTGCCGCGCACGATCCTGCGTTTCGCCGGCGGCCGCGAGATCACCCTGGGCGACCTCGGCGCCAAGCAGGGCATCCTCGGCGGCATCAACGCGGTCATCGTCGGCAACTACCTGACGACGCTCGGCCGGCCCGCGGAGGACGACCTCGACCTGCTCAGCGACCTGTCGATGCCGATCAAGTCACTCAACGACACCATCTGAGGGACACGATCGACGCTCGTCCTCTCCTACATCCTCGCGACGATCGGTAGCGTGTTCTCTCATGATCGACACCGTCCCGGGGCCGCTCGCCGAACCGTGCAGGTACGGCGTGTACACGGGCCTCGAACTGGAACTGCAGGCACCCGACGCCATCCCGCCGGCCGCGCGTCTGGGGCTTGAACCTCCGCGCTTCTGCGGACAGTGCGGGCGCCGCATGGTCGTGCAGGTCCGACCCGACGGCTGGAGCGCCAGGTGCTCCCGCCACGGGACGGTCGACTCGGCCGAACTGGGGCGTCGGTGAGCGGTCCGGTGTCCGGGCGGCGTGCCGCCCGGTCGGTGGCGACCCTGCTCACCGCGACCGCGGCGGTGATCGTGCTCGGCGCGGTCGCCGGCGCGATCTGGGCGCTGGTGACACCGCCCACGACCGGCGTCGTCGTCAAGGGCCTGACCCGTGAGGACATCCCGACCGGATTCGACGGTGTCGGCGCCTTCGCGCTGATCATGTTCGCCTACGGCGGCATCGCCGCACTCGTCGCATGGGCGGCGGCACGGCCGTGGCGCGGCGTCACCGGATTCCTGGTCCCTGCGCTCGGTACGGTGGCCGGGTCCGCGATCGGTGCGCAGGTCGGAATGTGGTTGGCCGGCCTGCGATTCGACGACGACATCGCCGGGCTCCCGCTCGATTCGGTGTACCGCGTGGTGCCCGAACTCTGGCTCGATGGCGGTACGCGCGCCGGACACAGTGCACCCTGGACCCTGCTCATCTGCGCGCCGTTCGCCTTCGCGATGGTCTACCTGGTCTGTGCGTTGTCCTCACGCACGGCGGACCTCGGCGTCGGCGATCTCGATGTCGATCACCGTGCCGGTGACGATCCGTCAGGGTCCGAGGTCACATCGGTGGACGCAGTGTCGCGAACTCATCCGTGACGCGTAACTCGTTGTCGGCGAAGGCATAGAGCGCCGGCGGCCGCCCGCCGGATCGCCCGGTCTTGCCGACGGTGCCGGTCGACACCACCACGGCGCGTCGACTCAGGATGCGTAGCAGGTTCGTCGTGTCCACCGCGTAGCCGAGTGCGGCGCAATAGATCTCCGACAGCTCCGACATCGGGAACTGCTTCGGTGCCAGCGCGAAGGCGATGTTGGTGTAGGAGAGCTTGGCGGCCAGCCGGTGCCGGGCGGTGTCGATGATCTCGGCGTGGTCGAAGGCCACCGGGGGCAGTGCGTCCACGTCGAACCAGGCCGCGCCGTCGGGAAGGGTCACCGGGCTGTCCGAGCGGACGAGGCCCATGTACGTCGAGGCGATCGTGCGGATGCCGGGAACGCGTCCGGGATCGGAGAAGACCGACAGCTGTTCGAGGTGGGCGATGTCGCGGACGTCCATCTTGTCGGCGACGAGGCGTCGAGCGACGACCGACAACTTCTCGTCACCGGCGACGTCGCCGCCCGGAAGAGACCACCGGCCGGGCTCGGCGTCGGTACCGGCTCGAGAGAGCAGGACGCAGAGCGCGGGGCGGACGTCGGAGCCGTCGGCAGCGGGCGGAGTGCGGACCTGGAAGACGACGCTGAGGACCTCGACCCGCAGAACGCCGGAGCCGTTGATCGCTTTGGGGCCGTTGATCGCTTTGGGGCCGTTGAACGCTTCGGGGCCGTCGGAGCTGGAGGGGTCGGACCCGGCGGCTGGCATGGCGTCGATTGTATGGGTCAGACGCCCGGCGACCGCCCATTCGGAGACGTCAACACGCGCGCCGCGCCGTCGGTGATCGCGATGGTGTGTTCGCTGTGCGCGCCGCGAGAGCCGTCGAACGATCGGATCGTCCAGCCGTCGGCGTCGAACTTGACCCGCTCGGAGCCGAGCGTGAACCAGGGCTCGAGCGCCAGCGTCAACCCGGGCTGCAGTTTCATTCCGCGACCGGCCTTGCCGATGTTCGCGACATGCGGGTCCTCGTGCATCGTGCGGCCGAGTCCGTGGCCGCCGAACTCGGTGTTGACGCGGTATCCGTACGACTTGGCGACGGCCCCGATCGCCGCGGAGATGTCGCCGAGCCGGGCGTCGGGCCGGGCGGCGTCGATGGCTGCTTCCAACGCTTCCTCGGTTGCCTGTACGAGTCGCCGGTCCTCGGGGCGGGGCGTGCCGACGATGACGCTGCGGGCCGAGTCGGCCACCCAACCGTCGATCGAGACCGCGATGTCCATGGACAGCAGATCGCCGTCGGCCAGGACGTAGTCGTGGGGCAGCCCGTGCAGCACGGCGTCGTTCACGGAGAGGCAGATGACGTTGCGGAAGGGGCCGCGGCCGAAGGACGGGGAATAGTCCCAGTAGCAGGACTGCGCGCCGCGTTCGGCGATGAGGTCACGGGCGCGATGCTCGAGCTCGAGCAGGTTGACGCCGACATCGGCTCGTTCGGCGAGGTCGGCGAGCAGGTCCGCGATGAACGCACCGGTCACCCCCATGGCGCTTATCTCGGATGGCGACTTCAGCTCGACCATTCTCGTTCCCTTCGCGATCGGATGAGTGGACTGGTATAGAAATACCAGCAATCGGTATATGTATACCGGATCCGCTAGGCTCTGTGCATGGTCCGCAACCCGTTGACCCCGGAACAGATCGCCGCCGGCCGCCGTCTGGGCGCACGACTGCGCGAACTCCGCGCCGACCGGTCCCTCGGTGAGGTCGCCGTCAGCGCCGGAATCTCTCCGGAGACGTTGCGCAAGATCGAGACGGGCCGGATGCCGACTCCCGCGTTCGCCACGATCGCTGCACTCGCGCGGTCGCTGAACACCTCCCTCGACGACCTGGCCCTGGTGTTCACCGACACCGTCCTCGGCGACGCCGGCCTCGACTCCGCGGTGGTGCGCGCCGGGTGACCCCGCACCCGTCGGACCTCACCTACGAGGAGGTCGGTGCGACCGCCGGAGAGCTACCGGCGGGCTATCACCATCTGCGCCGCTCGCGTGTGATCGGTGCCGGCGAGGGATGTTTCGACCTGGCCGCGCGACGAATCCTGAACTGGGACATGCATCGTCGTGCCGGAGTGGGCGTCGATGCCTCGACCCCGCGTGCCGCGGTCGGCTCGGTGGTGACGATGCGTCTGGGGCTGGGTCCGGTGGGCATCTCCGCCGCGTGCCGGGTCATCGAGGTGATCGACTCGGTCTCGAACGATTCGGGGGCCGAACGCGGCTTCGCGTACGGCACCTTGTCGGGGCATCCCGAGATCGGGGAGGAGCGGTTCTGGGTTGAGCGACTTCCGGACGATTTCGTGATCGCGCACGTCGTCGCCTTCTCCCGGCCGGGTCGTTGGTTCACGCGGATCGGCGGCCCGATCGGGCGAGTGGTGCAGTCGCGGATCGCCGAACGCTACCTCGATGCCCTGATGTGCGCCTGAGGGTGCGTGATCTGCCGCGAGGATGACGGGAATGAACCCGGTGTGGTGAATGTTACGATGCATAGTGTTTTCGACCATGAGTCGAAAACCATGCCTCGGACACACGGCCCGTGCTCCGGGGACCCGATGACCCGGGGTCGTAGACGCCCCCGGGACAGCCAGAGGAGTGGCAATGAGCATCACCAGTGATCGCCCGGCGGCCGTGACCGCGCCAGCAGTTTCGGGCTCAGGGCTCCTCGATGCCGAATGGTTCGACGCACCAGGTGGCTACACCGGCGTCGAACCGACTCAGGAGTGGGCGGACGAGGTCCGACGCCTCGCGCGCGCCCGCAACGCGACCCTGCTCGCGCACAACTATCAGCTTCCCGCCATCCAGGATGTCGCCGACCACGTCGGTGACTCTCTCGCCCTGTCGCGTATCGCGGCCGAGGTCGACTCCGACGAGATCATCTTCTGCGGCGTCCACTTCATGGCGGAGACCGCCAAGATCCTCAGCCCCGAGAAACGCGTCCTCATCCCGGACGAGCGCGCCGGTTGCTCGCTGGCCGACTCGATCACCGCCGACGAACTGCGCGCCTGGAAGGCCGAGTTCCCCGATGCGGTCGTGGTGTCCTACGTGAACACCACCGCCGAGGTGAAGGGTCTGACCGACATCTGCTGCACCTCGTCGAACGCCGTCGACGTCGTCGCGTCGATCGACCCCGATCGCGACGTCCTGTTCCTTCCGGACCAGTTCCTCGGTGCGCACGTCAAGCGTGAGACCGGCCGCGACAACATCCACATCTGGGCGGGTGAGTGCCACGTGCACGCCGGCATCAACGGCGACGAGCTGGCCGACCAGGCCGCGTCGCACCCCGATGCCGACCTTTTCATCCACCCCGAATGCGGTTGTGCGACCTCGGCTCTCTACCTGGCGGGTGAGGGTGCCGTGCCCGAGGATCGAGTCAAGATCCTCTCGACCGGCGGCATGCTCGACGCTGCTCGCGAGACCGGCGCCAAGCAGGTCCTCGTCGCCACCGAGGTCGGCATGCTGCACCAGCTGCGCAAGGCCGCGCCCGGGGTCGACTTCCAGGCGGTGAACGACCGCGCGTCGTGCCCCTACATGAAGATGATCACGCCGGCCGCGCTGCTGCGGTGCCTGCGTGAGGGCCGCGACGAGGTGTTCGTCGACACCGACGTCGCGGAGAAGGCCCGCAAGAGCGTCGAGCGGATGATCGCGATCGGTAACCCGGGTTCGGGCGAGTGACCGGAAGCTCTGCGGTGAGTGACGGTTTCATCGGTCAGGCGTCGGCCGGCGACGCGCTGGAACTGGCTGTCGACGACGAGATCCGTGCGCTGATCAGGACCGCTCTCGACGAGGACCTGCGGTACGGACCGGACATCACGACCGCGTCGACCGTCCCGGCCGGCTCCGTCGTCGACGCCGCGATCGTCAGTCGTGCACCTGGCGTCATCGCCGGTGTTCCGGTGGTGATCGCGGTGTTCGACGAGGTCATCGGCGAGGGCAATTTCGAGGTGACGGACGTTGTCGCCGACGGCAGCGTCGTCGAACCCGGCGACACCGTCCTGCGCGTCCACGCTCCGACGGCCGCCCTGCTGACGGCCGAACGCACTGCGCTGAACCTCATCTGCCACCTGTCGGGGATCGCGACCGCAACCCGGGCGTGGGTCGATGCGGTCTCCGGTACGTCCGCTCAGATCCGTGACTCGCGTAAGACGCTGCCCGGTCTGCGTCTGCTGCAGAAGTACGCGGTGCGCGCCGGTGGCGGAGTCAACCACCGGATGGGTCTCGGCGATGCCGCCCTCATCAAGGACAACCACGTCGTCGCCGCCGGTTCGGTCGCGGCTGCGTTGGAAGCCGTTCGTGCGGCCGCTCCGGGTCTGCCCGTAGAGGTCGAGGTCGACTCGCTCGCCCAGCTCGACGAGGTCCTTCCCCTCGAACCGCAGCTGGTGCTTCTCGACAACTTCGAGCCGTGGGAAACCCAGATGGCCGTGCAGCGACGCAACACTCGTTCGCCGCAGACCAAGCTGGAGAGCTCCGGCGGCCTGACCCTCGACGTCGCCGAGGACTATGCCCGTACCGGCGTCGACTACCTCGCCGTCGGTGCACTGACGCATTCGGTCACGGTGCTCGACCTCGGGCTGGACGTCCCCGCGCCGCAGGTCTGATCGGCGGTCAGCCCGCGGCGTCGTAGGCCTCGCCGAGCCACCCGGCGGACCTCCGCGTCCACGTCCGCCGTGGCACGCATCTCCAGATGGTGCATCCACACGTGCGGTGACGGGTGCGCGACCTCCTTGAATCGAGCAGAGTCGACGCGGTGCCGAAGGGCGATCGACAACACCGCCGGCACATCGGATCGCACATACATGCCGGGGCGCCACACGTAGGCGAAGCCGGTCCGGCGTTGGAAAGCTATCTGGCTCTTGGTGACTCGGACAGCGATGTCGTCTCCCAGATCACGGATGGCTTCCTCGACCGCGCCATGGATCGACAGGCCCTCCGGCGAGCCTGCGAAGAAGTCCTCGACGTCGTGCGGGGTGTCCGTGGTCATGCTTGCTCCAGCATCGCACGTGATCTTCGAAGGCGGTCCACCATTTCTTCTCGAGTGTGATTCTCAGGCGCGCGGGTATGCGGCGGCGAGCATTATCGAGGCGAGGGTGGCTTCGGCGTCGGAGGCGTTGCGTAGGTCGCGATGATTTGGCGCAGGTGCAGGCGTGGTTGATCGCCGGACGCCGTGGTGGGTCCGTGGATGTCGGTGCGTACGTGTTGGAGGTGTTCGGCGAATCGGCCGGGGGATGTCGGGTTGCCGGTTGATGCGTTCGGGGTTGGGGGGTGCGCCTGGTTGGGTGTTGAGCCGCCAGGCGCAACGCCCTTCGTCGGGTCCCTCGCGGACCATGTGGGTGGTGTATTGGCCGGGTTGATCGCCGACCATGCGGTTGTGTTTCGGGCACGCCGGGGTGAGGTCGGTGAGTCCGCCGAGGCCCCAATCGAGTTGGGCGTGATGCATTTCCACGTGGGTGGCGGCCAGGTCGCAGTCGGGTGTGGAGCACACGTGACCGTCGGGTCGGGCGAAGGAGACGAGGCGTTGTTCGCGGGTGGCCAGTCGTTTGCCGCGTCCGAAGTAGAGCGGGACGGCGGTGGCGTCTTTGAACACGGCCAGCCAGGGTTGGGCGTCGGCCGCGAGGTCGATCAGGTCGGGGATGGGGATCAGGGTGCCGGTGGCGGTGGTGGCGAACCCGGCTTCGCGGATGAGGTCGTTGAGGTCGGCTTTGGCGATCATCTGCACGGGGAGTCCGCGGTGGCTCTTACCCAGGAGTCCGTCCTCGAACACCGCTTTCAGCAGGGCGTTGAGGGCGTCGTGATTCAACTGGGCCGGGCTGCGGTCATCGCGTTCGGCGGCGGCAGCCACCGCGTCGGGGTCGGCGTCCTCGATCGACCCGTGTGGGGAGTCGGGATCGTCGGGGTTGTTCATGCCGGGTTTTGCCCACACGGCCAGGAGCATGGTGATGCGTGCGAGTAGTTCGGGGGTGAGGGTGGCGGTCATCTTCGCGGTGCCGTCGGCGCGTTGCCGGTTGACCGAGAGGTTGCGGCGTCGTTTGCGGTCGGTGTCGTCGGTGAGGGTGCCGTCGGGGTCGAGGTGGGCCAGCAGTCGGGCGCCGAGGTTGGTGATGTCGGTGGGGGTGTGGTCGATGGCGATCTCGGTCATCTGTCGTTCGGCGGCGACCTTCATGTCGTGGTTGACGGCGTGCGGGATCTGGTCGAGGACGTCGATGACCGCG
>NZ_BANS01000053.1 GCF_000332995.1 Gordonia amicalis NBRC 100051 = JCM 11271
CAGCTTCCGCACGGCATATACGCATTGGACGGAGGTCTGGGTGCACGAGCCCGACGTAGCGTCCAAACTTGAGGCTGGCGGAAAACCTCAGTTCCGAGATCCGCTATCCCTCAAACAGCTAGTCCAAATGCGTGGTCTATCAATTCGTCCTGAGTATGACGCTGAGCGCCGTCATGCGGTCGGTGGGTGCGCCTAGCGCAACTAACGCTCGAACGTGGTCTGCCGCCAGCTTGTGATTGGTGCGTCTGGCAAGGAACTGATAGTGCGCGGAAAGTACAGCAGCCAGGGGGTCTTCGACATCTCGGCCGGATGCGATGGCGGCAGCGCGTATACCTGACAACACATGAGGGAGGGTTGAGGGGTTCAACCAACGCTCTCGGATTATACGTGACAGTAACGCGACCAAATTCTGGCTGCAGTCTGTCGCCGACCCGGAGACTCGGATAAGCCAGAAAGCGACCGCGTATGTCCAACCGGCCAGCGATTCGGGATCGTTATGCGACTCTGTCATCGCTTTGACTGCAAAGCCCACGAGCCGCACCGGATCGGAGTGATGCGGCGCGTACGCAATGACGTGGGCTAGTTCGGTGGGGCGCCACCCGGTGAGACGGGCCGCGTCTTCAAGCCTGGCTGGTAATACGACCGCGGGTACGTGGCCGGTGCAGAGTAACTGCGCTTCCGCGATTTCGGCCAACTCTGGCAGGACAATGTGATTGTCGACCGCATCGGCGACCAGCTGGCGGGTCGAGAATGTCGCGACTCCCCGTGACTCCGCAAAACGTCGAACCCAGGCGTCGTCACACCAGAGACTGGCGTCAATAACGAAAGCTCGATCGGTGGCGGTCAGCCACACGTAGTCGCCGTCCTTAGATGAAATCTCCGGGAGGTGTCGAACTCGCAAATGATCGACGACCTGCAGTTTGGCGTATAGCTGTTGTATGCGTCGGGCACGCAGGTGTCGGGCTTGAGCCTCTGACTCGGTGATAGTGAGAACGCGCGGCGTGCCGTCAGGAGATCGTCCGACAGTCATAGTCGACTGCATTTCCAGTTCTCGCACAGCCTGCGCCGCGTCGCGGGCTTGTGCGCTCACACCTTGCAGGCTCGGGTCTGCGTAACCAAGGAGGACGTCAGCAAGATCCGGAAGTAGGGAGAGAGTATTGAGAGCAGAGACGTCGACAACGATAGTCGACCCATGCCAAGGCTTCGGCATCGTCGGGCAATGCGATTCGATTTCCGTATACACAGGTCCGCCGCGGGACGCGAGGAGTTGGGTGTAGGGACGACGAAACACGGTCGAAGCAACACCGAGCGGGAACTCGCCGGAGGCGATTTTGGAATCGATCTCGGTCGTGTCGGGAAGGTCCGAGACGATCGTTGCAAGGGTGGCGAGTGGATCGTTTGAATCGATCGCGTGTCGGTGGAATACGTTGGGCAGCTTCTGGATTAGATCGGCTAGCAACGTCTCGACATCGTAGTGGTCGTTGGCCGCGGGATTTCTATCTGAGAAGAGAAGTGCCCGACTCGCGGCTTCGAGGACGCGCTCGTTGTCCTTCCAATCATCCAGAAGAACCTTGAACTCGGCGATCGAGGTCTTGACGCTGTGCTTCCCGTGTCGCCAAAGCTCCACCCATACGATCGCTTCGAACTCAGTGCGTGGTCTCGGCGAACCGGCGACAGAGTACGTATCAAACGCGGCGCTGATATCGCCGAGTTGCGCCTGGCAAACTACAAGCGCCCATTGCGCATCCGGACTACTCGGCACGTGCGCAAGGTACTGCGCTGCGGAGTCGGCGGCCTCCGCCCAACGTCCAGACTGAACGAGCAATTCCACCAAGAATGCCCACGCTTCGACACGTCGACCCCATCGCTGAGGTGCCACCTGGATCGCAGTTCGTGCTGCTGCAACCGCATCCTCAATCTTGCTGACGTGAGCGAAGTAAGACCCCGCTGCCATAAGGAGATAGGGGTCATTGAGCTTCTCGCCGACTTGTATCGCCAGTTTTGCCGCATCCTCCGCTCTTCCCTGACGGTAGAGGAGCTCGGATGCGGCAATGGCCAATAACCGGTTACTCCTCGCCTGGGCGATAAGTGTCTGAACTTGTCCATAGATGCCACGAGCGGCCGAATCGATGAGTTGGAGTTGTGCACTGACTTCGGGTGAAACGACTGGTAGCGAAGTTGGCATGTGCCCAACGAGGGCCAGCTGATATGCGATGTTCAGTTTGTCGTTGGCATCCCGGGAGAGTTCGTAAGCGCGTCGCCACGACTCGGCTGCGCTCTCCGTGTCGCCGCCACGCTGCGCAGTCAGTGCATCCACCTGGTGGCCGACAGGGTCGTCATGGCTTAGACGAGAGCGATAGATGTCCACTTCGTTGGAGTCGAGGATATGAGCCGCCGACATGGCTGCGCTTGCCAAGATGGATGCGTCACTCGCTTCTTCGGGAATCGCGTCGCCGTCCGGGGCTGGCTGTGTGAGCTTCAGCGCAAACTCGTGATCACCTAATAGATTTGCGGCGTCAACGGCGAGGCTAAGTGCTTCTGCGCTTTCGCCGAACCATCGGCGCCGCTCGTCGCGAATCATGATGGCGAGGTCCAGACACTCCTGCAAGTCTGAGAACTGTACAGCGGACTCGCGTCGGGCCGCTCGGCCCAGTCGTGCTTTGGTGTGGTCCAGGAGGGGAGTCGTGCTACCGAACTTCTCGTGCGAAGCGGTCGCGATTGAGCGCATCGCCTCTTGATCTTCTGCTGCGCAGGCGAATTGGTACTCCACTGCGGCCTTAAACGCTGACTCTCCGATATCGATCGGCAACCACCGCTCGAGATGCTGGTGAGCTGCGTTAAGGTCTTGGCGCAGATATGCGGCGACGGCGTCAGCAAGGGGATGCCGACCGAGAAACTGTGAGATGGCCGCGCGCTGGTCCTGGTCCGTGTCCCCGCAGTCGAGAAGGGCCGCGCGGATGAGCCAGTAGTCTGCGGGTGTCGCGCCAGCCTCGACGGCGTAAACCATCAAACTCGCTGTTGCCGTCGCTGTGTAGTCTGCAGCCAAGTCAGCGAACCACGCAAGGACAGGCGCCTCCGACTCGGATAACCAGTTGGGATGAGTCTGTGCCCAGTCTTCGATCGCCTGCCGTCTGTTCTGTGCTTGCGCAACTTCGAATACTACTCGTTCGATTGAGGGGTGCTGGCTCTGCAGTTCTCGTGCACGAGTGGCCCGGACTGGTGGAAGCGACTCGAGGTTGGTCGCGAACGAGGTTCGGTAGTGGCTGCCCTTGGAAGTGGTGGTCGCATAGTGCTTTTTCAGTTCGCCTATGGCGGAGCGTATTTGCGTCTCTGTCGCGCGGTTAGGGCTCACGCTACGTGTGTACTCACTGAGCAATATCGCGACCAGCGCGTCCGACTGTTGTCCGTTTGGCGACCAGGTCTCGCGCCGTTTACCTAACCCCCTGAGATCGGAAGATACTCGATCGTATTGATCTGGGTCTCCACTTTGGAATGCGGTGTCAGCATGCCCCTCGCTCAGGTACCGCTTGAGGGGCCAGTAAGGGGGTCGTGGCAGTTCCTCTCGCTTCGCGCGCTTCCGTACGGCGCGCGCGACGCGCCACGGAACAGTCCACTTTTGTATGGGCGGTAGCGCGACTCGTGTCGCGATCGGACCTGCGGCTCTAATCAGTACTGTCCACTCCACAGCCATGAGCTGGGCACTCCCTTACCGTGTTTCGTTTGGTCGTGAAGTTACCGGACGCCTCCGACATTAGGTCCGAGTGTCATGGGTGAGAAATAGACTAGTTTGATGGATATTCTCCAGGTCATCGCTGAGAACCGCTTTGTTCACGAGTGGCTGAGTGACGCTTTTCTTGAAGAGTCGCGGGACATGGCGGTAGGCGAGGAGGCCAGGCGCCACCACTACGTCCCGGAGTTCTATCTCCGCCGCTGGACAATCGACGGACTTGTGAAGACAGTTGATGTTGACTCGCGTCGTGCGAAGCGACCTCTCGCGCCTAAGAGCATCGCTTTCGAGCGCGACCTGTACACGGTCCCTCACCACGCGATGGACGACGCGCCATCGAGGTGGGTGGAGACGTACCTGTCGAGAGTTGAGAACGAGGCTGCAAAGAGAGTCGGAAGGCTCGTGGAAGGCGAGCTCGGCCCTGTTGTCGACGTGGGTCTTAAAGCTGACCTGGCCGTATTTCTTGGGTTACAGATCGGTCGAACTGCCGCCGCCCGTCGGCGATCACTGATCATTGCGGAAGCTCCCGACGTAGTGAAGCTTTCACTGCTCACACGGATGGCACCTCACGCGACGAGCACGCAGATTGAACATTCAGTTCAGGACCAACTCGTGGATAGCACGGCGGGGGCAATTCGAATGCTGATCGAACAGGTCAAGAATGTCAACGCGTCGACACTCTTCAAACGTAACTGGGCGGTTTACGAACCTTCCGGACCGCTTGTGACATCCGATGAACCTGTCGTCTTGATCGCCGGTCCACCGTTCGCTCGCGACGGCAACGCCGGCACCGCGCTGAGCGGGGTTATCGTCTACCCGCTGAGCCCTAAACGTGCGCTTGTGATGCTGCGATCAGACCTGTGGCACAGGTCGCCGTTTTCGCTCACTCGTGGCGAGACTCGGCGCCTAAACCGCGAGATCGTCGCGAACGCGGCGAAGAGCGCGTTTGAGCGCCCATCCGATGAGATCATCGAAAGTTCCGAGGTGCCGTGCCGCAGGCCAACAGCGGAACCTGAGTACTCCACCCTGACCGTGGACGACGCGATCGACCTAATGCGACGACTCGCAACGCAGAAGAGTCGATGGACTGGAATCGAAAGCCCCCCTACTTGGCCTGTCCTTCGCTGGCACCGTTGAGCACATGCACTCGGCCCGCTCTGGTGCCGCTTATGCGCGGTAACGCTCCCCCGCCGGTGTAGACACACGGGGAGAACTCGGCGGAGCTTCCTCGTTACAGTCAAATCCCTATGGTGCGGCAGCTACTAGACCCTCTGGAAGGATCACAGGACCAGTGGCGCATGCGTGCGACCACCCGATCCCGAAGTGTCGTTGAGGTAGTTAAGTGACAGTGGCATAGATTGACTCAATCTGATGGTGCTCTGCGAACCACACGTCATGTCGGCGAAGCACGGCTGGTCGGCGTCGTCGGTGGCGTCCGCGGTGACCCGCTGCAGGGGGGCGGGTTCGATACCCGAACTGATCCGCCCGATCTGGGAGCGGTGGATCGCGAGCGAGGTCTCCGACCTTTTTCCTTATAGACCAGGCCGACCGAGGTTTCAGGGCCATGGACGAGCGTTGTTCGACCGGCGAGCTTTTTAGGTCGCGGCGGTCCGGACCCGGCCTGCCTGCCGCCTCCGAAAAATGCTCAGACCTCGCGGTCGGCCAACTCCCCGGCGTTGCGCGTCCACGCGAGGTAACCGATGCCGACTCCGGTGAACCACACCGCACCGACCATGAGCGCGATACGCCCGTCCTCGTCGAAGAAGAGCAATACGAAAACCATGACCAGGAACGCGAGTGCAAGCCACGTGGTGACCGGCGCCCCGGGCACCCGGTAGTCGGAGGCGGGCAGATCGCCGCGTGCGACCTTGCGCCGGAAGGCCATCTGGCACAGCAGGATCGTCGACCAGATCACGATGATGCCGACCGTCGAGACCGCCGTGATGTACGCGAAGGCGTGTTCGGGGTCCAACACGTTGACCACCACGCCGAGGACCATCACCGCAGCGCTCACGGCGATGCCCGCGGCCGGGACCTTGCGGCTCGACAGCTTCGTCAGCTGCTTCGGGGCGTCACCGGTGTGCGCCAGCGACCGCAGCATACGGCCGGTGGAGTAGATACCGGAGTTGCAGGATGACAGGGCGGCGGTCAGCAGGATGAAGTTCACGATCCCCGCGGCTCCGGGGATGCCGATGTAGGAGAAGACGGACACGAACGGGCTCTCGCCCTCCTGATAGTCGTTCCAGCTGCGCACCGACAAGATGACGATGATGGCGCCGACGTAGAAGATGCCGATGCGGAAGGGCACCGAGTTGATCGCCTTGCGCAGCGTGACCCGCGGATTCTCGGCCTCACCCGCGGTGACGCCGACCAGCTCGACGCCGACATAGGCGAACATCACGATCTGCAGGCTGAGCATGGCATTGCTGAAGCCGGTGGCGAAGAATCCGCCGTCGTTCCAGAGATTGGTGACCGACGGTCCGGTCTCCGGGCCGAACCCGGAGATCGGGAGCAGCACGCCGATGCCGACGACGATCATGCCGACGATGGCGGTCACCTTGATCGCGGAGAACCAGAACTCGGCCTTTCCGAACAGCCCGACCGAGATGAGGTTCGCGCAGAACAGGACGAGAAGTGCGACCAGTGCGGTCAGCCAGACGGGGACCGACGGCCACCAGTAGTTGATGTACTTGCCGGCGACGGTGATCTCGGCCATGCACGTGGTGGTCCACACGGCCCAGTAGGTCCAGCCCTGGCTGAACCCGGCGAAGCGGCCGAGGAACTCGTCGGCGTACTCGCTGATCCCGCCCGAGATCGGACGGTAGATCAGCAACTCGCCGAGTGCCCGCATCACGATGAAGATGGCGAGGCCTGCGAGTGCATAGGCGAGGACGAGCGCCGGTCCGGCTTTCTCGATCGCTCCGCCCGACCCGTAGAAGAGTCCGGTGCCGATCGCACCGCCGATGGCGATCATCTGGACGGTGCGCGCGGTGAGCCCGCGCTGGTAACCCTCGTCTGCGTCGACGCCGGTTTCGGCGCTTCCGTGCTCGATCGTCACGTGGAGAACTCCTGACCGCCATTGCGTTGGTTGGCGGTCCTCAGGGTAACGACGACCACGCAGCCGGATTCACCAGCCTGAATTGTCGGATTCACTTGCGCGGGACCAAATCGGGACCCCACGTTGTTGCGCATGATGACGCCGGAGAGCTCTGCCAGATCGACGAGCGGCCGGCGTCGACAGGAGGAATCGTGAGCCACGAATACCGCAAGACCCCCGAGGCCCTGAACCGCCTCACCGACGCGCAGTTCCGCGTCACCCAGCGCGACGGCACCGAGCGCGCCTTCGACAACGAGTACTGGGACAACCACGAGCCGGGTATCTACGTCGACGTGGTTTCCGGCCAGCCGCTGTTCTCGTCCACCGACAAGTACGACAGCGGCACCGGATGGCCGAGCTTCACCAGACCCATCGACGCCGCCGCCGTGACGACCAAGTCCGATCGCACCCTGTGGATGCGACGCACGGAGGTGCGTTCGTCGGGGGCCGACAGCCACCTCGGCCACGTCTTCGACGACGGTCCGCGCGAAGCCGGCGGACTGCGCTACTGCATGAATTCGGCAGCCCTGCGCTTCATCCCGGCTCGCGACCTCGAAGCCGAGGGCTACGGGCAGTACGCCGGGCTGTTCGGCGACACCACAACCGCAGACACCCATACCGAAGGGGAGACCGCATGACCACCGACACCGGCCAGATCACCGTCCGACCCGGCACCGAGACCGCGGTCCTCGCCGGCGGATGCTTCTGGGGGATGGAAGACCTGATCCGCAAGCAGCCGGGTGTCCTCGACACCCGCGTCGGCTACACCGGCGGTCAGAACGACCACGCCACCTATCGCAACCATCCCGGTCATGCCGAGGCCGTCGAGATCGTGTTCGACCCGACGCAGACCACGTACCGGGACATTCTGGCGTTCTTCTTCCAGATCCACGATCCGACCACTCGTAACCGGCAGGGCAACGACGTCGGGACGAGCTACCGGTCGGCGATCTTCCCGCTGAGCCCGGAGCAGGAGCAGGTGGCCCGGGACACGATCGCCGACGTGAACGCGTCGGGCCTGTGGCCGGGTGCGGCGGTCACGACCATCGAGCCCGCGGGGCCGTTCTGGGAGGCCGAACCCGAGCATCAGGACTACCTGCTGAGGTATCCGTCCGGCTACACCTGCCACTTCCCGCGCGCCCGTTTCCTTCCCGCCTATTGAACTCGATAAGCGGGAAGGAGGCGCCACCGCGCGAACCCGCAACCACTGCGACCGTTGAGCCGACGGTGCCGAACCCGCAACCAGCGCGGGCGGGAACGTCGTCAGCGGGCGGACGGTCCGGCGCCGTTCTGAGGTGCCAGAATCGTGCGCACCTGCCTGTGCCGACGTCGAAGGAGCTGTCATGACCGATGCTGACATCGGGAAGGTGCTCGTCGTCGGGGCCGTGAACGTCGACCTCGTCGTCGGTGCCGATCGGCTGCCCGGCCCCGGCGAGACCGTCGTCGGGCCGGACGTGGCCCGCCACGGAGGTGGCAAGGGGGCGAACGCCGCTGTCGCGGCGGCGCGATCAGGCGCGGCTGTCCGGTACTGCGGCGCGGTCGGTGACGACGAGATGGGAGCGGGGGCTCTCGCGGAGCTCGCGGACGAGGGCGTCGATGTCACCGAGGTCACCCGGGTCGCCGGAGTCGCCACCGGCGCCGCGCTGATCGTGGTGGATCCGTCCGGCGAGAATCAGATCGCGGTGGGGTCGGGGGCGAATGCGCGTGTCGACCCCGAGCGGGTGCGCGCGGCCGTCGCCCGCGCCGCGGGCTGGGGAGACGGTTGCGTACTCGTCAGCACCGAGATAGCCCCCGACGCAGCCATTGCCGCGGTGAAAGCGGCTGCGGAACAGGGCGTCCCGTGCGTGGTCAATCCGGCCCCGGTGCTCGACGAACTCGTCGGCGTGCTCTCGGTTCCGGACATCCTCACCCCCAACGCCTCGGAACTGCGCGACCTGTACGTGCCGGCGACACCTTCAACGGCGTGCTGGCGGCTTCCCTTGCGGCCGGCGACGATCTCGTGACGGCTGCGCGGCGTGGTGCGGCAGCAGCGTCGTTGTCGGTGGTTCACGTCGGGGCGCGCACCGGGATGCCGACGGCGGCAGCGATCCAGCGCGCGGCGTCGGGAACCTAACGCGTCATCGGCTGGGGCCGCTCCATGTAGAGATGGTGTTCGTCGCTCGGAATGAAGTAATCACCCTTGCCGCCGGCGCGTAACAGGGGCCGGGGGAGCGCCGTGTCGTAGGTCAGGTCGTCACCGAGAAGCGTCGTCGAGATGTGCACCTTCACGACCTCGCCGAGGACCATCCAGGTGTCCACGGACTCGCCTGCGGCGGACCGCAGTTGAAAGGCCTCGGTGACCAGGCACTCGAAGTTGACCGGGCTCTGCGCGACCCGGGACGGGCGAACCAGGTCGGAGTCGACCGCGGTCAGGCCGGCGTGGTCGAACTCGTCGACGTCCGCAGGAAGCGCGGCGGAGGTTTGGTTCATCTGCTCGCCGATCGCCTCGGTCGCGAGGTTCCACACGAACTCACCGGTCGACTTGGCATTGGCGACAGTGTCTTTCCAGCCGATGCTGGCGAAGCCGATGATCGGAGGGGAGTAGTTGAAGAGGTTGAAGAAGCTGTAGGGGGCGAGATTTCGCACCCCGGCGTCGGACACCGTGGAGATCCAGCCGATGGGACGCGGCGCGATGATCGCGTTGAGGGGGTCATGGGCGAGCCGGTGGCCCGCGGCCGGCTCGTAGGAGTGGTACCCGGTCATCGCTTCACCGTACGTGAGTGCTCCATCGTGTCCCGGGGCAACACCGTCCGGAGACGAGATGACGGCGCCGAGTACCCTCGACGAGATCGACGAGAGAGGCTGACATGGCTGGTGACGACACGACACCGCAGTTCACCGAGGACGTGGTGGCCGGGGTGCTGGCGCACATGAACGGCGACCACGCCGACGATTCACTGGTCATCTGCCACGCTCTCGGACAACGACGGGACGCGACTGCGGCCGTGATGACCGGATTCGATCACGAAGCCGCGATCTTCGACGTCACCGTCCCGGAAGGGGTCGTCGAGATGCGATTCGAGTGGGACCGTCCCGTGGTGAACCGGACGGACGTACGCGTGGCCGTGGTGGCGATGTTCCGGGATGCGCAGACCCGCCTGGGGGCGACGCCGGAGAGATAGCTCACGCACGGATACCGCAGGGTCCAGACTTCAGTATCCTGAGGTGCGACTTGTCAGTGACAACGACGGGAATCGCGTGACCCTCTCCTCCGATGCCGGGCTCCGGACGTTCGCAAATCTTCGGGACCTGGGTGGGCTGCCCCTCGCGTCGGGCGGTGTCACGATGCCGAACGTGTTGATCCGCAGCGACGCGCCCTATCCCGCCGACGAGGACCCGGCGGGGGTGCCGTGGCCGCCGAGTACCGTCGTCGACCTGCGGAACCCCACGGAGATCGAGCCGATAGCGGTCACCTGGCCGTCGGGTGTGCGGGTCGTCAACCGGCAGGTGTCGTCGAGTGCGCGTATCGACCGGCTCGCCGACACGGCGCTCATCGAGATCTATTCGTCGGTCATCCGCACCGGGCAACACCGGCTCACCGCGGCTCTCAACGAATTCGATTCCACCGGTTCGACACTCGTGCACTGCGCGGCCGGCAAGGATCGTACGGGCATGGTCGTGGCGATCGCACTGCTCCTCGCCGGGGTCGAGGCGGATTCGGTGATCGCCGACTACCAGCGCACCGAGGACTTCATCGCCGGGGTCTTCGCACGATTGCGCGAGCGGCGGAGAATCCCGGCCGGCACCACACTCGCCGCTCCGATCCTGCGGACTCCGCGTGAGGCCATCGACCTCGTCATCGACGAGGTGACCGGCGCGCCGGGCGGGGCCTGGGGATGGTTCGAGGCGAACGGCGGCGACGTCCGGCATTTCGAGCGGTGGGTCGCCGGCTTCGTCGGCTGAATCGTCTCAGACCCGCTCGAAGATCGCGGTGAGCCCCTGGCCGCCACCGATGCACATGGTCTCGAGTCCGAAACGTGCCTCACGACGGTCGAGTTCACGCAGCAGTGTCGTCAGGATCCGCACGCCGGTCGCACCGACCGGGTGACCCAATGAGATACCCGACCCGTTGACATTGGTGCGCTCGAAATCGGCGTCGGCGAACTTCCACTCTCGAGTGACCGCGAGCGCCTGGGCGGCGAAGGCCTCGTTCAGTTCGATGAGATCGATGTCGGACAGTTCGAGACCCGCCCGTGCGAGTGCCTTGGCGGTGGAGGGGACCGGGCCGATGCCCATCACCTCCGGTCCGACACCGGCGACCGCCCAGGTGACCAGGCGGGCGAGCGGATCGAGACCCAGGCGTTCGGCATTCGCCCGGGTGGTCACCAGTGTGGCGGCGGCGCCGTCGTTCTGACCGCTGGCGTTGCCGGCGGTGACGGTCGCCTCGGGATCGGACCTGACCATGATCGGCCGCAGTCGGGCCAGCGACTCCAGCGTGGTGTCGGCACGGGGATGTTCGTCGCGGTCGACGACCTGGTCGTCGCCTTTGCGCTGCGGAACCGACACCGGCACGATCTCTTTCGCGAACTTGCCGCTCTCGATGGCGGCCACGGCCCGTCGATGCGATTCGACGGCCAACTCGTCCTGTTCCCGGCGCGGGATCGAGTACTCGCGGCGGAGGTTCTCCGCGGTCTCGAGCATGCCACCGGGGACCGGATGGTTCTTTCCGCCCGCGGTGACGCGGCCGCGGGCCAGCCGATCGTGCAGGGTGGCCGGCGCACCCTTGGCGCCCCATCGCATCGACTCGGTGTAATACTCTGCGCGACTCATGGATTCGACGCCGCCGGCGATCACCAGCTCGGCGACCCCGGTCTGGATGCGCATCGCGGCATCGAGTACCGCCTGTAGGCCGGAACCGCAGCGTCGGTCGAGCTGGGAACCCGGCACGGTGACGGGGAGTCCCGCATCGAGTGCGGCGACGCGACCGATGGCCGGCGCCTCGCCATTGGGATAACACTGGCCGAAGATCACGTCGTCGACACTCTCCGGGTCGATCGCGGTGCGTTGCAACAGTGCCGAGATCACCGTCGCGGCCAGGTCGGTCGCCGGGACGTCGACGAACGAACCGCCGTAGCGTCCCACGGGCGTACGGAGTGGCTCACAGATCACGACATCGTCGGCTGCGGGTGGTGCGGTGTTCACGCTCATGCGGGTGTTCCTTTGCGGTAGTCCACTTCCTGGCCTGCCCACCGCTGCGCCCAGTCGCGCAGCTCGACAGCCCGGATCTTGGTTCCGTTGCCCCCGACCGTGGTCGGCATCTCCTCGATCACGTGTACGGCGGCAGGCACCTTGAATGCGGCCAGGCGGTCGCGGCACCAGGCCTTCAACGCGGCGGCGTCGAGGTCGGCGTCGGGGGCGACGGGTACGACGAAGGCCACCGCCTCGGTGTAACCACCAGAACCGGTGATCCCGACGACCTTCGCGGTCTGTACGTTCTCGTGTTCGGCGAGGCGGTGTTCGATCTCCGCCGGGTCGACGAGGAAACCTCGTAGCCGCAACACATCCCCCATGCGGCACACATAACGGAAGCCACCGGTGTCGAGGGTGCGCGCGAGATCGCCGCTGCGGAACCAGCCGTCGGTGGTGAATGCCCGCGTGGCGGCTTCCGGGCTGCCGAGATACGCGTCGACGACGTTGGGACCGCGGAACTGCAGTTCACCCTCCTCGTCGGCTCCCAGGATGCGGTCGTCGAACGGATCGACGACACGGACCTCGATGGCATCCTCCACCGGCCGGCCACCGCCGTTCCAGCGCAACGATTCCGGGTCGTCGGAAGACCACAGCAGAGCGAGAGCGAAGACCTCCGACGAACCGAAGACACCCGTCGTCTGGGCGCCGGCCTCGTCGCGCGCCCACCGGGCGATGTCATGGGACCGGCCGAGGAAGTCCGCGATGCCGAGCCAACGCAGCGAGCTCAGGTCGGTACGCCGGCCGTCATGCCAGGTGTCGTACAGGCGCCCGAAGAGGTCGTCGCCGCCGACGATGTGGGTCACACGCAGCGATTCGACTCGATCGAGGGTGGCCACCGCGTCGAAGACGGGCTCCATCAGGATGGCTGCGCCACCGGCGAGACCGGCCATGGCAGTGCTGAATCCGAAGACACCCGACACGGGTAGGACGCCGAGGACCACGTCGCCCTGGCGGACGTCCATGATGACGGAATCGGCATGCGCATGGCGGACGACGGCGCAATCCCGGTGCGCGGCGAGCTTGGGGGTCCCGGTGGAGCCCGAGGTCGTGAATGCGACCCCGAGTTCACCGGTGTCCGCAGCGCGCTCACCCGCAGGTGTCCATGCCGCCGTCGATGGGGTCGCGGGTGCGTGAACGCCGGTGGTGTCGCCACTTCCGGCGATCCAGGCTCCCGCGCCGAGATCGAAGTCGGACGGCGTCGCGGTGGGACTCAACGGCCCGGGGACGACCGCGATCGCGGGAACGGGATCGGCCGCCGAACTCGCATCGCGCAAGGTGCCGAAGATGTCGAGCCCGTGGAACTGCGCGGGGACGGCGACCACCGCAGGCCGCGCCGAGGTCAGGATGTGGGCGACCTCGCCGACGTTGTACCGGGTGTTGACCCCGATGACGTGCGCACCGACGGCCGACGCGGCGAACTGCCAGACGAGCGCATCGGACCAGTTCGGCAGATATACCGCCAGGCACTGGCCTCGACGGACACCGATGTCGGACAGCTCTTCGCGCAGCCGCTCGACTCGTCGTGCGAGTTCGGATCGGGCGAGGGTGATCACCTCGCCGTCGGCGACGTCCATCGCCACCGGGCTGTCCGGGGACTTCTGGACGAGGTCGGCGAGCATCCCGGCGAGCGTGGGACGGGTGGTGACGGTCATGACACGACCTCCGGGGTGCGCGTGCCGGCCGGCAGGGACCGCAGCCAGGCGTCGGCGCGCGAACCGAAGTCGGGGAGCTCCTCCATCGGATAGTGGCCGTATCCGGCCAGCTCGGTGAACTCCGCACGCGGACCGTCGAGTTCGTTGATCTCGTCGGCGGCTCGGCGGACGGCGTCCAGGCTGATCCACGGATCGTCGGCACCGCAGACCAGATGCAGGCCACAGGTGAGTTCGGTGAGCCGGTCGCGGACATCGTGACTGCCCCAGCCGATGAGGTCCGACGAGGAGATCTCCGGGTCCTCACGTTTGTGCATGAGGCCGATGAGATGTGCCCGCGCCGCGGGCACCGCCCGTCCTACGGAGGCCATGCTGCCGAGGTAGGTGCGATCCGCGCGGGCGGGTCCGGCGACATCCTCGAGTTCGCGTCGTAGACCGGCGATCTTGACCCGACCGGGTCCGGTCTCGGCAGCCATGGCCACGGCCCCGGCGAGGGGGTAGTCGGGTCGCGTCGCCAGTTCGAGCGTGAGCTTGCCGCCGATGGAACACCCGATGACATACGGCCGCTCGACGTCCAGGCGCCGAAGGACGGCGGTGAGCCAGTCGGCGTAGTCGCCGAGGTCGGTGATCGGGCCGGTTGGGCAGGGCTCGGAGCGTCCGTGACCCGGTAGGTCCGGGACGATGACGCGGTAGCCGCGGTCGGCGATGTCCTGTGCGGCACGCCGCCATTGGACGCCGCTCTGTCCGGCGGTGTGGATGCACAGCACCGTCGGTAGGTCGGCGACGCGTCGGACCGGCGTGGTGGGGTCGGCGGTGACGATCTCGACGAACGCCAACGCGCCCCGGATCTCGAGGTAGCGTGCCTCGATCATGAGTGCACCTCCCGCGCCATCGCCCGCGCGTTCTGGATGATCGCGTGGAGCGGCTTGGTCAATCGCAGATACTCGTATCCGTTTCCGGCGGAGGAGAACTCACCACGGAGTGCGCGACGCATGAAGTCATCTGAGTCGGAGAGCATCAGATCCACCCAGGTGACAGGGGCCGCTTCGAAGGTGAACGTGGCACCCAGGAGCGCGCGCCGCGTGACGTCGATGACCTGGCCCTTGTAGATGCGCAGGTGCACTTCGCGGTCACCGCAACGCAGTCCGACGGTGCCGTCCCAGGTGGAGACCGACGAGGTGAACGCGGCGTCGTGATGCAGGCGTTCACGCAGTTGCTCACCCCACTCGATCGAACAGAAGTCAAGCGACGGAATCACTTCGGGCCGGTTCTCGGTACGCCAGGTTTCCGTTCCGGATTCGCGAACCCGTCCGGCGTCGTCGAGCAGCCGGACCTCACGGTCGATGCCGTCGGGTCCGACGCGGGTCACGACGGTGGTGGCGTGGACACGGTCCGACCCGGTGATCGGCTTTGTGGCCGACCAGGTGACACCGACCCGTTCGGCGGCCGGGACCGGGTCGGTCAGCCACTCCGCCACCACCATCCCGAACGACGGTGAACGAGCGGGGATGCGGAGCCCGTGGCGGTAGAGGACATCGGCGGCCGGTTCGGTGCCGGTCGAGGTCCGGACACCGACGCGGATCGATGCGAGGGCGGAACTCATGACCCGGCCCTGCCCAGCAACTCGTCGGAGATGATCCGCATCTGGATCTCGCTGGTGCCTTCGAAGATCTTCGTGAGACGTGCGTCGCGCCAATGACGTTCGACCTGGAAGTCGGTGGTGTAGCCGGCGCCACCGTGGATCTGGACGGCCTCGCTGGTCACCCGTTCGGCCATCTCGGTGGCGACGAGTTTGCACATGGAGGCCTCGAGCGAACAACGCCGGCCGGTGTCGATGTCGGTGGCGACCGAGTACATCAACTGCCGCGCCGCCTCGATGTCGGCGGCCATCCTGGCGATCTTGAAACGCAGGTGCTGGAAGTCCGCGAGTTCGTGGCCGAACTGCTTGCGGGTGTGCATGTAGGCGATGGAGTCCTCGAGTGCGGCGCGGGCCAGGCCGATCGCGCGGGCCGCCGTGTGGGCACGACCGACCTCGAGCCCGCTGACCGCGAGGTAGAAGCCCTTGCCCTCCTCGCCGAGCATGCGGTCGGCGGGGATGCGGAAATCGTCGAAGGACAGTTCCCAGGTGTTCCAGCCGAAGTAGCCGATCTTACGGACCTTGGTGCCGGAGATGCCCTGGGGGAACAGGCCGCGTTCCTTCTCGACGAGGAAGGCGCTGATGCCCCGATGCGGCTTGGCCGGGTCCTTGTTCGGATCGGTACGGGCGAACAGCACGAGGTAGTCGGCCTCGTCGGCGTAGGTGCACCACATCTTGGTGCCGTTGACGACCCAGTCGTCGCCGTCACGGGTCGCCCGGCAGGAGATGTTGGCGACGTCGGAACCAGCCTCGGCCTCGGAAAGCGCATAGGCGCCGAGATATTCGCCGCGCGCCACGCGCGGCAGCAGTGCGGACTCCTGCTCGGGGGTGAATCCGCCGCCCATGCCGTTGCCGCGCGCCAACAGTCCTGACACGCTCATCCACGCCCGCGAGAGTTCTTCGGCGACAAGGCAGTATTCGAAGACGCCGAGCCCGAGGCCGCCGTGCTCCTCGGGAATCATGATGCCGAAGAACCCGACCTCCGCCATCGCCTTCTTGAGCGTGTCGGGGATGGTCCCCTGGACGGGGTCGAGTTCGTTGGCGACCGGCAGCACCTGCTTCATGGCGAAGTCACGGGCGAGGTCGCGGATGGCGATCCGATCCTCGGTCAGGTATCGCGGGCTGTCGGTCCGGGGCTGTGACGGCCGATGGGTCATGGCCTTCTCCTAGTGAATGCGGGCCGGGGTGATCGGGGTTGTGCTCGCGGCCACTCATTAACGTGCGTTCACCATTAGAGCACCGGGTCAGCGCGCGGTCAATGCCTGACCGAGGTCTGGGCGGTATCCGACGAGGTTGAGGGCGTACTGGCCGTAATCCTCGGCGACCTCGGACGCGGTCCGCGGCCCGTCCGGGCGGAACCACACCGGGATCCCGGCGCACATCAGGAGGACCGCGGTGACTGCCTGGTGCACGCGGTCGATGTGGAATAGTCCCTGGTCGACCGCTCTTTCGGCGATGTCGATGAACTGCTGCTCCTGGGCGTCGCGCGAGCCGACGACACGCTTGCGGTCGATCTCGCCCAGGTAGCGCAGTTCCGTGTTCGCCACCAGGCATTCGCGCGGCTTCTGCGCGGTGTAGAGGGCGTGTGCGACGACGGCTGCGCGCCACTGTTCGACGGGGTCCTTGCCGGCCCGGCGGATCGCGTTGCGGGTCGCGGTGAACTGTTCGTCACTCGCGGTGCGGAGGATCTCGACCAGCAGATCGGACTTGTTCTCGAAGTGGTTGTACACGTTTGCGGCGCTGCAACCAGCGCGATTGCCGATGGTGCGCATCGTCGCGCCGTGGAATCCGGCGGTGAAGAACTCGTCGAGCGCGGCGTCGAGGATGCGGTCGCGGGATGCGGCGGTGGCCGATGGCGATCGGGTGTTCATCCGCTCAGGGTAGGGCGGCGTGGTTCCGCCAGCAAGAAAGCGGATTCGTGGGTTGGTTGACGCTCCCAGGAGCCCAGTTTATGGTGTAGATCACATGAACGTACGTTAATATTCCGCTGTCCGACGTCGAACTCTGGAGGATGCGCATGAGCATGAGCACCGAACCCGATCTGGCTGCGCGGTTGACGCGCCTCGAAGATCTCGAGGCGATCCGCGCGCTGGACGCGCGATACTGCCGTCACCTCGACGACGGGAACTGGGATGACCTGATGACTCTGTTCACCGACGACGGTGAGTTCGACGGCCTGTCGAACCCGCGGGGCAGGACCGAGATGCGCGCCTTCTTCGCAGGACTCGCCGATGGCGGCCTCACCTCGTTCTGGCACTTCATCACCAACCTCGAGATCGAGATCGACGGGGACACGGCTGTTGCCCGGTCATTCCTCTGGCAGCCGTGCGTCCTCGACGGTGTCGCGTCGATCGCTGCCGGTCGCTACACCGACGAGCTGGTCAAGCAGGACGGGCGGTGGCTCTACCGCGTGAAGAGGGTGCGCTTCCATTTCTTCGGCCCGCTCGCCGACGGATGGGACGAGAATCGGTTCGCGCTCGACTCGGCACGTGCCGCGGCGGTCAATCCCTGATCGGGCCGTCGCGTACCGGTGAGTGGGCGGAAACCACTTCGCGTCCGGCCGTCGTCGGTAGGGTCGGCCAGGTGTGCAGTCAGTTGACTGATCACGGACCCGACATCTACGGCAGACAAGGATCGGCATGGCGCGTTTGGCGGACAAGGTTGCGTTCATCACGGGCGTCGCCCGAGGACAGGGCCGAGCCCATGCGGTACGGCTCGCGTCCGAGGGAGCGCAGATCATCGGCGTAGACGTCGTCGGACCGCTTCCGGGCGTTCCGTATGATCCGGCCACCGAGGACGATCTCGCCGAGACACAGCGGTTGGTCGAGGACCTCGGCGCCAAGGCCATTCTCACCCGCTGCGACACAAGAGATCTCGACGGTCTTCGGGCCGCGGTTGCCGATGGGGTCGAGGCGCTCGGCGGGCTCGACGTCGTCGTCGCCAACGCGGGTATCTGCATCCCCGAGACCTGGGACGAGGTGACCCCGCAGAGCTTTCGCGACACCATGGACATCAACGTGACCGGCGTCTGGAACACCGTCACCGCCTCGGCTCCCCACCTCATCGGCCGTGGCGGGGGATCGGTCGTCCTGATCAGTTCGCTCGCCGGAAAGAAGCTGCAGCCGTTCATGGTTCACTACACGACAAGCAAGCACGCGCTCGTCGGGATGTCCCGCGCCTTCGCCGCGGAGTTGGGGCAGCACGACATTCGTGTCAACACCGTCCATCCCGGTGCGGTGATCACGCCGATGGGCTCGGGCCGCATGGTCGAACGCATCGAGGAGACGAACAAGGCCAACCCACGCCTTGCCGGGATGGGCATGACCTTCCTCAACCAGTTCGCCGCCGAGGCCGACGAGGTCGCCGGCGTGGTGGCCTTCCTGGCATCGGACGAGTCGAAGTTCATCACTGCCGAGGAGATCTCGATCGACGGCGGCGCGCAGCATTTCTGATACGCGGCGCGCAGCCCTTCTAGGTGGTTCCGCGCGCCATCAGCTCGACCGGCAGGCGCCGCGACTCGACGTCGCGTCCCGCGATCAGATCCAGCAACCCGCGCACCGCGGTCTGCCCGATCTCCAGGGCGGGGGAGTGGATCGTGGTGAGCGGCACCGGAAGCTGCGCGGCGATCGGGATGTCGTTGTAGCCGACGAGGGCCAGGTCCTCGGGGACACGTAGTCCGAGGTCGCGGGCGACGCCGAGCACACCGACGGCGATGGTGTCGGACACCGCGAAGATCGCCCGCGGCCGGTTCGGTGCGTCGAGCAGAACCTGCCCGGCCTCGGTGCCGCCGCGCACCTCGAAACTCGATGCGACGACCCGCGAGTCGGGAAGTTCGATACCTGCCGCCGTGGTCTCGGCCCGGAAGCCGGCGAGTCGATCCGTTGCCGTCGTCGCGTGAGCGGGACCGGCGATGACGGCGAGGTCGGTGTACCCGCGATCGATCAGGTGCCGTGCGGCGAGGGCGCCGCCGCGCACGTCGTCGCCGCCGACGAAGGGGAGTCCGGCGTCTGCATGCCTGGTCAGAGTCAGCATCGGTACGCCGCCCACCCGCAACGAGGCGATGAACTCCCGGCCCGGGCGATGCAATCCGCTGAGGAGGAGGCCGTCGACCTGCCGTCCCACGAGCAGTTCGATGGCCGCACGCTGGGCTTCCGGGTCGTCGGGTGGACTGGACAGGAGCACCGAGTAGCCGGCGCGAGTGGCCTCCTGCTCGATGCCCTGGTAGGTCGTGGCGACCACGCCGTCGGTGAGTCGGGTCATCACGACGCCGAGGGTGGTGGTCTTGCGGGTGCGGAGACTCGCCGCCCAGAGATTGCGCTGGTAGCCCAACTCGTCGGCGACCTCGCGGACCCTCAGTGCCGACTCCGACCAGCCGTCGGCGGGTTCCGACTGTCGCAGCACCCGAGACGCCGTCGACACATGGACCCCCGCGCGCCGGGCGATCTCCTTGAGCGTCGGCGTCCGCTGACCACCGGCCACGCTGGTCCCCATTCCTGTCGAGTGCCTCTGTTGACGCTGCGCGTCGGAGCCCCTACGTTAGTCCATGCAAACGTTCTCGCAACGTTCTCGCCGGACTTGTAGGATCAGTTCTACGCCGCCCGACTCCCCGGAGGTTCCGATGTCTCGCCCCAGCACTCTGACCCAGCTCTTCGCCCTGGACTCGTTGCTCGACGCCGACGAGATCGCGATCCGCGACACCGTCCGCGACTTCGCCGACGCGCGTCTGCGGCCGCACATCGCCGACTGGTTCGAGGACGCGAAACTCCCGGCCCGCGAGATCGCCAAGGAACTCGGTCAGATCGGCGCGCTCGGTATGCACCTCGAGGGCTACGGCTGCCCGGGCATGAGCGCCACCGCCTACGGTCTTGCCTGCCTCGAACTCGAGGCGGTCGACTCCGGTATCCGCAGCCTGGTGTCGGTGCAGGGCTCGCTCGCGATGTTCTCGATCCACCACTGGGGTTCGGAGGAGCAGAAGAACGAGTGGCTGCCGCGCATGGCCGCCGGTGACGCGATCGGATGTTTCGGCCTGACCGAACCCGATTTCGGGTCCAACCCGTCCGGCATGCGCACCAACGCCAAGCGCGACGGCGGTGACTGGCTGCTCAACGGCACCAAGATGTGGATCACCAACGGCTCGATCGCCGACGTCGCGGTCGTGTGGGCCCAGACCGATGAGGGCATCCGCGGCTTCGTGGTCCCCACCGACACCCCCGGGTTCTCCGCGCCGGAGATCCACAAGAAGATGTCGCTGCGCGCGTCCGTGACCTCCGAACTCGTCCTCGACAACGTCCGTCTGCCGGAATCCGCTGTGCTGCCGAAGGCGCAGGGCCTGCGCGGCCCGCTGACCAGCCTGGGTGAGGCCCGGTTCGGCATCATCTTCGGCGCGATCGGCGCCGCCCGCGACTGCCTCGAGACCGCCATCGACTACGCCCGGTCCCGCGAGGTCTTCGACAAGCCGCTCGCCGGGTACCAGCTCACCCAGGCCAAGATCGCCGACATGGCACTCGAGGTCGGCAAGGGGCATCTGCTGGCCTACCACCTCGGCCGTCTGAAGGACCGCGGTGAGATCACCCCCGAACAGGTGAGCACCGGCAAGCTCAACAACACCCGAGAGGCCATCAAGATCGCCCGCGAGTGCCGAACCATCCTGGGCGCCAACGGCATCACGCTCGAGTACCCGGTCATCCGGCACGCCAACAACCTCGAGTCCGTCCTCACCTACGAGGGCACCTCCGAGGTCCACCAGCTCACCATCGGACGTGCCCTCACCGGCGAAGCCGCGTTCCGCTGAGGCAAACCCACCCCTTTTCCGCAAACCCACCACCCACTCGGGGGTGACTTTGCGGAAAAGGGGTGGATTTGCGAGCTGGACGCGTGGAGATCGTCCAGTGCACTGAAACCCCGTTCAGGGGGTTTGCACACGGTAAGTTGGGTACTCGGGTCCACACAGCCGCGGCGGCCGGACGGTCCCGCTACGCCCCGCCCGCCGGGAAGGAGTCCGATCGTGACCAACGCGAACGACGACGTCCATCTTCGCATCGCGGAGATGGCTCGAGAACTGCACGGGGACGAGGCCGACGATGAACTGGTGGCCAAGACCATCGTCGAGGGTGCGGTGTCGGAGATCCCCGGTGCCCAATACGCCGGACTCACGGTCGCGACGGATCGACGATCCATCGAGTCCTTCGGTTCGACGCACGAGATCGCAGAATTGCATGATCGCATCCAGGCGGAGGTCGGTGAGGGACCGTGCCTTTCGGCTGCCCTCCACGACCGGGTTGTCCGCGTCGACGACCTCGAGAAGGACGAGCGGTGGCCGGAGTATCGGAGTCGCGCGATGGACGAGGTGCCGATCCGTTCCGTGCTGTCCTTCCAGCTCTTCGCCAACCAGAACAAGATCGGTGCGCTCAACCTCTTCGCGGACGAGCCACAGGTCTTCGACCTACACGCCGAGGACATCGGCGTTGTCTACGCCACCCACGCCGCGTTGGCCTGGAACACCATCAAGAAGGACCATCAGTTCCACAGCGCCCTCGCCAACCGCGATGTGATCGGCCAGGCGAAGGGCATCCTGATGGAGCGTTTCAGCATCGATGCCGTGGCAGCTTTCGAGCTGTTGAAGAGGCTGTCCCAGGAATCGAACACCAAGCTCGTCGAGATAGCGCGGCAGATCACCGTGAAGAGGTGACCTGCCGGGAGAGCCGGCGGACTTCTACTCGAAGGCGGCGAGTTTCGTTGTACTGGGACCGATCTCACCTTCGGTGAGCTCGCGTCCGGCGTCGTCGACGGTGTCGAAGATCCGTACGTAGGATGTCATCCCGCAGATCTCCAGTGGACGGCTGACGGTTCGTTCGCCCACCAGGACAACAGGAATCGATCGCTCGGTGGCGTCGTCGACGAAGGTCTGAAGCAGTACGAGTCCGATCGCGCCGAAGAAGTTCACCGCGGAGAAATCCAGGACGACGCCGTGAACTCGATCACGCGCGACGCGGTCGAGGGCGGCCGCGAAGTCGGCGGCCGTCTCACGGTCGACACTGCCGGAAAAGCGCTGTACGCAATAGGATCTCGCGGAATCGAAGCGCCTGGAGAATGATGTCGACGGCCCGCTGCCGGTGTCGAACGCCGAACGGAAGACTGTCGAGGTGGTGAGTGGCATGGATTGCTCGTCTCAGTAGGAGGCGTGCCGAGCGATCGATCGACGATCGAGCCCGGCCAGTGTCCGGCGCCGGTGATGGCGCGAGACCCCAAGTTCACGATCGTCCTCAACGGAGATAAGCCGTGATGTCGCTTGAGCCGAGGAGCCCTGGGTGCCCTCTCGCTCTTACTGCGCAGCTCCTACCTGAACCGCACTCCTCACCCTACGGGTGTTTCGAGTGCCGAACAAGGTCGAGAAGGTTACGTTCACCCGCTTCGGAATCTCGCATGGTGAGACGCCGGAGGTGGACGTGCGACGAAGAACATGATTGTCTAGTAGCGATGCGCGTCGAGTCGCGTGCGCGCATTGCAATCCATGCTAGATGGGGCAGCAGTCAGCCCATCGGTCGCAAGATCAGAACGTCTGGGTGGTGACAAATGGCGGCACAAGAACGCGCCGAGCACGATGATTACAGCGACGTCCTCCCGATACTGCGTGAGATCCGCAGTGAACGCGACGACGATTTACGTGCGAAGAAACGCGACGAAGTGATCGAGCGGTGTCTACCGCTCGCCGATCACGTCGCACGACGGTTCTCCGATCGTGGCGAACCGGTCGACGATCTCCGCCAGGTGGCGCGGATCGGTCTCATGCACGCAGTCGACAGATTCGATGTCGAGCGTGGCAACAATTTCCTCGCTTTCGCCGTCCCGACGGTGATGGGCGAGGTCAAGAGGTATTTCCGTGACAGCACGTGGTCGATCAGAGTGCCACGCCGTGCGCAGGAGGCCTCACTCAACATCGCGAAGGCCAGCGAGGAGCTGTTGCAGTCCCTCGGTAGGTCGCCACGACCGAGTGAGATCGCCGAGCACCTCGGACTACCGGTCAGCGAGGTCATCGAAGGGATGGTCGCGCGGTCGGCGTACACGGCGAGTTCCATTGATGCCGAGGCGGGTTCGTCCACCGACGGCTGGACGCTCGCCGACACTCTGGGCGACGAGGACGAGCGACTCGACATGATCGAGGAGTTCGTGACCCTCCAGCCGGCGGTCAAGCGGCTCACCGAACGCGAACGGACGATCCTCACCCTGCGGTTCTTCCGTTCGATGTCCCAGAGCGAGATCGCCCGGCATGTCGGGATCTCGCAGATGCACGTGTCGAGGCTTCTCACCCGGATTCTCGACACGCTGCGTGAAGAGGTTGCCGACGAGGAAGAGTACGAGGCGCCCCTGCTCAAGCACGCGTAACCACTGCGGTCAATACCAACTGCGGTCATACCAACTGCGGTCACACGTTCGGGTACTGAGGGCCCGCGCCGGAGGCATCGGCGCGGGCTCTCGGTCTCGGTCAGGGCTTCAGGATGACCTTGACCATCCCGTCCGCCTTGCGCTGGAACTTGGCGTAGGCGTCGGGTGCCTCGTCGAGCGGGAGCTCATGCGTCGCGAAGGTGTCCACACCGAGCGGATCCTCATCCGTTAGCAGCGGAAGGATGTCGTCGGCCCACCGCTTCACGTTGGCCTGCCCCATGTGGAGCCGGATCTGCTTGTCGAACATCGTCAGCATCGGCAACGGATCGGCAGCACCGCCGTACACGCCGGATAAGGAGATCGTCCCGCCGCGCTTGACGATGTCGATGGCCGAGTAGAGCGCGCCCAGTCGGTCGAGACCCGCCTCCGACATCGCCTTACGCGCGATCGGGTCGGGGAGCAGACCGACGACGGTCTGCATGGCCTTGTTCAGTGGTGAACCGTGGGCTTCCATGCCGACGGCGTCGATGACCGAGTCCGTGCCCAGCCCACCGGTGAGGTCGCGAATCGCCTCGCCGACATCGTCGACCTCGTCCATGTTGACCGTCTCGATGCCGCGCGCCTGTGCACGCGCGATGCGCTCGGGCACGCGGTCTACGCCGATCACCCGCGCGCCCTTGTGGGCGGCGATACGTGCGGCCATGTCACCGATGGGTCCCAGTCCGAGAACGGTCACCGTTCCGCCGCTGTGGATTTCGGCGTACTCGACGGCCTGCCATGCCGTCGGGAGAACGTCCGACAGGTACACATAGCGGGAATCCGGGTTCTCCATCGGCACCTTGATGTGGGTGAACTGTGCCTGCGGCACACGGAGATACTCCGCCTGCCCGCCCGGCACCGAGCCATAGAGCTGCGAGTAGCCGAAGAGCGCCGCCCCCGTGCCCTGGTCGGTGACGCGGGTGGTCGAACACTGCGTCATGAATCCGTCATTACAGAACTGGCATGAGCCGCAGGAGATCTGGAACGGAATGACGACGCGGTCCCCGACCCGTAGATCCCCGGTGTCGGAACCGACCTCCTCGACGATCCCCATCGGCTCGTGGCCGAGGATGTCCCCCGCGTTCATGAATGGACCGAGCACCTCGTAGAGGTGCAGATCGGAACCGCAGATGTTGGTCGAGGTGACCTTGATGATGGCGTCCGTGGGTTCGATGATCTTCGGATCGGGCACGGTCTCCACCGATACGTTTCGTTTGCCCTGCCAGGTCACTGCGCGCATGCTTCAGGCCTTTCGATGGTCGTTGTGGTCGTCGCGGCGTTCTACCCGCGCCCGTTCGTGCTTGCCTTCGTGGTCGACGGGAAAACCGTGGTACCGCTCCTCGTAGCGCTCCGCCTCCTCGGCCGTGGTCTCCGGCTGGATCGGATCCTGGTGGGCCCGTTCGCCATCGCGACCCGCCCTCCGCCGCAGGAGAACTCGGCTGACCATGAGAAGGCCGACCGCGAGGAGACCGGCGATGACGGCGCCGATGGCGAGCCAGACGGTCGCGTCCCGGTCGCCGGCGCCGGCCGCGATCGCCATACCGCCGAGCACCAGCATCAGTCCGAGACAGAAGAATCCGAGAAGACCGAGGGCGTTGAGTCCGCGCGACTTCCGGGCCGGTCGTCGGGCGATGGCTTCGCGCGAGGCGACCTCCCGTTCAGGTGTGAGATCTGGCATAGCTGTCCCTTCGCGAGGTGGTGGTGAACTCCGATGTGACTGTGTCCGTCGGGTACCGCAGGCGCCTCGCGCTGAAACGTCGCCGTGGGAGCCGTCGGTCGTTGTCCCAGATGAGGGCGGGTGGACGTCGCGTTCTCCCGCCCGGCCGATGCCGTCGGTTCAGTTGACGCCTCTGCTAACGTTTTGGTCACGTGCTTAGGGGAGCACGTTCAGCGTGGCGGCTGAAGATTCGCGGTTTGAACGAGACCATCGCGGGGCATTCATGAGCAGACCGATGAAGATCCACTCAAATCGACGTGCGAAGAAGACTCACTTGATGACCGACTCCGACGCCACTTCCCAGCTATCGATCGACGGCAGTCTGCCAACGGTGCTGCGGGTCCCGGCGTCCACCGACCGTCTTGCGCTGGTGCGCGCCCTGGTCGAGACGGCTCTGTACATCGACGACTGGTCGCTCGACGACGTGATCGACGCGAAGGTCGCGGTGGACGAGATCTGCTCACAGATAATCTCCGCAGCGGCCGAGAGTTCCTCGATGGAGATCACCCTGCACCTGGCCTCCAACGGCGTGGTCGGTGAGGTCAGGGGCCAGCTCGTGGATGGCGTCGAGCTGGACGAGTCGACGTTCGGATGGCGGGTCGTCCAGACCGTTACCGATACCTACTCGGTCCGGTACGCGGAATCGTCGCCCGCCGAGGCGACTCGAGGCGTGACCATCGGGTTCTCGAAGTTCCGCAAGTAACCGGCGGTCAGCCGTTCGATCGTTCGACCGTTGTCCGGCGCCAATCGGCGACGGCCTCGTCGTAGCAGATGAGGTCCTGTCGCGCGAAGGCGTTCAGCCATCCCTCCATCGGCCACCGGTCCCACCGCCGGTGGAACAGTCGTGCATTGCGGAGGATGTCCTCGAGGTGCTCGACGGGCGGGTCCGATACCGGGTGGTGCTGGTGATACGCGTGGGCGCCGCCGACCCAGGCAATGCGAAAGCCGTTGCGTGCGGCGCACATCGCGAAATCGGTGTCCTCACCTCCGTAACCCCGGTAGCCGGTGTGGAACCCGCCGATCTCGAGCCAGTCGGTGGAGCAGACGGCGAAGGACAAGGACCAGAACAGCGTCATCTCCGAGGAGAGTTGAGTCTGGCACGGGCCTGGTGCCGGACGTGCGGAATGCGGGTCGAGGAAATGGTGGAGCTCGCGTGGATCGAAGACCTCGTGCTCAGGTGGCAGGTAGGTCACGGGCCCGCAATAGAGGAGACGCAGTTCTGGTGTCGCAGCGCATGACCGGAGATAACGCTGCACCAGGTCCGGCCCGGGGATGCAGTCGACGTCCAGAAACACCAGCAGTGTTGCCCCGGCGTCGATGGCGGCTCGCGCGCCGGTGTTGCGAGCGTCGGCGAGCGGAAGCGTGCCGGGTGCTTCGTCGATGACGTGGACGACCCGCGTCGGAGGCCCCGCGTCGGCCGAGTCGGCGACGATGCCATCGATGTCGGCGTCGTCCATGGCGACGACGATGTGGACGTCGGGTCGCACGGTCGAGTGCTCGAACGCCTCGAGTTGCCGGCGCAGATGCAGGTGGCGTCCCGACACGATGGTGATCACCGCGACGGTCTCCTCTTCACTTCCGGTCGTCATCTCGCCACCGCTTCGATGGCGCGGGCCGCCCGCTCGGCGGCGCCGGCGGTCTGCCACCGGGACCACGCCGGTTCGGAATCACCGACCGAATCCACGATCGATCGCCAACGGTCGATGTCGGGCCACGTCGAGGCGACCAGAGCGAGCTCTGAACGTGCGAGAGTGTTCGCGGTGGCGCGCTGCTCGGCGAACGGACGGTCCTCCGGCATGACGACGGCGGGACGTCCAGCCGCGGCGACATCCGCCACACTTCCCTGACCCGCTCCGATGACGGTGAGGCGGGCACTGCACAGGAACGGCCACGGGTCGTCGACCCAGGTTCGGAAGGCCGGGCCGAGGCCGACCACCTTGAGATCGGGGAATGCGTCGGCCAGACCGATCGCCGGATGCGCTGCCCCGGCGTTGCCGCCGGTCCCGCCGAGAACGAGGATGTCGGCGGCGAAGGTCGGGTGGGCGACCTGTGGCCGGCCGTCGAAGCGGGAGATGCCGCCGGTGAAGACCGTCTTGGACAGGTGCTCGACGAGCCAGTCCGGCTGGTACAGGTCGCCGGGCCAGGGAGCGATGATGGCGTCGGCGGCGCGGTAGGCGAGTTGGTGGGGCAGATCGTCGCGGAGGCCCGGCATCGCCATGACCACGACCGGTACGCCGAGCAGCCGGAGGAACAGAGTGACCTCCACCGACACGTCGACGACCACCGCGGCCGGCCGCCGCGTCGCGACGCAATCCGCCAGTCGGGCCATCCGGTTGCGCAACCCGGCGTCGTGCCGAGGTGCCCAATGCAGCAGACCGCCGGCGTCGATGCCGGAGGGAGAGGGATCGGCGTCGTCACGGTCCAGGACGACGACCTCGTCGAAGGCGGGATCGGTCAGTTCGGCGCTGGTGAGCGCGACGACGCCGGTCGGTAAGTGCGCGGCGATGGCGGCGGCCCGCGAACAGTGCCCGCGACCCTGATGGTGGACGTAATAGCCGATCATGCCGACAACGCCCCGGCGAGTCGGCCGGAGCCTCGGCGCTCTCGATCGGCCACGAGTTCGGCGTAGATGTCGGTGTACCGATCGATCATCGCGATGTCGGAACAATGCTGCTCGGCGCGACGGCGCACCTCCCGTCGGTCGATCGTGAATGCCTTCTCGGCGGCCTCGGCGAGCGCGACGACATCATCGCCCGGGACCAGCATGCCGGCGGTGTCACCGACGATCTCCGGGATGCCGCCGCGAGCGAATCCCGCCACTGGTGTTCCGCAGGCGAGGGATTCGGCGACGACGAGTCCGTAGGGCTCGTCCCACACCGGTGTGACGAGCGCAGCGCCGCACGACCCGACCAGCCGGGCCAGTTCGTGCTGGTGCAGATGACCTTCGTAGCTGACCCGGTCGCCGAGGGCCGGCGCGACGTGATCACGGAAGTAGGTCTTGTCGCTGATCGGTCCGGCGAGCCGGAGCCGACGACCGGTGATGCGGGCGGCCTCGATGGCGAGGTGGGCGCCCTTCTCCGGCACGAGTCGGCCGAACCACGCCAGGTCGTCACCGCCGGTGCCGATCGGCCAACGATCCAACTGAACACCGTTGTGTACCACCGGTATCGAACCGAGAACATGCGACCACGCGTGGGCGGTGTGCCGGCTCACCGCGACGCACCTGGTATCCGGTGCAAGCGCCAGTGCCGATTCGAGCCACGGCGTGGGCGGGGTGTGCAACGTGGTGACCATCGGGGTGTCGACGGCGGGACCCATCGCGACCGGCAGGTAGTGCAGGCTGTGGTTGTGGATGACGTCGAAATCATCCGGGTTCCGGGTGAACGAGAGCATCAGTGACAGATAGGCGTGGTGATCGTGCAGCACCTCGACCGGCGGCATCGACACATCCGACCGGGCCGCCGCCGACGGCTCGAACAGCTCGCCACGTAATCGGTCCGACTCGACCGGTAGGTCGCTGCCGGCTCCCGCGAACAGCGTGACCTCGTGACCGGCAAGGGTCAGCGCCCGCGTCAGATGCCAGACATGGGCTTCGAGGCCGCCGGCGAACGGTTGCGCTATCGGGTACCTGCTGGATGCGACGATGGCGATCCGCAGCGGTTCACGCATCCAATACCCGGGTGTAGAGGCCCGCGTGGGCTTCGGCGAACGACAACCGCTGCGCGCGGCGATCGCGCCACATCGCCGGTGCCGGACGCGCGGAATATGCCTGTGCCAGTGCGGCAACCAGCGACTCCGGATCGAAATGGTCCTCGGTGAAGTCGTAGGTGAAGCACTCCTGCTGTTCGTGGTAGAAGCCGCAGCTGGGCGCGATCACCGCGGTGCCCAGGTCGTGGCAGGCCTCCAGCCAGCCCGAGTGGGTACCGAACCGGTAGGGCAGGACCGAGACCGAGAGTGCGCCGAGGTAGTCCCACAGCTGATCGTCCGTGTAGTAATCGTGCACCCGCACGCGGGCATACGGGTGGCGCGACAGCGCGAGTGCGGTGGTGCCGAAGTCCGGTTTGTACCAGTGGTTCCCGGGGACGAAGACCTCGTCGTGGAGGTTGATCTGAATCGTCATGTCCGGATAGTCGGAGGCGGCGTCCAGCAGGGTCATGATGACGGGGAGCGGGTCCATGTTGGCGCGCACACTCTTGGCGTGTACGCCGACGATGAACTCGTCGGTCGGTGCCTCGCGCGGGGCGAAGCGGGCGGGCGGCACCACGTGGGGGTGCGGGAGGACGGTCGCGGACCGACCCCAACGCTGCGAGATCTGTTGGGCCGCACCCGGGGTCAGCGTGATGACCTCGTCCGCGGCCGGGACGAGGAGGTCGAGGACCTCCTCGTGGGCGCCGGGCTCCGGGTGGTGTGGGTTGCGGAGGTCGTGCAGTGTGTAGACGAGCGGCTTGTCGTGACGGTCGAGTTCACCGAGGACGTCGGCCATCACCGACGGTTCGACCGCGTCGAAGCCGAAGTGGATGTGGAACACGTCGAACTCGTTGTGGTGCTCGGCAATCCACCGCGGGTCGAGCATCAGCGGCGGCCACCATCCGCCGGGCACCTTGGCGCCGTCAGCAGGCACCGGATCGGGCAGTCGGGTCACCGACACGGCACCGGTGTCCAGGAGGCTGACCGACCCGTTCACCGGCGAGAGATGCCGGACGTAGACATGCGACTGCGGGACGGAAGCGACGCGGATGTGCGCGGTGCTCGACCGCGTCGTCCGTGAGCTGTGCACCTTCTCGAGGGTCGCCGCACCGCCGAGCTGCCCGATAACACGTCCGTCCACTGTTCCATCCGTTCACTTCGAGACATGAACGGCTGTTGGCTCAACCGGGTCCGCAGAATTGCGGCTCTTCACCGCAGAATTGCCGAGAGTCGGCAGTTGGCTTGCGGATACCCCGGTACGACGATTGTGAAACCCGACGACGATGCGTGTCGGGAAGGTCTCAGTTCTCGTTCTGGTGAGCGTTCAGGAGGAGGTGGTCGAAGGACTGTCGCACCGGGTCGGGAAGCACGACGTACCTGTGGACGCCCGAGACGATGTTCTTGGCCAGCTCGTTGACCTTGACGTTGGCCGTCTGCGAACGCCAGCGCATCACCTCGAACGCGCGCTCGGGACTGACCCCATATGCCATCGAGATCATGCCCTTGGCCTGTTCGATCACGCCCTGGTTCTCGCGGAAGCGGGCGACGTGCTCGTCGACCTGGAACTTGACGGTTTGCTCGTCGTACCCGGTCAGATCGAGGTAGAAGCCCTCGGCCCCGATGGGTACGCCGTGCTCGTCGATGATCTGCTGCGAGACCACCGCGACGTGGTGGACGGCGCCGGAGGTGTCGATGATGCGATGACGGCTGGAGAACGGCGTGCGTCGGCTCAGCATCGTCGCGACCATCTTGTCGAAGGCGTGGCGGTCGTCGGGATGCTTGTGACCGGCCAGCAGCTCGGTGGTCGGGGTGACCTCACCCGGCTGGTAGCCGTGCATCTCGGCCACCTCGTCGGACCACCACCACTCCTCGGTGTCGAAGAGGAACCGAAAGCTGCCGACGTGACGAATCCGAGAATCATCGGCAGGAATGTTGTTGGTCTTTGGCACGGTCACCCCTAGAGCTAAGAAGGCACGCAAAAACGACAGCGCCGGCGGTCTCGGGCGAAATATGAGCTTACCCGGGTTTCATCAGCGGCAAGAATCGACCCGACCCGTGTCGCGGACCGATCGGAGACATGGACGAACTAGCAGGTCAACGCTCTTGTTTTGGTCGTTCGGTGCTCGGGTAGGCACGGTGCCGTGGCGAACGTAAGTGTCGCCGACGAGATCGTTGCCCGACGAGATTGAGGAGGTCGTGATGAGTACCGACAGTGAGAGCACCGACGCCACCGCGGCGACGGAGGGAGTCAACCCCGATCTGACCTCGACGGTGGGCGCCGAGGACCTCGACGAGGACCATCTCGCCCGCGATCCGCTCGAGGACGGGATGGACCCACCGGATGATTGGTCGGCCAGTGACCGCATCGGGACGACGGCCCGCGAGCAGCGTGAGGGAGAGACGCTCGACGAGAAGCTCGATCAGGAGGTCCCCGACGAGAATCCCTGATCCCCGGGGCGCCACAGGATCGCCACGTCTCGGAGAGCTCGTGCGGTCTCAGGTTTTCGATTGCGGCACAGCGGGCAACCGGCGACCATGACCGATCAGGGCAACTCCCCACACGAAGCGAAAACGATTCCCTATCCGGGCGAGACCGGGGACATGCCGGACCGTCCGCGCGACGAGATGCGCGAGTACCGCGGCCGCGACCTGCTGGCCGGCAAGAAGGCGCTGATCACCGGCGGCGACTCGGGTATCGGCCGGGCCACCGCGATCGCCTTCGCCAAGGAAGGGGCCGACGTCGCGATCGCGTACCTCGAAGAGGACGAGGACGCGCGCCACACCGTCGGACTCATCGAGGCGGAGGGTCGCAAGGCCCGCGCGTACCGAGGCGACCTGGGCGATCCGGATCACTGTGCCCAGGTCGTGGAACGTACCGTCGCCGAACTCGGTGGTCTGGACATCCTTGTGAACAACGTCGCCTACCAGAAGGTCGTCGACGACTTCCTCGAAGTGGACCCCGAACAGTGGTACCGGACGTTCGACGTGAACATCCACAGTTTCTTCCACACCACCCGCGCCGCCGTGCCCCACCTCACCGGTGGTGGCGCGATCATCAACACCTCGTCGATCAACGGATTGCGCGGCAACGACAGTCTCATCGACTACTCGGCGACCAAGGGCGCGGTCCTGGCGTTGACCTATTCGCTCGCACAGTCGTTGCTGGAGAGGAAGATCCGCGTCAACTGCGTCGCGCCCGGACCGGTGTGGACCCCGCTGATCCCGGCGACGATGCCGGCCGAGGCGGTGAAGGACTTCGGAACGCAGGCGCCGATGGGCCGAGCCGCCCAGCCCGATGAGATCGCGCCGTCGTATGTGTTCTTCGCGGCCGAGCAGCTGTCGTCCTACTACACCGGTGAGGTGCTCGCCCCGATCGGTGGTGAGACGTTGCCGGGCTGACCGGTGTCCTCCTGTCAGCAGCGGTCCTCCTGCTGCCGGGAACGTCAGGATGACGAACTGAGACGCAAGGGGCGAACCATCTCACATCGGTCACCGCTGACCGATACGCTGTGGCGCATGCATTGCGTTGTCGTGGGTGGGGGACTCGCCGGTCTGGCGTCGGCGGTGTGGCTCGCGGAGGCGGGGCAGCGGGTCACGCTCCTCGAGCGGCGCGGTTCGCTCGGTGGCCGCACCATCTCGATGCCGCTGGCGGCGGTGGACGACGTCCCCGACAACGGGCAGCACGTCTTCGCCAGTGGATACGAGCACCTCATGCGGTACCTCGAGAGTGTCGGAACCCGCGAACACGTCGAGTTCCCGGGGCACATGACGTTCCGGTTGCCCGGCGGCGCCACCCGCAAGTCGGCGTTCGGCGGGTTGACCGGACTGCGTGCCGCGATCGGCGACCTCCCCGGGGTGACCGGTGTGGACCGCGTGCGGACCGCGATCGCCCAGGCACGGCTGATCCGGCATGCGTTCCGCCAGCCCGAGTGGCTCGACGAGGTGACCGCCGACGAGTGGTTCCGCCGCATCGGCATGCCACAGTCGGCACGCGACGCACTGTGGGATGGCATCGTCATCGGCCTGACCGGCGACAAGACCGAGATCTCGTCGGCGAAGGTGCCCGCCGATCTGCTCGTCACAGGTGCGCGGCGCGCTCTCGCGACCCGCACCCCGGTCTCCATCGGATTCCCGACCGTGGACCTCGACACCCTGTTCATAGCGGGCGCGGAGAAACGCTTCGCCGACGCGGGCGTCGACGTCCGGCATCGCGCCGTGGTCTCGACGATCGACGTCGCCGACGGCACCGTCACCGGGGTGACACTCGCCGACGGAGAGAAGGTCGCGGCGGATGCGGTCATCTGCGCGGTACCCGTGTGGAGCGTCAAGGGGCTGCTCGATCAGGTCCCGGGACACGAACGGATCTACGAGGCCGTCGACAACCTCACGCCCGTCCCGATCGTGAGCGTCAACCTCTACCTCGACCGGTCGATCGGGATGACCGACTGGGGTGAGATCCTCCACGGCGGTGAGGGAGTGCTGGAACAGGTCTGGGACCGGCAGCGCATGCACGGACGGGAACCGAAGGACAACTGGTTCTACTCGACGACGGTGTCGGCCTCGTATGACCTGATCGGCAAGACCAACGCCGAGATCACCGACATCCAGATGGACATGCTGCGCAGGTACTACCCGCAGGCCGCGGACGCGCAGGTCATCCACAGTCATGTGGTTCGGATGCCGAAATCGACGTTCGCGCAGCGTCCCGGAACCGCGGGAATCCGGCCGGACCAGCGCACCACGGTCGACGGTCTGGCCCTCGCCGGCGACTGGACCAGGACGGACTGGACCACCACGATGGAGGGCGCCTGCCAGAGCGCGGCGCGGGCCGTCGACGTGATCCTGGAGTACGCCGATTCCCGACGCTGAGTAAGTTCGTTCCATGCCGACGACTTCGTCTGACTTCTACCTCGGCGGACCCGAGGTCATGCTGCGGATCAGGGGACTCTCGATGTCCGCCGAACGCGGTGAGGCCCGAATCGAGACCGGGCCGTGGCTCGCCGATCCCGCCGCCGGCGTCACCCGGGGGGGGCGCTGGCCGTCGTCTGTGACGACGTGACGGGATATGTCGTGGACGCGGGTAGCGCCGAGGGGCGCTGGCCGGTGTCCCTCGGGATCCGGATGGACTTCGTCGCCGACCCGCCGCTCGACGGGACGGTCCTGGACGTCACCGGCGAACTCGTCGCCCGCGACGAGCGAGGCGCGATGACCACCGGAAGGGTCTCGGATCCCTCCGGTCGCACGATCGCGACGATCGTCCAGCGGTCGCACCTCATCGACGCCCCGACTTCACCGGGTGCGCATGCGACCGCCGACGTCCTCGACGCGCCGGCCAGCCCGGTTCGCGACCAGCTCGGCCTGGTCCCCACCGCGCCCGGCGTGCTGACCATGCCCCCGACCTTCCTCTCGGCCAACGGGATGGGCAGCGTGCACGGCGGAATCCTGATCTGCGCCTCCGAACTCGCGGCGATGTCGTCGGTCGAGGCGGACGGGCAGTTGCGCACCACCAGCATCGACATCACCTACGTCCGCCCGTGCAACGCCGCCGACACCACGACCTTCACGTCGGAAACCCTGCACCGTGGCCGAAGCCTGTCCGTGGTGCGCGTCATATCGGCGAATTCGTCGGGCAAACCGTCGTCGATCGCGACCGTGGTCCTGCAACACATCTGAGATCGCGACGATGCGCGGCCTTCGCAACCGGCATACCAGCATGGTTGCGGGGGACCGCATTTCCCTGGCAGGCTGCACACATACGGCCCTGATCAGGTGCGTGCAGATCACCGCGTGCCTCCTGCGGCCGTATCTTTCGCGGTCCGTTCCCGTGAGACGGATTCGCGCACAACACAATCACCTTGCCTGCCGCCGGAATGCCCTGTCCCGAGCGGCCTGCCGGATGAGGGAAAGGATCGAATCGATCGTGGTAACTCAAACAGCAAGCCAGAACATCGACATCCGCAATGCCCGTACCGAGAGCCCGACCCGAGGCGTCGACGTGTACCGGACCCGTCTCGCCCACCGCAGCCAGATCGAACCGCGACCCCACAACACCGTGTGGGGCAGCATGGGGAACCCGGGGCCGCTGTCGGCGCCCGAGCTGCGCCACTATGCCGACCGCGGGTACCACACCGAGAACAAGGTCCTGTCGGCCGCCGACATCGACGCGTGTCTCCGTGAGGTCTCCGACATCACCGATCGACTCGGAGAGGACGACCGGGTCATCCGTGAGTCCTCGAATGGCGACGTGCGTTCGCTGTTCGCGGTGCACCGCCTCAGCGACATCATCGCCGAGATCTGTGACCGCGACTCGATCCGCGGTGTCGCCGAACAGATCCTGGACGACGAGGTCGCGATCCACCAGAGCCGGATCAACCTGAAGCCGGGCTTCGCCGGAGGACCGTTCTACTGGCACTCCGACTTCGAGACCTGGCACGCCGAGGACGGGATGCCCGCACCGCGAGCACTCAGCGTGTCGCTGGCACTCACCCCGAACCTGTCCACCAACGGGCCGCTGATGATCATCCCCGGCTCGCACCGTCGGTTCGTCAGCTGCGTCGGCGCGACACCCGATGGCTACCACCGGGAATCGCTGACCTCGTACCGCCCGCCCTTCGGCACGCCGGACGAGGAGGATGTCGCGACCCTCGCCGACGAACTCGGGATCGACACGATCACCGGCCCCGCGGGTTCGGCGCTCTACTTCGACTCCAACTGCCTGCACGCCTCGGCCGGCAACATCACCCCGTACCCGCGGAGCAACCTCTTCGTCGTGTTCAACGCGAAGTCGAATGCCCTGCAGGAACCGTTCGACGGTACGGCACCTCGTCCGGATCACCTCGCGCACAGGTGACCCTCTCGCTGGCTGAGGTGTTCGCTCGCACCTCAGCCGGCGGGATTTCTCCGCTCCCTGAGTAGGCCCGGAGCTTGCGGAGGGCCGTATCGAAGGGTCAGAAACCCGTCGAAGATCCCAGCTCCGGGGCGGGGCCGGTGAAGTAGTGCTCACCGTCGAACCGGGCCGGGAGACCGCCCGCGAGGTATCTGCCGATACCCGGCTGCTCCAGTTCCGTGAACAGCGGATTCTTCTGTAGAACGCCGGATTCCACCACCTCGTCGAACGTGCGGTAACGCTCCGACAGCACCGAGCTCTGCGCCAGGGCGGCCTCCACCTCGGCGGTGGAGTGGCGGGCGAACCACGCGGCGAACAGCGGGGTGAGGATCCCGCGGTGGGTGTAACGGTCTGCTTCCGCGGTGAAGTCCGCACCGAGCGCCTTCTCGACCGCTGCCACCGCATCCCCGGTCTCGGTCATCGCGACCAGGTCCCGGAAGTGGCGCGGGGTGAGGGCGACGAGCATGAAGCGGCCACCGTCGGAGGCGACGAAATCCGTTCCGTACGTGCCGTAGACGTCGTTGCCGGTCGCGGGCCGGCTACCGCCGCCGAGTTGCGGCTCGGTGAGGTAACCGAGCGTTCCCGCGACCGCCAGGGCGGTGTCCTCCAGCGGCAGCGTGATCTGAGCGCCGGCACCGGTCTGGTCGCGGCGTCGTACCGCCGCGGTGATGGCGAGCGCTGCGTACAGGCCACAGGCCACGTCCCATGCGGGCAGGGCGTGGTTGACCACGCCGGCGTAGTCGGTTGGGCCGGTGATCGCCGGGAAGCCCAGTGCCGCATTGACGGTGTAGTCGACACCGGGTGTCCCGTCAGTGCGTCCGAGCAGTTCGAGGGTGATGACGTCGGAGCGCTTCGCGGACAGGGTCTCGTGGCTCATCCATGCACGACCGCCGGCGTTGGTGACGAGGATGCCGCCACCGGGCCCGCTCTCGGTGACGAGATCCTGGATCAGCTTCTGGCCCTCGGGTTCCCGGAAGTTCGCGGTCACCGACTTCTTGCCGCGGTTGAGGCCGGTCCAGTAGATGGAGTTGCCGTCGGCGGTGACCGGCCACCGGTTGGTGTCGGCGGCGCCGCCGAGGGGGTCGACGCGGATCACCTCGGCGCCGAGCTGGGACAGCGTCAGACCGCATAGCGGTGACGCGACGAAGCTCGACACCTCCACGATGCGCAGGCCCTCGAGCGGGCGGGGTGTGGTGCTCATGCGAAAGATCCTCCGAGGAAAGGTGTTCGGGTCAGGCCATCAGGACGTGGTAGCGCCAGTCGAGGACGTCGCGGTCCTCCCCTGCCTGGTGGTCACGGTCGCCGTGGGCGACGACCTTCGACCGGAGCCGCAGGATTCCACCCCCGCCGTCGAGCGGGGTGGCGTCCTCGACGTGGATCTCCGAGCTGAGTGTGTCGCCCTCGCGGACGGGCCCGGTGTGGTCGCACGAGTCCCACGCCACCACGGTGACGAGGTTCGGCAGGGCCCGGTTGGCTTGCGACAGAGCGAGTCCGATGGTGTGCCCGCCGTAGACGAGCCGTCCGCCGGCCGCCTTGCCGGCCACTCGCTCGTCGTGGTGGGTGGCGGCGATGTTCAGCGACAGACGAGCGAGTTCCGGTGCGCTGGAGACCACGTCGGCGCTCGAGCGGTAGACGCGTCCGGCGAGCTCGGGGGAGAAATGTTGTCCGCGGACCGATGACCGGTAGGTGGCCAGGTCCCAGTCGGGCAGTGCCGGTTCGGCATCCGCGCCGGGGCCGATGGTGCTCAGGTCGTCGGCGTGCACGGTGCGTCCCGGGTCGGGGGCCGGGGACAGCGGCAGCATCGCGCAGCGGTAGAAGTCGAGAACCGTGGCGCCGTTCTGGTCGGTGGTGACCATGTGCAGGGCGGCCAGGCCGGTCGGGGCGCGACCGGGCTTGGACTTGTTCTCCCGCAGCCCGACCACCTCGGTCACGGTGGTGAGGGTGTCGCCGATCTTCGGATAGCTGAGAAAACGCAGCCCACGGTAGAAGAGGTTGGCCTTCACGTGGTGGGTGGCCAGCGTCGACTGTCCGATCGCGACGTCGGTCACCAGGCCGGGATGAGCGAGCGTGCCCTTGCCCAGCACGCGGCCCGCCAGATGTGCGTCCAGCGAGAGTCGGAGTCGGTCACCGAGGATCGCCTGATGCGAGGCGGCGAGTCCGGAGGTCAGCGTCAGCGACGGTGCGTCGTCGAACACCTGCCCGTGCGTCAGCTCGTCGAAGTACGGCCCGCCGACCGCGATCGCCTCACTCATCGACCGCTCCCTTCGCGAGGACTCGGCGCGCCGAGACGGCGAGAGCCTCGTCGAGCATCCGGCCGTCGAGCTCGGCGGCACCGGCGCCCGCGGCGGCCGCTTTCTCCAGTGCCTCGAGTACGCGTCGCGCGTCCTCGATGGCGTCCGCGTCCGGGGTGAATATCTCGATCGCACTTGCCAATTGGGTCGGGTGGATCACCCAGGTGCCGTCGAAGCCGAGGTCGCGGACCCATCGCTTGGCGTCACGGAAGGTGTCGGCGTCGGCGATGGTGAGATGGGGGCCGTCGATCACGTCGACCCCGGCGGCGCGTGCGGCGAGCAGGACCGAGTCCTGCACGACGTGCCAGGTCCGCATGGGCAGGCCCGACGCCCGGCCGAGCGATGCGCCGAGATCGGCATAACCGATCAGAACGGCGTCGAGACGGTCGGTGGCCGCGCAGATCGTTCCGGCGTCGCGAATCCCACGTGGGGTCTCGAGCAGTGCCTGGAGACGAACGGCGGAATCGCCGAGCTGCTTGTCGGCCTCCTGGAGATCGCCGGGGGTGTCGGCCTTCGGGAGCACCACCGACGTCAGGTTCGGCATCTGGGCGCAGGCGGCCAGATCGTCCGATGCCCACGGGGTGTCGATGGCGTTGATGCGCAGGGAGACAGCGCGCTCGGCCCCGAACTCGGCGACGAGTTCGGCGGCGGCGACGCGCGCCGAGTCCTTGTTGGCCGGGGTGACCGCGTCCTCGAGGTCGAGGACCACCTCGTCGGCGATGGAGGCCAGCGCCTTGCGTGCCTTGCGGTCGTCGGAGGCCGGCGCCACCAAAACGCCTCGTCTTCTCTGCACCATTGCTCCCAGTGATCGTGTCAACCCGGTTGTCGGGTTCAAATGTGCGGCCAAAGTCGTGCCTTCACGGTTCTATCAGACCTCGATGTCCGATGGGAAGGTTGACATAGGTACGGCCTATCGACAAAATGGCCGTACAAATCAGCCCCTCCGCGAAGAACACAGGTGAACCCCTTCATGAGCACGCTGTCAGCCGAAGAATCCTTCCTCGTCGAGACCGTCCGGTCGTTCATCGACCGCGAGGTCAAGCCGACCGTGCAGGAGGTCGAGCACGCCAACGAATACCCCGAGAAGTGGATCGAGCAGATGAAGCAGATCGGGATCTACGGCCTGGCCGTGCCCGAGGCGTACGGCGGCTCGCCCGTCTCGATGCCGTGCTACGCGCAGGTCACCCAGGAACTCGCCCGGGGCTGGATGAGCCTCGCGGGTGCGATGGGCGGCCACACCGTCGTCGCGAAGCTGCTCACGCTGTTCGGCACCGAGGAGCAGAAGCAGAACTACCTGCCGCGAATGGCCACCGGGGAGATGCGGGCGACCATGGCGCTGACCGAGCCGGGCGGCGGTTCCGATCTGCAGGCGATGTCGACCGTGGCCAAGGAGGACGGCGACGAACTGGTGATCAGCGGCGCGAAGACCTGGATCAGCAACGCGCGACGGTCCGGGCTCATCGCCCTGCTGTGCAAGACCGATCCGGCTGCGCGGCCGCGGCACAAGGGCATCTCCATCGTCCTCGTCGAACACGGTCCCGGACTGACCGTCTCGCGCGACCTGCCCAAGCTCGGTTACAAGGGCGTCGAGAGCTGTGAGCTCTCCTTCGACGGGTACCGCGCACCGAAGTCGGCGATCCTCGGCGCCGTACCCGGCAAGGGCTTCGGCCAGATGATGAAGGGGCTGGAAACCGGCCGCATCCAGGTTGCCTGTCGCGCACTGGGTGTCGCGACCGCAGCACTCGAGGACTCGCTGGCCTATGCGCAGCAGCGCGAGTCCTTCGGGCAGCCCATCTGGAAGCACCAGTCGATCGGCAACTACCTGGCGGACATGGCCACCAAGCTGACCGCGGCCCGGCAGCTCACCTGGCACGCCGCCGAGCAGTACGACCGGGGCGAGCGGTGCGACATGGAAGCCGGCATGGCCAAGCTCTACGCCTCCGAGGTCGCGATGGAGGTCGCCCTCAATGCCGTTCGCATCCACGGCGGCTACGGTTACTCCACCGAGTTCGACGTCGAACGGTACTTCCGCGACGCACCGCTGATGATCGTCGGTGAGGGCACCAACGAGATCCAGCGCAACGTGATCGCCGCGCAACTCGTGGCACGGGGCGGTATCTGACGGCGTCGACTCGTCAGAAGCCGCCGTACTCGAACAGGGGAGTGGGATGAGCGAGGTCGGGCAGTCCGAGCCGGCGTACAAGGTGCTGGCCGCCGAACTGCGATCGCACATCGCCCAGGGCCGCTACAAGGGGGGTGTACGGCTCCCCACCGAGTCCGAGCTGTCACAGGAGTACGGCCTGAGCAGGCAGACGGTACGCCGTGCCTTTCTCGAGTTGGTCACCGAGGGCTCGGTGTATCGCGTACCCGGCCGTGGGACCTTCGCGACCGAGAACGCCGGTCAGTATCTGCGGCAACTGGGTTCGATCGACGACCTGATGAACCTCTCGACCGACACCGAGATGCAGGTCCTCGAATCACCCTCGCGCCGAGTCGATCTCGAGGCTGCCGGACGCCTGCGGCTCGACACCGACGTCGTCTACCGGATCGTGTTCCAGCGATTCCACGACGGGGTGCCGTTCGTGGTCACGACCGTGTCATGGCCGGAGTCGGTGGCTCGGCTCGTGATCGATGCGCCCGAGGTGAAGGCAGGTGCGACGAGCGAGCACACGATGATCGGTCTGCTCGAACCGCACCTGCAGTATCCGATCGAGGAATGCGCGCAATCGATCACGGCCACCACCGCCGATGCCGAGACCGCAGGGCGGCTCGGGTGTCCGGTGGGTCACGCCGTGTTGCGCGTCGACCGGCTGTACACCGACTCGCGTGGCCGGGCGGTCGAACTCGCGATCAGCCACTTCCTGCCCGAGCACTACACCTACCGCGTGACGTTGCGGCGCAGCGGCATGTGAAGCAGACGCGAAGCGGCCCGGTGATCACGAGGACCACCGGGCCGCTTGGCAGCTCGGGGAGGGTCAGTGACGGACGCGTACCGGTTGCTCCTCGACGATGCCCGATGTTCTTCCCTTTGAGGGGATGAGCATGGTGATCGCCACGCCGACGAAGGCGGCGGCGGCCGCGATCAGGAAGCACCAGGTGAACGTCGACTCGTCGGGGACCTCGGTGCCGCCCAGCGAGATGGTCGCGCTGGCCAGGATGAGGGCCATGACGGCGGAGGCGACGGTGGTGCCCAGCGATCGCATCAGGCCGTTCAGTCCGACCGCGGCGCCGGCTTCGGTGGCCGGCACCGACCCCATGATCAGGGTCGGCATCGCCGCGTATCCGACGCCCACCCCGATGGCGCAGATGATCGAGGCCAGCATCAGCTTCCACGCCGCGTCCATGAGGAAGAAGGCGAAGAGGTAGCCGCAGCCGAGGATGCTGGCGCCGATGGCAAGGGTGTACTTCGCGCCGATCTTGTTGATCAGCAGGCCCGACAGCGGTGCGAAGAACATCATCATCAGACCGCCGGGCGCCATCCACAGACCCGCAGCCAGGATCGACTGGCCCAGGCCGTAACCGGTCGCCTCGGGCAGCCGCAGCAGCATCGGCAGTATGATCGACTGCGCCATCATGCCGAAACCGATGGCAGCCGCGGCGATGTTCGTCAGCAGCACGGCCGGCCGGGCCGTCGTCCGGAGATCGACCAGGGGCTCCTTCTGGCGGAGCTCGAAGAATCCCCAGACGACGAGAACGGCGATGCCGCCGAGGCCCAGGCCGAGGGTCTTGCCCGAGGTCCAGCCCCAGTCATTGGCCTTCGACACCGCGATCAGGAAGGCCGAGAGGCCGATGGCCAAACCGACGGCACCGGGGATGTCGAGGCGGCCGCCGGCGGAGGTGTTGACCCGCGGGACGAGGAGCAGGACCGCGGCGATGATGAGCACACCGAGGCCCGTCGCGACGTAGAACAGGGCATGCCAGTCCCACGTCTCGACGATCCACGCGACAGGGGCAGACCGATCGCACCGCCGACGCCGAGCGTCGCACTCATCGCGGCGACGGCCATCGACGTGATGTGAGGCGGGGTGATCTCGCGGATCAAGCTCATGCCGACCGGAATGAAACCCATCGCGAGGCCCTGCACGCCACGACCGATGATCAGCGGAACGAGTGAATCGCCCACCGCGCACAGCAGCGATCCGAGGGTCAGCAGGACGGCGCTGGCGAGCAGGACGCGCTGCTTGCCGAACATGTCGCCGAGGCGACCGGCGATGGGCATGGCGACCGCCGCGGCGAGCAGGGTGGCGGTGATGATCCACGACGCGTTGCCGATCGAGGTTCCCAGCAGACGCGGAAGATCCGGCTGGATCGGGATGATCAAGGTCTGCATCAGTGACGCGACGAGTCCGCCGAAGCAGAGCGCCACGACGCTGCCGACGGCGCCGGCGGGTGCCTGTTCGGTTCCCTCCTGGGGTAACTGGCCTTGTGTTTGGCTCATCTGCGAGACCTCCTTCGAGGTATGCAGCATACATATGTAACGTACATAGGCAAACCGGACAGTAGATTCGTCCTGGTCGATGTGATGGAGGAGCAATGTCCGAGGACCACGAACCGTGGCAATCGCCGGTACACCGAGACCTGGTGGCCGAGTTGCTGCGTATGTCCCGGCGCAAGGGGCTGCTCCCGCCGTCGGTCGGGCTGGAGAAATCCGCCTTCGCCATCCTGTGGGTTCTGTCCGACGGTCGGCCCCGCACGCTTCGCCAACTGACCGAAGAACTCGAACTCGAGCAGTCGACCGTCAACCGGCAGGTCAATGCCGCGATCAAACACGGCTACCTCGAGCGTTTCGAGGTCGAGGACTCGCTCTCCAAGCTGATCCGTCCCACCGATGCGGGACGCGAGGCCTTCCGGCGGGACGGATTGCTACGTGCCGAGCGACTCGAGCAGGTCTTCGCCGATCTCGCTCCGGGCAGCCCGGAGGCGTTGCTCCACGAGTTGCGGGCGTTCAACGACGCCTATGAACGGACGCAGGACCGGCACGGCGCCGGCCGGCGTGACAGCAAGAGCGATCAGAGATTCAAGAGAGGGATGGTATGACCACTGGAGGCGGCACATACGTGGTGACCGGGTCGGCGTCGGGGATGGGCGCGGCTGTGGCCGAATCCCTACGCGCGGAAGGGCACACGGTGATCGGCGTCGATCTGCGCGATGCCGACGTCGTCGCCGACCTGTCGACCGCGCACGGTCGGCAGAAGGCCGCCGAGGAGGTCCTCGCCAAGGCCGAGGGCACGCTCGACGGTGCGGTCCTCGCCGCCGGGATGGGGCCGACCAAGGGGCGCGAGCGAATGATCACCGAGGTCAACGTCCTCGGCGTCACTGATCTGCTGACTGCCTGGCGCCCGGCTCTGGCTGCTGCGGACAAGGCGAAAGTGGTTGTCTTCGGCTCCAATTCGACGACCGTGACACCGTTGGTGCCGCGCGGTGCGATCCGGCGGCTCATCAACGGCGACACCGCCGGGGCGACCCGGCAGATCCTGCGACGCCGCGGCGTCACCGCGCCGGTCGCGTATGCAGCATCGAAGATCGCGGTCACCCAGTGGTCACGCTGGCAGGGCACCAAGCCGGAGTGGGCCGGGGAGGGCATCCGGGTCAACGTGATCGCGCCCGGCCCGGTGATGACGCCCCTGCTGCGATCCCAGCTCGACAGCCCACAGGCCAAGAGCGTGAAGTCGTTCCCGGTTCCGGTTCGCGAGTACGGAACCCCGGAGCAGCTCGCCGCGTGGGTGATGATCATGTTGTCGCCGGCCGCCGACTTCATGGCCGGCGCCGTCATCACCGTCGACGGCGGGACCGAGGCTCTGATGCGCACGCGGGACTGGCCGAAGCCGCTGCCGGTGCGCGGGATGCCCAAGCTGCTGTGGAAGATGTATCGCGCACCCAAGGACGGGCAGGTCGCGCAGTA
>NZ_BANS01000052.1 GCF_000332995.1 Gordonia amicalis NBRC 100051 = JCM 11271
TTAGCGACGAGCCTCGAAGGGCTGGTGACCGTCCCTCGCCACGCTCGCTTCACACGCGCGGGTATGCGATCGCGAGCATTATCGAGGCGAGGGTGGCTTCGGCGTCGGAGGCGTTGCGCAGGTCGATGACTTGACGCAGCTGCAGGCGTGGCTGATCGCCGGACGCCTCATCGGGTCCGTGGATGTCGGTGCGCACCTGGTGGAGGTGTTCGGCGAACCGGCGAGGGATATCGGGTCGCCGGTTGATGCGTTCGGGATTCGGGGGCGCTCCGGGTTCGGCGTTGAGCCGCCAGACGCAACGACCCTCGTCGGGGCCCTCGCGGACCATGCGGGTGGTGTATTGGCCGGGTTGATCGCCGACCATCCGATTGTGTTTCGGGCACGCGGGGGTCAGGTCGGTGATGTCGGTGAGTCCGCCCAGGCCCCAATCGAGTTGGGCGTGATGCATTTCCACGTGGGTGGCGGATAGGTCGCAGTCGGGGGTGGAGCAGACCTCGCCGTCGGGGCGGGCGAAGGACACCAGTCGTTGTTCGCGGGTGGCCAGGCGTTTGCCGCGCCCGAAGTACAGCGGGATCGCGGTGGCGTCTTTGAACACCGCAAGCCAGGGCTGGGCGTCGGCGGCGAGGGTGATGAGGTCGGTGATGGGGATCAGGGTGCCGGTGGCGGTGGTTGCGAACCCGGCTTCGCGGATCAGATCGTTCACATCGGCCTTGACGATCAGCTGCACAGGTAGCCCGCGGTGACTCTTACCCAGGAGTCCGTCCTCGAACACGGCTTTCAGCAGGGCATTGAAGGCGTCGTGATTCAACTGGGCCGGGCTGCGGGCATCGCGTTCGGCGGCGGCCGCCACCGCGTCGGGGTCGGCGTCTTCGATGGAGCCGCAGGGTGATTCGGGGTCGTCGGGGTTGTTCATGCCGGGTTTTGCCCACACGGCGAGCAACATGGTGATGCGGGCCAGTGCTTCGGGGGTGAGGTTCGCGGTGAGTTTGGCGGTGCCGTCGGCGCGTTGCCGGTTCACGTACAGTTGGCGGCGTCGTTTGCGGTCGGTGTCGTCGGTGAGGGTGCCGTCGGGGTCGAGGTGGGCCAGCAGTCGGGCGCCGAGGTTGGTGATGTCGGCGGGGGTGTGGTCGACGGCGATCTCGGTCATCTGTCGTTCGGCGGCGACCTTGACGTCGTGGTCGACGGCGTGCGGGATCTGGTCGAGCACGTCGATGACCGCACGCACATGGGCGGGGCCGACATGCCCGTCGGCGAAGGCGTCGGCCAGGGTGGGGTGCTGGGGTGGGAGTGGTTCGCCGGTAGGGCTGGGAAAGGTTGCGGTGGCAGACATCTGGTCGCGGCGCCGCATGGGTTCGGCGATCCGGAGGCGGTGGGTCATGAACTGGATGACGCTGCGATGGCCGGTCTTTCGGGGTAGGTCACGTTCGGTGGCTTCGACGACCTGACGGTCCCCGGCGAAACTCAGTCGCGCGATCGCCCGTTCGGTCTCGGCGGCGACATCGACCAGTTCGGCATCCGAGCACTGCGTCAGGTCGACGGTCTGCAGTTCGTCGATGAGGGAGTGGATCTGGTCGACGACCGCGGCGGCGCTTGGTCTTGCGTCTGCCATGACGGTCACCCCCCGGAACCGATAGTGCGAATGTATGTTCGACAGTACTCGCTAATCCGCTGTGCTGCAACACTAATGAGGAAGATTCGGTGACACGCAGTTTGTCGGTGGGATGGTGTAGAAGGCGCCCGATCCGGACGGTGATCCGTGGCTCAGGGGAAGAGGATCGACCGGAAGACCTGCGGGATGCGCGACCAACCGGGCCGTGCCGCGTAGGGGGTGAGGGTGCCGAGACCGGAGCCGGCGCGACCTCCGCCCAGCGTCGACTGACCTTGTCGACGGTCGTTCGCGTGCGTAAGAACAGATCTGCACGTTGCTCGAGTGGCATCGCCGCCCAGTCGGCGGCCCCTTGCGCGAGCTCGTCCAGCATGCCGTCGAGTTCGGCATGCGCCGGCGGAGAAACCCCGGCCGTCATGACGTCCAGTGTCGCACCGCGTGGAGCGTGGCCAGACCCACGAGCGAATCCCTCGGCACGGGTCAGCCGCCAGAGACGATGCGCACGTCTGGTAGGTCTTTATCCAGACTCACCGATCGAAGGAGATCCCCATGGACGTCGCAGGCAAGGTTGCCATCGTCACCGGCGGTGGGGGTGGGATCGGTGGTGCGCTCGCGCACGCCCTGGTCGAAGCGGGCGCGAAGGTCGTGGTCACCGACCTCGACGCGGCGTCGGCGGAAAGTGTCGCCGATGCACTCGGCGACTCCGCCGTCGCGATCGCCGGTGATGCCTCGAGCGACGACCACATCGATGCGGCCGTCCGCCTGGCCGAGTCCACCTTCGGGCCGGTCGACCTGTACTTCGCGAACGCCGGTATCGGACGTGGTGGCGGCCTGGACACCGACGAGGCGATGTGGGATCTGGCGCTCGACGTCAACCTGCGCAGCCACATCCGGGCGGCGCGTCGTCTCGTGCCGGAGTGGATCGAGCGGGGCGGCGGATACTTCGTCAGCACGGCGTCGGCCGCCGGACTGCTCACCCAGATCGGCAATGCGCCGTACTCGGTCACCAAGCACGCCGCCGTCGGTTTCGCCGAGTGGCTCAACATCACCCACGGCGACGACGGTGTGCGGGTCAGCTGTCTGTGCCCGATGGGCGTCGACACCAAGCTGCTGCGGCCCGAGGACGACTCGGCCACACCGGACCAGAAGCTGATGCAGAAGGCCGTCGAAACCGCCGGTGAGGTCCTGACCCCGGATGCGGTCGCCGCGATCGTGCTGGAAGCCGTTGCCGACGAACGATTCCTGATCCTCCCGCACGCCGAGGTGCTGGACATGTATCGGCAGAAGGGCGCCGACTACGACCGCTGGCTGCGCGGTATGCGCCGCTACCAGCGATCCCTGGCCTGAGGCGCTACTCGAAGTACCGACGCGGAACGTCGACGAGCATCGTCGTGATGTCCGCGTCGCTGACGCCGCGTTCACGGAGCGCGGGCAGGACGTCATCGCTGATGTGGCGATAGTTCCACTTGGGCAGCGCCTGCTTCTTCGCCTCGTGGTCGAACCAGTCGATGAAGCACGACGCGTCGTGGGCGAGTGCCATGCGGTCGGCGTAGCCGCGCTTGCACAGTTCGGCGACCGTGTTCACCCGGTCCTCGAACGGCAACAGCAGGTCGAGACCGAATCGGTCCATGCCCAGGATGGAGCCGGCGTCGGCGATCTTCATCAGGTAGTCGAGGTCGACGCTGTCGCCGGAGTGACCGATGACCACCTTCGTGAGATCGGCACCCTCCTCGGCCAGCACTTTCTGTGCCACCAGACCCGATTGGGTGTGCGGGTTGGTGTGCACGGTGATGGGTGCACCGGTCTGCGCGCTGGTCTGCCCGACGGCTCGCATCACGCGTTCGACGCCGGGCGTCAGTCCCTGCTCCTCGATGGCGCACTTGAGGAATGCGGCGCGTACGCCGGTGTCGGCGATGCCCTCGGTCAGATCCTTGGTGAACAGATCCACCAGCGGTTCGGGCACGTCGAAGAGCAGGCCGGGACCGGCGTAGTGGAACTGGAAGGGTATGTCGTTGTAGGTGTAGAGCCCCGTCGCGACGACGATGTTGAGATCGATCTGCTCGGCGATCCGCTGTATACGCGGAATGTACCGGCCGAGACCGAGAACCGTGGGATCGAGGATGGTGTCGATCCCGAGTTCCTTCAGTTCGGCGAGGTCGTGGACGGCCTCGGCGACTTTCGCGTCCTCGTCCCAGTCGTCCTGGTAGTTCTGCCGGAATTCCTCGCCGACGATGAAGACGTGTTCGTGCACAAGCACTTTGCCGAGTTCGGCGGAATCGACCGGCCCTGCGGCGGTGTGGACGGTGGCCACGAGAACCTCCTCGCCGGGTCGCCTCGTTGCGCACCCGCTGGGCCGAACCCTAGTGGACCGGATTCGGCGTGTACGGCGTTTCGGTCGGGTTGGCAGTGCTCGTGGACGTCACCGATGAGTTCCGGATGGACGGCTGGTTCACGATGCCCTACGGGTTCACCGACCGGATGAGCGAGGTGGTGGGCGGTTTCACCGGCGCGTGCGATGGCATCCTGTTGGGCCGCAAGACGTTCGAGATGTTCGGACCGGCCTGGTCGGAACGCACCGTCGACGACGACCCCGGTGCGCCGTTCTTCAACGAGACCACGAAGTACGTCGTGTCCGGCACGCTCGACGAGGCGACGGGCTGGCAGAACTCCGAGGTCATCGGGGCGTATGACCCGGAGAAGATCGAGAAGCTCAAGAACGAGCACGACCTGTACATCAGCGGCAGCGGCACTCTCGTCCGAGCTCTGCTGCACGACAAGCTGATCGACGAACTCCACCTTCTCGTCTACCCGGTGGTGCTCGGCACCGGCGCACGCCTCTTCGACGGCCTCGCCGACCTACCGCTCACGCTGGTGGAGACGGAGTCCTTCGACAACGGCGTGGTGCACCTGTCCTACTCGTCCACCGGCGAAGGCGTCAGGTGAGCTCCATCGCGCTGAGGAGCAGCTGGGCCACCTCGGCGTAGGCGCGGTGCTCCGCCTCGCAGAACGCGATCTCCTCGTCGCCGAGCTCGGCCTTGCGGGCCGAGGCGAGGTTGTCCATCCACTCGCGCATCTCGGCGGCGCAGATGTCGAAGAACTCGTGGACACGTTCGGGATCGCGCCGGCACGCGATGAGCACGGTGGTGGGGGACAGCTTGTTCCCAGGCTTCTGGTTGACGCGCAGCAGCGCCAGCAACGCTCCGGGAAGGCGTTCGCCGCGACACCGGTGTGCGGCTTTCCGGCCTCTCTCCAGGCGGGCGATCATCTCCGCGCGGGCCGAGCCGGCGAACTCGTCCCAGCGGCGCAGCGCGGCGTCGAGATTGGCGGGGCTGAACACGGCGACGTCGAGGCGACGTTGCGCGTACACGAGGCCGTTGCGGACGACCACGGCGATCTCCGGCCAGCGCGGCGAGAACTCGGAGACGAGCATCCCGAGGACCGACGGGGCCGGCACCGCCGAACTCAGAATCGTCACGATCTCCAGCGCGCGTGCGTCGCGCGTGGGCCGGAGGAGCGACGTGCCCGACGACCGCAGGAAGATGGCCTTTCGGGGGCTGATCACCACCGGCCGGCCCGCCGCCGCCATCGCCGCCCGGACCAGCTCGACGAGATGGTCCTTGGACTGCGGCACCACCCCGGACTCGGCCGGTGCGTCGAGCGGATGGGCCAGCGAGGCGAAGCGGATCGTGTCGGCATTGGTGGTCTCCGGGTCGAGCGCGTGCGCACCCAACCCGCGGCCATGACCCTCGGCTCCGGAGGCGTGGTCCGTGGACTCGACGTCGGCCGAACCCGACGTCAGTTGATGCCGGGAGTAGGACGGATCGCCGATGCTGACGAAGGACGGGTGGATGACTCCCCAGACCTCGCGGAGCGCTCGTACCGCCGCCCGTGCGAGGTCACCGAACCGGTGGTCGGCGACCTCGTAACAGAAAGCGCTGCGACCCTCGAGCCGGCACCAGCCCCGGTCGACGATGAAGGTGGCCTGCCGCATCCAGCGGTCCTTGTCGGTCCACGTCAGATCGCCCGCGGAGATGGTGCAGCGCAACCGGTCCTCGTCGGCGACCGCGAACGTCATCCGCCTGCGCCAGCCACCGGCCGCCGCCTCGACCACGGTCAACGACTGACCGGGCGCCAGCTGCGGCACGCGGTCCGCGAGGGTGTCGGTGAAGTCCCGCCATGCCGCCTCGACGACGGCATCGAAATCGGGGGACATTCGCACTCCTCAAGCTGGGGTCTTCGTGAATGACGGCCGCCGGCGAACCCGCGGAACTCGAATATTACGACGCCTTCCTGACACCCGGGTGAGATCTACAGCCGAGAGGAATGCCTCCTCGATTCGTCCCTCGCCGCTTCGGGGCAGTCGGATTCGCGGTAGGTCGAATGCCAGGGGAGTCGACGGTCGAGGTAGTCCGCACAGGTCAGCCGCGAGTGTCGTGGTGCGAGACCGGTCAGCGACTCCCACGTCACCGAGTTGACGATCCGAACGGCGGCCGACCCCATGCGGGTCGGGTGCCACGTGTCGGCGGACTCGAGCGGACCGATCATCCGGGCGACCGCGGTGCGCGGTGGGGTACGGGCCTGCTCTGCCCGCGAGATGTCGCAGAGGACGCAGGTACTCGCCGACGCGTGGTGGCGGCGTCGAGCCCAGGATTCGGCCCGCATCGGAATCACCGTGAGTTGCACGAGCGTTCCGCGCGGATCGGGTCCCCGGCTCGTGTGGGTCGACGGCGCGACCAGTTGCCGGTGACCGCCCGTACCCGTCCGGTACGACGCCAGGGTCTGTTGCGTGGGCACCTCGATGTAGTCGTCGGTGTCGAAGTCGGGCGTGCCGGTGAACACCTTCCCGCTGATCGCGTTGACCCCGTCCACGCCGATCATCACCAGGAACGGGTGCTGATGCGGCGAGGAGAAATCGATCCACGTCGCTTCGGACTGCCACATCGGGATCACGGCGTCGGCGTCACCCGTCGGAGAGCCTTGCGCGAGACGCAGCGTGGTGTCGGCGGTGAGTCCGGCCCGGGCGGCCAGATCGCCGGCGCGCAGTGTCCGGGGAAAGGTGACATGGAGACGGGCGTCGGGTCCCAACTCGGGGAAGGTGAAGGTCAGCGTGCCGTGGTCGGTGGTGAGGGTCATGCAATGCTCCGATGGAATGCCCGGGCGGGGTCGCGCGCAGGAGACCCCCTACCGATATAGCTCACACACCACCGTCGCGCTCGTGTACGGAACCGGAATCCTCCGGGTGGACTACCCGGAAAGCGCTAGGCGAGGAAGCGGTGTCGTGCGCGCGGTCACTTGGCCGTCGGGCGACTGTCGGCCGCGTCGTCGGAGAGGACGACGACACGGAGCGCGGCGCGCAGATTGTGGGTCGTCGCACGCCAGGCGTCGGCTTCGTGACGGCATGCGTCGGCTTCGGCCGCATCGGAGGCCGCAGCCGCGTCGGCGGCCGAGCGTCGCCAGGTGAGGTGCTGCTCCTCACAGGTGTGGATGAACGAGAGGATGTCGGCCTGGTTGTACCGGCAGATCTTCGCGACCTCGCGGGCGCTCAGCGACCGGCCGTCCGGGTCGAGTTCGAGCAGCGTCTGCAACGCATCCGGCAGGCGTTCCTCGGTCTCGGGAAGATCTGGTGTCGCGCTCTGCGTGATCTGCTCGATGACGTTGGGCGCGCAGTCCGCGAGGAAGCTGAACCACTCGGCGAGCGCAGAACTCAGGTTGTGGGGGTGGAAGACCGCGCACTCAAGGGTCAGTGTCGCGAACACCTCGTTCTGGAGGAGGTGGACCCGGACCGCAGAACCCATCGTCGGCTGGGCCGCGACGATGTCGGCCGCACGTCTGCGGTCGGTGATGTCACCGGCCAGGCGCGCGAAGAACTCGAGACGGGGCGCGTCCGAACGGGGGCTCAGCCACGACGAGACGGGCTTGGTCGGAAGGGCGATGTCGCCGTCGGCGTCGGTCTGGATCCGGCAGCCGGTCAGGTCTTCGAGCGAGCCGACGAGCAGCGCACGCAGGTGATCGTCGTCGAAGGGCTGGACGGCCACCTCGATCTGCGGCTCGGCACGTGCCGCGGGAGAGTGGTCCAGGAAAGCCGGATGCACGACCTCCCAGACCTGACGCAACGTGGCCACCGTCGCGTGGGCGAGTTCGTCGACGCGTCGGCGGCCCACCTCGTAGATGTGGGTGCGGTTGCGCAGCCGACGCCAGCCGAGCGCCTCGAGCATCTCGAGATGCTCGAGGAAGTACTCCTCGGTAGGGTGCAGATCGGTGTCGTCGATGGTGCACCGCAGGCGGTTCGAACCGGTGAGGGTGAAGCGCAGTCTGCCGTGAGGACCTTCGGGGATCAGGGGGTCCAGCTGGATGGTGAGCGTCGAACCGGGGGTGAGGTTGGCCAGGCGGTCGCCGACGTGAAGCTGGAATGTGCGCCAGGCGTCATCGATGTTCGAGTCCACGGTGAAGTCGGTTGTCATGTCGACTTCCTTTCTCGTGCGCTGCGATCGAGAGCGCCCAGTGCTGCGGGGAAAACGTGCGTCGGGTTGCGGTCGGTGTCGGTGCGGGACGAGCAGTCCGGATGAGCCGGCTCAGACGATGACCGACCGCGAACCTCTTCGGCACCAGGTTAGGTGACCGGGGAGACATTGTTGGTCGGTTGATCAGACCTGATGCTGGAACCGTACCGCGCTCGGGGTCACCCGGCTGACTCAGCAGGCGGTCATGCCAGGAACGCGGGCATCACAGCAGGTCAGAGCAGGTCGACTTTCATGCGGCCGGCGACGAGTAAGGCACCTCCGCCGGCGGCTCCGGTGCCTGGCCGGACTCCTCGGGTGGCGGGACGTACTCGCTGGTGGTCGGTTCGGTGGTCGTCGGTGTCTCGGTATGGGTTTCCGCCGGTGGCGGAGCCTCGTAGGTCGACGTGTCCGCCGGCGGAGCCGACCTCGGGATCTCCGGCGGTACGGCGGTCTGGGATGCGGGGCTCTCGGATTCGGACTTCGGGGACGCGGGATTCTCGGACGAACCGGACGACGGCGCCTCGGCCGGACCCGATGCACCGGAACCCGGCTGCTCCGACGAGTCGGAGGCGGGTGCGACGGCCGGCAGGCCGTTGTCCTTTGCGGCACGCTCTACGACCGCCGGCGCGGCGGCCGGGTTGCCGGCCTCGAGCAGTCCGTTGCGTTCGGCGTCCTCGTCGGTGCCCGCCGCGAAGGGTGTGTTCAGGTCAGCCGGAGTGGGCAACAGTTCGGAAAGAGGTGGCAGTCCCGACAGATCGAGCAGTCCGCCCATCGTCCGAGGCAGGATCTCGCCGGTGAGGAAGTTCAACAGCTGCAGGACCGACCCGCTCGTCCCCGCGACCGGTGTGGGTGCGCCCGGAACGATCATCGACGTCCGGCTGCCCGCGGTGACGTTCTGGTTGTTGTAGGCGATGCGGGTGACCTCGCGGCTCTGGTAGCCGGGCCACGGCTGACCTTCGAGCCGGTAGCCGCCGAGGGGTGCCGAGACCGGTGGTGCAAGGGGATTGCCGCTCGAGCACATCGTGCGCGGAACGCCCGCTGCGTCGACGTACACCGATGTGCCGCGCTGCAGGACCGATTGGAACGGTTCTGCCCGCCCCGACGTGTAGGTGTGGTTCGTGACCCAGGTGTCGGCGGTCAGGACCACCGGGGTGAGGGTGTTGAGGTAGTGCGGGATCGCGGCGGTGCTGATCCCGAAAACGCTCGTCCAGGCGGCGGCCGTCGCCGGATCGGCCATGAGCCGGTCGCTGAGTGCCGCGGTGTCGCACGCGGAGGTGTCGCCGGTCGCGTACAGACCGGCCTCGGTGCCGTTGACCGCGCGGCCACCCATGTCAGGGGCCCCGACGCTCGCCGAGAGTGCGACGTTCCCCGGCAGGTTCCCCGCACCGGCGACGAGCACCGGGTCGGTGAACGGATCGATGCCGGGATCGTTCGCCGCGGCCAGCGTGAGGCCGGGTACGTAGATGTCACCCTTGCGGGCTTTCACGACGAAGACGATCCCGGCGGCGAGCACCAGGGCCAGGACGACGACGATCGCACCGAGAACGAGTGTGAGGGCCCGCCGGTTCTGGGGCTGTGGAGGGATCGCACCGAACGGCGTCGAGGGATGGATCGGGAAACCGGGCGGATAAGTCATCGGGGCGAACTCCTCTTGCCGACGCGCCGGCGACAACGGACGCGGTCGTGGCGGGCGGAGGCGCTCGCCGACTTCGAGTATCAGCGGCGCGTCGGACGCCAGGCAAGGCCTGACCAGCGAAGATCGGTCATCTGCGGCCAAATCTCGACCGTTCGGACCACTCGGTGTAACACCGCGATCGGCGGACCCGACAAACCGGTCTGGATCCGGGGGACAGGCGTCCCCCTCAGATCCGCCCGAACACCATCGAGTCGTCGATCTTGCTGATGCGGTGGTCGATCGCGTCGCGGTAGTAGTTGTGGCGGACCTTCCAGTGCCCGCTCGTGCCCGACTTCGGCAGCGCGTCGGGCGACCGTTCGACATAGCCGGCCTTGAGGTCCCACAGCGGTTGCGACGCCATCGGTTCCGAGCCCAGATGCGGATAGGCGTGCGTGTAGCCGTTCTCCCGCATGTACTTCACCAGGTTCGCCACCGACCGCGCCGTCATGTCGGCGCGCAGCGTCCACGAGGCGTTCGTGTAACCCACCGACCAGGCGAGATTGGGGACGTCCTCGAGCAGGTGGCTCTTGAAGACGAAGCGGTCATGTGGCTTCACCTCGTCACCGTTGACGCGCAGGCGCGTGCCGCCGAACCCGAGCAGCTGCAGACCGGTGGCCGTGACGATGATGTCGGCGTCGAGATGCCGTCCCGAGGTCAGGCGCACGCCGGTCTCGTCGAAGCGGTCGATGTGGTCGGTGATCATCTCGATCGATCCCTCGGTGATGCCGTTGAACAGGTCGGCGTCGGGAACCAGGCACATGCGTTGGTCCCACGGGTTGTAGGTCGGGTTGAAGTGGACGTCGACCGGATAGTCCTCCGGCAGGTTCGCGGCGACGTTGGCGCGGATCAGTTTCCGGCCGAGCTTCGGGAAGCGGTGGGTGAGATGCACGATCGCCGCGGTCTGCGTCGCATAGCGCAACCGGATCGCCCGGTGGGCGGCGGCGGGCGGCAGCAGTTTCTTGAGGGCCGGTGCGAGGTAGGCCTTCTGCTTCGACGAGAAGATGTACGACGGTGAGCGCTGCAGCATCGTCACGTGTGCGGCCTGGTCGGCGAGGTTCGGGATGAGGCTGACCGCCGTCGCGCCGCTGCCGATGACGACGACGCGTTTGCCGCGGTAGTCGAGATCCTCCGGCCAGTGCTGCGGATGGATGATCTGCCCGGTGAAGTCCTCGGCGCCCGCGAACCGGGGTGTGTAGGGCTGGTCATAGTCGTAGTAGCCCGTCGCGAAGACCAGGAAGCGGCAGCGGTAGGTCTCGGATCGCTTGTCCTCGCCGTCCCCGACCTCGACGCCCAGCGTCCAGGTGTCGGTCGACGAATCCCAGTCGGCGGTCAGCACATGCTGTGAGAACCGGATCTGATCGGCGATGCCGTACTTGTGCGCGGTGTGCTCGATGTACTTCCGGATGTCGGCGCCCTCGGCGAGCGCACCCGGCTTCCGCCACGGCTCGAACGGATAGCTGAGCGAGTAGATGTCGCTGTCGGAGCGGACGCCGGGATAGCGGAACAGATCCCAGGTGCCGCCCACCCGGGCTCGTCGTTCCAGGATCAGATAGTCCGCGTCCGGGTTCTGCTCACGCAGACGATAGGCGCAGTCGATGCCGGACAGTCCGGCCCCGATGATGATGACGTCGCGCACGCGGTTCTCGGTGTCGCTTGCCGATCGGGTGGCTTCGGTGGCGTCGATTTCGGTCACAGGGACCTCCTCCGTGGGATGCCTCGGGTGGTGTCATCATGCAACACTTGTCATCAAATGTGAACGGAATCACACCGACTGCCACGACGATAGGCCTTCGGCCGACAACCCGAGGCCGGGGGGACGGCACATGACGCAGGACAAGCCCACTTACTGCCGGATCTGTGAGCCGCTCTGCGGGATGATCGCCACCGTCGACGGTGATCGGCTGGTCTCGCTGCGGCCCGACAAGGACCACCCGCTGTCGAAGGGGTTCGCCTGTCCCAAGGGCATCGCTTTCGCCGAGATCGTCAACGACTCGGATCGTCTGCGTCATCCGCTGCGCCGACGCCCCGACGGCGACTTCGAACAGATCTCCTGGGACACCGCCCTGGCCGAGATCTCCGACCGTCTCCGCGAGGTCCAGCGCGCCCGGGGCAGCGACGCCGTCGGCTGGTACTTCGGCAATCCCGCGACGTTCTCCACCGGGCACGTCCTGTGGGCGGCGGTCTTCATGAACCTGCTCGGGACACCGCATGTGTACTCGGCAGGATCGCAGGACGTGAACAACCGCTTCGTGGCGAGTCACTTCCTGTACGGCAACCCCGTCGCCGCTCCCATCCCGGACATCAACCGGGTCGACTACCTGATGATCATCGGCGCCAATCCCGTTGTGTCGCACGGCTCGGTGATGAGTTCGCCACGCATCCGCGAGGGGCTCAACGCGATCACCGGGAGGGGCGGCACCGTTCTCGTGGTCGATCCTCGGCACACCGAGACCGCCCGCGAATTCGATTGGCTGCCCATCACCCCCGACACCGATGCACTGTTCCTGCTGTCGCTGCTGCAGGTGATGTTCGACGAGGGATCGGTCGACGAGGAGCGGTTGCGGCGCCGGGCGCGCGGGGTCGACGAACTGAAGGCGATGGTGGCCGGCTATGCGCCCGAGGTGACCGCGGCCCGCACCGACATCCCGCCGGCGAGGGTCCGGGAGATCGCCCGGGCCCTGGTCTCGACCGAACGTGCCGCCGTCTACGGACGCGTAGGGACGTCCCTGGGCCGGACGGGCACGCTGACGACCGCACTGCTCGACATGGTCAACCTCGTGGCCGGCAATCTCGACGTCGTCGGAGGGTCGATGTTCGGCGACCTCGGTGTCCCCGGACAACGACTGGGTGTGGCTGCACTCCAACGAATTTCGAGCTTCGCCTGGGCTGGTCGGCGCAGCCGCGTCGGGAACCTGCCCCAGGTGTTGGGTACTGCGCCGGCGTCGTTGATGGCCAAGGAGATCACCACGCCAGGAAAGGGACAGTTGCGTGCGCTGTTCGTCAGCGCGGGCAACCCGGTGCTCTCGGTACCCAACGGCGACGAACTGCGCGCTGCGCTCGACGAACTCGATCTCCTTGTGTCGCTGGACATCTACCGAAACGAGACCAATGCCCACGCCGACTACATCCTGCCGGCCACCACGATGTACGAACGCGAGGATTTCCTGCTTCCGTTCCAGGCGCTGTTCACGACGCCGTTCAAGCAGGCGACCGAGGCGGTGATCCCGCCTCAGGGCGAGGCGCGTGAGGAGTGGACGGTGATCAACGAGCTGATCGGAGTGCTGTCGAGGCGGAATCCGCTGCTCGGTGCGTTCCATCTCGTCAACGTCGTCACGCGACGTCTCGGACGGCCGGTGACCCCGCGCGTGGTGTCCGACCTGGTGATCCGGATGGGCCTGGGCGGTGATCGATTCGGTCTACGACGTGACGGGGTGACCTATCGCAAGCTCGTCGAGAGGTTCCCGCACGGGATCGTCGTGGCCGACGGTCTCGCTCCCGGGCAGCTGCGCAAAACGGTGACGTTCGCGGATCGGCGGATTCGGCTGGCGGCGCCGGAGTTGATGGACGAGGTCGAGCGGCTGACCGTCGACCCGGACGAGCAGTATCCGTTGCGGCTCATCGGTATGCGGGAGATCCGCTCGGAGAACAGTTGGCAGCACAATGCGCCGATGCTCCTGCGCGGAGGCCGGTCGCACGCGGCCCGGATGCATCCCGATGATGCGACCCCACGCGGTCTCGGAGAGGGTGACCTGGTGACCGTCGCGTCACGTCACGGCCGTATCTCGTTGCCGGTGACGATCACCGAGGACATCAAGCCGGGTGTGGTCGCGATCCCACATGGCTGGGGGCACAACGGTTCCGGCGGTTGGACCCGTGCGAACGCAGCCGCGGCGAACGACCTCGGTGCCGGCGGGGTGAATGTCAACGCCCTGATCTCCTCGGAGCCGGCCGATCTCGAACGTCTCGCGGGTATGGCCAACATGACCGGGGTGCCGATCCAGGTGTCGGCACTGACGGCCGATCGCGCCGCCGACGAGATGGCCGAATACTGAACGCACACACGACGGTTCCCTGGACGAGCGGCGTGCTCATCCAGGGAACCGGCGTGTGCTTCCTCGTACCGAACCGATGGGATCGGTGATCAGCCGGCGGCAGGCGGCGTCAGGACCGTGTCGATCATGTAGACCTGCGCGTTGGCGGTCGCGACGCCACCGCAGACCACGCTGCTCGTGTCGTTGACCTTGAGCATGTCCGGCGACCCGGTCACCGTCAGGGTCTGACCCTCGAGTGTCTTGTGTTCACCGACGACCTTGTCCGGCGTGGCCTGACCCGAAACCACATGGTAAGTAAGGATCTTGGTCAACAGTTCCGAATCGGTCTTGAGCTGCTCGACGGTTTCGGCCGGCAGCTTGGCGAAGGCGTCGTCGGTGGGTGCGAAGACGGTGTACTCACCGTTGTTGAGTGTGTCGACCAGGTTCACCTGCGGATTCAGTTGCCCGGACAAGGCCTGCGTGAGCGTCGTCAGTTCGGGGTTGTTCGATGCGGCAGTGGCGACCGGGTCCATTGCCATCCCGGAAACCGAGCCCGCGCCAGAGGGGTTGGCCGAAGCGTAGTCCGCACAGCCGGGGCCGACCGGTCCGGTGGCGGTGTCGGCGGACTCGCTGGTCATTTCCGTCATGGCACCGGTCGTGGAAGTGCTGCTGTCCGAGTCGGAGTCGCTGGAACACCCGGCAACGACGCCGACGGCCAACACCAGCCCGGACGCCGCGACCACGAGGCGCTGAATTCGTTTGATGGCCATGGCCCATCCAATCTAGTAGGTCGTGGCCCGACCGTCTGGCCGGACTCACGACGTCATTCGCTGCTCGAGTCGTTGCGGATTGCTCCGGTGCCGGATTGGTCCAATCCGAGTGCTGTCGGTGAGCGAACTCCAGTCGGAAGAAACGGAGCTGACGATGGTGCGAGTGTTTCGGGAGTCGACTGTGCGGGCAGCGGTGTCCGGTGTCGTCGCGGTGGCGGGCGGCCTGGCGGTCGGCGAACTCGTCGCGGTAAGTGTCTCGCAGTTCGCGTCCCCGTATCGCGCGGTCGCGGCGTTCCTCGTCGACCATGCGCCTGCATTTGCCCGCGAGTTCGCGATAGACCGCTTCGGAACGGCGGACAAGCCGGTGCTGCTGGCGGGCATGGCGCTGGTGATTCTGCTGATCGCCGTGACTGCCGGAGTGTTGCAGGTCAAGCGCCCGCCCGTCGGGGTGCTGATCGTCGTGGCCTTCGCGGCTGTCGGCGTGGCTGCCGCGTTGACCCGTCCCACGGTGGAGGTGTCCTACGTCGTTCCGCCGGTTGCTGCCGGCCTGGTGGCGGTAGGTGTGCTGGTGGTGCTGGGGCGCGGGAGTGCCGTCGGGAACGTGTCCGAAGAGGATGCGTCCCGCTCAGGGGGGTGGTCTCGCCGCCAGTTCGTCGGTGCGGTCGGGATCGTCGTCGTGACGGGTGCGGTGTGCGCCGGCCTGGCCCGGCGCGCCGCGGACACCGGTGGCGCTCTCGCCGAACGCGTGCGGCTTCGGTTGCCGCGCACGACTTCTGCGAGCAGGCCGGTCCCGCCGGGTACCGAGTTGCGGATCGATGGTGCGACACCGTTCATGACCGGCAACCGCGAGTTCTACCGGATCGACACCGCGCTCCAGGTCCCGCAGCTGACCACCACGGATTGGCGGTTGCGGATTCACGGGATGGTGGACCGCGAGATGACACTGAGGTGGGACGACCTGCAGTCGATGCCCGCGATCGAGCGGATCATCACGCTCACCTGCGTGTCCAACGAGGTGGGCGGCGACCTCGCCGGGAACGCACGCTGGCTCGGATACTCGATGCGCGACATCCTCGCCGAGGTCGGGGTACACGCCGACGCAGACATGCTGCTGGCCACCAGCGTCGACGGGTGGACGTCGGGAAGCCCGCTCGAGGCGATCCGGGACGGCCGCGATGCGCTGCTCGCCGTCGGCATGAACGGCGAACCGCTACCCCTCGAGCACGGATACCCCGTGCGGCAGTTGATCCCCGGTCTCTACGGTTACGTGTCGGCGTGCAAGTGGGTCGTCGACTGGGAGATCACCCGCTTCGATCGTGCCGAGGCCTATTGGACCCAGCGGGGCTGGGGCGAACGGGGACCGATCAAGACGGCGTCGCGGATCGATCGGCCCGCACCGCTGTCGACGACGCCCGCGGGACCGGTGGTCGTCGCGGGCACCGCGTGGGCGCAGCATCGGGGTATCCGTTCGGTGGAGGTCCGCGTCGACGACGGACCATGGAATCCGGCCGAGCTCGCCACCGAGTACTCGACCGACACCTGGCGGCAGTGGACATGGATCTGGGACGCCACGCCCGGCCGACACACGTTGTACTGCCGCGCGACCGACGCCACCGGCGCGACGCAGCCGGAAGAGCGGGTGCCGCCCATCCCGGAGGGCGCCACCGGTTGGCACAGTCGGGCGGTGACCATCGAGTGAGCTACTGCACCCACTCGGCGTCGGCCCAGTCCTGACCCTCGGAGATCGCGCCCATCGTGGTCTGCCCGTCGAGCGCCTCCCGGATGATGTCGGCGTGTCCGCAGTGGTGGGAGGTCTCGCGGAGCAGGTGCAGGATCATCGTGCGGATCGTGGACCACTCGCGCTCGGGTGCCCACGGTGCGGTGGGTTGAGGGATGAGTTCGTCGAGACTCTCGGCGTCGGCGATCACGCGGTCGAGTCGAGCGGCGTTACGGTTGTAGGCCTCCAGCCACCCGGCCAGGGTCTCGCCCTCGGTCAGCTCGTATTCGGTTGTCGCCCGGCTCATGTCGAACTCGGCGTTCTCGTCCCGCTCGGTGATGACGTCGGCGGCGTTCTCCTCACCGTGGGCGAGGTGCTTGATCAGGGGCACCGATCGTCAGCGTGCTGACCGTGCTCTGCTTGCGTGCCTGCTCGTCGGAGAGGTTGCGGGCGGCGATCTTGAGCAGGTTGCGCAGGTCCTGCAGGAGGGTGAGGAGTTCGCGCTTCTCTCCGTTGACATCGACGCTGAGTTCTGCGGTGGTGTAGGTGCTCATGATGCTCTCCGGTTCGTCGTGGGTGGCTCGTTCGTGCTGGTGAGAACCACGTTATGACCCATCGAGGACAACTCCGGTCCTCATTCCCACGTCTTCTGGAGCGGAGCCGGACGCCAATTTCGGTTGAGCGGATGGGGCCCGTACCCGACGATGAGCGCCATGACATCTCCCCTCGGCGCGCTCACCCGCAAACCCGATCGCGCGACTGATCGTGCCGCCCTCGACGAACTCCTCGACGAGGCGAAGGTCGGGACGCTCAGTACCGTCGTCGACGGTCTGCCGTGGTCGGTGCCGATGCTGTTCGCTCGGGACGGCGACGCCATCCTGCTCCACGGATCGACCGGGGCGGGAGCCCTGCGTCATGTCGCGGCAGGAGCGCCCGTGACGTTCACGGTCTTCGCGATGGACGGCCTCGTCATCGCCGACACCCTCTTCGATCACTCCGCCAACTACCGTTCGGCGGTGGTGCGGGGCACGCTCGAGCTGGTCGACGACGCGAAGTCGGCGCTGGAGGTGTTGTCCGACAAGCTCATTCCGGGTCGCGTTGCCGAGGTGCGAGAGACCACGCGAAAAGAACTCGCGGCCACCGTGGCTCTGCGACTACCGATCGTCGACGGCCAGTGGATCGCCAAGGCCCGCACCGGCGGACCGGGCGTCGAGTCGTCGAACTGGACCGGCGTCGTACCGATGAGAACGGTCTACGACGAACCGATCACGTATTCGGGTGCGACGCCGCCGGATTCGGTGCTGGCTCTGATCGGACGGCCGACCGGGGCATGAGTGAGTATCCATTCGACGTCATCGCGAGGTGGACGCGCCGCTGGAACACCCACGAATGGCACGGCCGGTCCCCGGTTCCACAATCGTTGTCGAGTGCGGTCGCGGCGATCGAGCGCGATCTGGGTTGTTGGGTCTCCAAGAAGCCGTTACCCGACTTCAGCGGGTACGAATGGGACATTCTCGTCGTCGGCGAGTTCGGGCTGGCACACGTCCAGCTACGTCGCTGGGATGAGTCGGGCTGGGGCGGGTACCTGAGGACCGAGAATCCCCTCGACCGGGATCTCCCCACCGCGCAGGCCACGGCTTTCCTGGCCGACGAACTGCAGGGCGATCTCACGGGGAATGCGTGGATCGATTGGCCTTCGGCAGGGTGGGACATCCTCCACGCGACCGTCGTCGACGGCACCGCGGTCTGGGTGAGAACCCGCGATCCCCACCATCCGCTCGCGCGGATCGGACACCTATGCACCGATCGTCGTACTTCGTGGGGCCCGGCCGACGGGTCACCCGGGGGTGAATGACCCGTCGGCCGTGACGGTTCGCGATGGTGCGAACCGAACTCGAGGTGACCGGGCCGGCCGGATTGCGGCAGCCGGCCACGGCACCTCGATGGTCACGCGGCCCAGCGAAAGGGGGGCACCCGCTGGGTCGCGCGTCATGGCCGCGTCGTCTTCGATCGCCGACGAACGCGGTCGGTCTATCCCTTGCGCAGCAGGAACCGCTGGATCTTGCCGCTGGGGGTCTTGGGGAGGGCGTCGACGAAGTGCACGGTGCGCGGGTACGCGTGGGCGGCGAACTCGCTCTTCACCAGCTGCTGCAGCTCCTTCTCGGGGGCTTCGGTGCCCTCGACGCCGGGGGCGAGCACGACGAACGCCTCGATGACCTCGCCGCGCAGTTCGTCGGGGCGTCCGACCACCGCGACGTCGATCACCGACGGATGCGTGATGAGCACGCTCTCCACGTCGAAGGGGCCGATGCGGTAGCCGGCCATGATGATCACATCGTCGTCGCGCGCGGTGAAGAAGTAGCGCCCTTCCTCGTCGGCGCGTCCGGTGTCGCCGGTCAGGTACCAGCGGCGGTCCTCGGTGAACCGTGCGGCGGTCTTGTCCGGGGCGTCGAGGTAGCCGGAGAACCACATGAGGGGGCTGGCGGGGACGTCGATCGCGATCTGGCCGTCGACGACGCCGGCGGCGAAGCCCGGCATCGGCTTGCCCATGGAACCGGGGACGAGCGCCTCGTGGACGTCGTCGTGCCAGTGGTTGTTGATGAACATGCCGTGCTCGGTCTGGCCGTAGTGGTCACGGACCTCGGTGCCGAGTGCCTGCTGGGCCCAGCCGATGACGTCCGGGGTCAGCGGCTCGCCGGCCGACGACGCCCGTCGCAGCGAGAAGCCGGTGATCCGCGGGTCCTTGCTCAGGGTGCGGTAGACGGTCGGTGCCGCGGCGAAGTTTGTGACGCCGAGGCCGCCGAGGATCTGCGCGGTGAGTTCGGGGCTGAAGCCGGCGTGGAGCAGCAGGTTGCGGTGTCCGGTGGCCAGCGGGCCGAGGATGCCGTAGTAGAGGCCGTACGCCCAGCCCGGGTCGGCGGCGTTCCAGAACACGTCGTCATCGCGGACGTCGAGGCCGTAGTGCATTTAGGCGACGAACGACGCGAGCGCCTTCACCGGCACCGGAACACCCTTCGGCGCACCGGTGGTGCCGCTGGTGAACAGCAGGATCAGCGTGCCCTCGCCGCCCACGGCCACCGACTCGGCGATCGGATCGTGCGAGTCCACAAGCTCCTCGAACTCGGGTCCCGCCACCACGGTCCGGATGTCTTCGAGCCCGTCGAGCTTCGACGCCTGGCTCGGTTCGGTGATCACGACCTTCGCGTTGCCGGCGCGCAGCCGCATCTCGATCGCGGGGGTGGCGAACGCGGTGAACAGCGGGATGTAGACGGCACCCAGGCGGGCGATGGCCAGCAGCGAGACGACGAGTTCCTCGCGCTTGCCCATGAGGACGCCGACGGTGTCGCCGCGGCCGACGCCCAGGTCGGCCAGTGCCGACGCGAAGCGCTTGGACCGCTCGGCGAGGTCGCCGTAGGTCACGTCCGTGGTGACCGGCACCGGTGCGGAATCGGCGTCGGCGGAGGCCTCGACCTCGATCACGGTGAACGTCACCGCGTCGGGATCATGACCGTCGACGAGGAGTGCCGCGGCGTTCGCGTCGGGCGCCCCGTAGATTGCCAACCAGCGGTCGACCATGTCGGTGGGGGTCGTCGTGGCCTGTGTCATCGTGAACCTCGCTCTTGACTGAGTAAGCTGGGTCACAGTGTGACCCGCCGTCCGTAGTCCCTGCCACCCTCCGAAGAGGGGGATAGAAGAGGTGAGATGCCCGAGCCGCTGAGCGGGATCGTCACCGACGCGTTGCGACGGGTGCGCACATCGAGCGGAGTGCCTTTGGCCTTCGCCGGCGTCGTCAACAATTCGACGAGTCTGCGTCTGCAGCATTTCGCCGGTAAGCATGCGGGTGCGCTGAGTGGGCTCTCGGTCGATGTCGGGCACGGATTGGGCGGCAAGGTGGTGGCGCTGAACCGCCCGATGGTGGTCGAGGACTACGTGCGGACCCCGCACATCACCCACCGCTACAACACCCTCATCGAACGCGAGGGCCTGCGCGCGATGATGGCCGCACCGATCATCGTCGATCGCACGCCGGTCGCGGTCATCTACGGTGCGCTGCACACCCCCGATCCGATCGGCGGGCGCATGCTCGACGTCCTGGCCGCGGAGGCCCGCGCCGTCGAACAGGAGATCGTGGCCTCCCGGACCCGGCTGGAGCAGGGTGCACAGAACGAGGACGAGTTGCGCGACCGCATGACCGCCGCGTACGCACGCCTGCGGTCACTGGCCGACACCGTCGACGACGCCCGCCTCTCCGAACAGCTCTCTGCCATCACCGAGGTCCTGCTCGCCGAGGCCGCCGCCGACTCATCCGCGGTCGAGCTCACCGGACGCGAACAGGACGTGCTGTCGCTCGCGGCCCTCGGCTACTCGAATGCCCGCATCGCCGAGGCGCTCGGCCTGACCGTGCACACGGTGAAGAGCTATATGAAGGACGCGATGCGAAAGCTGGGCGCGTCGTCGAGGCTCGAAGCCGTGGTCGTCGCGCGACAGGCAGGCCTGCTGCCCTGATCGCCCGCGTTCGGTAGAAACCGTGGGGTCATGGCGCGTTTGCCACCGGATCGGCGTATCTCCCGGCGTCCCGGGCCAACGAGTCGCGATGGCCGGCTACCACGTACACATCACCGTTGACCCGGCCTATGCGACCGCCGACTCCCGGGTGACGACGACCAACGCGCGTGACTTCTCTTCATCGTCGATTCCATTGCTGTGCACGGCAATCCGAACCTGACGTCGACGACCGCGAGTATGGGGACGACCTCGGGCCGATCTTTCGCCTCTACGTACGGGGGAGGGGCTCGGCCGGGTCGTCGGGGCCGGCCGCGGACTGTGGAACACCGGCGAGACCGCGCCGACCGCGTTCGAGTTCGCCGGGCTCATCCGCTGATCCCGACTCCGGCGATCGGTAGAGGGCGATCGGGTGGGTTGCCGAGTTGCCGAGAGCCTCGCGAAGAGTTCCGTGACCGACACAGCCAGGGCCGTCAGGTGTGCGAGCGTCGCACGCACGAACGGTGCCTGTCCTTCGGATGGAGGACAGGCACCGCCAGCGGGATCAGCGTGAACTGCTGCTACCGGGCACGGTAGGTTTCAAACTGCCAAGATCCTGGACCCTGCTGCGTGCACGGCCTGGCGAACAGCATCCCCTCTGGGTAAAGCTGCCCCGGAGCCATGTGTTCCCCGTCCATTGATTCCAAGTGTCGCTGTTTCGAGTCCTGGGTGAGCACCCAGTTCCGGAGCTGCTCGCAGGCTTCCTTGTCAGGCGCGCCGTACCATTGCGCTTGCGCCGGCGCTGCTGCGGCCGACAGTCCCATACCCACGCCGGCAATCCCGATCATCAGCACCGCAGCGCGGGTCATCATGGTCTTCATTCGTTCATACCTCCCATATACCAGCGGTCACACAACTCAGACACTGATCTACACAGTAGATTTCGTTGTGTCCGCAAAGGAGGGATATGTGTCCGCACCTGTGGGAGGTCAGACGTGCTGCGCACCTTCACATTTGGTCCGTGTCGATTCATCGAGGGATAGGCCATGTGATCTACCGGACCTAGTGCCCGATTGTGAGAGATGGTGTGTTAGCTTCAGTCTCACTGACAGGATGCAGCGAGTTTCGGGGAATCCACTGCGCTCGGGGGAAATTCATGCACGGGTTCGTGCTTGCATTCTCTGCCGTGTTTTCGGAGTCCCTGTGTTCGTGTGCGTGAACGAAGTAGGGGAGAGCCTTCACAATGCGGCGACTGACCGTTCGATTCTTGCTGGGTGCGATGGCCCTGACCACCGCGCTCGCCGTCGGTGCGCAGGGCACCGCTGACGCAGCCAGCAGCTCGCGCCACCACAAGACCCAGGACGGCATCTATCTGTCTGCCGAGCAGCGTGAGTTGCACATGCGTACCTACCAGCCGCTGGACTCCTCGATGATGAGCCGCGATGTGTACCTCGGTGGCAAGACCCGGGTCACCATCAAGGGGCCGCGCGGCACCGTGATCGAAGGGGCAATCGAGGCCGGTTACCAGGTCGGCTACCCCGTGAGCTTCGCCCCCAACGGCATCACCATCGGGATGCAGACTCCGAGCCTGTCGATCTCGGGTGGGCTCAGTGCTGGTGCACCGCTCCCCGGAATCCCGCTGCCGCTGGCCGGTGGAAGCATCACCCCGAACGTGACGATCATCCCGCCGACCACGATGACATTCAGCGTTGAGCAGGGCGGCATCGAGACTGTGCCGCTGGTGAATCGTCCGATGAACCAGTCGATCGCGTACGGCGACTTCTCGGGTGTGCAGATGACCGTCAAGGGCGCTATCGGACCGGTCACCATCCGTCAGTACACCAAGCTGAAGGTGCGCACCAGCGCCGGCCAGTCCGAGGTCGTCACCTACGGACCCGCCTGGAAGGTTTAGTAGCGATGACTGACACCACCGAGCGCGGCCGCCACCGGTTGCCGCAAAAGCAGTCTGTGTCCCCGAAGACGTTCGTGCGGTTCGGCATTCCGGTCCTGCTTGGTGCTGCGGTGATCGGCGCGGGCATCGTCTCGGGCACCACCGAGGCAGCTCCGGTGCCGCAGGCTCCGGTGACGCCGGTCGATCACACCACCACCGTGCCCACCGAACCCGCCGAACCCACCGAGCAGCCGAACTACTACATCGGCGGACCGACCTACAACACCACCGTGACCGAAGCGCCGGTCGGACCACCCGCAGCAGTGCCCCAAGGCCCCGTGGAGCCCGGCGGCGAGCAGTGGGGAGCATCGTTCGTCCTCGGCGAGCCTGCCCCGGCAGCGGTTCCCAACGCCGGATCGTTCACCCTGCCCTGACGCTGAAGCGGTCCCGCCCCCCTACGGCAAGGGGGGTCGGGAGCGCTTAGCGCCGCCCCAGGGCAGCAACCGCTCCCTGTGGCGCCTCTTACCAGGCATCCGACCTGGAAGGCGAACCTCACCTGATGATCCGCCAGGTGGTCGAACCGAGTTGGACAAAGTCCTAAGGTCTATCACCTGTTCCTTGTGCTGAAACCTACTGTGCGGGAGTTGGCTTCGTGTCTGCGACGGATCTTGTGCTATCGCCGTGGCGGAGGTCACGTGCGCGGCCCGGGAATAGATCCGGGACGCTCGCAGTTGAAGACCTCGACGGTGACGGATTCATGCCCCGGGCCTCACCCCATTTGCCGCTTCGAGCGGCCACTCGCCGAGAGGCGCACTGACCGGCATCGTCCATCAACACGCCGAAGCCGCCGACCCTTCTGGGCCGGCGGCTTCGGTGCTGTTCGGGCTGCTCCTCGAGCTGCGGTCTCAGTGGTTGCGCAGCTTTTCGACCAGCTCATCCTTCTTCAGGTCGGAGTACCCGCTGATGTCGAGTTCCTTCGCGCGCTTCTTGAGCTCGTCGACGGTCCAGTCCTCATAGGAACCGGATTTGCCGCCGCTGTGGCCCACGTCCGACCGGGAACTGTTGGCCGCGGCATTGGCGATCCGCGCGGACTTCTCCTTCGAGTTTCCCTCGTCGCGCAGCTTCTCGTAGAGCTCGTCGTCCTTGACCGATGGTCCCGGGTCACGTTTCTTCTCAGCCATCGTCTGCCTCCTCGTGGTCGACACGAATGGTTCTCCCATGTGGCGTGCCCGACGACGGATACAACCAAACCTGGCCGGTCCGAAAAGGCCTGCCCGCGACCACTCCTGGTTGACGATGTTGACCATGAGTGGACGATAGATACGCGTACCGATAAGGTTGTGGCGATGTGTCCGGTGAGGGCGAATCACGTCGTCGCGACCGGGAGCACAGCCGAGCACGAAACGCTGACAACGCAGTTGCGGAAGGAACCAACGCATGTCTCAGGCAGTCAAGGGAGTCATCTCGCGCAGCAAGAAGGCGCCGACCGAGGTCGTCGACATCGTGATCCCGGACCCGGGTGCGCGCGATGTCGTCGTGTCGATCAAGGCCTGCGGTGTCTGCCACACCGACCTCGCCTACCGCGAGGGCGGCATCAACGACGAGTACCCCTTCCTGCTCGGTCACGAAGCCGCCGGTGTCGTCGAGTCGGTCGGCTCGGATGTCACCCATGTCGAGGTCGGCGACTTCGTCGTCCTGAACTGGCGTGCGGTCTGCGGTCAGTGTCGCGCGTGTAAGCGCGGGCGTCCGTGGTACTGCTTCGACACCTTCAACGCCAGCGTCCCGATGACACTGACCGACGGCACCGAGCTGACCCCGGCGCTGGGCATCGGCGCCTTCGCCGAGAAGACCCTCATCCACGAATTGCAGTGCACCAAGGTCAATCCCGACACCGACCCGGCCGTCGCCGGTCTGCTCGGCTGTGGAGTCATGGCCGGCATCGGCGCCGCCATGAACACCGGCAACGTGGGCCGCGGCGACTCGGTCGCCGTCATCGGTTGCGGCGGTGTCGGTGACGCCGCGATCGCCGGCGCCAAGCTGGCCGGTGCGACGACGATCATCGCGATCGACCGCGATCCGTCGAAGCTCGAGTGGGCCAAGGACGTCGGCGCGACCCACACCATCGACGGCAGCAAGGTCGACGACGTGGTCACCGCGGTCCAGGACCTCACCGAGGGCAACGGCGCCGACGTCGTCATCGACGCGGTCGGCCGCCCGGAGACCTACAAGCAGGCCTTCTACGCGCGCGATCTCGCCGGCGTCGTCGTCCTGGTCGGTGTGCCGACGCCGGAGATGACCCTGGAGATGCCGCTGGTCGACTTCTTCTCGCGCGGTGGCGCACTGAAGTCGTCGTGGTACGGCGACTGCCTGCCCGAGCGCGACTTCCCGATGCTCATCGACCTCTATGAGCAGGGCCGTCTGCCGCTCGACAAGTTCGTCACCGAACGCATCGGCATCGACGACGTCGAGGCCGCGTTCTCGGCGATGGAGGCCGGCAAGGTCCTGCGTTCGGTGGTGGAACTCTGATGGCCGGACTGCGTATCGACAACGTCGTCACCTCGGGCACCTTCAGCCTCGACGGCGGAACGTGGGATGTCGACAACAATGTGTGGCTCGTCGGGAACGACGACGAGGTCATCATCATCGACGCCGCGCACTCGGCGGCCCCGATCCTCTCCGCCGTCGGAGACCGCACGGTGAAGGCGATCGTGCTGACCCACGGTCACAACGATCACGTCACCGTTGCGCCGGAGCTGTCGGAGGCCACGGGTGCGCCGATCCTCCTGCACCCCGGAGACGACATGCTCTGGAACGACACCCACCCCGGGGTGTCGCATCAGGATCTCGAGGACGGCCAGAAGATCGGTATCGCCGGCACCGAGCTGACGATCATCAACACACCCGGCCACTCGCCGGGCTCATCGGTGATCCACCTGCCCGAGGCGGGCGTGCTGTTCTCCGGTGACACCCTGTTCCAGGGCGGACCGGGAGCGACCGGACGCTCGTACTCGAGCTTCCCGACGATCATCGCCTCGATCACGGAGAAGATCTTCACTCTCGATCCCGAGACCAAGGTGTACACCGGTCACGGCGACGGCACGACCGTCGCCGCCGAGGCACCCCATCTCGAGGAATGGATCAAGCGCGGCAGCTGAGCCGCGAGGAATCGACCGGAGAGACCCGGCGCGGACGCCTGTCAGGCGCCCGCGCCGGGTTCTTCACGGGACGTCGCGAGGGGGTTGCTGCGGGTTCCTCGTCGGGTTCTCGCCGGGTAGGTGATCGCCCAACCGGTTGCCGCCTGGCTGGTTGCCGCTTGGTTGGTTGCCGCCGCGGCTGTCACCCAGTTCGTGTTTGTGGCCGGGGGTGCCCAGGTGACGATCGTCGTCGCGGCGTTCCCCCTCGGCCCGGACGTCGGGATCGAGTTTGTCGGCGTGGGCGAGCGTGCTCTGTACTTCGTCCCGCTTCTCGGCGGCGTGGCCTTCGTGGGCGCGAGCCTGTTCATTGAGTCGTCGGGCCTCGGCGGCCTTGGCATCGGCCTCGGCCTGGACCTTGCGCGCGTGCGCCTGCGCCTCTTGCGCGGTGGCCTCCCGCCGGCGCAACTCCGACATGTCGCCGGCCGCGTTCTCGCGGATGCGCTGGGCCTTCGTGCGCCGGAGTTCTCTGCGCTTCCGTAGGAAGAACAGCAGTGCGACTAGCAGGATGATCACGACGATCACGGCGATGATGATCCACAGGGCGGTGTCCACGGTGTCCTCCTCAGACGGAAAGCATGGTCGGCACCGGATACCCAGAAACCGGCGCCACGAACCGGGACAAGTGCGGTGGGAAGGCCGAGTCGGCGGGGTACGGTCTACGTCATGATCGCGCTCCATGCGCTGGTCCCGCCCGCGCTGCGCGGTTACCGGCTCGCGTGGCTGCGTGCCGACGTCGTGGCCGGGGTGACCCTCGCGGCCGTCGCGATCCCAGAATGCATGGGGTACAGCTCGATTGCGCACGTGCCGGTGTCGGCTGGGTTGTACACCATCATCCTGCCGGCGGTCGCCTTTGCGTTGCTGGGGGCCTCGCGGCTTCTCGTCGTGGGCGCGGACTCCGCAACCGCGGCGCTGCTCGCGTCGGGTATCGCCGGTATCGGCGTCGTCGGAGTGGAACCCGATTCGCAGGAGTGGTTGGCCTGGGCATCGCTGATCGCCCTGGTCACGGGGGTGTTCCTGGCGCTTGCGCGGCTGCTGAGACTGGGATTTCTCGCCGACTTCCTCTCCACCGCGGTTCTGGTGGGATTCCTCGCCGGGACCGGCCTCACGGTCATCGTCGGGCAGGTTCCCGGAATGGTCGGCCTGCCGCGAGCCGAGGGCTGGGTGTGGGAGCGGTGCGCCGCGATCGTCGACCGTCTGGGCTCGATCGACTGGGCATCGACGGCGTTCGCGGCCGCGTCGCTGGGCGTGCTGCTGGTGGCGCGGCGGGTGGTCCCTCGATCACCCGCGGCATTCGTCCTGGTGGTGGCATCCATCGTGCTGGTCGCGATGTTCGGCTGGGACGACGATCTGCCGGTCGTCGGAAACCTGCGCGGCGACATACCGCTTTTCGGTCTGCCCACCGGGTTGGGATGGGATGCCGTGCCCAAGGCGGCGACCGTCGCGTTCGGCTGCACGGTGGTGATCCTGGCCCAGAGCGCAGGCACGGCACGAGGACTCGCGCACAAGCACGGCGAGACCACCGACGTGAACCGCGACATGGTCGGCCTGGCGGCGGCCAACATCGTTGCGGGACTGAACTCTACGTTCGTGGTGAACGGAAGCCCCACCAAGACCCAGTTCCTCGAGGAGCAACGCGGCCGCACCCAGGTCGCGAACCTGACCATGGCCGCGACGGCACTGGCCGCCGTCGCCTTCCTCGGCCCGGCGCTGGCCCACCTGCCGCATGCCGTGCTCGCCGCGATCGTGTTCCTGGTCGCGATCGACCTCATCGACGTGCACTCGTTCCGCCGGATGTGGCGGATCCGCCGGATCGAGTTCGGGATCGCGGTGCTCACCGCGGTCGTCGTCGTGGTGTTCGGGGTGCAGAACGGGATTCTGGCCGCGATGGTGGTGTCGTTGCTGGAGATCATCCGCCGGCAATACCGACCGGAGAGGTTCGTCGTCGGGGTGTCCGATCACGGACGTGCGCGAGAGTATCGGCCCGCTCGGGGCGGCCAGCAGTCCATGCCGGGCCTCATCGTGTTCCGTTACGACGCGGATCTGTTCTACGCGAACGTCAATCGATTCGCCGACGATGTGGTGGCGCTCGTCGAGTCCGCCCCCGATCCGGTGCGCTGGCTGGTCCTCGACTGCACGGTGATCTCGTATGTCGACTACTCGGCAACCGGTGTGCTCGACGACCTCGTCGCGTTCGTGCATTCGCGGGACGCCCATATCGTTCTCGCCGGCGTCGATCCCGAACTGGAGGGCATGTTGCGGGCGCAGGGACTCCTCGAGGACTTCGACCCGGCGCATGTCTTCCCGACCGTCGGTGCCGCAGTCAGGGCGTTCGAGGCCGCCTATCCCGCAGGCGAGTCACGGGAGTTGCCTCCGGCGACGCCCGAGGAGCCCATCGACGGCGAGAAAGCCGAGGATGACACCGCCGAGACGGACAACGGGTGAGTGCCTCACCGGCCCACCACCCGCCGATGTGATGTGGTTCGCAGGCGTAACCTCGCACGAATGAGCGAGTCCGCGGTCCGCAACATCGACCACCCCGAACAGCCACCGGTACCCCGGAGCCGCATCGTCATCGCGTCGATGGTCGGTACGAGCATCGAGTTCTTCGACTTCTACATCTATGCCACCGCCGCGGTGCTGGTGTTCCCGGTGTTGTTCTTCCCGTCCGGTGACGAGACCGCGGCGTTGTTGTCGTCGTTCGCGACCTTCGGACTCGCCTTCGTCGCGCGGCCCATCGGCTCGGTCCTGTTCGGCCACTTCGGTGACCGGGTCGGCCGCAAGGCGACGCTGGTCGGGTCATTGCTCACGATGGGCATCGCGACCTTCGTCATCGGCCTGCTGCCCACCTACGACTCGGTAGGGTATCTGGCCCCGGCGCTGCTGGCGCTGATGCGCTTCTGCCAGGGCCTCGGTCTCGGCGGGGAATGGTCTGGTGCAGCGCTTCTCGCGACCGAGACCGCCGAGAAGGGCAAGCGGGCCTGGGCCGCCATGTGGCCGCAGCTGGGCGCGCCGATCGGGTTCCTCTTCGCCAACGGCACCTTCCTGCTGTTGATCTACGGCCTCGACTTCGACGCCAAGACCTCCGCCTCCGATCACGCGTTCATGACATGGGGATGGCGAATCCCGTTCCTCGCCAGCGCGATCATGGTCGCCGTCGGCCTGTACGTGCGCCTGAAGCTCACCGAGACACCGGTGTTCGCGAAGGCGGTGGAAGAGGGCAAGAAGGTCAAGGCGCCGCTCGCCGAGGTGGTGAAGTCCAACTGGCGGGAGCTCGTCGCGGGCACCTTCATCATGGTCGCGACGTACACGCTCTTCTACATCGTGACCACCTGGATCATCTCCTACGGCACCGGCAAGGTGACCGACGCGTCGGGTGTGAAGCTGTCGATCGGCTACGCCGACTTCCTCGAGCTGCAACTCATCGCCGTGCTGTTCTTCGCTGCGTGCGTGCCGATCTCGGGTCGTCTCGCCGACCGTTTCGGCCGTCGCGCCTTCCTCCTCGTGGTCACGGCGGCGATCATCGTGTTCGGACTCTGCTTCGAGCTGATCCTCGACCCGTCGTCGATGACCGACGGCACGATGCTGTTCTTCCTGGTCCTCGGCATGACCCTGATGGGTCTGACGTTCGGGCCGATGAGCGCGATCCTGCCGGAACTGTTCCCGACCAACGTCCGCTACACGGGTTCGGGGATCTCCTACAACGTGGCCTCGATCATCGGCGCCGCGGTCGCGCCGTTCATCGCGACGTGGATCGTTGCCGACTTCGGTGTGGGCTGGGTCGGTGTGTATCTCGCCGTCGCCGCCTGCACGACGCTGATCGCACTCTTCAGCGTCCGGGAGACCAAGACGGTCGACCTGACCGAGGTCTGAGGTCCGGCACCGGGTGCCGCGAGGTGCCCGGCCGTGTCCGACCCGCGGCGTACCGTCGGTGACGTGAGATTGATCGACGTGATGCAGACGTCCTCCGATGTCGCGCGCGACCGCTCACGCACCCGCAAGACCGAGGTGCTGGCCGGGTTGCTGGGCACCGCCACCGATGCCGAGCTCCCCATCGTGGTCGCCTGGCTGTCCGGCGAGATACCGCAGGGCAGGCTGGGTGTCGGCTGGCGATCACTGTCGAAGCTCGTGTCCGAACCGGCCGGGGAGCCGTCGCTCGAGGTCGCCGAGGTCGACGCCGCATTCGGCGAACTCGCTTCGGCGAGCGGACCGGGTTCGACGACCCACCGCGCCGAGATCCTCGCCGCGATGTTCGGCGCCGCCACCGAACCGGAGCAGAAGTTCCTGGTCGCCCTGCTGACCGGCGAGTTGCGGCAGGGCGCGCTGGCCGGGGTCATGACCGACGCGATCGCGAAGGTCACCGGTGAACCGCTGACCGCGGTGCGTCGTGCGCACATGCTCACCGGATCGTTGCCGGAGACCGCGGCGCTCGCTCGCTTCGGCGCCGAGGCGCTGGCGGGAGTGGGACTCGAGGTCGGCCGCGCCGTCGAACCGATGCTCGCGACTCCCGCCGACAACCTCGACGCCGCCCTGGACCTTCTCGGCCCCGACCTCATCGTCGACTACAAGCTCGACGGCGCGCGAATCCAGGTGCACCGCAAGGGCACCGACGTCTCGGTGTACACCCGCACACTCCGCGACGTCACCGACAACGTCCCGGACCTCGTCGAGGTCATCGCCGGACTACCCTGCGAAGCGGTCATCCTCGACGGCGAGACACTCATGCTCAGCGACGACGGACGTCCGCGGTCGTTTCAGGACACGATGAGCCGGTTCGGTTCCGGGCCCACCGCGGCCGGCGAGCCCGAACGGCTGCTGAAACCGTTCTTCTTCGACTGCCTGCACCTCGACGGCGTCGACCTCATCGACCGCCCGCTGTCCGAACGTCTCGCCGCGATCGACTCGATCGCCCCGCAGCTGCGGATTCCGGCGGTGTCACGTCCGACCGCAGAGGAGGCCCAGCGCCACTTCGACGCCGCGATGGCCGACGGCCACGAGGGCGTGATGGTCAAGTCCCTCGACGGACTCTATGTGGCCGGTCGTCGCGGAAAGGCCTGGCAGAAGGTCAAACCCACGCACACCTTCGATCTCGTCGTGCTCGGCGCCGAGTGGGGGTCGGGTCGCCGGACCGGCTGGCTGTCGAACCTGCACCTCGGTGCCCGTGACCCCGAGACCGGCGAACTCGTCATGGTGGGCAAGACGTTCAAGGGTCTCACCGACGAGATCCTCCGATGGCAGACCGAGGAGTTCCCGAAGCACGCCACGCATCGAGACGCTCACACCGTCTACCTGCGCCCGGAGATCGTCGTCGAGATCGAACTCGATGGGGCACAACGCAGTTCGCGCTACCCCGGTGGTGTTGCGCTCCGCTTCGCGCGCGTCGTGCGATACCGCCCCGACAAGACACCCGACCTCGCCGACAGCATCGACGCGATCCGGGCGCTGCTCAAGTAACGGTCAGCTCAACGACAGCTGGGCCACCGGAGCGCTGGTCGGTTGCGTCGAACCCCCGGGCGGTTCGACGGTGAACGCCAGGGCGTCGGCCGTGTTGATCCCGGACAGGACCGCGGTGGTGACCGGTTCGACGTCCGCGTCGGTCATGGTGCCGGCCGAACGTGTCCCGCCGGGACCGACGAGCCACATCTGGTACACGGTGCCCGGCTTCGGTGGCGGCACCGAATTCATCACCAGCACAGCGGTATCGGCGGACTGGGCCAGGTAGATGGTGGCGCTCCCGGTGGCGACCGGAGCACTCGTGGACCGCAGGTCGCCGGCCGAGAACACCTGCTCGGCCGGTGAGGCGACGGGTGGGGGAGCGGCGGGTTCGTCCGAGTTCGACAGTCCGATGTCCCAGCCGAGCGCGCCGACCGCGATCGCGGCCACGGCGGCGGCGGTGAGGTAGGTGAAGCGACGTGAGCGTCCGGGGCGTCGGGCCTCGAGGTCCGCGGGCGGTTCGACGGGCACAGGTGGTGGCGCCGACGCCGGCGCGTCGACCACGGGCTTCTCGACCATCTCGACGGTCGGGCCGGGCACGCGGGCCGACGGCTCGTCGAGTCCCGCCTCGGCCCGCGCGGCGGCGAGTACCCGATCGCGCAAGGACGGTGGGGGCGGAGTCGCAGTGGCCGCGCTGATCGCGGCCATGGCCTCCCTGGTGGCCCGGACCTGCTTGGCGAACAGCTCGCGAAAGTCCCCGGGAGCGGAGGCAACCCGCGCCTCGATGTCGCGCAGCTCGTCGGAGGACAGTGCGTTCAGCCCGACGACCGGCGCCAACTCGAGCAATTCGGCTTCCTCGGGATCGAGATGATCAGTCATCACCCACCTCCTGCCCTCGGTCTCGTACCGCGTTCACCTTCTGCTGCTGTCCTTCCGCTGGGCGGCAGATGTCCGCCCGCAGCCGCGGACGCAGAGCCTCGACGCTCATAGGGGTCCGGGCGAGGCTCATGCCTCTTCTTCGGACTCGACGACCCACTCGGATGGGTCGGCCACCCTCACATGCGGACCGGGGCCCCGCCGGGCATCGGCTGGTCGGTGGGGACGATCTCGGCGCCCAGCGGGAGCAGCGAGATCGGCACCATCTTGAAGCTCGCGATGCCGAGCGGGATGCCGATGATGGTGATGCAGAGGGCGAGGCCGGTGGCGATGTGGCCCAGGGCGAGCCACAGTCCGGCGACGATGATCCAGATGATGTTGCCGATCATCGAACCCGCGCCGGCGGTGGGTTTGCGGACGACGGTGCGGCCGAACGGCCAGAGTGCGTAGTTGCCATCCGGAACGACGCGATGCCGAATGGGATGGTGATGATCAGGATGCAGCAGATGATGCCGGCGACGACGTAGCCGATCGCCATCCACAGGCCGCACAGCAGCAGCCAGATGACGTTGAGGAGGGTCTTCATCAGTCCATTGTGTACGCGTCGGCGCGCAGTGGGGTCAAAAGCGTGACGGCGCCGACCCGCCCCCATACGGACGGGTCACATTACGATGGGACGTCATGGGAGCGCGGTCGGTTCGGACACGTGAAGCGGTGTGGGCGTTGGTCACCACGCTGGTCCTCGTCATCCGCATCCTCGCGACGATCGCCCTGGTTCTGTTCGTGATCGGCTGGGCGGTCGCGGCCATCCGCGGCACCCTCGACAACGCCTTCCTCTGGCCGGCGATCGGCGGCGGTGCCGCGCTCCTGCTGAGCACGTACCTCTATGGCCATCTGCGGGTCCGGTATCCCCGCCACAACGGCTGGATTCCCTGAGGAGCGCGGCGTCGCTTCAGGCCGCGGTGTCGGACCGTCTACCCAACCTGGCGAGCAGGGCCGTCTGGCGATCGGCGCCGGCGGGGACCTCGAGGCGTTCGCAGACCCCTTCGGAGTAGAGCGCATCCCCGAAGCCGTCGGCGGCGGTCTCCATCTCGGTGAGCTGGTCGTCGGTGAAACGATGGTCGAGGGCGGCGGCCGTGGCGACATCCCACCGATGGGCGATCATGTCGAAACCGTAGAAGCGGATCAGCGTTTCCCCGATGGTGGTCGGACCGAAATGGCCGTCGAAGGCACGGTCGGCGATGGCCGGATCGGCGAGGCGGGAGGCGACGGCGTCCCGATGGGCCTGCCAGGCCGCCGCGGGATCGTCGAACGGCGGTGTGGTACCGAGGTCGACGTCGTGTCCGGCGAAGAAGTCCCGCTGGCTGTCGACGACGTGCGCCACGACGTCGCGGGCCGTCCACCCGTCACACGGCGAGGGGTTGGACCAGGCCTCGGCCGGCACGGTCGCGAGGACCTCGCCGAAGCCGTCGGCGTAGGAGTTGTAGCGGTTCAGCAGTGGTGAATTGTCAGTGGTGGTGGTCATGATGACAGTCAAGCGCCAGGACAGGGGACGGTGATTGATGAAACCCGACAACTCGGGATCGACGCGGCTCGACGACGTCGAACGCGCTCACCTCGTCGATCCTGCGGACGCGGGCCGTCGCCGCATCGGCCGGTGGGGTCCGAGTCCGGACCTCGACGAGATGATGCGACGGTTCTGGGTGCCCGTCTGGTCGGTCCCGCCCGGCGCCGAGGCGCCGCAGCGCGTGTTGCAGTACCCGCTGTGCCTGCTCGTCATCAGCAAGACCTATGCCCGGTTCTACGGAGTGGTCGCCGGCCTGTCGGAAACCGTGCTGACCGGCGACGGCTGGGCGGTCGGGGTGATGTTCACCCCCGCCGCCGGCGGATTGCTCGTCGGAGACGTCGCGCAGTGGACAGACCGGTTCGATGAACTGTCGGTGGTCTTCGGCGAGTCCGGCGACGGTCTCGCACGGTCGGTGCGTGCGGTGATGGAACGCGCGCCGGAGGACGAGGACACCCAGCGTGCCGCGACCGACGTCGTCGAGGACTGGTTGCGGGGATACCTCCCGATGGACGAGGACGGTCGTGTCGTCAACGCGATCGTCGACTGGGTCGAGAACGATTCGACGGTGGTCGCGGTCGCCCAGATCTGCGAGCGGTTCCACATGACCGAACGGAGCCTGCAACGACTCACCCGCCGCCGGTTGGGTCTGACGCCCAAATGGCTCATCCAACGCCGTCGCCTGCAGGAAGCGGCGGAACGTCTTCGCGAACCCGAGGAGACCCTCGCCACGCTCGCCGCCGAGCTCTCCTACGCCGACGAGGCCCATTTCGTCCGCGACTTCAAAGCCGTCACCGGAATGACGCCGCGGGAGTTCTCCTCGCGGTTCGCCTGACCAGGCCGAGTAGTCTCTATACGCCGACACACCCCGATTGTTGCCGGGATCACAGTTTGCCAGGCAGAATCGTCGACATATGGCGAGCGACGGAGGGCGCATGACTGACGCGGCTGCGGTGGCGACACGCATCCGCCGCGCGTATGAGGAGTTCCTCTCCGGCGTCACGCCGCCGTCGGATGCGGTGCGCTCCATCGTCCGCGATTCCTGGGCCCGTTCTCTGAGCCGCGGCATCGATCCCAGCGACGTCAACCCGGCCGACGGACTGCCGACCGGCGAATCGGTGCCGGTGATGACCGCCGACGAGTTCGCCGAATACCGGGCGGCACACCCGATCACCGCGGTCCGGCCACTGGTGCAGTCGCTGATGGTCGACGCGATCGCCGACACCGGCGTCGTCGCGGCCCTGACCGACCAGGTCGGACGGCTGCTGTGGGTCGAGGGTGACTCCGCGGCCCGCGACAAGGCCGGCGACATCAACTTCGTCGAGGGCTCCGTCTGGAGCGAAGAGGCCGTCGGGACCAACGCTCCCGGTCTCGCCCTGGCCGTTGATCGGGGTGTGCAGATCGTCGGTCCCGAACACTTCGCCGGCCCGGTCCAGGAATGGAGTTGCGCCGCGGCTCCGGTACACGACCCGTTCACCGGGCACGTCATCGGCGTGATCGACGTGACCGGCGGACGCGAGGTCGCGGCACCGTTCGCGCTCGCCGCAGTGCGGTCGGTGGTCGCCGCCGTGGAGCGGGAACTGCAGTCGAGCGCCGTGGATCTCGCCGATCCGGCGACCTTCCACGCGGGACTCCCGCGGTCGAGCGCCGCCCACCTCGCGGTTCTCGATGACGGCCCGCATCGCTGGCATCGCACCGCCGACGGGGCGAGTGCGCGCACCGTGTCCCCACGTCATGCCGAGATTCTCGTTCTGCTGCAAGCCTTTCCCGAAGGTCTCAACACCGAGCAACTCGCGCTGAAGCTCGCCGAGGAGGGGCTCGGCCCGGTGAGTGTGCGGGCCGAAATCTCCCGTCTGCGGCGCGATCTCGGTGCCGACGTCGTCGCGAGCCGCCCGTACCGCCTCACCCTCGACATCTCCTCCGACATCTCCGACATCCGGGCGCGCATCGAAAGCGGGACCGACCTGCCGACGGTGGTCGACGACCTCGGCCGCGGCGGTCTGCTGGTCGAGTCGACGGCGCCCGGCATCGTCGAGATCTTCGAAGAACTGCGCGAGGATCTGCGTTCACGGCTGATCGCCGGCGGCGACGTCGCCGCGCTGCGCAAGTGGACCTCCTCCGTTCACGGTCGAGACGACCTCGTCGCCTGGCGCCGACTCGAGCATCGACTCCCCGTCGGGCACCCCGACCGCGCCGTCGTCGGAGGTCGCATCAGGCTGCTCGACAAGCGCTACGGACTCTGACTCCGGTCGGACGGCCGCCACCTGCTCCCTGAGGAGGTCCGGAGCCTGCGGAGGGCCGTCTCGAAGGGCACGTTGCGCCCGTTGCAACCCTTGTGCAACCAGCCCGCACCTAGCGTGTGCAGCAGATCACATCGGATACCCCGGGGTGTCCCATGTGACACGTTCCAGCCGCCCTCGAGAAGAGGCCGACACGCAAGGAGTGACCATGACCGTCTTCGCAAAGCCCGGTGCCGATGGCTCGGTGATGAGCTACGAGTCGCGCTACGACAACTGGATCGGCGGCCAGTGGACCCCGCCCGTCAAGGGTCAGTACTTCGAGAACCCGTCGCCGGTGGACGGCAAGACGTTCTGTGAGGTCGCCCGGTCGACCGCCGAGGACATCGACCTCGCCCTCGACGCCGCGCACAAGGCGGCGCCGGCCTGGGGCAAGACCCCCGTCGCCGAGCGTTCCCTCGCCCTGTTGCGCATCGCCGACCGCATGGAGGAGAACCTCGAGAAGCTCGCGGTCGCCGAGACCTGGGACAACGGCAAGGCCGTCCGCGAGACCCTCGCCGCCGACATCCCGCTGGCCATCGACCACTTCCGTTACTTCGCCGGTGCGCTGCGCGCCCAGCAGGGTTCGATCTCCGAGATCGACGAGGACACCGTCGCCTACCACTTCCACGAGCCGCTCGGCGTCGTCGGCCAGATCATCCCGTGGAACTTCCCGATCCTCATGGCGGTCTGGAAGCTCGCCCCGGCTCTCGCCGCCGGCAACGCGGTGGTGCTCAAGCCCGCCGAGCAGACCCCGGCGTCGATCCTCTACCTGGTGAGCCTCATCAGCGATCTGCTGCCCGCGGGTGTTCTCAACGTGGTCAACGGATTCGGCGTCGAGGCCGGCAAGCCCCTCGCGTCGAGCAACCGCATCCGCAAGATCGCCTTCACCGGTGAGACCACCACCGGCCGCCTCATCATGCAGTACGCGTCGGAGAACCTGATCCCGGTCACCCTCGAGCTCGGCGGCAAGAGCCCGAACATCTTCTTCAACGACGTCATGTCGTCCGACGACAGCTTCCTCGACCGTGCGCTCGAGGGCTTCTCGATGTTCGCGCTCAACCAGGGCGAGGTGTGCACCTGCCCGAGCCGCGCGCTGATCCAGCAGGACATCTACGACGAGTTCATCGCCAAGGCCGTCGACCGCGTCTCGAAGATCAAGCAGGGCAACCCGCTCGACACCGACACCATGATGGGTGCCCAGGCGTCGAACGACCAGTTCGAGAAGATCTCCTCGTATCTCGCCATCGGCCGGGACGAGGGTGCCCAGGTGCTCACCGGCGGCGAGGCCGCGGATCTCGGCGGCGACCTGTCCGACGGCTACTACATCAAGCCGACAGTCTTCCAGGGCAACAACAAGATGCGCATCTTCCAGGAGGAGATCTTCGGCCCGGTCCTCGCGGTCACCACCTTCAAGGACTTCGCCGACGCCATGCACATCGCCAACGACACCCTGTACGGCCTCGGTGCCGGCGTGTGGAGCCGTGACGGTGCTACCGCATACCGGGCCGGCCGCGAGATCCAGGCCGGTCGCGTGTGGACCAACACCTACCACGACTACCCGGCACACGCGGCCTTCGGCGGCTACAAGCAGTCCGGCATCGGCCGCGAGAACCACCTGATGATGCTCGAGCACTACCAGCAGACCAAGAACCTCCTGGTCGGCTACGCGCAGAACGCGAAGGGCTTCTTCTGATCCGGACCCTTCGAGACGCTCGCAGGCTCGCAAGCTCGCGCTTCCTGCTCCTTGAATAGCCCGGAGCTTGCGGAGGGCGTATCGAAAGGACTCGCCAACCCTTCGAGACGCTCGCAAGCTCGCTCCTCAGGGAGCGGGGGACGCTCGCAAGCTCGCTCCTCAGGGAGCGGGGGACGCTCGCAAGCTCGCTCCTCAGGGAGCGGGGGACGCTCGCAAGCTCGCTCCTCAGGAAGCGGGAAAGGTGATTGAGAATGACCACCGAACAGAGTGCTCCTGATCGGGTGGTCGCCACAGACGCCGCCGTGCAGCTCCTGACCAAACTGACGGAGTTGCACGGCGGACTCATGATCCACCAGTCCGGTGGGTGCTGTGACGGCTCGGCCCCGATGTGTTATCCGGTGGGGGAGTACCGGGTCGGCCAGCGCGATGTGTTGGTCGGCGAGATCGAACTCGCCGAACCCATTCCGGCCGTGCGGGTCTGGATCAACGGTGACCAGTTCGAGTTGTGGAAGCACACGCAGCTCATCCTCGACGTCGTGAAGGGTCGTGGCGCCGGGTTCAGTCTGGAAGCGCCCGAAGGCGTGCGTTTCCTCTCGCGTGCGCGGGCGTTCACCGAGGAGGAGAACGAACTCCTCGCGGCGTCACCGCCGTTGACGGGTGCAACAGCCGGCGACTGAGTGACCATCGCAGAGTGCGTCGTGAGTGTCGAAATCCGATACTCACGACGCACTCTCGGTTCGCCGGAAGATGTCGTCGACCGCCTACCATCGAAGGATGCCGATGTCCGGCGATACACCGCCACCTCGTCCGCGCGTTGCCGTCACGCCCATGCGCCCCCGGCAGACGACCGAACGCCCCGGGACCGTGCGCTGGGTCGTCCTGGGGTGGATCGTCACCGTCGCGCTGATGATCGTCGCCGTGCTGGTGATCGCAGCATCGCTCGACGACATCCGCGCGGTGCTGGCCGCCGACCTGATCCGCGAACATCCCGAGAGCGGCACCGACGCCGGACGCGCCGTCGACGTCTCGCTGCTCGTCGGCGCGGGTGTCGCCCTGGTCGTCGTGGTGCTCGGCGTGACCGGCGCGGTGCGACTCTGGAGCGGCCGACGATCGGGGCGGACGCTCCTGGCGTTCGGCGCGGTGGTCGCGACCGCCGGCGCGGTGGCCTTCCACCTCACCGTCAGTCCGTCGTCAGAAGGCCTCGGCGACGCCGGGTTGCCCACGCCGGTGCTGTGGGCGCCGGCGGCCGCGGCGGTGATCGCGCTGATCGCCACCGGGGGCGCGTTCACCCGCGCGGTGAGTGCGTTCCTACGCTGAAATCGCCTGTCCCGGAAAATGACCGCGGCTCGTCGAGTCGCGCGACGATGCCCTCGGCACTCCGGACGGCCACCTGGCATCCGGATGCGACGTCCGGGGCGATCAGTGGGTGGCCCGCGAGGGACCGCCAGGTGCGAGCGGCCTGGATCGCCGACGCGCGAAGCTCCGGCACGTCGGTGTCCGCGGGCTGACCCAGGCGCGTCGCGGGATCGATTCCCGAGCCGCCGATGAGGCGGGTGAGGTCGGCGATCTGTTCCGGGGGCAGGTCGAGACCGCCGACGCGAATGGTGCTGAGCAGCCGCAGTTCCCGGAAGCCGTGTACGTCGGCGAGTTCCCGGCGAACCGACGCCCGCAGCTGCGCCGCCGGCGCCGAGGCGGAGGCCGCCAGCAGGTGATCGAGGGTCACCAGCGCCGAATGGGATTTGAGTTCGTCGGCGCGCTGGGCGAACTGGGTGTCGATGATGGCGCTCAACTCCGACAAGCCGCTGCGTTCGACGAGTTCCGCGGCCAGCGCGGTGGACGACGTCGCGCCGAAGCGGATGAGGGTGACCGCCAGCCGGATGCCGAAGACACCGAAACGCTCGGCCAGCGACCGTCGGAGATCGGCGGGGATGTCGGGCAGGATGTCGGGCCGGGCGAATCGGTCCATCGTCAGCAGGGCCGCCTCGAGCTCGGCCCCCGGCGTCGAGGCGAGCTGGGCGAGTGCGCGGAACTCGACCTCGCGCAGCGTCCGGGCAGCCAGTGCGAGCAGCCCGGCGACGGGGACCACCGCCTGGCAGAGGCCCGTCCGTTCGAGCTCCCCGGCGAAGCGTCCCGCGATCTGTTGGGCGGAGATCATCGCATCCATCCGCCCGGCGCCCAGCTCGTCGGCGCGGGATACGACGCCGATCACCCCCAGCGGACCCGACGATCCGCCGATCGCGGTGCCGATGCGCCGCAGCATGGCCGTGTCCGTGGCGGTGAGGGATCGCAGCAGATAGACGACCGCGTCGACGCCGGACCGCCCCCGGTGCTCCTCGCTCCCTGACTCGCCCCGGGGCGCGAGGAGGCGAATCGTGGAGTCGGACAACTCCGTCGACAACGACGCGGTGCCCGGCGTGTCCACGATCGTCGTGGTTTGCAGCGCGCGGGCGGGCCATTCGACGTCGAGATGGTCCACGCGGTCGGCGGTGAGCCGTCCGAAGTCGAAGCCCAGGCGCCCGTCGATGCGGGTCACCGGGATTCCGACGGTCCGACCGTCGTCGATGTGCGCGGTCACCGACGGCGACCGGCCGCTGCGGTACCAGGTGACGACGCGCGTGCACTCGGTGGCATCCGTCGGTGCGATGTCCTGTCCGACAAGTGCATTGAGCAACGTGGACTTGCCGGCCTTCAGCGATCCCGCCAGGGCGACCCGGACCGGCTGATACATCCGGTGTTCGCAGAGGTCGAGCTCGGCCTGCGCGCGGGGGTCGTCGGCCAGTGCGCCGCGGGCGGCGTCGAGAAATGCACGCGCACGATCGATCCCGGCCATCAGCGAGACTGTCCTGACGCGTGGCGACCGGCCTTCGGTTGCGCCGGGTCGAGATGATCGGGGTCGAAGTGATCTGCGGCCTTGCGGAGGGCGGCGACCGCGGTCAGCCGGGACTCGAGTTCGGCAGCTCGACGGGCCCGCTCGGACTCGGTCGACGTCGCTGCTGACTGTGCGGCACTGAGGGATTCGGAGATGGAACGGGCGGTCTGCTCCGCGACGAAGCTGAAATGGTCGCGCAGCACGCGCTGGATGACGCGCAACCGGTCACGGGACTCCTTGCCGACCTGGAAGCTGACGTCGTCGGTGAAGGCCCGCACCGCCACCTTCGCCTTGGCGCGCCGCTCGAGCACCTTCGCCTGCTTGTCGTCACGGTATGCCTTGGTGCCCAACAGGAATCCGGCGCCCACCGAGACCGGGTTGATCAACGCCATGCCGACCATCGTCGAGATGAGCCCGAACATCAGCACGCCGCCGTAGGACCCCCGCATCCCGATCAGCAGTTTCTGCGTCACGCCGACCTTGCCGCTGTCGAGTTCGGCGAGTTCGGCCACCGAGTCGAGCACGCCGGTCAGGTCGGCGACATCGATGTCGGGGAGGGAACTCTGCCCGGCGGCGGCGAAATGGTCGGCGACCCGCTCGGCCAGCCAGACCGACCGCTCATGAGCCCAGACGAAGTTGTCGCCGATCACCGCTGCCGTCTGGTCGGCCAGCCACTCGCTGAGCTGCTCCCAGTCGACGCCCGGATCGCCCTCGTCGATGGCGCGTTCGGCTTCGCGGGTGACCGCGCGCAGCCGATCGCGCAGGTCGTGGTCGATGTCGGCGGCGAGGTCGGCGACCCCGTCGGCCAATGTCTGCTGCCACTGTGCCGATTTCCGGCGCATCGCCTCGGCGTCGGCCTTGGCCTCCTGCAGCGCCCGGACGGCCTTGTTCGCGGTGTCCGGATCGCGGAGTGCGGCCAGTTCGCTGCCCAAGGTGAGCGCGAGATGTTCACTGACGACCCGGAGATCGGTGGCGACCGCCCCGCGGGCCGCTTGCTGCGCGGTGGCCACCACGCGGTCGCGCAGGTAGCGGTAGAGATCGAGGAAGCCGGCCTCGGCGTTGAGTTCTTCGTCGCCCAGGCGCAGCGCGTGCGAGCGCAGCACCGACGACACCGGCAGTACGGGGATGTCGATGCCGGCGGTCCGCAGATGCGCGCGATCGGCATCGGCGACGGCCCGCCAGTGCGGATACAGGTCGGTCTTCGTGATCAGGCACGCGACGGTCGGACACAGGCCGATCACCTGCTGGAGAAAGGACATCTCCGGCGCGGTGAACTCCTGGCTGGCGTCCGACAGCACCAGGACCGCGTCGGCGGCCGCCACCATGCCCAATGTGGCTGCGGCATAAGGGTGTCCGTGGCCGCCGACGCCGGGTGTGTCGACGAGGACGAGACCGTCCGCCAGCAGCGGACCGGGCGCACCGATCTCCAGCCGCAACACCTCGCGGCCGCCGGCGAGCGGGGAGTCGGGGGTGATGGCACCGATCGCGTCCATCGGGACCGGAATGCGATTGTCGTCGGACGGACCGTCGACGACGAGGTGGGCCGTCGGTTGCCGGGCATGCGAGATCACGGTCGGCACCGCGGTCGTCTCGTCGTCGCCCACCGAGCACACGTCGAGGTCGAGCAGCGCATTGACGAAGTGACTCTTGCCCTGTTTGAGCTGCCCCACCACGACGATCCGCAGGCGGGGGTCGGAGATGCGGGTCCGTGCGCCGTCGAGGCGGGTGACGAGGTCGGTTCGTCCGGCCTCGCGGGCCACCTCCGACATGGTGGTCAGCAGGTCACCGATGGTGGAGGGCGCCGACGACGGGGCGGCGGCCGCGGAGACCTGCGCGACGTCGACCGGCCGGGCGGCCGGCGGGAACTCGGCGGGGGAATTGGTCATGGTGTCCTCACGGTAGTGGTGACTCGGCGCACGCGGTCGGCATTGGGGACGTGTCCGGGTGCGCTACCCGGAGACGGGGTCGGCCCCGGCACCGCACGCGTCCAGCGAGGTGCTGGTCGTCGGGCGGCGCCGGGGCGATTCCGTCGTGTCCGGGGGTCAGCCGGCGTCCGGTCCGGCGTCGACGTCTCCGGATGCGGCCGCACCGGCATCCGAGTCGGCTCCCAGTCCATCGGTCAGCCCGCCGGTGAGACCACCGGTGAGGTCGCCGGTCAGGCCGCCGGTGAGCCCGCTCGTCGTGTCGGCCACGCCTCCGACCGTCGAGTCCAGGGCTCCGCCGAGTCCGGCGTCGGTGTGCGTGACGCCGCCGAGGTCGACGCCGCCGCCGGCCTCGCCGCCGCCGGTGAATCCGCCGGTCAGGCCGCCGGAGACGTCCCCGGGGAGATCGGTGCCGAGGTTGCCGGCGGCGTCGGTCGTCGCGCCGAGGGTGCCACCCAGGGTCGAGTCGAGCGCACCGACCGCTTCGCCGCCGACGTTCACTGCGCCGCCGGCCGCGCCGGAGACGGCGGTGGTCAGGTCGCCGGTGACCTCCGCCGGGAGTGAACTGTCGAGGCCCAGGTCGCCGCCGAGGCCGAGGCCACCGCCCAGACCCAGGTCACCGCCGAGACCCAGATCACCGCCGAGACCCGGACCGCTGTCGAGGGCCGAACCGATCCCCGTGTCCAGCGTCGTCCCGAGCCCGGCGAGTCCGCCGCCGAGTCCGGTCTCGAGGGTGCCGGTGAGATCGTCGGCGGCGGTGCCACCCAGTCCGACGGTGGTCAGGATCGGGCCGCCCACGGTGATGCTGCCCTCCGGGGAGATCACGAGACTCGGGTTGAGCACCGCGCCGAGCTCACCGGTGAGCACATCGCCGAGACCACCCGTGGCCTCCAGCGTCGAGTCGAGGGTCGCGACCAGGCCGTTGGTGGCCGACAGATCGACATCGAGTGCGTTGCTGAGCGTGCTGCTCAGGGCGCCCGCCAGGTCCGCTCCGCCCGCCAGCTCGCCGGCGAGGCTTCCGCCGAGCTCGCCGCTCAGTGCGGTGCCGAGAACCGCGCCCAGGGATGCGCCGAGGTCGGCTCCCACGTCGCCGCCGGCACCCAGGACGGTCTCCAGGGTTCCGGTGAGGTCGGTGGCC
>NZ_BANS01000051.1 GCF_000332995.1 Gordonia amicalis NBRC 100051 = JCM 11271
AGCTTGTCGAAACCCCGCCCGCCGAGTAGCGGCACGCCTCTCGCTGCGGGGTGCCGTTTTGTTCCGCCCGCCGAGCAGCGACGACCGAGCGGAGCGAGGACGCCGCGTATCGAGGTGCCCGGGAGAAAAATCGCCGCCTCGTTCGTTACACCGCCAGACCCTGACACCGAGGGTGCCCACAAGGCACCGAAAGACAGGTGAGACGACCATGGCACTCCGCTACTTCGCCGTGTATGCGCTGCTGGAGATCGCCGCCTTCGTGGCGATGGCGGTGACACTCGGGTTCGGCTGGGCCGTGCTGATCAGCATCGCGGCCGGCGTCCTCGGGTTCCTGACGCTGCGCTGGCAGGGCCGCAAGGTCTTCGGTGAGCTCCGGCGGGCGGCCAACAACGAGGTCGACGCCCGTGCTCCGCTGGCCGACACCGCACTCGTCGCCACGTCGACGATCCTGCTCGTCATCCCCGGGGTCGTGTCGACCGTCGCAGGCATCCTGCTGCTGTTCCCGCCGACCCGCAAAGTGTTGCGTCCGGTCGTCGTGGCCGTGGGTGCGCGGCGGATGGCAACGGCGATGGACCGCGCAGGCCTGTACGCCACCGGCATCTACGGCGGTGGAATCCGCGGGGGCCGCGTCCCCGGTGGCGGAACTGTCGTCGATGGCACGGTTGTGGAGTCGGACACGCCCGGATCGGGCTTCGGCCCGGCTTCGCCACCGATGACCACCACCCCGCAGCTCCCACCCACTCGTTGACCTGGGACCGTCCGCCCTACCCCTCTCGGCCACATTCACTCACGGCAAGGCAGACTGAACGATCGTGGCAACCCAACTGCTTCTCGGCGGTGCCGTGTACTCGGCGGCCGCCCCCGACGCGACCGCGATGGCCATCACCGATGGGGTGGTGGTGTGGGTCGGGACCGATGACGTCGGCCGTGCTCTCCATCCGGATGCGGAGATCGTCGACCTGAACGGGCTGTTCGTCAGCCCGGGTTTTGTCGACTCACACGTGCATCTCACCTCGACGGGGCTCTCGCTGGACGGTCTCACCCTGAACGAGGCGACCAGCCGGACGCATTGCCTGCGGCTCGTCGAGAAGACCGTCGCCGACGATGCGGCAGCCGGCCACGACGAGGGTGACCTCCTCTGGGGTCTCGGTTGGGACGACTCGACCTGGGCGGGTCCCGAACCCGAGGACGGCCGGTTCCCGACGACCAGCGAACTCGACGTCGTGGTCGGTGGACGCCCGGTGTACCTGGCTCGCGTCGACGAACACTCTGCCGTTGCGTCGACAGCCTTGCGTCGTCTCGTTCCGGAACTCGCGGAGGCCGTCGGCTATCACCCGGAGGAGCCGCTCGTCGCCGAGGCGCATCATCTCGTCCGGGGTGCGGCTCGCCTCCTGGTGACGGCCGCCCATCGGGAGCGTGCGCAGCGTCGGGCGCTCGACGTCGCCGCGGCTCACGGCGTCGTCGCCGTCCACGAGAACGGCGGACCCGACATCAGCGGCCTGGACGACTTCCTCGCCCTCGCCGACCTCGACCATCCCGTCGAGATCCGCCGTTACTGGGGACAGACCGTCACCGACGCCGACCACGCGGCCGAGTTGCTGGCCATCACCCGCGCCGACGCACTCGGTGGTGACCTCTTCATCGACGGCGCGATCGGCTCGCACACCGCCTGGCTCAACGAGCCCTACACCGACGACCCGAGCACCAGCGGCATCAGCTACCTCGACGCCGACACGATTCGCGATCACCTCCGGGGTTGCACGCTCGCCGGTATCCAGTCCGGCTTCCACGTCATCGGCGACGCCGCCACCGGTGCCGTCGTCGCCGCGCTCACCGAACTCGCCGACGAGCTGGGCACCCCGGCGCTCGCCCGCTGCGCCCATCGGCTCGAGCACGCGGAGATGGTCACCGCCCGCGACGCGGAGGTCCTCGCGCGCTGCGGCGTCATCGCCAGCATGCAGCCGCATTTCGACGCCGAATGGGGCGGCGAGGGCGACCTCTACGACGCCCGACTCGGCAAGACCCGCGCCGCCACCCTCAACGACTTCGCCATGCTTGCGAAAACCGGTGTGGCGCTGTCGTTCTCCTCGGACGCGCCGGTGACGCCCATCGACCCCTGGTCGACGATCCGGGCCGCTGTCCACCATCACCAGCCGACCAATGCCATCTCGGCGCGCGGCGCCTTCGCGGCGGCGACCCGCGGTGGGTGGCGTGCCGGCGGCATCAACGACGGTCTCACCGGCACCCTGACCCCTGGCGCACCGGCGAGCTATGCGGTGTGGGAGGTCGACGACCTCGTCGTCGCGGGCTCCCACGAGAAGGTGCAGCGCTGGTCCACCGACCCGCGGTCCCGCGTACCCGCGCTACCGGACGTGTCGCCCGGCGCCGAGCTGCCGCGGTGCGTGCGGACCGTGCATCGCGGACAGGTTCTCTACGACCGGGACGCCGGGTGAACGCCGCAGACACGGCAACGCTTCGCGAGGAGAAACCGGCACGGAGCCGCCGCTTCACCCTGACCTGGGATTGGGGTCTTCGGACAGTGGCCGCGATCGTCGCCGGCGTGGCGATGTGGGCGGCCTTCCCGCCCCGTAACTGGTGGTTCCTCGCGGTCATCGGACTCGGCGTGCTCTTCACCGCGCTGTACGTGCGCCGCCCCCGGGTACGTACCGGGGCGTGGATCGGCTTCGTCTTCGGACTCGCCTTCTTCATCCCGCTGCTGCCGTGGATCGGGGTCTACGTCGGTCCCTTGCCGTGGATCGCGTTGTCGGTGGTGCTGTCCGGATACCTGGCCCTGTTCGGCGCGATCGCGACCCTGACCATGCGACTGCCGGTCCCACCGATCTGGTTCACGCTCTCCTGGGTGCTGATCGAGGCTCTGCGCTCGACCTTTCCGTTCGGCGGGTTCCCGTGGGGGAGAGCCGCCTTCAGTCAGGTGGACGGGCCGCTGCTGCCGCTGGCCTCGGTACTCGGGGCACCAGGGCTCTCCGCCGGGGTCGCGCTGTTCGGTGCGGCGGTCGCCTGGCTGCTGACCATCCTCGCCTCCGCGTATCGCCGGTCCGCCCGATCGGCGACCGCACCGCTCGGCGGTGACCAGCCCTCGGGGATCGTGCGCGTCGCGACCCTCGCGGTCGCCATCGCGTTGCTCGCACCGGTCGCGGCGATCGCCCTGACACCGGCCACCATCGATCGCACCATCTCGCCGAAGTCCGTGCACATCGGGGCGGTCCAGGGCAACGTGCCGCGCCTCGGTCTGGACTTCAACGCGCAGCGCCGCGCCGTGCTCGACAACCACGTACGCACCACCATGGGCTACGCCCAGGCGATCGACGCCGGCCTCGCCGCCCATCCCGATTTCGTGCTGTGGCCGGAGAACGCATCGGACATCTCGCCGCTCGACAACGAGGACGCCGCCGCCGAGATCACCGCCGCCTCCGAGGCGGTCCGTGCGCCGATCCTCGTCGGCACGCTGCTGCGCAACTCCGACGGCCGTCCCACGAACTCGGTGCTCGTCTGGGACGAGGCGAGGGGGCCGGTCGACCGCTACGACAAGCACATCGTGCAGCCGTTCGGCGAATACCTGCCCTGGCGGCCGTTCTTCCGTCTCTTCTCGTCGTATGCGGACATGGCCGGCAACTTCAAGCCCGGCAGCGGCCCGACGGTGGTGGACGTGCCCGGTCGCTCGGGTGAGGTCACCGTGGGCGTGGCCACCTGCTGGGAGGTCGCCTTCGACCGCGCCGCCCGACAGTCGATCCGCGACGGCGCGCAGATGCTCTACGTCCCGACCAACAATGCGACGTTCGGCCGCACCGAGATGACCTATCAGCAGCTCGCCATGTCGCAGGTGCGTGCCGTCGAGCACGGACGTGCCGTGGTCGTCGCCGCGACCAGCGGTGTGAGCGCGATCATCGACGCCGACGGCTCGATCACCGAGCAGTCCGGCGTCTTCGCCTCGGACGTGCTGACCAGCACCCTGCCGCTGCACGACGACACCACTCTCGCGACCCGCCTCGGGGCGTGGCCGCAGGCACTCGCGATCGTCGTGGCCATGGGCGGCCTTTTGTTTGCACTGGCCTCGCGTACTAGGTTCACACTCAAGCCACGCAGGGACGCCGCACGGGTGTCCGGTGACATTTAAGGAGCTCGATGGCATCGGGGATTGACGCCTCGGCAGGACAACGGCAGTCAGGCGACGTGCCGCAGCCGGTGGTCGGCGCCGACGGAGCGGGCGCACTGGTCGTCGTGCCGACGTTCAACGAGCGCGACAACCTGCCGGTGATCGTCGAACGCCTCCAGGCCGCTCTGCCCGGCGTGCACCTGCTCGTGGTCGACGACTCGAGTCCGGACGGCACCGGCGACGTCGCCGACGAGCTGGCCCGCAAGGACGAGCCGGCCGGCCGCGTGCACGTGATGCATCGCCAGGAGAAGGACGGCCTCGGCAAGGCCTACCTTGCCGGCTTCGCCTGGGGCCTGGGTCGCGACTACCCGGTCATCGTCGAGATGGACGCGGACGGCAGCCACGCCCCCGAGCAGCTGCACCGGCTCTTCGATGCGATCAACGCAGGCGCCGACCTCGTGATCGGGTCCCGGTACGTCTCCGGTGGCAAACTCGTCAACTGGCCCAAGCACCGCGAGTTCCTCTCCCGCGGGGCCAACACCTACGCGCGACTCGCGCTCGGCGCGAAGGTCCATGACATCACTGCCGGGTTCCGCGCCTACCGACGCTCGGTGCTGGAGAAGATCCAGCTCGATACCGTGGAGTCCGCGGGTTACTGCTTCCAGATCGATCTGGCCTGGCGGACCGTCCAGGCAGGTTTCGACGTCCGCGAGGTGCCGATCACGTTCACCGAACGCGAGCTCGGGGTCTCCAAGATGAGTGGCGGTGTCATGTCGGAGGCCTTCACGATGGTGGCCCGATGGGGCATTCAGAGCCGTCTCGAGCGCCTGGGCATCCTGAAGAACTCCTAGGCCCAACCGGAATACAGCGGACACACAGATCGGCCCGGCAGGTTTTCCTGCCGGGCCGATCTGTGTGCGTCAGCTGTTCGGGATCAGTGCGAGATGCCCTTGCGGCGCTGCTTCAGCAGGTCGAGGCGCTCGTTGAGGAGCACCTCGAGCTCTTCCTCGCTACGACGTTCGAGCAGCATGTCCCAGTGGGTGCGCGGCGGCTTCGTCTTCTTCTCCTCGGGCTCGGCGCCCTCGAGGATCGTGCCTTCCATACCGTTCTTGCACGGCCACTTCGACGGCACCTCCGCGTCGTCGGCGAAGGGGACGTCGAAGATCTCACCGTTGTCGGTGCGGTACTGGACGATGCGACGCGGCGCGAGGTCGTGGTCGCGATCGGTCTCGTAGCTCACCGCGCCGAGGCGGCTACCCCGAAGTACTCGATCTGCCATGAAGGGTTCCTCTCAAAGCTTCGTCAGATTTCTCAGTTTTGCCGGATCTATCAGCTGTGTTCACGCGGCGTTCACCATCGAACGCAGCCAACTGAGTCGTCAACAGGAACATTCTACGCGCAATCTCGTCGGCGCCTTGCCACCGCCGACGACCCGTGTTGACCGGTGGCGGCCACCCGAGGTGCCGTGCCGGTTTCGGGCCGTCTCATCGGGGTACGGTCTCCGGTGTGGAACTGGCCTCCCATACCCGACGCCGCCCGTACAACTGTGCGTGGTGCGGGTCGATGATGGTGGACTCCGAACTCGGGCGGCGTCGCAAGTACTGCAAGCGCTCCTGCAGGCAGCGCGCCTATGAGCAGAGAACGCTTCTCGAGGGCACGTCCATTCCCGCCGACGCCGTGATTCTGTCGGCCGCCGAGGCCGCCGACTTCGGTGACCGGATGTTCGCCCTGCGATGCGCCGCCGAGGATCTGGGCACCGCCGTCGCCGAACGCGCGGACCACGTGGTCCTCGCCGAGCTGACCGACACCCTGCTCGAGCTGGCGAGGGAAGCAGAGAAGCTGCGGTGACCGCCCGAATCTTCGGCCTCTCGGCCGGCGTGTCCATGGTGGCGCTGGCCGTCGCCTACTTCTACATGGGGTGGACCGGGCTGGCTTTGTGCGCGATCCTCGGTGTGCTCGAGGTGTCGCTGTCCTTCGACAACGCCGTCATCAACGCGACGATCCTGGAGCGGATGTCGGGATTCTGGCAGCGGATGTTCCTCACCGTGGGTGTGCTCATCGCGGTCTTCGGGATGCGGCTGCTCTTCCCGTTGCTGATCGTCTGGATCACCGGTGGTCTGAACCCGGCAGAGGCTCTACGGCTGGCCACCAATCCGCCGCCGGAGGGACAGACCCACTTCGCCGACGGACACCCGAGCTACGAGACCATCCTGACCGAGGCCCATCCGCAGATCGCGGCATTCGGCGGGATGTTCCTGTTGCTGCTGTTCCTCAACTTCGTGCTGACCGACCGTGAGCGCACGTGGCTCACCTGGCTCGAGCGCCCACTGGCCAAGATCGGCAAGCTCGACCAGCTGCCGGTGGTGCTGGCGGCCATCGGCCTCGTCCTGACCGCCGAATTCCTCGCCGACGACGAGATCCGGGCGACCGTGCTGATCGCCGGCATCCTCGGCTTGGTCACCTACATCACCGTCGACGGACTGAGCTCACTGTTCATGTCCGACGGTCCCGAACAGAACGAGCCGGGTCCGACCCCGGCGACCAAGGCGACCGGTAAGGCCGCGTTCTTCCTGTTCCTCTACCTCGAGGTGCTCGACGCATCCTTCTCGTTCGACGGCGTGATCGGCGCGTTCGCCATCACTTCGGACCCGATCATCATCGCGCTCGGACTCGGCTTCATCGGTGCGATGTTCGTCCGTTCCATCACGATCTACCTGGTGCGACAGGGCACGCTGGGGGAGTACCGCTACCTCGAACACGGGGCACACTGGGCGATCGGTGCGCTCGCCGTCATCCTCCTGCTGGGGGTCGAATACCATATCGACGAGGTCGTCACGGGACTCGTCGGCGTGGCGTTCATCGGTGCCTCGCTCGCCAGCAGTATCCGCGCCAACCGTCGCGAATCGCGACGCGGCGCCGCGCCCTCCTCGGTGAACGCCTGACCCCGCCGCGGCGTCGGTCGGAGGGGTCTTCATGACCATCCGATGAATGTTCTGAGACACATTCGAATCACCTTGGGCAGGCTGCTTCAATCTGTCGGGTGACAGGTGTACAAAGGACGGCGTCGGTGACGTGCGTCACGCAGAGTTTCACGATTCCGGTGCCCGTGGCAGAAAGTCACGGGCGCGATGTTCAACAGCAGATCTGGTGGTGGGAATGAACGACAGGCAGCAGCAGATGATCCAGTTCGAGAGGGATTGGGCCCCGCTGGGCGGGGGCTCGTCGCAGCAGATCATCGAGGAATTCGGCCTGTCTGATCGGGACTTCTTCGCCGAGCTCAACCGGATCGTCGACGCCGATCCGCCGGAGGCACTCAGCGCATCCGAACTCCGGCGCATGCGTGAGGTCATCCGCCGTCGACTGTGGATGGCTCGCTGACCGACGCCGGACGCGGTTCTGCCGAGCATCCGCGTTGAGGGGATAATCGACCCGTGCCCTTCTCCGACGACGATCTCGAATCGTTCTACCGCGAGATCGAGGCACGCACGGCTTTCCACGAGCTGATGCACCAACGCCCAATTCCACGACCGGAGCGTCGCATCGAGACGGTGGAGTGCCCGACGCCGGACAAGCTTCCCTTCTCGTCTCCCGCGGACGCGCTCGACGGCATCGACCGCATCAAGCGGCGAGCGGTCGGAGCCCTGTCGCTTCGCTATTACGAGTGCATGTGCGGCGTCTGGCACATCACCAGTTCGGCGCGGCTGACATATCGACCCATCCCGCCGGAACCCCGCAGGCGGCAGGGTAAGAAGAAGCGGTGATCCCGCCGAACCCGCCTCCGACCGCGATCGTGGAACTCAGCTGCACCGACCCGGAGCTCGCCGGGCGGACACACGAAACACTCCTCGGCCTGACCGGTACGTCGGGCGGCGTGGGCCATCCGGAGGCTCTCGCGATCGGCAACACCCGACTCCGGTTGCGCCAGGCGTCCGCCGTCGACGATGGCCCGGACGCCGGCCATCGGGTGTACTTCACCGTCGACGACGTGCCCGCGATGCAGCGTCTGCTGACCCGGCGTGGTTTCCCGGTCGTCGAGTCAGTGGTCGGTGTCATCGGGGAGACGACCCCACTCGGCGTCGCCGCACGTGAGCCCGCGGCGGAGTCCGGTCCGGCCGGTGATGTGACGGGGATGGACCATCTCGTGTTCACCTGCGACAACCGCGATCGCGCGGTGGCGTTGTTCGGCGGGGTCTTCGACCTCGATTTCCGGCTCGACCAGCCGATCGGCGACAACGCCCGGCAGTTGTTCTTCCGCGCCGGCGACCTCATCGTCGAGGTCGTCACGGCAGTCGCGTCGACGGAGCCGCCGACACCCGCGGTGACCTCGCTGTGGGGTGTCGCCTGGCGCTCCATCGATGTCGAGGCCACGCATGCGCGCCTGTCCGCGGCGGGGCTGGATCTCAGCGAGATCCGCACCGGCCGCAAGAGGGGCACCAGCATTTTCACCGTCCGGGAACGCGCCCTCGGCACCCGCACGGTGATCATCGGCCCTGCCTGAAGCGTCCATCTCGCCGGTCGAGCCGGCCTTCCTGCCGGTTGAGTAGGCGAGGAGCGTAGCGACGAGCCGTATCGAAACCCCCGAATGGTGGGTTTTCGACGCTTCCTGCGGTAATCTGACTACGAACGTTGTCGAAATCCATGCTTTGGAGAATCAGGTTGGGGGCACCATGACCGCGGTACACGACGAACCGACGACCGCCGCACTCGAGGACACTGGTCGGCTGATCAACCACCGTGACGACGAGATCGAGCTGATCCCGCCGGACTCACTCACCGCGCAGCTCACCGGTCTGTACACCTTCCTGCCGATCAACGGGGCGGCGTTCGTGATGCAGGTGATGCACCCGGTGATCGGCGACGTCGTCGACAAGTACTCGGTGTTCCGTACCGACCCGCTCGGGCGTGCCATTCGTTCCGCGGACTCGGTTCTGCGCTGGACCTACGGCGGTCAGGAGGCCCTCGAAGAGGGCAAGCGCCTGCGGAAGCTGCACCAGCCCCTGCAGACGCGGAATGCGGAGGGCAAGCACATCAGTGCACTGAACCCGGAGGCCTATGCGTGGGTCATCGCGACCGCGTTCCCGACGATGAACACGGCGGCCACCGCTCGTCCTGGGTCGTGAGTTCACGCTCGAGGAGCGCAAGGAACTGCTCCGCGACAACCGCCGCATCGCCAAGATCGTCCAGGTTCCCATGAAGGGCTACCCGGAGACCCTCGAGGAGTTCGAGGAGTACTTCGACGACTTCGTCGAGAACAAGCTGGTCCGCCATCCCGTGGCCGTCGAACTCATCGAGCAGATGCGTGCCGCCCCGCCGGTGCCGAAGACAGTGCCCAAGGCGTTGCGTCCGGCCGTCAAGAAGGTCGCCGCCACCGCGTCGGTGCCGTTCCAGGACTTCAACTACCTGACGACGGTGGGTGTCATGGATCCGCGCGTGCGCGAGATCCTCGGCCTGACATGGACCAACGAGGAGCAGCGTCACCTCGAGAAGATCCACCGCCGCCTGCGGTTCGCCTACCGCACCCTGCCCGAGCGTGCGATCTACTTCCCCCTCGCCTACCACGCCCGTCGCCACAACGACGCCATCCAGGCCATGAAGAGGCGCGAAAAGCAGAGCGCTGCTTACAAGTACGCAGCCAAGTGATCTGGGCCGGGCCGACGCGCGGTCGGGGCGCGTCGGTTCGGTCTCCTCGCTGACTTGCGCGGGACACGAGTCAGCTACCCATCAACCCGACGACGTGTTCGGCGATCGCCAGGCATGAGGTGATGCCGGGTGACTCGATGCCGAACAGGTTGACCAACCCGGCGACGCCGTGCATGGCGGGTCCGTGGATGACGAAATCCGCGGCCGGCTCGCCCGGTCCGCTGGTCTTGGGCCTGATGCCGGCATAGGCGGGAGTCAGTGTGCCGGAAGGTAACCCGGGCCAGTAGCGGCGTATCGAATCCTCGAAGCCGGTGAGGCGTGCGTCGTCGACCGAGTAGTCCAGGTCCTTGTCGTCGAGATCCGCGGCAGGCTCATCGTCCAGCCACTCGACATCCGGACCGAACCGGGCCGCGCCGGCCAGGTCCATCGTGGAGTGCACCCCCAGGCCGCCGTCGACCGGCACCGGGTACACCAGGTGCTCGAATGGTGCTCGTGCACCGGACAATCCGAAGTAGTTGCCCTTCGCGAGATGCCGCGGCGGAATCGGCCCGTCGAAGCCGTCGAGCGAGCTCGCCACCCGCGATGCGCCCAGCCCGGCACAGTTGACGAGCATGTGCGCCGACGCCGATCCGCCCTCGGCGGTGTCGACGGTGACACCGCCCGATTCGATGCGTCCGCCGATCACTCTGCTGCGCAATGCCACCGCGCCCCCCATCGACTCGAGGTCGCGGCGCAGGGCACGGACCATCCCGTCGACGTCGACGATCCCGGTCGACGGGGACAACAGCGCCGCCACGCCGCGCACCTCTGGTTCCAGTTCGTGGAGTTCGTCGCCGCCGATTCGCCGTAGGTCGTCGACTCCGTTGGCGATGCCGTGTCGGAACAAAGCTTCGAGCCGGTCGATCTGGGCGTCGTCGGTGGCCACGATCAGTTTCCCGGGGCGGTTCCACGAGACGCCTCGCTCGTCGCAGTACCGGGTGAGGAGCTCGCGACCTCGCACGCACAGCCGCGCCTTCAGACTGTCCTCCGAGTAGTAGATGCCGGCATGGATGAACTCCGAACTCCGCGACGTTGTCTGTGTACCCACCGCATCGGCGGCCTCCAGGACGATCACCTCGCGCCCGGTCGTCGCGAGCGCACGGGCCACCGCCAGACCGATGATGCCGCCGCCCACCACCAGGCAGTCCGTCCGTTCCACCGTTCCTCCAACTTGGTTGCGTGCCCAGGACCTCGCCGGGCCGTGAGGAAACCATCCCGGGTCTCCACGCGTCTGTCGGGCACACTGGGCTGATGCGGCACTCTGATGTTCTCGCGATCGTGCAAGCCGGTGGACGTGGTTCCCGAATGGAGGTGCTGACCGATCGGCGGGCCAAGCCGGCGTTGCCGTTCGCCGGAAACTACCAGCTCATCGACTTCCCGCTCTCGAACTTGCACCACAGTCACATCGACGACGTCTGGCTGTGCGTGCAGTACCAGGCCGAGAGTCTCACACAGCTGGTCGCGGGCGGGCGCCCGTGGGACCTCGACCGCACCAGCGGCGGGCTGCGGATCGTGATGCCCGAACAGACCGACGCCCCGGAGACCGAGGACGGCTTCGCCACGGGCAACGCCGATCTGCTGTACCGGATGCGCGACCGGATCGCTCAGCACGGACCGGCCGAGGTGATCGTGATGAGTGCCGACCACGTCTACGACTTCGACTTCCGGGATGCGCTCGACACCCATCGACGGCATGGTGCGGAGTGCACGGTCGTCACCACGACGTGTTCGCTCGAGGAAGCGTCTCAGCACGCCACGGTTAGTTCCCGACGTGACGGCGCGGTGCGTGAGTTCCGCTACAAACCCGACCGTGCGACGACCCGCACGATCGCCACCGAGATCTTCGTCTACGACCCCCAGGTGCTCATCGAGGGTCTGGAACTCCTGGCGCGGGAGACGGCCGTCGGTTCGGCCTCCGGCGATACCGGTCTGGGTGACTTCGGCGAACATCTGCTGCCGTGGTTCGTCGGTCGTGGCAAGACGGTCGCGCATGCGATGTCGGGGTACTGGATCGACGCCGGCCGTCCGGAAACGTACCTGCAGGCCCATCGCGATCTGATCGGTGGCAAGCTCGACGTCTTCCGGGCCGACCGTCCGATCCTGACCAATCAGCCGCAGCGAACCGCAGCGCGAATCGAGGCCGGGGCGATCGTCGAGGACAGTCTCGTCAGCAGCGGCGCCCACGTGAGTGGAACCGTGCGCCGCAGCGTGCTCGGACCGGGCGTGGTCGTGGAGAAGGGTGCCACCGTCGTGGACTCGGTCGTGTTCAGCGACGCCGTCATCGGCGCCGGCGCGTCGGTCGCCTGGTCGATCCTCGACGAGCGGGTCCGGGTCGGGCCCAGCGCGACCGTCGGTGGCCATCCCCGGACCCGTCCGGTCCCCACCGACAAGATCACCCTCATCGGCATGGACACCCAGATTCTCCGCGGGGCACGGGTCGCCCTCGGTGACCGCATCGAATGCAACCGCCGGATCCGCTGACTGATAGCGTCGCGCGGATGATCGAGACCGCGTGTACCTGGCGAGACCACGACCCGGACCCCGCGACCCGCGCCGAACTGACACGCCTGATCGAGGCGGCCGACACCGGCGATCCCGCGGCGGTCGCCGACCTCGACTCACGCTTCCGCGGCCCGCTCACGTTCGGCACCGCGGGACTTCGTGGCGAGGTGGGAGCGGGGGAGACGCGGATGAACGTCGCGGTGGTCCTCCGCGCCACCCACGGCCTGGCCCGGCACCTGATCGACACGGTCGGGCCGGATGCGCGTGTCGTCGTCGGCTGCGACGCCCGGCACGGATCGGATGACTTCCTCGACGCCACCGCCGAAGTCCTTGCCGCGCAGGGTCTCACCGTGATGACCCTCCCACGCCGGCTGCCCACACCGGTCACCGCATACGCCACCCGGGCGCTCGATTGCGATGCCGGGGTGATGATCACCGCGTCGCACAATCCGTCCGCCGACAACGGATACAAGGTGTACCTCGGTGGTCGCGCCACCGACTCCGCGGGCCGAGGTGTCCAGATCGTCCCGCCCGCCGACGAGCAGATCGCCACCTTCATCGACGCCGCGCCGCGGGCAGACCAGATCGCCCGCGATCCCGCGGCGGTCGTGGCGCTCGACGAGACGGTCCTCGACGCCTACATCGCACGGACCGCATCGCTTCGGCCCGCATCGCTTCGGCCCGGCGACGAACCGAGTACGGTTCGGGTCGTCCTCACCCCGATGCACGGTGTCGGCGGCACGACTGCCCTCGCCGTGTTGCGCGCCGCGGGTGTCGCCGACCTCCACGCCGTCGACGAACAGTTCGCACCAGACCCCGATTTCCCGACCGTCGCCTTCCCGAACCCCGAGGAACCCGGGGCCCTCGACCGTGCGCTCGAACTCGCCCGCGATGTCGACGCGCACGTGGTGATCGCGCTGGATCCGGATGCCGATCGCTGCTCGGTGGCCACCCCGACCGAAGACGGCTGGCGCCAGCTCACCGGCGACGAGATCGGTTGGCTGCTGGGCGAACAGGCCGCCCGCGACCCGGGTCGGGGCGGGGACACGCTGGCCTGTTCGATCGTGTCGAGCCGGCTGCTCGCGAAAATCGCGGCCCACCACGGTCTTCGATCCGCCGTGACGCTCACCGGTTTCAAATGGATCGCCCGGACACCGGATCTTCGGTTCGGCTACGAGGAGGCCATCGGTTACTGCACCGACCCGGATGCCGTGCGTGACAAGGACGGGATCTCCGCGATGGTCCGCGTGGTCAGCCTCGTCGAAGAGCTCGCCGCCGACGGCCGCACCCTGGTCGACCTCCTCGACGACCTCGCACGTCGCCACGGTCTGCATGCGACCGCGCCGCTGACGATCCGCGTCGACGACCTCGCCGAGCTCGGGCAGATGATGGACCGGCTGCGTTCGACGCAGATCGACGCACTGGCCGGTTCGGCGATCGTCGAGGTCCTCGACCTCGCCCGGGGATCCGGCGACCTACCGCCGACCGACGCACTCGTGCTGCGCACGGCGGCCGACGATCGGGTCATCGTGCGTCCGTCGGGTACCGAGCCGAAGCTGAAGTGCTACCTCGAGGTCGTTCTCGATTGTGCGGGCGGCGAGATCCCGCACGCACGTGCCGCGCAACGGCTTCAGGCGATCAGCGCGGACGTCGCCGCCCTCCTTCAACGCTGACACCGGCACCGATTGCTGTCTGCGGTGCGAGGAACGCGGCGGGCGGTCGCTCGCTGTCTGAGGTGCGAGGAGCGCAAGCGACGAGCCTCGAAGACCTGGTGAGCCAAACGCCACTAGCCCCCACATCCGGCAACCGAAGCCTACGATCAACCCCGTGGCCCGATCCGATTCCGATCAGCGATTGCGCGACCTGACCCTTCTCCGGCAGGTCCGTGATCGAATCGATCGCGAGTACGCGCAGCCGCTCGACGTCGAGGCGCTGGCCCGGGGCGTGAACATGTCGGCCGGGCATCTGAGCCGAAAGTTCCGCCAAACCTACGGTGAGTCGCCGTACTCGTATCTGATGACACGCCGCATCGAACGGGCGATGACGCTGCTGCGTCGTGGGGATCTCAGCGTCACCGAGGTGTGTTTCGAGGTCGGCTGCTCGTCACTGGGCACATTCAGCACACGATTCACCGAACTGGTCGGGGTGCCGCCGACGGTCTATCGCGAGCAGTCCGCCGACGCCACCGACGGAATTCCCGCGTGTCTGGCGAAGAACATCACGAGACCGATCAGGAATCGAGAAGCGCAGCGGGGGTGATGGTGCCTAGCCTGACATCCATGAACATCACCATCCGGTACACCTTCCTCCCGCACACCGATGGCGAAGCCGCCCTCGCCTTCTACCGCGACCTGCTCGGTTTCGAGGTTCGCAAGGACGTCGGCTACGACGGCATGCGCTGGCTCACGGTCGGGCCGCCGAATCAGCCCGGCACCTCGATCGTCCTTCATCCGCCGGCCGCCGATCCGGGCATCACCGATGCCGAACGTCAGACGATCCTCGAACTGATCGCCAAGGGCAGTTACGGCGCGCTCACGCTCGCGACCGAGGACCTCGACGGACTGTTCGAGAAGCTGCAGGCCAATGGGGTGGACATCATCCAGGAGCCGATGGACCAGCCCTACGGTGTCCGCGACGCCGCTGTGCGTGATCCTTCCGGCAACCTGATCCGTATCGACCAGGCGGTGTGAGAGGTGTGCGGACCCGGCCGATTGCCGCCACCCGAGGCGGTGCCCACCGGAGTTGCCGAGTTTCCGATGACTCAGCTGGTTGGATCGGGTCAGACCTCTACGACAACAGAACCGTTTCACGATCCCGAAGACGGCTGCGTCCCAGTGGGCGCCGCCCTGATGGAGAGATGATGAGTCCAGCCACGCGCACCAAACAGGCACCCGAGAGCACGACCGGCGGCACATCCCCCGAGTACGACACCCTTCATCCAGCCGACACCCATGACCGCATCCGGGTGCTCGGGGCCCGCGAGAACAACCTCAAGAACATCGACGTCGAGCTGCCCAAACGCCGCCTGACGGTGTTCACCGGTGTGTCGGGTTCGGGTAAGAGCTCACTGGTCTTCAGCACGATCGCCGCCGAATCCCAGCGACTCATCAACGAGACCTACAGCTCGTTCGTCCAGGGCTTCATGCCCTCGATGGCCCGTCCCGACGTCGACGTCCTCGACGGACTCACGACGGCGATCATCGTCGACCAGGAACGGATGGGTGCCAACGTGCGCTCGACGGTGGGCACCGCCACCGATGCCAACGCCATGCTGCGAATCCTGTTCAGCCGCTTGGGCACACCGCACATCGGCTCACCACAGGCGTTCTCCTTCAATGTGGCCTCGATCAGCGGTGCGGGCGCGGTCACCGTAGAGAAGGGCGGCCAGAAGGTCAAGGAGCGCCGGAGTTTCTCGATCACCGGCGGCATGTGCCCGCGGTGCGAGGGCCGCGGCGACGTCTCGGACTTCGATCTCACCGCCCTCTACGACGCGTCGAAGTCGCTGAACGAGGGTGCCCTGACGATCCCCGGCTACTCGATGGACGGCTGGTACGGCCGGATCTATCGCGGCTGCGGCTTCTTCGACCCCGACAAGCCGATCGCGAAGTACACCAAGAAGCAACTCAACGACCTGCTCTACAAGGAGCCGACGAGGATCAAGGTCGAGGGCATCAACGTCACCTTCGAGGGTCTGATCCCGAAGATCCAGAAGTCGATGCTGAGCAAGGACCGCGAGGCGATGCAGCCGCACATCCGCGCCTTCGTCGACCGTGCCATCACCTTCCAGACCTGCCCGGACTGCGAGGGCACACGTCTGACCGCCGAGGCCCGGTCGTCGAAGATCAAGGGCATCAGCATCGCCGACGCGTGCGCGATGCAGATCAGCGACCTGGCGCAGTGGATCGCCGAGCTCGACGAGCCGTCGGCGGCGCCCCTGATCAAGTCGCTGCGCGAACATCTCGACGCCTTCGTCGACATCGGTCTCGGCTACCTGTCCCTCGACCGTCCGGCAGGCACTCTGTCCGGCGGTGAAGCCCAGCGCACCAAGCTGATCCGGCACCTCGGGTCGTCGCTCACCGACGTCACCTACGTCTTCGACGAGCCGTCGATCGGCCTGCACCCCCACGACATCCAGCGCATGAACGACCTGCTCCGCGCCCTGCGGGACAAGGGCAACACGGTGCTGGTCGTCGAACACAAGCCCGAGGTCATCGCCATCGCCGACCGCGTCGTCGACCTCGGTCCGCGGGCCGGCACCGACGGCGGCGAGATCGTGTTCGAGGGCACGGTCGAGGAACTCCGCGCCGCCGACACCCTCACCGGTCGCCATCTCGAGGATCGCGCGGCGGTGAAACCCGAAGTCCGCACGCCCAGTGGTGCTCTCGAGATCCGCGGCGCGACCATGCACAACCTGCAGAACGTCGACGTCGACATCCCGCTCGGCGTCCTGGTCGTGCTCACCGGTGTCGCCGGGTCGGGCAAGTCTTCCCTGATCACTTCGTCGGTCGCCGGACTCGACGGGGTGGTCTCGATCGACCAGACGGCGATCAAGGGTTCGCGCCGCTCCAATCCGGCGACCTACACCGGACTTCTCGAACCGATCCGGAAGGCCTTCGCCAAGGCCAACGGCGTCAAACCGGCTCTGTTCAGCGCCAATTCGGAAGGTGCGTGCCCGAACTGCAACGGTGCGGGCGTCGTGTACTCCGACCTCGCGATGATGGCCGGGGTCGCCGCGCCGTGTGAGGTGTGTGAGGGCAAGCGCTTCCTGGCCGAGGTCCTCGAGTACACCCTCGGTGGCCGCAACATCAGCGAGGTCCTCGAGATGTCGGTGGCTCAGGCCGAGGCGTTCTTCGCCGACGGCGACGCCAAACTTCCTGCAGCACACAAGATCCTCCACCGGATGGCCGACGTCGGCCTGGGCTACATCAAGGTCGGTCAGCCGCTGACGACTCTGTCCGGTGGCGAGCGTCAGCGGCTGAAGCTGGCAACACACATGGGGGAGAAGGGCGACGTTTACATCCTCGACGAACCCACGACCGGCCTGCACCTCGCCGACGTCGAACAACTCCTCGGGTTGCTCGACCGACTCGTCGACTCGGGCAAGTCGGTGATCGTCATCGAACATCACCAGGCTGTGATGGCGAACGCGGACTGGATCATCGACCTCGGCCCCGGTGCTGGACACGATGGCGGCCAGATCGTCTTCGAGGGAACTCCGGCGGAGATCGTCGCCGATCGTTCGACCCTGACCGGACAGCATCTGGCCGAGTACGTCGGCGCCTGATCGTGCCCGGCGTTCCGTCCTGCTCAGCACCTCTGCTGAGCAGGACGGAACCCGCCGGTTCGCGGCGTGTTCACACTGTGGAATTGTCAAAGATCACGTTCGACCCGGGGGTCGTCCAGCTACCTGTTGAGCAGCGACCAGCTGTGTCGCGCGCTGGTTGAGTAGGTGAGGAGCGTCAGCGACGAACCGTTTCGAAACCTAGGCGGCGTCGTCGAGACGCATGGTGCGGCGGTTGTATGCAGGGCGGGGTCGACGCTGCGGATCGATCTCGATGGGTGGGACCAGCCACGGATGCCGATCGAACCCCATCACGATGTCCCAGCCGTGGTGGTGGACTTGGGTGTGGCAGCGTTGGCAGAGCAGGCAGCCGTTGTCGAGGTCGGTGTTCCCGTCGTCGGACCAGTGCAGGATGTGGTGGACCTGGGTGTGTGAGGGCGGTGCACCGCATTTGATACAGGTCTGGTCACGGATGATGATCGCTTTGCGCAGATGTGTTGGGAACAGGCGCTTTTCGTGTCCCATTTGAAGGGGCACGGTCTCGCCGTCGACGATGATCTCGGTCAGTGTTCCGTCGCACGACAACCGCCGTGCGGTGGCTTGGGTGACCGGCCCCGTCCAGGGCAGGAACGCGGGATCGCCGCCGTCGGCGGGAATGGTCAGCAATGTTTGGGTTCGCGGTGTCCCGATGGTGTCCATGGCGGCTCCGACGGCGGCTTGATCCAAGAGTGTTTCGAGGGCGTCGGCGCGTCGTTGATCGGCGGAGCGTCGGTCGTCGGCGCCGTCGGGTTCGGGACGAGGTATGGAGCGCTCGTCGATCATCGCGATGAATTTCTCCCCGACTGCCTGGTTGATGTTCGCGCGGATGTCGACGCGGGAGTCGTCGGTGAGGTGGTGCGACAGGGTGTCGAGGGTGCGGTCGTCGCAGGCAGGGATACAGTCCTGGTCGTCGGCGAGGGTATTGCCGATCGTCTGGGCGTGTCTCTGTATGTCGGTGGGTGTGGCGCCGGACAGGGCCTGGGTGAGCAGTTCGGTTTGATAGATGATGCGGTCGTCGTCGGATAGTGCTGTGGGGCAGCGTTTCTCAATCACAGCGATACCGCGGACGATGGCGTCGACGATTTCGCCGGAGAGTCGACCGTCAGCGGCGCAGGCCTCGACCTTGCTCAGTGTGCCGAGAGCCTCGGCGATCCGTGTGGTGCGGGTGGCTGCTGCGGGCGGGAACCCCATCTCGACGAGGAGCTTCTTGGTGGCCGAACCCGCCTTCTCCGCTACGCGGAGATCGTCGAGCTGTGCTGCGTGCGTGGCGATCTGGTGATCGGCCAGGTTGCGGATCAACCGCCAACACTCCAACTGTTCGTACGTCAGACGGCCGGTGGAATCGTCGGCGGGTGGGGTGAGCTCGCCGAGTCGGTCGAGGACCGCGTCGAGTGAAGTGGTGTCAGTGTCGATCATGATGGCAGCCATCCCTCTTCTGAGGTGTACGTGCGGTGGTGTGAAACCGTCGTTGACTACTGCTCTGTCATGAATTCTCGTGTGTGGTCAGTTCTACATCGGGGGTCTGACAAGAACTGCGTGCCGGCTGCCCGGGCCCTTCTGGTCGAGGAGTGGGGTGAGCTCTGGCATGACTCCACAGTACCCGAACATACGTTCGAGTGCGAGACTTTTCCACAGTTCGGGATCCGGAGGATTCGCTGAACCAGTGGGATCTTCCGTCTAGTCGACCACACACCGGAACTGGTTTACACCAGTCACATTTCGTGACGGATTACGGACAGAAGTGGTGGGTTTTCGAGCCCGGATTGATGCCTTCTTCAGTCGGTGGGGTCGACGACAAAGACCACGAGGACGTCGCCGGCCACGTCATCGGTCGGGGTATCGGCTGGAACCGACACCGGTACGACCATCGAGACAGGTCCGGCCGGCTCGAGCCGGCCCAGCTGTAGCACTACTCCGGTGACGGTCCCGGTCGGCGCGGAATCCGACCCCGAGATGGTGAGGCGGTCGTCGTCGAGATCGATCCGGATGCGTTCCCCCTCGTACGGGACGACCGTTCCCAGACATGGTGCGGGACACACGATCGTGAGCGTCCGACGTCCTTCATCTGCAGCGCCTCGGGCTCGGGCCGCGTCCGCCGCGGTCGGCACGACCAGCACCAACTCGTCGAGAACGACTTCCACTCCGCCGGGAACCAGCACGGTCCCATTGCCCTGGAGCAAGTCGGCGGGAAACTTCTCGACTGCACTCACGGGCTGTCTGAGCGCGACGCGTGGTTGATCGGGGTCGGGAGCGGGCTCGTAGAAGAGCTGATGAACCGACGAGACAATCCCGGTCGCCTCGACCCCGCCAGGGGAGTCGTCGTGCCACGACAGAGCCAGCACGATCGATTGGCCGAGCGGATCGCCGTGCGCCGGGTCCCATCGAGCGGAGATGCCACCCACGACGACGACGTCACGCTCGCGATCCCAAGCAGTGGCGACGAATTGACCTTCCGCTGCGGGGTACGCCGACAATCGCCCGGTCACTGATTCTCCGACGCTGGGAGGTGTTCGGCAACAGCCATACTCGAAGGCATCGATGCGGATGGGGGTGCGCAGTCGGTCTGGGCGGGAAACAGGCTTCAATGTAGTCATCGGAAGATCGACGGTCCGTAGCGCGAAGGCAATGGGTTCCGATGCACCTGATGGCAGAGCTTACTGCCGAGGTGCTGCTGACTGTGAACCGCGCACAACATCTCACACACCCGAGTTTCACGTGTGAGATCACCGTTACCCAGCCCTTGCGGCATGACAGTCCGCGCGCAACGCACCGGCGGCAGGGTCTGTGCATGGACAAACAATTGTTGGAAGAAAGCCTGACCCTCGTCGACCTACCCGATTCCGGTCTCACCGTCCGGTTCTACGACATCCTCTTCGAGCGCTATCCCGGTGTGAAGCCGATGTTCCAGCGGGACACCCGCGTTCAGGCCGAGATGCTGCGGACCGCCGTCGTCTCGGTTCTCGACCACCTCGAGGATGCGGAGTGGCTCACCACCAACCTGCACGCTCTCGGCAAGCGTCACGCGAGCCTCGGCGTCACCCGGCCGATGTACACCGCGGTTGCCGAATGCATGATCGCCGCCATGAGCGAGATCGGCGGCGAGGCGTGGACGCCGGCGATGACCACCGCGTGGGAGGAGGCCCTGGGCGCGGTCGCCACGATCATGCTCGACGGCTATCCGGAGGAAGCCGCATCAGAAGCCGCCGCCGAAGAGTCCGGCGCCGCCTGAGCCCGAACACACGAGTTCCACAGCGGGGTCACCGCCGCCCCCGCTGACGTTCGCGTCCGCCGCGATACGATCCCGCTCGGAAGAGAGGGCTCGTGACTGTTGTGGACATTCCCCGGTTGGGAATCGATCGTTACCTCCATTCGGCATGGGCGCGCTGGCTGACGCTCCTCGCCTTCATCCTCAGTGCGGCGATCGCGATATTCGTTCTCCCGAACCATCCGCCGGCGCCCTATCGCATCGATTTCGATGTCTACCGCATGGGCGGCCGCGTCTTCCTCGACGGCGGCGACCTCTACGGCACGCTCCCGACACTCGGTGGAGGCTCGTATCTGCCGTTCACCTATCCGCCGTTGGCCGCGGCTCTCTTCTCGGTGTTCACCGTCGTCCCTCTGGGGCTGGGGCAGGGGTTGTTCACCGCCGTGTCCATCGCGTGCCTGCTGATGGTCTGCCGAATCGTGGTGGCTCACCTGACCGATCGACCGTCGACGGACCTCTGGTGGCTTGCGACCGCCGCGACCACCGTCGGCCTGTGGCTCGAACCGGTGCGCGACACCCTGAACTTCGGGCAGATCAACATCGTCTTGATGGCGCTCGTCGTCGTCGACGCCCTCCTCGGTCGCGGCCGGTGGTGGCGCGGTCTGCTGGTCGGTCTCGCGATCTCGATCAAACTCACCCCGGCGGTCTTCCTGCTGCTGTTCCTTCTCCGACGGGACTGGCGCGCCCTCGTGGTGAGCGCGGTGTCAGCCGTTGCCTACGCCAGCCTCGGATACCTGCTGGCATCCGACGACTCGATCACCTACTGGACGTCGACGCTGTTCGACACCGAGCGGATCGGTAGTCCACAGTTCGCCAACAACCAGTCGGTCAAGGGTGAACTGGCGCGGCTCGGCATCGAGTCGGAGATCGCCTGGCTCGGCGTGGCTCTCGTGATCGGACTGCTCATCGCGTGGTCGGCGTGGCGCCTGCTGTCTACGTCGGAAGCCGCCGAGAACAGTCGCGACCAGACGATCGAGGTCGCCGCACTGCTGACGGTCGCCTTCGCCTGGCTGTTCTGTTCGCCCGTCGCCTGGGACCACAGCTGGGTGTGGATCGTGCCGCTCCTCATGGTGCTGGTCGCACTCGCTGCACGACGCGGGGCGTCGCAGATCTGGTGGTGGCTGGCCGGTACGGGGCTGGTCATCTTCGCGTATGCGCCCCACCAGCATGTCCCGCAGCGCTACGACGCCGAGCTGTCGTGGGCCTGGTGGCAGCACGTCGTCGGGTCGTCGTACCTGCTCTGGGGTCTGGCCGTGATCATCTCCCTCGGCGTTCTCGCTCCGCGGCTGACCTGCGCGGAGGCCGTCGAATCCGTGCCGAACCAGGCGGGCTGAACGACCTCCCGAAACACGCCTCTTGAAACAACCGCTAAAATCCGTTCCAATGGTGCATAGTGATGTAACGCACATCGGATCAACGGGGAGTGGCAAGTACATGTCTAAGCGGAAGAAGCAGATCCAGGGCGCGCTCGGCAAGGTGAGCAGCATGTACCCGAGCAAGGAGCGTCCGCTGGCCGTGCCGCCCGCCGGCTCCGACCTCAAGCCCGTCATGGGGGACCCCGGCATCCCGTACCTGGCAACACCCTCGAGGCGCTCGCGGACCCGTTGAAGTCGGCGATGAAGCGCTTCGACCGCTACGGCCAGGTGTCCTGGTCGGGTGCGCTCGGCATGAACATGGTGACCCTCGTCGGGCCCGACGCGATCGAGGCCGTCTGGATGAACCGCAACAAGGCGTTCTCCAGCGAGCTCGGCTGGGAACCGATGATCGGCCCGTTCTTCCGTCGTGGCGTCATGCTCATGGACTTCGACGAGCACATGCAGCACCGCCGCATCATGCAGCAGGCGTTCAGCCGCCCCCGCCTGAACGGCTACCTGGACATCATGACGCCGCACATCGAGAAGACCCTCGCCAACCGGCAGGTGGGCAAGGGCTTCCACATGTACTCCAACACCAAGGACCTGACGCTGTCGCTGGCCACCGAGGTCTTCATGGGTGCGCACGTGAGCGAGGCCGAGGCGCATCGCCTCGAGCGTGCCTTCGAGGCCGCGGTCCGCGGCGGTCAGGCCATCGTCCGCAAGGACGTCGGCAACTGGACCTGGGCGCAGGGACTCCGCGGCCGTGAGGTCCTGCAGGAGTACTTCCGCTCCGAGATCCCACTGCGTCGCGGCAACGACCGCGACGACCTGTTCAGCGTGCTCTGCAACACCGAGAGCGAAGAGGGTGAGTCCTTCACCGACGAGGACATCGTCAACCACATGATCTTCGTGATGATGGCCGCCCACGACACGTCCACCATCGCCCTGTCGATGATGACCTACTTCCTCGGCCGCCACCCCGAGTGGCAGCAGCGTCTGCGCGAGGAGTCGCTGGCACTCAACAAGCCGACCATCGACTACGACGACATCGACAAGCTCCCGAGCATGGAGCTCGCCTTCAAGGAGACCCTGCGCCTCAACGCCCCCGTCGGCATGCTGTTCCGCATGGCCATCGAGGACACCGAGATCTGCGGGCACTACATCCCGAAGGGCACCCTGCTGGCGATCCACCCGTGGGCGACCATGCTGCGCAAGGAATGGTGGCCGAACCCGACCCACTTCGACCCCGAGCGCTTCTCCGCGGAGCGTCGCGAGGACAAGGTCCACCGCTTCGCGTGGGCCCCGTTCGGCGGCGGCGCGCACAAGTGCATCGGCCTGTACTTCGGTGGCATGGAAGTCAAGTCGATCCTGCACCAGATGCTGCAGCGCTTCGAGTGGACGGTCCCCGCCGGCTACAAGCCGGTCCTCACCTACGGCACCGGCCCGACCCCGGCCGACGGTCTTCCGATCGACATCCGGCATCGCACGCTGTAAGAGGCGCACCCCATCCCTCGCTCCCTGAGGTGCGAGGAGCGTTAGCGACGAGCCACCTCCTGCTCCCTGAGGTGCGAGGAGCGTTAGCGACGAGCCACCCCCGCTCCCTGAGGTGCGAGGAGCGATAGCGACGAGCCTCGAAGGGCCTGGTGAGATAACTCGCCAACCCTTCGAGACGCGTCCTCCGCAAACTCCGGACGCTCCTCAGGGAGCAGAGATGAAGCGCCCTCCGCATGCTCCGGACTCCTAAAGGCAGCGGGCTCTTCCGACCTCCACGACGCCCGGCGAACCGCGAGAAAGTCGTCCCCGTGAGCACCCTCGGAGGGCATATTTCCCTCGGAAGCCCCTGAGATGGATGAGATTTCGCTCCGCCCGTCCGGCTGTGCAGCTCGCACGCCCGCATCCCTGCGCACGACGCCGGGAATGACGCCGCGCGCGATTTCAATCCGGGCCAACGACTTCGGTCGACGTCCTACAGCCGGAACGATGTCGCATGCGACGTCGTTCCGCACCGGCTCATCGGATGCGATAGACCCCTCGTGCGTGATCGATGAACCGTGCGCCGGCGACGAGCCACGAAGGGCTGGTGAGCAACAGCCCACCAGCCCTTCGTGTTTCACTGCAGAGTCCTACGACGCGGCGAGAATCCCGATCTCGAAGATCAGCGTGTCGCCGGGCTCGATGCCGGCGCTCGGCTCACCCTGGGCGTAGCCGTCGGCCGATGTCATCGCGACGCCGACCTTGGAGCCGACCTTCTGTCCGGCGATTGCCTTGCTGAAGCCGGGGACCACGCCGTTGAGCGGGAAGTCGGCTGGGGTACCTCGCGCTGGTACGCGCTGTCGAATTCGTTGCCGTTGCGGCCGTTGACACCGACGTAGCAGACCGTCACCGACGCGGTCTCGGCGACGACGGGTCCGTCACCCTCGACGAGCGTTTCGACGACGGTCTGATCGACGCTGAACGGCGACTGGACGGTGATCTTCGGCGCCTCGGTCGCGGTGGCGGCGACCATCTCGACACCGCCGGTGGCGCCCTTCAAGGTCCACTGCGGCTTGGCGTCGTCCTTGGCCGGCGCGGTCGGGCAGCTGGTCGCCGTCGAACCGGTGTCGGTGGTGCCGGCCGCGGCGGTACCGGTGGCTTCGGTTGTGCCGGAATCGGAATCGGAGTCGGAGCTGCAGCCGGCCACCGTGAGGACGAGGGCCGCGCCGAGCGCGAGAGTCGCATTCTTCATGTTCACCCTGGTCACGCTACCCGAGCGCCCGACGATCACCGACCGCCGTGGTCGGCGACGATACGGGCAGCGCGGGCGAGGTCGGCACGGATCGCTTGTGCGGCCGGCCACCGGTTCACCGCCAGCACCGGAACACCGATCACCGGCACGGTGAGCGTCGCCTCCGCACGGACATCCGTGCCGCCGTCGGCTCGTTCGTCGAACCGGAGGCTGAGCACCGCGTCGACCGACCGCCAGCCACCGACCTCCCGCCACAAACGGTGAGGCTCGCAGGCCGTGACCTCCAACCGTGGAGACACCCCGGGCACGATGGTGACGTCGGTCCAATTGGTGCCGACGTCACCCGCCCGGTCGCCGATCACGTGCAGGTCGTCGATGCGTCGCAGACTCGACTGCCACGCAGGCCGATTCCTCGGGTCGGTGAGATAGTCGAACGTGTCCGCGGGCGGCGTCGAGAAGGCGACGACGTCGTCGAAGATCGTGAACCGGGCGGGGGACAGCATCAGCTGATGAGGCCGGCGAGCTGATCGATCTCCTCGACCGTGCGCGGCGACACCAGCATCGTGGTGACACCGGACGACTCCCACACCTTGATCTGTTCGCGCACGTGGTCGAGGTCGCCGACGATGGCCGAGTCCTCGACCACCGCGTCGGGAATGATCTGAGCGGCTTCCTCTTTGCGGTCCGAGCGGAACAGTTTCGTCACCTCGTCGACGACGTCGGAGTACCCCATACGGCGATACACCTCGGCGTGGAAGTTGGTGTCCTCACTGCCCATTCCGCCCATGTACAGCGCGAGGAAGGGCTTGATCGCGGCGTAGGTCGCGGCCCGGTCGTCGGTGATGACGATCTGGGCGGTCGCGATGATCTCGAAGTCCTCGCGACTGCGCCGCGCACCAGGCCTGGCGAAACCCTCGTCGAGCCAAGCGTTGTAGGTGTCGGCCATGCGCGGTGTGTAGAACAGCGGCAGCCAGCCGTCGGCGATCTCGGCCGCGAGGGCGACGTTCTTGGGTCCCTCGGCGCCGAGCATGACCGGGATGTCGGCACGCAGCGGATGGGTGATCGGCTTGAGCGGCTTGCCCAATCCCGACGCCCCGTCGCCGTTGTACGGCAGGGGATAGTGCGGTCCGGCGCTGGTGACCGGGGCCTCCCGCGCCCAGACCTGACGCATGATGTCGATGTATTCACGCGTGCGGCCGAGCGGTTTGGCGAACTTCTGCCCGTACCAACCCTCGACGACCTGCGGCCCGGACACTCCGAGTCCGACGATGTGCCGGCCGCCGGACAGATAGTCGAGGGTCAGCGCAGCCATCGCGCACGCGGTCGGCGTGCGCGCCGACAGCTGCAGCACCGAGGTGCCCAGCCGGACACGACTCGTCGACGACCCGAGCCACGCCAGCGGTGTGTAGGCATCCGATCCCCACGCCTCGGCGGTGAAGATGGAGTCGAAACCGGCCCGTTCGGCGGCGGCGACGAGGTCGGCATGACCGGCCGGCGGCTGCGCGGCCCAATATCCGAGTTGCAGACCGAGTTTCATCAGTTGGTTCCTCCGGCGGTCTCGGCTGCGGCCTCGGCCGCGATCTGGTCGAACTGTGCCCCCATGGCTTCGGCGAGGGCCTGCGCACCCGAGAGCGGCCGGACCATCACCATGAAGTCGTCGATCTTGCCGTCGTCGTCGACGTGGATGAAGTCGCACCCGGTGACGCCCTTGCCGTTGACCGTGGCCTCGAAGACCAGCGCCGTGTCGCGACCCCCGGTGTCGTTGATCTCCCGGACGTAGCGGAAGTCCTCGAAGACACGCATGACGCCCCGCAGGATGGCCGAAGTGATCGCCTTGCCCGGGTACGGCTTGAACGCGACCGGGCTGGTGAAGACGACGTCATCGGCGAGCAGGTCTCGCATCGCCTGCTCGTCGCGCGCCTCGACGGCCTCTCGGAACTGCTTCATGCATCGACCTCCTCGTCCACGGCAGGGGCGCCGTTGTGCGAACTGCTGTGCTCGACGCTAACGGATCCCCGACGCCGCGCGGGAGCCATCAACACGACGAGCGCCATGGCCAGTACGCCGATGCCCGTCCAGCCGATCGCGGTGATCGCTTCGGACAGCACCACCACCGCGAGGACGGTGGCAACGGCCGGCTCGATGAGGGTGATGGTGGTGGCGGTCGAACTGTCGATCCGTCCCAGCCCGCGGCTGAACAGCACGTAGCCGAGGAACTGCGGCACGACGACCAGGTACGCGAGGACACCGAGGCTTTCCGGATGATCGCCCACCGACGGCACACAGACCGCGACCACCGGCAGCAACAGCACCCCGCCCAGGCCCATCACGCCACCGGCCGACGCCCCGCGGGTGACTCCCTGGTTCATCAGGCGTCGCATCGCCCACGAGAAGCCCGCGTAGGTCGCACCAGCCCCCAAGCCGAGCACGACACCCCAGGCGGACGCACTGCTGTCGGCGACGGTGTCTCCGTGCGAGGACTCGCTCCGCGACAGCGCGAGAGCGACACTGCCGGCGATGCCCAGGGCACACGCGACGATCCACCGCCTCGTGAACATTCGACCCTCGGCCACCCGCTCGATCACAGCGGAGAACAACGGCGCCGACGCCAGCGACACCACGGTGCCCAGCGCGACGCCGCCGATGCGCATCGAGCCGTAGAAGCACAGCGGGTAGATCATCACGCATACGCCGCCCGCGAGCACGGTCGGCCACCGCTGCATCAACGACGGCCACGCGGCACGGACCGCGCGGACGTTGATCGCGGCTTGGAGCAACCCTCCGCCGGCCATGGCGATGGCACCGATCGTGACCGCGCTCAGCGCGGGCGCCAGTGCGGCGACCGTCCCCGACGTCCCCCACAGGAACGCGGTGAGCGTCACCGCGAGAATCCCGGTGCGTTCGGCGGCGCTCATCTGCGCGCGTCGAGCTGCGCGGGCATCGGATCCCGGGGCAGCGGGTGCCGGGCGTAGAACTCCATATGACGACGAGCCGCGTCCTCCCACGTCAACGACGCGGCCAGCGAACGCCCGGCGTCGACGCGTGCCGGGTCGGGCGTCAGTGCTTTGGCCAGTGCATCGGCGAGCTCGGGAGCCGTCGACGCATAGGTCACCGTGTCGCCGAACACCTCTCGGAGAATGGGCAACTCTCGGGTCACGACGGGTCGTCCGGCGGCAAGCGCCTCCATCGCCGCCAGCCCGAACCCCTCCTTGACCGACGGGAACGCGAACACCCGGCTCGCCGCGACGAGCGACGGCAACTCGTCGTCGGGCACGTTGCCGAGGACGATCGGCTCGACGTCGAGTTCGGCACGGCGACGGTCGAATTCAGCGCGGTAGTCCCGATAGTCGAACAGCGTTTCGCCGCCTGCGAAGACGAGAGACAGCTCCGGATGCCGCTCTCGCAGCAGCGCATAGGCGTCCAGCAGGTCGATGCTGCCCTTGCGCGGTTCGATCCCCCCGACGGCCAGCACGTACTCACCGAGCTTCTCGGTCCACCGATCACGTGCTTCCACCGCCTCGGCAGCTTCCGACGCGGCGTCGGCGAACCTCTGGTACGCAACACCATTCGGGATGACCTCCGGGGTGAACCCCCAGCCGTGCCGCACCTCGTCGGCGACCGCCCGCGACACACAGATCCGCGCATACGGATTCACGACGGCCTTCTCGTGGCATTCGACGAGGATCGGCGTCGTGAACTGGTCGAGGTGGTGGATCGTGCGGATGCACGTCCCGACGGCATTGGCGCTGATGCAGTCCTGGGCATGCACGATGTCGTAGTCGCGAGCATCGAAGGCGTCGCGCAGGGTGGCGATGGACCGCATGATGCGGTCGGTGATCGTCTCGTTCTCGCGATCTGCGAACGGCACGAGCCGTAGCGTCACCGCCGGATCCACCTCGCGGAAGAACCCGTCGTCACCGCCGCGCGCCAGCGACCAGACCGTCACGTCGACGCCGAGTCGCGCCATCGCCTCCGCCAGGTTCAGCGTGTGGACCACGCCCCCACGGGGTTTCGTGGAGTAGGTCAGCAGGGCGACGCGCGTCGAGGGGGAGTCCACACGGGTCATGATAGGTCCGCGATCGACCCGGTCTGCGAGGTCCCGGCCGGACCTGTCACGGCCTTACATGTGTCTGTTCGGTAGGAGTCCGGTCGCAGTTCGGCGAGGTGGTTCAGCACGCGGCGGGCACGGTCGATCTCCGCGTCGACGTCGACCGTCGCGGTGGCCAGCCCGCCCTTGGAGCGCGTGGTGGCGAGAATCTCGCCGCCCGGGCCGACGACCTTGGCCTGTCCGAGGAACCGCAGCGAGCCCATCACGCCGGTCTGGTTCGACGACACGACGAACACCTGGTTCTCGGCGGCGCGGGCGCAGTCGTATAGGTCGAACAGTCGTGACTGGCGGTCGGCGGGTAGCCGGGCGGCACGGTCGGTCACGCTCGCCGGCCATGCGGACAGGGCAGCGATGATCCGGGCGCCGTCGAGGGCGAGGGTGCGTGCCGATTCCGGGAACGTCTTGTCGTAGTCGATGAGCATGCCGATCCGGCCCACCGGGGTGTCGAAAGAGCGGAACCGGTCACCGGCCGCGTAGGCCAGGGACTCACCGGCGGGCTGATGGACCTTGCGGTGGGTGCCGAGAATCCCGTCGCCGGACACGCACACAGCGGTGTTGAAGTGCTTGTCGCCGTCGGCCTCGGTGTAGCCGATGCACACGGTTGTGTCGCCCGCGGCGGCGACGATCGCGGCCAGCTCGGGTCCGTCGGGATCCAGCGCCGGGGGCAGCTCGTCGGGGTCGGGATTACGCAGGTCGCCGAGATATCCGCCGAGCGTGGCGTCCGGGAAGACGAGCAGGTCGACGCCGTCTCGCGCGGCCGCCTCGACGATGCCGACGGCCTTGGACACTCCACGCTCCACGTCGCGGCCGAAGTGCGCGGCGAGAGCACCGAGGGTGACAGTGCTCATGGTCGAACGATACCGGGCGGGCCGTCCGGAGAAGGGCTCACGCGAGGTCGGATCACGCGGCCCCCAGCCCGGTCACCGTGGAGGCCACCGCAACCGTCACCGCGCCGTCGGGCCACCGCAGCCGCACGCCCGGCTCTGCGGTCAGGCGTCCACAGTCCACGATCGAGACGGTGCTCGGGGCCGGCACATCAGCACGACGACCCGGTCGGTCCGTACTGAGCATCGCGTATCCGGGGAAGCAGGTCAGCCACGCACCCGTCGACGCCGCGTCCGGCCGCGGCACGGCGGTCACGTCGAGTTCGGCTCCGGTGCCCGACGCCTCGGCGAGCATGCCGAGTGTCCCGGCGATCCCGGCCATGCTCACATCCTTCGCGGCCGCGGGTCCTACCTTCGCGAGATGACCTGCCATCGCACAGAGTTCGTCACTGCTGCGCGAGCTCGTCGAGTCCCATTGCCGGTCGTGATAGCCCGGGCGCCAGGACCCGCCGAGGTCCGCGTGCAGGGTGACCGTGTCGCCGACCGCGCCGCCACCGGCACGCAGCGGACGGCCGGTGGTGCCCAATGCCGTCACCGACAGCGCCGACGGCACGCCGACCTGCGTGTGACCCCCGAGAACCGGCGTCTGCCATGCGCGTGCCGCATCGGAGATGCCGCGGATGATGCGCGTCAGATGAGAGGTAGTGGGCGCACCGACGGCGTCGAGCAGTCCGATCGGTCGCGCCCCCATCGCCGACAGGTCGTTGATGTTGACCAGCACGGAACACCATCCCGCCCATTCCGGGTCGCGTTCGATCATCGACGGGATGATCGCGTCGCAGGCCGCGATCACATCGGTGCCGGGCAGCGGGACGCCGTCGTCGCCGCGGAAACCTGCCGCACCGAGTCCACCGTCTTGCTCGGTGAACGGTGCAAGCGCCTCGGCGAGAACCGCTTTGGTGCCGTCCACAGTCCGCTGGATACGGTGGATCGCCCACCGCATCTCCCGATGCGCCTGCCCGGCGATCACGGGACCCTCGCCGCAGTCCTCCCAGCCGAGTCGCTGGAACATGCGTGCATAGCGGTCCTGCACGGTCGCGTCGAAACGCAGCGCGCCCTGCTGCTCGATGTGCGCACACGCCGCTCGCACCAGCGCCGGACCGATCCCGGCTGCGTGCCCGGGGTCGGCGACCACGAGACGGCTGCCGAACCACCAGCCGATGTCCTCGGTGTCCGACGATCCGGGCCACCGGACGGGAGCCACGCGAACGCCACCGGCGATCGAACCGTCCGGAAGCGTCGCGACGAGGACCACCGTGCGCGGGTCGTCGTCGGTGTCGTCGAGGTCGGAGTGTGCGAAAAGACCTTGCCTGTCGACGAATTCGTGGTGTCGCATCGCTCGGTAGGCGGCGTGCTCGGTGGTGGTGTCGGCGACCGTGATCAGGAAGTCCGGTCGCGCGGCGACGCGGCGTCGACCGGCAAGGATCGAGAGTTCAGCAGGCCTATGCTCCTTGAGTAGCCCCGGAGCTTGCGGAGCGGAAGATCCCTGCTCCTTGAGTAGCCCCGGAGCTTGCGGAGGGGCGTATCGAAAGGACCTCTCCATCTCAGCCACCCACCGTCGGCAGGATGCTGCATGCGCCACACACGGCGCAGCCGGCCCGCTGGTCGGCTCCGGCCATCCCGATCAGAGTGAGATGTGCGGCAACCTCGCGGCTGATCTTCTCCACGATCGCCGGATCCGGTGCCGGCGCGTCGTCGACGTCGACAGCCAGGGTTCCCGCATGTCGTCGGAACGGCACGATGAACGGGTAGACGCCCAGGTCGGCGAGTTCCTTGGCGTCGGCGATCATCTCGTCGGTGTCCTCACCGAGTCCCACGAGCAGGTACGTCGACACCTGGTTGCGTCCGAACACGCGCACCGCTTCGGTCCAGGCCGCGCGGTACTCGGCCATGGAGACCGATGACTTGCCCGGCATCCACCGACGCCGCACGTCGTCGTCGAGAGATTCGACGTGGATGCCGATCGCATCGGCGCCCGCCTCACGCAGTTCGGTGAGGACCGCGAGATAGGCGGGCGGCTCGCACTGCACCTGAATCGGCAGATGGGGGACCGCGGCCTTGATCGCGCGGACGCAACGGGCGAGGTGTCTGGCCCCGCGATCGCGGCCGTTCGTGGTGCCCGTGGTCAGCACCATCTGCGTGATGCCGTCGAGTTCCACTGCGGCACGGGCGACCTCGGCCAGCTGATCCGGCTTCTTCACCGCGATCGTCGACCCCGACCGCAACGACTCCTCGATCGAACAGAACCGGCACCGCTCCGATTCGTCGTACCGGATGCAGGTCTGGACCACCGTCGTCGCGAGGACGTTCCGCCCGTGCAGGCGCGCGATCTTCTCGTAGCTGATGCCGTCGGCGGTCTGGAGGTCGTAGAACCGTGGGCGCCCGATCGCCTCGACCTCGATACCGACGTCCACCCCGTCGTACAGGACGCGTTCGCCGTCGAAGGCGAACGGACTCTGCGGGTTCCGCGGGATCGCGGCGTGCAGACCGTCGATCATGAGGTGGCCGTCGTCGCTGGGTCCGGCGCCGCCGGTCCGCTGCACCGGCGGCTCTCCCCGAATTCCGAGCAGTGCCAGGTCAACTCGTGTCGATACCGTCATGGGTACTCCTAGGTGTCGTGCCGGGTGTGGAGCATCTACTGCGCCGCCGCCAACCGCGGGCGATTCTGGTCCAGAGCGTCGACGATGTGCTCGGCCACGTACCGCGCATCCCGGTCGATGCCGAGGAAGCGTCCGGAACCCCAGGTGTGCATCCACGGCAACCCCACGAAGCTGAGTCCGGGGACTTCGGTGATCCCGCGCGTCTGCATCGGTCGACCCCCACCGTCGAAGGCGCTGGCCTCGATCCACCGGTAGTCGGGTCGGTACCCGATGGCCCAGATGATCGACGTGACGCCTGCTGCAATCAGATCGAGTTCGGCCGGGTCCGTGTCCGGTGCCCATACCGGTTCGTACCGTGCGGGTTCCGGTGCGTCGATCCCCAGCGTGTCGATGTGGCGGTCGATATCGGAGCAGATGGAGTTGTAGACGGCGTCGGCCTTGTCGAGTGCGTCGGTCAGCGTCGGCGCGAACCGCAGCATCGAATCCTTGCCGTCGGTGAGCATGCCGTAAAGCTGCATGCCCTCCAGCGCGAAGCGTCGTAGATCGATGTCGCGACCACCGTCGCGGCCGGTGACGTAGTGGTTGGTCTTCTCCTGTGCGGCACGGCCGCCGGGGTACTCCTGGGTCGGGGTGTCGTAGAGCCCCATGTCCGACAGCCACGTCATGCAGTCCCGGCCGCGATAGAACCGTGCGACCCGCGGCGCATTGCCGACCGCGAGGTGCACCTGTCGCCCGGCCAGGTGCAGGTCTTCGGCAATCTGGGTGCCCGACTGCCCGGACCCGACGACGAGGACCGCGCCGTCGGGCAGCTGCTCGGGGTTGAAGTACTCCTCGGAGTGGATCTGATGGACGGCCGGGTCGAGCGCCGACGCGTACGGCGGGATCACGGGGAGGGGATAACCGCCGGTCGCGACGACCGCCTGATCGCATGTCACGGAGGTGACGCCGTCCGGACCGTCGAGGGTCACCTCGAAGCGGTCGGCACCGAGCCGCCGCAGGCGGGTCACCCGCGTGTGTTCGACGAGCGGCGGTTCGAAAGTCTGCAGCCACCCCTCCAGCCACGTCACGACCTCGTCGCGGGTCATGAACCCATCGGGCTCCGGCCCGTCGTAGGCATATCCGGGCAGACGGCAATGCCAGTTGGGCGTCACCAAAGTGAAGTTGTCCCAACGCTTGTCGGCCCACGCATGGACGGCGGTCTCGGCTTCGACGACGAGATGCTCGACGCCGGCCTGCCCGAGGTACCAGCTGACCGAGAGGCCTGCCTGACCGCCGCCGATGACGACGACCGGTACGTGTGCCGCAGATGTGTTCGCGCTCATGAGTCCTCCTCAGTGCTGAGCGGCACGGCGCCCTCGCTGCTGGTTGAGCCGAGTCGGAGCGAGGGGTCGCGCCTGTCCTCGCTGCCGTAGGTACCCGTGTCGGCGGTGACGCCCGTGTCCCCGCTGCTGGTTGAGCCGGGTCGGAGCGAGGGGTCGGGCCGGTCCCCGCTGCTGGTTGAGTCGGGTCGGAGCGAAGCGACGCCCCGCGTCGAAACCTCCGCGCCCGGCAACGGCGGGTACATCGAGACGACCTCGACCTCCGCCGAATCCGCATGTCGCGCAGCATCGCCCGCGATCGCCTCGGCAGACGCGGCGGCCGACGTACACGCGAAGCCGTACTTGGCGCGCACGCGTGCGCTGGCCTCCTCGAGGGCGGTGGTCGCGCGCGACCGGAAGTCGTCGACGCGATACGAGCCCGGCGCGAGATGGTCGTGCAGGACGAGACTGGGGGAGTAGTACTGGCGGAACTGCCCGTCGGGCCACCGCACCTGGACGGTCATCTCAGGCATGAGCGAGGTCCCGCCAGGCGAGGTCGTCGGCGTTCTCTGGGTCGGTGAGCAGTCCGTAGACCTCGGGTCGTCGGTCCCGCAGATGGAACATGCCGGCACGCATGGCGGTGAAGCTGTCGGCGATGTTCACGTCGGCAACGGCGAGGCCGCTGCCGAGGAGCGTCGTGTCGAGGATGTTGCCGCCGGGGTCGACGATCTTGGCGTTGCCCACATACCGCAACCACCCGAACGTCCCGCTCTGGTTCGACGCCACCCAGAAGACCTGGTTCTCCAGGGCGCGGGCGGTGTCGAAGAGGTTGAATCGGTAGGTCCATCGGTCGTCCTGGAGGTTCTCCGCGGTCGCGGTGCGGGCGGCCGGCCAGGCCGAGAGACTGGCGATGATCTCCGCGCCCTTGAGGGCCATGATGCGTGCGGCCTCGGGAAAGGCCTTGTCGTAACAGATTTGGAGGCCCACCCGCCCGACCGGGGTGTTGAACACTCCGTACCCGTCACCCGACGAGTACGACATGTTCTCGCCGAGCGGCTGGTGGACCTTGCGGTAGCTGCCGTAGATCCGGTGCCCGTCGAGAACGGCGGCCGCGTTGTAGCGGGTCTCACCGTCCTCGCCGAGTTCGCAGAACCCGATCGCCACCACCAGGTCTCCGACGATGGACTGCACCCGTGCGATCTCGGGTCCGTCCAGGGAGATCGCCGGTGGCAGCGACCGTGCACTGTTCTTACGCGTGTCGCCGTGGTTCCCCAGCGACGACAGGTACCCGCCAATCGCCGCCTCCGGGAAGACCAGGAAGTCGACGCCACGAGCCCGCGCCTGGGCGACATACTGTTCGATCGTCGCGTAGTTCTGTTCGAGATCGCGGGTGAAGTTGGCCGCGACGGATCCGATGGTGGTCATAGGATTTCCCAGGGTTGGTGGTGTGGAAGTATCTCGCTGGTTGAGTGGGTGAGGAGCGCTAGCGACGAGTGGCCCTCTGCTGGTTGAGTAGGTGAGGAGCGCTAGCGACGAGCCGTATCGAAACCACTCACACCATGTACGTGGAGTTGATGATCGCGCCCTTGCGCGCGTAGTGGATGATGGCGTCCTGGACGTCGAGCGGGTGCGCCGGGATGACGCCCTCGATCAGGTCCTCTTCGCGGCCACCGTGCAGCGCGAGGCCGAAGCGGCAGCAGAACACGGTGCCTCCCTCGGAGATGAAGGTCTCGAGCGCGTTGTTGATGTTCTGCTCACCGGGGAAGCCGGAGTCGCCGGTCGTCGGAAAGCCTCGTGTGGCAAGGCAATTGATGGCGCCGGGGCCATAGAAGTACATGGCTGATTCGAATCCCTTGCGCAACGCGCGAGTCGCCTGCAGGACCGCGACGAACGACACCGACGACTCATGGGCGATGCCGTGCACCAGGGTGAAGTACGTTTCCCCGTCCTCGGCCTGGTAGTCCGGGAAGATCTTGGTGCCGCCATAGATGTTGGACCCCTTGGGAAGTGAGGGATGCGGGATCTCCGCCAGCGACGCGGCGATGTTCTCGGTGATGGTTTCGTCGAAAGAGGGCACAAGGACTCCTGGAATGGCGAGACGACGGCGCCTGGCGGCTCGGCGTGTGAGACGAATGCGGATCGGGCATCATTGCCCAAGAGCGGCAGATCGGAAGATCTCGATCTCATCGAGTAGCTGATCGCTACGAGAACCAGTTCACCGGTCGACGATTACCGGGTGGTTACCGCTGGAATAAATGGATGGCTGATCTGCGAAACACGACGCTCGCCGGAGCGGGCGGCTCGTCGGCTCGACGAGACAGAGCGTGGGTCCGCCAATAAAAATGTCCGATGAACCGGTCGGGTCGGGGGTCTGACCGGTTCATCGGACGTAACTCAGCATATCCTCTGCGTCTCGCCAGGTCGAGCGAGGGATCCGCAATTCTGTGACCTGTTCCTCACGGATTCCCGACGAATCCGACCCTTACGGCACCGTAACCATCCGTCGACGTCGCCCATCCTGGCGACACAACCCACCGTCGGCCGATCCGTGTGACGTTGCGCCCCGCTCCGCTGGCGGTGTAGCGACGACCGTCCCTGATGGCCGAGTAGGTTCTGATGGCCGAGTAGGTTCTGCTGGCCGAGTAGCGCTACTTCTGCTGGCCGAGTAGCGCCGACCGAGCAGAGCGAGGACGCCGCGTATCGAGGTCACGCCGCATCCCCCTGCTGGCCGAGTAGCGCCGACCGAGCGGAGCGATGACGCCGCGTATCGAGGTCACCCCGACGCGTGTCGCGCCCACCCACCGCGCCGGCCGGGCGCAAGCATGTTACCCATGCCGACCGCTCTCCTCTACGGACTCGTCACCGCGGTGCCCATCGCTATCGGCGCCGCGATCGGTCTCCGCTGGGATCTGCCGTCGCGAGTCCTGGCCACACTCATGGCGTTCGGCGCGGGCACGATGATCGCGGCGGTCTCCACCGAACTGTTCGTCCCGGCCTTCAAACAGGCGGGTATCGGACTTGCGGGGGCGACGCTGTTCCTCGGTACCGCGGTGTACGTCGTCGCCGACCACCTCGTCGAAACCAGGCTCGGTTCACGCGCGATCGGTCCAGCGCTGATGCTGGGAGTCTTCCTCGACGGCGTCCCGGAGAACACCGCCCTCGGTGTGTCGCTCACGGCCGGCGGTTCGCTCGTCCTGGTGGTGGCGATCGCCGTCGGCAACGTCCCGGAGGCGGTGAGCGGGGCGTCGTTGATGAGACGCGAACACGACATGTCTCCGCGGTACGCGCTCGTGATGTGGGTGGTGACCGCCGCGATCCTCGTCGCGGTGACGGTCGGCGGCTACGCGGTCGCCGACGCCATCTCGCCGACCGCGATCAGCATCGTCCAGGCTTTCGCCGGTGGTGCGACCCTCGGTGTCCTCGCCACCGGCCTGATGCCCGAGGCCTACCGCGAAGGCGGTTGGTGGGTGGGGCTGGCCACCGCGGCCGGCTTCCTGCTCGCGTTCGTCCTGGGCTGAGTCGACGACCTCAGTGCGTCTGCGTCGCCTCCGGGTCGCTGGCCACGTTGCCCTGGGCGAGATCGTGCAGCGCCCGGAAGACCTTCCTCGATGCCTCGGCCCACGGCATGAGGATCGGGAACACATGGAACATCCCCGGTTCCTCGATCGCGTGCGTGGGCACCTCGGAGTCCTCCAACCGTGCTGCGAATTCACGGATCCCGTCGCGGAACATCTCGTCGCCACCCCAGCAGACGAAGGTCGGTGGGAACCACTCCGGATCCGGGTCGGCGTTGATCACCGACACGCGTGCGTCGTTCGGCTGCACTCCGTGGAGGTAGGGCGTCACCGGGATGTTCCACGGCAGCACGTCGTACTGGGCGTTCTCGGTGATCGACGGGTGGTCGAGGTCGAGGTCGATCTCGGGGGAGAACAACGCGAGCGCACCGGGCTTGGGCAGTCCCTTCGAGTGCAGATGCGCCACGAGCGACGCTGCGAGCCCACCGCCCCCTGAATCCCCGGCCACGATGATGTGTTCGGGGGTCACGCCCCGTCCCAGGAGGGCCTGGTAAACGTCCGCGGCGTCGAGAACTCCTGCAGGGAACGGGAATTCGGGTGCCATCCGATAGTCGGCGATGAACACCTCGAAGCCGGTGATCCGCACCAGCGACGACGCGAACGCCGAGTACATGATCGGCGACGTCCCGATGTACCCACCGCCGTGCAGGTACAGGATCGTCGCCCCGATCTCCTGCTTCTCCTCGTCCTCGTCGACGTAGGCGTCCGTACTCGCCTTCGCACGACACCACAGACCCGGAACGCCACCGATGGTGTCCTGGGTCAGTTCGACGCCGTCGGTCAACTCGACGAACGGCGGCATCACGACCCGGCAGATCTGGTCGAGGATCTTCTCCATCGAGCGGAACTCCTCGATCGGCAGACCCATCGAATAGCCCATGAACGCCCGGATCGACTGGCGTGTGACAGCCTGCCCGACGTTGTCGAGCAGGCCCGCCGGCCCCGACCACGGCCTTTTGAACGGCACGCGCGCGAGCCCGCCGAGCATGTTTTGCGCCAGCCCGACGACGGCCAGCGTCGTCAACGGTCCGGATGCGGTCTCGACCTCGGGACGATCAGCCATCACCATGACGCTCAGCGTAGCGACGCACACGCGGACCGGCTGGACACGCGACCCACCGGACTGGGGTCCCGCCGGGGGGACGTGGCAGACTATCGCGGGTCCCGTAGTCCCCGAGATCCCGTGAGGCGGCAATGGAGATTTCTGCCTTCCCGGCTCAGCGCGAGACCGGGCGAGCTGTCGCGCCGACCGAATCGGTGCAGGTCACGCTGGGTGAAGCGCTGGAAGCGAACCGTACCCTGCAGAAGTCGGCGGCCGTACGACTCTTCGCTGCCACCAACTCGGCGCTCTACGTCACCTTGATGGAACGTCACCTCGACTACGGCACCAAGATGTCGGAGGTCGAGCTGACGATGCGCCTCGAACGCGACCTCGCCGAACTCGACCTCACCGACGACCAGCCGACCGGCCTCGAACTGGTCAAACTCTGGGCCCGTCAGGGCTGGTTGCACCGTGTCACCGACACCTCCGACCCCGACGCGCCCAACCTCTGTCACCTGACCAGCGAGGCCCGCTCGGTCCTGGACTTCATGCGCCGCCAGCGTCGCGAGGACTCGATCGCCACCGGCGGTTCGATCACCGGCATCGCCGCCGAACTCCGACGCGTCGCGGGACAGGTCAGCAACGACCCCGAGACCATCCGCCTCGAGCTCGAGGCACAGATGTCCGACCTCGACGCCGAGCTCGCCGATCTCGACGCCGGCCGCCGCCCACCGGTCGACCTCCGCGTCGCCGAGGACTCCGCCCGCGCCATCGGCTACCAGATGGAGCAGATCATCTCCGACATCGGCCAGTACGGAACGATGCTCGACCGCATCACCACCGCGCTGCTCGACGACCCGGGCGACTCCGACCTCGCCTACCGCGATCGTCAGCGACAGCTCTTCGACGACTATGAAGCCCTCCTGCAGTCATCCCAGTCGGCGTCGTACCAGGCGTTCAGCCAGATGATCCAGGACCCGGAGCGCCGCGCCCGCCTCAAGACCGACATCGACACCATCATCGAGAACTTCCCCGGCATGGACGCCGGGCTGCGATCGGTGATGGACAACTTCTTCGGGCTGGTCACCCAGCAGATGGCCGAGGTCGGCCGCACCCGCCAGCGCTGTGCCCGTCGTATCCGACGCTTCGTCGCGTCCGGCACCCTCGAGCAGAGCCGTGGTCTGGCCCGTCAGCTCAACGACGCTCTGGCCACAGCGAACGACCTGCTCAAGTCCTCGCTCGCCGACCGTCGCCTCGGCTACGAGTTGCCGCTGGCGGCCCCGGCCCTCAACTCGATCGGCCGTCTCGCCTTCGAGATCCGCGAACACGTTCCGCCCGCACCGGCGCTACCCGCCGGTGGCGCCGACGCCGATCTGACCGCCTTCGCCTCGATGACCGGCCAGGTCGACACCGTCGAGCTCACCGAGACCGTCAACAACGCCGTCGCCGCCGGACCCGTCCCGCTTACCGAGGTGATCGAGGGCCTCGACGAGCCGTACCTCGCGCACGTCATCGTGCTGTGGTCCTGGGCGCAGAAACAGCTGGCAGCAGGGGAGAAGGTACCGATGACCACCGTGCGTTTCCGGTCCCTCCTCGGGGAGGACCACGCCATCGAAGTCCCCGACCTCACCTTCACCGAACCGATTCCGACTGCGGAGGTCGACGCCGAATGACATCTTTGCCCCCTGAGGTGCGAGCGCAGCGAGCCTCGAAGGGCCCTGACGTGCAAGCAGAGACCGCCCCCTCGCTCCCAGAGGCGCATGCAGCGGCCGCCCCCTCGCTCCCTGAGGTGCGAGCGGAGCGAGCCTCGAAGGGCACCCCTGACGAGTTCGCCGGCTTCGACGATCTCCCCACCGTCGCGAACCGCGCCACCTCGCACGCCCCGAGCGCACCCCGCTTCGACGGCGACGTCAGCGAGATGCCCGACCGTGCCTGCTGGGCGCTGCAGAACCTGCTGGCCCGCCGCTACGTCAGCGGCGACCGGCAGCCGCAGCTGTGGTCGTGGGTGTCCGAGTACCAGGACGTCCTGCGGATCCGCCTGTCCGAGCTCGACCTTCGCCTCCGCCTCGTCGACGAACTGCAGGTCGCCTTCGTCGAGCAGGCTGGCTACGACTCTCGTTGGGGCCGTCGCATTCTCAAGCGCGAGACCGTCCACACCTACGACGCGATCCTGGCGTTGCATCTGGCCAAGTACATCCGCGCCGCGCGCGACGAGGATGCGCTGATCACCCGCGAGGAGATCCACGAGCTGTTCGCCGGCGTCACCAACACCATCGACCGCGACCTCGCGCTCTTCGACAAGCGCATCGAACGCGCCATCGACAAGATGGAAGAGCTCGAATTCCTGCGCAAGCAGCGCGACGACGCCGACACGTTCACCGTCAGCCCGGTGATCTCCGCGGTGATGACGGCGTCGGTGATCACCGATCTGCAGCGACAGTTCGAGCAGTTCATCGGCTCCGGCGACACGGGGGAGGAACCGCCCGAGGGTGCGGCCGACGAACCCACCCAGCCCGACGACGCCGAGAATGCGTACGGCGACGACGAAGGAGACGACTGGTGAGCGTCGACCAGTACCACCTGTCCCGGTTGCAGCTGATCAACTGGGGCGTGTTCGACGGGTATCACTCGATCCCGTTCAGCTCCAACGGTTCTCTGATCACCGGGTCGTCGGGTTCGGGTAAGTCGTCGTTGCTCGACGCCATCTCGCTGGCGTTCCTGCCCGACCACCGCCGCAACTTCAACGCCTCGGGTGACGCCACCGCCGCCGGCTCGTCCAGCGGTAAGCGCACCGTCGGCAAGTACGTGCGCGGCGCGTGGGGTGAGCGGCGCGACGGCACCAACGCGCACCGCGAGATCATGTACCTGCGCGGCACCGGCCCGGCGTGGGCGGCCATCGCGGTCACCTACACCTCAACGTCCGGCACCGCCATCACCGGTCTGGTCCTCAAGTGGCTGGCCGCGGGCAAGATGACCGACGCGCACAGCTCGTACTTCATCTACGACGGCGACGCCGACATCGTCGAGGCCTGCAACGAGTGGGCCGTGGCCAACTACAACTCGGCCAAGTTCCGCGACCGCGGCTGGCGCGGCGGACCCGGCGAGGGCAAGTACCTCTCGACGCTGTACTCGCTCATCGGGATCCGCGGCTCCGACGCCGCGCAGCAGCTCCTCGGAAAAGCCAAGTCGCTCAAGAGCGTCGGCGGTCTCGCGCAGTTCGTGCGGGAGTTCATGCTCGACGCCCCGACGTCCATCGTCGGCATCTCCGACGCCCTCGAGCAGATCGACCCGCTCGTCGAGGCCCGTGAGCTGCTCGACGTCGCGCGCCGCAAGCGCACCATCCTCGGCAACATCGAGGAAGTCCACGAGCGGTACGCGAGCGAGTCGGCCACCTTCAGCGTCCTCGACACCATCGACAGCACCACGATCCGCAGCTACGTCAACAACCTGCGGATCCGGAACGCGCAGCCCGAGGTCGCCGACCTCGACGACCAGATCACCCGCCTCGACGGCGATCTCGCCGCGCTCACCACCCAGCACGACCAGCTGCGCCAGGACCACAGCCTGCTGCTGGCCCGCATCGCCACGTCCACTGGCGACCTCGCCCCGCTGCGCGAACAGCTCGGCGGCGCACAGAAACTCAGCACCGAGGTCACCGCCCGACGAAACGCCTACGAAGACAAGGTCTCCGCGCTCGGTTTCAGTCCGCCGACCAACGCCGAGGGCTTCTGGTCGCTGCGCGAAGAGCTCATCGAGGAGGCCACCAAGATCGACGGCCAGCTCGAAGCCGGCCGCGCCCACTACGCCGAGGCGCTCGCCCGCGAGGTCGCCGCCCGCAGCCGCCGCGACACCGCGCAGGAAGAGCTCGGCCGCGTCGAACAGGCCGGTTCCGCGCTGCCGCGCACCGAACACGAGATGCGCCGGGTCATCGCGCACGCGCTGCAGATCGACGAGTCCGAGCTGAAGTACGTAGCCGAGCTCGTCGAACTCGACCCCGACGAGGAACGCTGGCGCCTGGCCGTCGAGAAGGTGCTGCGCAACGCCGGTCTGCGACTCCTCGTACCGGACAAGCACTTCCGGTCCGCTCTGCGCTTCGTCAACTCGCACGACATGCGCGGCCGGATCCAGCTGCACCAGGCCGAGACCCGCCCGATGCCCGTCGTCGAGCCGGGCACCCTGGCGTCCAAGCTGCGTTCGGTCGACCCCGGCCATCCGTGTGCCGCCGAGGCGATGACTGTCCTCGCGAAGCTCGGCAACCACATGTGCGTCGACAACCCGGGGGAGTTCTCCCAGTACGCCAAGGCGGTCACCGATCAGGGTCTGCGTAAGGATTCGGCGAAGCTGGCCGTCAAGGACGACCGCCAGCAGCTGCGCCGGTCCCAGTACATCTTCGTCGGCGACGTCGAATCGAAGATCACCGCACTTCGCGACGAACTCGCCTACGAAGAAAGAGTTTTCGAGGACGCCCGCGAGGACTGTGCCGAGCTCGACCGCGAACGCTCCGCGAAGGAACGACGCCGCGACGCCTACCGCCGCGTGTGTGAGCAGTTCACGCAGTGGAACGAGATCGACGTCGACTCGGTCGACGATCGCGTGGACCAGCTCACCGACCAGTACGACCTCCTCATAGAGGAGAACCCCGACGTCGAGGCGCTGCAGCGCAAGGCCGAAGACCTGTGGGAGCAGGTGCGTCACGCGATCTCGCAGGCGGCGCTGGTCAAGGACAAGATCGCCCGCCAGGACGAGCGTCGGACCCAGCTGCTCGACCTCATCGACCGACTGAAGCCCGAAGACGTTCCCGCACAGGCGGAGAAGACTCTCGACGGGTTCCGCGAGGACCTCTCGGCGACCCTCGACGTGCTCAACCCCGAGCCGTACCGCCAGGAGATCGTCAAGGCCGCCGGCCGCGAACGCGACCGCATGCGGTCGGACGCCCGACGCTCCCGCGACGAGCTGGCCCGGATCCTCGACACCTACGACGAGGAGTTCCCCGACGCCATCCCCAACGACAGCGACGACTTCGACGAACGCATCCACGACTATGTCGCCGTCTGCCGCCGCATCGACGAGCGCGAGCTGCCGTCGGCCTACGAGCGGATGCGCCGCCTGATCACCGAGCAGGCACCCGGCGCGATCCTGGGCCTGCACATGGCGGCCGACGCCGAGGAACGACGCATCGTCGAGCAGATCGAGCGCGTCAACACCGGCCTGGGTGCGGTGGCGTTCAACCGCGGCACGCGCCTGCGGCTGGTCCCAGGTCGTAAGAAGCTCGCCGCGGTGGAGGAGCTGACCGAGAAGGCCCGCCAGATCTCCAACCGCGCAACGGCGGTCAGCTTCGGCGACGAGCAGGCCATCCTCGAGCAGTACTCCGACATCCTGCTGCTGCGCGAACGCCTCGCCGGCAACACCCCGGAGGACCGCCAGTGGACGCGCGACGCCCTCGACGTGCGTAACCGCTTCGACTTCTACTGCGAGGAGCACCACGCCGAGACCGGCGAGACCATCCGCACCTACTCCAACGCCGGCGACAACTCCGGTGGCGAGCAGGAGAAGCTGATGGCCTTCTGTCTCGCCGGTGCGCTGAGCTTCAACCTGGCCAGCCCGCACGGCAACGACAACCGGCCGATCTTCGCCCAGCTGATGCTCGACGAGGCGTTCTCCAAGTCCGACCCTCAGTTCGCGCAGCAAGCGCTGTCGGCGTTCCGCAAGTTCGGGTTCCAGCTGATCATCGTCGCCACAGTGCAGAACACCAGCACGATCCAGCCGTATGTGGACAACGTGGTGATGGTGTCGAAGACGGAGGTCGGGCCGGAGTTGCGGCCGGTTGCTACGGCTACGTCAACGACGATCAAGGCGTTCTCGGAGTTGCGGCGGTCGGGGAGTCAGTTGGCTGTTTGATTGCCGCATCAGTGCACATGCGTTGGCTCGAGACTCCCTAGTGCGGGACGTCTGTTTCTCGATGTTCTGGAACCGAGCGTCGCGTGCGCTGACGATAGTTCGGGCCGGTGACGACGCCCTAAGTCATACCTTGTCGTCCAATCGAACCAACCCCGTGCCATGCGGTCGTGTCTCCATAGTCAGCCCGGACCATGTCTGAGAACCTTACGAACATCCGGGCCACACGAGGTTCGGTAGACGTGCGTGTCTGCTGGCCGCGCAGATCGACGAAGGAGGAACTCCTCACTTGGCACTGAAGACGTCAGATCTATACTCCTCCGTCTGGGCAATTTGCGACCAGCTTCGAGGTCGGCTATGGATACGACACCAGACGAGCTGCTGGATGGGCTCTCCGTTCCTGGCGATGTCAGACCTGCAACATAGACTCATGCATGTATAGATCAACTGGACTGCCCCAGAGCGAAGAGGATGTAGATGAGCTATCGAAATAAGACGTATGTGGCTTTCGCCAGCGAGGACATCGGAAAGTATCGCTTGATGGAGGCATGGCGCGACAACAATAATATCGATTTTTCCTTCTATGATGCGCACGACTTGTTCATTTCTCTGGATACCAGCCAGCCTGAGACGATTAAGCGAAATCTTCGGGAGCGCATGAAGAACGCCAAGCAGGTTGTTCTTCTGGGTAGTAGCTCTGCTAAGAAGAAGGGCGGGGACGGAGTTTCCTTCCTTGCGCATGAAATAAAAGTCATGATCGAATTCGATCTCCCGGTCGTCGTCGCGAATCTCGATGGCGATCGCAACATCGACAAGAACTTTATACCCGCGCCATTATTGGATGCCAACTACTACACGCTGTCTGTCTCATTTCAACCAAAGATCATCATGTATGCTCTCGACAACTACGCCCCAAATTATTTGGCTAGCGGAAAAGAAGGTCCGCATTTCTACAAACCGGAGACATACGCGAATCTCGGGCTCTAAATGCGAGACCTATTGAATGATCTGCGGACCCTGCGCTTCTGGCGATGGTTCCTTGTCCTGGCCTTCTCGGCGGTCGGGGTTCTGGCAATCATCCTCGAACTGATTAACTTCATTGTTGGGCGCTTGCCTATCAGAGGGG
>NZ_BANS01000050.1 GCF_000332995.1 Gordonia amicalis NBRC 100051 = JCM 11271
TACAATCACCACCGCGGTCACACAGCACTCGGAGGACAACCACCAGCCAGCCGCGTACCCAACCTCTCGGGTCGTCAGTACAACTAGGCTCGATCCCGTGAGTGTGCGCGCAGGCATCGTGGTGACCGGAACCGAGGTTCTGACCGGGCGTATCGCCGACCAGAACGGGCCGTGGCTGTCCGAGCAGCTCCTCGAGCTGGGGGTGGACGTCGCCCACATCACCATCTGTGGTGACCGGCCCGCCGACCTCACTGCCCAGCTGCGCTTCCTCGCCGACCAGCAGATGGATCTCATCGTCACCAGCGGAGGCCTCGGTCCCACGGCCGACGACCTCACCGTGGCGACGGTTGCCGAGTTCTGTGGACGCGACCTGCAGCTCGACCCCGCACTCGAGGACCACATCGCCGGAATCATCCGGCGCTGGCGGCCCGACACCGTGGACCTCGACGACGGGCCGACCCGGATCGGGATCCGCAAGCAGGCCCACGTTCCCGTCGGCGCCACCGCCATACCGCCCACCGGCACCGCACCGGGCGTCGCCGTCCCCGCGACACCCGACGAGCCGCTGCCGACGATCCTCATCCTGCCCGGCCCACCCGTCGAGCTGCAGGCGATGTGGCCGACCGCGATCGCCTCACCCGCCATCGCCGAGGTGCTGTCCCGGGCCGACGACCTCACGCAGGAGACCATCCGGGCGTACGGACTGCACGAGGCCGAACTCGCCGAGACATTGCGTCGTGCCGACGACTCGATCCCGGGATTCGACGCCCTCGAGATCACCACCTGTCTGCGCCGCGGGGAACTCGACATGGTCACCCGCTTCGCCGCCGATGATGCCGCGATCTACCGGCAATTGCTGACCTTCCTCACCGAACACCATGGGCGACAGATCTTTTCGACCGATGGCTCGACCATCGAGGATCAGCTGATTGCGACGCTCGACGGACGGCTGATCGCCACGGCGGAGTCCTGCACCGGCGGGCTCATCGCGGCGCGGCTGACCGACCGCCCCGGTTCTTCCACCTACGTCACGGGCGGCGTCGTGTCGTACTCGAACGAGGCGAAGTCCGACCTGATCGACGTGCCCGCAGAACTGATCGCCTCGCATGGGGCGGTCAGTGAGGAGGTCGCCGCCGCGATGGCCGAGGGAGCTCTGAGTCGCCTGAAGTCCGATGTGGCGGTCTCGACCACCGGGATCGCCGGACCCGCAGGCGGCACCGAAGCCAAACCGGTCGGCACCGTCTGCTTCGGCGTCGCCGTCAAGGGCTGCCCGACCTACACGGTCACGCGACGTTTCCCCGGCGACCGGGAACGGGTCCGCTCCCTCACCACCACCGCCGCGCTGCACCTGGTCGTCGCGCAGCTGGAGAGAAGCCCCGCCGCCGGTTGACCTCCCTTGTCGAGTTGTCCCCTGCTACTGGTGGAGCGGCCCCTGTGTGGCGGTTGCTCGTCGTTTCGACGCGGTGGCTCGCTGGCGCTCGCTACCGGCTCAACGAGCGTGGTCACGTGGCAGTATCGGCTCGCCCGCGCTCGCCACCGGCTGCCGGTTGAGCTCTCCCCCCTGCCGGTTGAGCTCTCCCCCCTGCCGGTTGAGCTCGTCGAAACCTACAGCGGCCCGGCGGGCAACTGCCGGCGGACGAGCTTGCCCGTGGGGTTGCGCGGCAACTCGTAGACGAAGACGACGTCACGTGGCACCTTGTACCGCGCCAGATTGGCCTTCACGTGCGCCTTGATGTCCTCGGGTGACGGGTTCGCGTCCTGCGCCGCGACGATGAAGGCGCGCAGCCGCTTCCCGAATTCGTCGTCGTCCACGCCGATCACCGCGACGTCGTCGATGTCCGGGTGTTCGGCGAGGAGGTTCTCCACCTCGAGCGGATACACGTTCTCGCCGCCGGAGACGATCATGTCGTCGTCGCGGCCGTCGATGTGCAGCAGGCCGTGCTCATCGAAGCGCGCCATGTCACCCGTCGACATGTAGCCGTCGATGATCTCCTTGTTCCGTCCGTCGGTGTACCCCTCGAAGGGTGCGCCGTTACGGACGAAAAGTCTTCCGCGGACGTTGGTTCCGGAGATCCTACGGCCCTCGTCGTCGAAGAGTGCGAGCCGGCTGGTGACCGGCGGGCGGCCCACCGTGCCCGGCGCGAGTCGCAGCTCCTTAGGCTGCGCGACCGAGGCGACGGCCACCTCGGTGGACCCGTAGAGGTTGTAGAGGACGTCACCGAAAGTGTCCTGCACCGCTTCCGAAAGCGCCGGTGACAGAGCCGATCCCGCGATGACGATGATCCGCAGCGCGGACGTGTCGTACTTCTTGATGACATCGGGTCCGAGAGCGAGCATGCGGTGCAGCATCGTCGGCACCGCGACCAGCACCTCCGCCTTGTGCTCGGCGAGCGCGGCCAGGGTCTTCTCCGGGTCGAACCGTCGCATCACGACGGTCTTGTTGCCCAGCGCTGTCCCCACACCCCAGAGGGCGAAACCGGTGGAGTGGAAGATCGGCGAGACGATCACCATGGTGCCGCGCTGCGGGAACGGGATGCGGTCGAGCAGGAGGGCACTGGAGAACGGCGACAGCTTGGAACGTTGTGCCCCCTTGGGCAGACCGGTCGTGCCGCTCGTGAGGATGACGAGTCCGGTTCCGGAGGCGTCGCCGTGTCCCCGTCTGCGACGATGTCGTCGAGGGTGCGAACCCCCTCGGGGACCGGACGCTCGCCGTCGACCCAGGTCACGATCCGGAGCGTCTCGGCAGGCAGAGCATCGGCGAGGTCGGTGAACTCCTCGTCGTAGAGCATCGCGACGATCTTCTCGCGTTCGGCGACCTCGACGAACTGGGTCTTGCCGAATCCGGTGTTCATCATGGCCAGTCGGTAACCGGCCTTTCCCGCGGCGCTCATCGTCGTCAGCAGGCCCCGGTGATCGCGGGCGATCACTCCGATCACCGAGCCTCGCTCGACGCCGGAGGCCTCGAGGTGGTTCGCGAGCGCGTTGGCGTTCGCGTTCAACTCGCCGTAGGTCAGTTCGCCGCGTTCGTCGGCGACCGCACCCGCTTCCGGGTACTCGTCCGCGCCGTGTGCCACCACCGAAGCGCAGGGTCCGTACCGTCTTCGCGCGCTTGACCGTTGTCAGGAGCTCCTTCGGACGTGTGGGGTCCAGCAGCCCCGAACGCCTGAGCACCTTGAGCGCTCCGACGGCGTCCTGCACCTGCTCGACGGCAGTCCCGACCGCACCGGTCACCGAGACCATGTCCACCCACCTTTCGCGGCGGGAGCCGCTGTCCGCGCCCACGGGTCGGCTCGGGTGACCCCGCGGTTGGTCACGGGCGTCACCAATGGCCGAAGCAGGTGCCAGAGTAGGGCGCCACTCGGCGGTCGATGTCCGCTTCGCCGAAATCGGTTCGGTGCCAACGCTTGCCGGATCACCGGACTTTCCCGGCCCGGATACCCGGCGAACGTTGCCGGAATCGGATTACCGATTCGTTGCGATTTCGCGACAACTCTGACAACATCTGTCATCAGATCGAGGGCGGAGGAACATGTTCAGTTTTCGACGGTTGACGACGATCGTCACCGCTGCGGTGGCATGCACGATGACAGCGACGCTGGGTCTGTCCGGAGTGGGTGCGGCCGGGGCCGCGCCGGCGAAGAAGTACCCCGTGTCCTGGGACTTCCGGTCCGCCATTCCGAACGTGCTCAACCAGACGCTGGACGCGAACTGGTCCCCGCCGGGCACCAACGACCCGTCGTGCAAGCTGACGAAGGAACGCCCGAACCCCGGTGATCCTGCTGAACGCCACGGCGACCACGCAGTGGGCCTACACCGCGGGCGCTCCGTACCTGGCCAACCGTGGGTACTGCGTGTACACGTTCAACTACGGCAACATCACGCCGATCCCCAGCTTCCCGATCCAGGGTCTGGACGACATCGAGAGGTCGGCCCGCGAGGTCTCGCGCAACGTCGACCGGATCATGCGTCAGACGGGCGCGAAGAAGGTCGACCTGGTCGGCTGGTCGCAAGGCGGTGGCCTGTTGCCGCACTACTACGTCGATTTCCTCGGCGGCGACAAGAAGGTCGACAAGGTCATCGGCATCGCGCCCGGCAACCACGGGTCGACCGGCGACAGGCTCACGTACGTCAGGTATTTCATCCCGCCGTTCGGACCTGTCGGCTACGACATCTTCAAAGCGCTGTTCCCCGCTTTCGCGCAGCAGGCGCAGTATTCGGATCTGGTCCGGAAGGTCTACGGCAACGGTGACACCAAGCCGGGCCCGCACTACCCGACGATCGTCACCAAGTACGACGAGATCGCGACCCCGTTCACCAACGGCTTCCTCGAGGGCGACAATGTCACGAACATCCTTCTGCAGGATGACTGCCCGGTCGATCTGTCCGAACATCTGTCGATCAACTTCAGCGAGCGCACCTGGCGGCATGTGCGAAACGCGTTGACACCAGCAGAGGCCACGCGCGTACCCTGTTTCCAGGTCGACCCCTTCTATCCCGGAATGAGTGAAGGCCGATGACGGCAGATCCAGCCCCCGCTCGACACGATGCCGCCGACACCGAGATCGCCGCGGACGACATCGCGACCGACGGTATCGCGCCCCTGGGCCCGGATTCGGTGGCCTGGAAGGTTTTCGGTGATCTGACGTTCGTCCTGGGCGCACCGCGTCGTCTGCTCATCGATGTCGCCCACCCCGTGGTGGCCACCGGCGTGCGCGAGTTCTCGGTCTTCGAGACCGATCCGTACGGGCGCGCCGAACGCACGCTCGACATGATCATGGGTGTCGTCTACGGCCGCGAGGACGCGCTCGACATGGCACGCCGGCTGCGTGAGCGCCACCGCGACATCAAGGGCCAGAACACGACGGCTCGCGCTGGAGTTCACTGAATCCCGAAGCGTTCCACTGGGTTCACGCGAGTCTGGTGCACGGGATCTACACCCAGCAGAAGGAACTCGGTCGCGGTTGGAAGCCGGGCGAGGTCGAGCAGTTCTATCTCGAGATGCGTCAGGTCGGACGCATGTACGGGGTGCGCGAGCAGGACATGCCGGAGAACTGGGAGGCCTTCTGCACCTGGTTCGACGAGATGACCCGCACCAGGCTCGAGCGGTCGGACATGACCGATCGGGTCTTCGGTGTGGTGACGTCTCCCAAGCCGCCGCCGCACATCCCGGTCCTGCGGCACGCGCTCGTGTGGAACACGACGGTTCGTCCCGTCGCCGGCCTCGTCCTGGCCACCGTCACCGCGGGTCTCCTCACACCGGAACTGCGCGAGTTGCTCGGCATCGACTGGGGCACCGGACGACGTGTGCTCTTCCGCCTGATCTCGTTGCAGTCGCGGCTGGTCATCCCGCGGCTGCCCAGGGCCATCCGGATGGTGCCGCACGCCCGCGCCGCCTACCGGTGACGACAGACACCTCGTCCCCACCCGCGAACGGCGGGTGGGGACGGGGTGTTTCGTGGCTCAGAAGGCGCGCAGGTTCTCCCTCAGGGTAGAGCCGGTGTACTCCTCGCGGATGAGTCCGCGGCGGCGCAGCTCCGGTGCCAGGCCGTCGGAGATCATCGCCAGGTTCATGCGCGTGGTGGGCAGGTAGAACAGGAAGCCGTCACCACCCGCCTCCTCCATGATCTCGCCCATCTTGTCGGCGATGGTGGACGGTGAACCGATGAGACCCATGTCCTTGACCTGGAAGCTGCTCGCGACGACCTCACGAAGCGTCTCGTCCTCGCGGCCACCGAACAGTCCGGCGATCGAGGTGTACTCGCCGTTCTGCTTGGAAAGGTCGATGTCGCCGACCTTGGTGTCGGGATCGATGGCACCGAAGTCGATGCGACCGCCCGAGGTGTAGGACATGTTCCACAGGTTGTACTCGATGGCCTTGTCCGTCTTGCGGAACGCCTGGGCCGCTTCGTAGGCGGCCTGGGCCTCCGCGTCGGTGGCCGCGATCGTCGGGGTCGCGATGAAGAGGACCTTGATGTGGTCGGGGTTGCGTCCGGCGGCGGCCGCCCGGGCACGGATGTCCTCGCGGTAGGCCTTTGCGTCTGCGGCGTCCTCGACGATGGCGATCTGGGTGTCGTCGTAGTTGGCGGCGAGCACACGACCCGGCTCCGAGCTACCGGCCGAGCAGATCGGTACCTCACGCTGCGGACCCGGGATGGTGTTCAGCGGGCCGCGGCACTTGAAGAACTTGCCCACGAACTCGATCGGGTTGACCTTGGTGTGGTCGGCATAGACACCGGCGTAGGGATCTGCGATGACGGCGCCCTCCTCCCACGAGTTCTGCAGTGCCTTGACGACGTCGATCCACTCCATCGCCATCTCGTAGCGCTCGTCGTGCTCGAGATGCCGTTCGTAGCCGAAGTTCTGGGCGACGCGATCGGTGACGCTGGTGACCACGTTCATGCCCACGCGGCCCTCGGTGAGATGGTCCAGGGTGGTGAACGCACGTGCGGCGAGGAACGGCGGGTACTGGATGGTCGAGACCGTCGGGACGATGCCGATGTGCTTCGTGGCCTGCGTCATCAGCGGGACCAGCGGCAGCGGATCGTTCTTGGGGGCCATGAAACCGCGGCGCAGCGAGGTCTCGGCGGAGTTGTTGTAGGAGTCCTCGACCATCGAGGTGTCCTCGATGAGGATGTAGTCGAAGCCGGCACGCTCGAGGCTCTTGGCCATGTCGACGTGGATGTCGGGCTTCATCCAGTCCAGGTGGTTGGTGCCGGTCCACGGACCGTCACCGTTCGTGGGGCTCCAGGGGTGAATGCCGAAGCCGTCTCCGAGGAACCAACCCATGTGGAACATTGCGATCTCCTGTCGTGCGAAGTGGTTGTGAGAGGTGTTGTCCGCCGACCGGGTCGGCCGGTGAATCGTTGGGTCAGGCCGCTGTTTCCATGGCCTGGTAGGCGCCGACGAGCGTCTGTGTGTAGTCGTTCGACGGCGCGTCGAGAATCGACATCGTCTCGCCCGATTCGACGACCGTGCCGCGGTTCATCACCAGCAGGTCGTCGGTGATGAACGCGGTGGCCGGGAGTCCGTGCGAGATGAAGACCAGGCCCAGTGAGTGCGTTTTGACGTAGTCCTTGAGCAGGTTCAGGACCACCGCCTGCGCCGAGACATCGAGGGCGCTCACCGCCTCGTCGCAGACGAGGATGTCCGGACCGACGACCAGCGCGCGGGCGATCGAAAGACGTTGCCGCTGACCGCCGGAGAGCTGATGCGGATACCGCTCGACGAGTTCGGGCGCGATGCCGAGTTCGGCGACGATCGCGTCCACGGCGACGTCGGCCGCCTTCGCGTCCAGCCCCCCGAGGATCTGCGCCGGACGTCGGATCGCCTCGCGGACGACGCGGCGCGGATCGAACGTGGTGGTGGTGTCCTGGGCGACGAGCTGCACCTTGCGGCGGTACTCGAGACGACCCGGGCGACGTTCCAGCAGGCGGGAGAGGTCGCGGCCGTCGACCAGGACCTGACCCGAGGTCGGCGCGGTGAGACCGACGATCATCTTGCCGAGAGTCGACTTGCCCGAACCGCTTTCGCCGACGATACCGGTCGCGCGGCCACTCTCCAGCTTGGTGGTCACCCCACCGACCGCGGTGACCTTGCGCCCGTACTGCTTGTGCACGTCGACGACCTCGATGATCGTGCTCATGCTGCTGCCTCCTCTCTCATGACCGTGTCCAGGGTCGGAAGACGTTCCAGCTGAGCCGAACTCAGCGTGGGCATGCATTCCAGCAATCCCCGGGTGTACGGGTGGTTCGCGTGGTCGAGGTCCTTTGCGGCGACGGTCTCCACGACGCTGCCGGCCCGCATGACGAGCACCTTGTCGGCAAAGCGTCGAGCGAGAGCGATGTCGTGGGTGATGAAGACGAGCGACGCCCCGTTCTCGATGGTGAGACCGGTCATGAGTTCCATGACCGACACCGCCAGGGACGCATCGAGAGCACTCGTCGGCTCGTCGGCGATGAGTAGTTCCGGCTCGGAGGCCAGCGCGATCGCCATCATCACGCGCTGACGCATGCCGCCGGAGAGCTGGCCGGGTACCGACGACATGACCCGGCGCGGTTCGACGATGCCGACCTGCTCCAGACGGACCTCGGCGGCCGTGGCGCGGTCCTTACGGGAGCCGTACCTGCTCTTCGGCAGGACCGCGGTGAGCTGGCTGCCCACCGACCAGATCGGATCGAGGGAGCTCATCGCATCCTGGAAGATCATCGAGATCCCCTGGCGCCGAGCCGGAATCCGCTGAGCCTTCGCTGCGAGCAGCGAGCGGCCGGACAGCGACATCGTCGTCGCCGACACCTCGCCCACACCCGGCGGGATGAACCCGCCGAGCGCGTTGGCGATGCTCGACCTTCCCGAACCGGACTCGCCGACGATCGCGACCCGCTCGCGCCGGCCGATCGTGAACGAGGTCGGGTGGACCTTCTCCACCCCGCCGTAACGGATCGTCAGATCGATGACCTCGAGGACCGGGGCGGCATCGCCCGACGCGTCCTCTGCGGTTACCGCGACCTGGTCGGTGAGCGTGGTCATGGCTTGAGCTCCGAGTAGTCGATCACGCTGTCGGTGCGGAAGACGTAGCCCTCGACACCGTTTGCGAATGCGTTGAGCGGCTGCACGTATCCGATGTAGACGGTCGGCATCTGGTCCTGCAGGATGCGTTCGGCCTCGTTCCACTTGCCCCATGCGGCCGGGGTGAGAGGCTCGCCGGAGGCGTTGCCGGCGGCGATGGCGTTGTTCAGCGGTGCGTAGTCGAAGTCCGGCCAGTTGATCGGCGATCCCGGGGTGTAGAAGAGGGACAGCACGTACGGCGGGGATTGCACGACCGCGTAGTCACGGCCCATCGATGCCTGGAACGTCTTGTTGGCCAGTCCCTCCTGGAACACCGCCGAGTTCACCTCGTTGAGGGTGACCTCGAATCCCGCGGCGCGAGCAGCAGTCTGGATCTGGACCGCCGTCTCCTTGAGATCGGGCACGGCGTTGTTGACGGTCAACTCGAACTTCACCGGGGTGGTGATCCCCGCGTTGCGCAGGATCTCCAGCGACTTCGCCGGGTCGGTGGTGTTGCTCTTCAGTCCGTTGCCGTTGTAGTCCGGGAGCGTGTCGTTGAGGATCGACGAGATCGGGCCCAGCCGGCCCTTGTAGACGTCCTTCATGATCGCGTCGTAGGGAACCGCGTAGGAGAAGGCGCGGCGGACCTCGACGTTGTCGAACGGTGCCATGGTGGTGGTCAGCGGCACGTACACATATGCGTTGCTCGGCACGGTGAAGATCTGGGCGGCGTTCGCATCGCGCAGGGCGACCTGGTCGGCGGGACGCAGCTGGGTGGCGACCGATGCGTCACCGCTCTTGACGAGGTTGGACCGCTGGCCGGCGTCGGCGACGACGCGCTGGACGACGCGTTTCACCTCGGGCTCACCGAGGGCGTATCCGGGGTTGGCCTCGTAGACCATCTGCTGGCCGGGGGTGTAGCTGCTCAGCTTGTAGGCCCCGAAGCCGAAGTCCGCGTTGGTCTTCGAATACTCGACGCCGTACGGGTCGTCGGCGGTGGCGTGTGCTGTCAACACCTCGGAGTCGTAGATGGAGTACGGGGTGTTCGCCAGCAGCGACAGCAGTGTGAAGCCGTGAGACGGATCGGCGATGCTGATGGTGACAGTCGCGTCGTCGACCTTCTTCACCTGGTCGGTCGAGGTGATCACGGGAGCGCTGACGAACGACACGATGCTGGTGTCGACCTCGAACTTGCGCTTGAACGAGAAGATCACGTCGTCGGCGTCGAGGGCGTTACCCGCAGCGCTCTTGGCCTCGGTGTTGAGATGGAAGGTGTAGACCTTGCCGTCGGGGCTCACCTCGTAACTCTTGGCCAGCACCGGCTCGAACTTGAAGAGCTCCTGGTGTGCCGAGAGTCCATCTGTTCCTGCGACGTACGGGTTGCGGATGAGGGTCGCGCCGGTGTTCAGGAAGAACTCCGCGGCCTCGTAGCCGGTGGCGCTCGTCTCGTAGCTGAAGCTCGGGGGCTGGGCCGCGGTGACGATGACCACGCCGCCCTCGGCGGAGTTGTTCGACGACCCGCCACCGCACGCGCTGAGTGTCAGTGCGGCGGCGAGGGCGAGCGCGGTTCCGCTAACCAAGGTGGACAGTCGTTTCATGGGTATCGGGTACTCCGTTCTGGGAATGAATGGGATGCAGAGAGGGCCGGTTGACGCGCGCCGGTCAGGTCAGACGCGGCGACGACGGGAGATGAAGGTGGTGACCCGGGAGGCCGCCCACACCGAGTAGGCGAGGGCGATGACGGGGAACAGGGCGGGCCACCAGCGTCCGACTGCTGCGTCGGCGGCCCCGTCGGCGAGCATGTTCCCCCACTCCGCGGTCGGGAGCGGGATGCCTACGCCCAGGAAGCCGAGGCCGGCGCAGAAGATGATCCCCATCCCGAAGATCGCCGAAGCGTTCTCCAGGACCGGTGCACACGAGTTCGGGATCACGTGGCGCAGGAGGATTCGGAACTCCGATTCGCCACTCATCCGCGCGGCGGTGACGAAACCGTCGTTCCGTGTCCGCAACACCTCGGTACGCATCAGCCTGCCCTGGAAGGGCATGAGCACCAGGGCCAGTGCCAGTGCGATGACCACCGAATTGCGTCCGAAGAAGGACACGATGACCAGCCCGCCGATCATGACGGGCAGTGCCTGGACCAGATCGATGGTGCGCCCGAGCGTCGCCGCGATCGCGCCGAGCAGGCCGCCCTTCGAGCCGTACATGCCCGCGATCGATCCGATCGCGATGCCAACGGCGGTCGCGAGGAGGGTCACCCCGATCGCGATGGCGATGTCGAGGCGGAAGGCGGTGAGCGTCCGGGACAACACGTCGAAACCGTTGGAATCGGTGCCGAACCAGTGGTCCCCCGAGGGCGCGCTCGACGGGGTTCCGACCACCTCGGTGGCCGATTGCGGTGCCAGCATCGGTCCGAACACCGCGAGGAGGAGCAAGAGTGCGAACGGGATCAGACCCGCGTAGTCGCGTAGTCGGGCTGTCTTCCCGAGGCGCGGGGCCGTGTGGGAGGTTTCGGCCGTCGTGGAGAGCGGCGCCATGACCATGTGTCAGACCTCCTGGTTGCGCGAGTCGCGTCGGCGGGAATCGAGAAGACCGGTGGCCACCTCGGTGAGGAAGTAGACGATCAGACACAGGCCGGCGATGACGACCAGGAATGACCGGAGGGCGAACACATCCGACGACCGGACCGCGTCGACCGCGTACTGGCCCAGCCCGCCGAGTCCGAACAGCGATTCGAGGACCACCGCGCCACCGAGGAGCAGGCCGAAGATCATGCCGAGCATCGCGACTGCCGACGGCAGCGCCCTGCGGTAGACGCTCAGGACGACCACCCGTCGTGGTGCGCCGGAGGCGATCCGGAATCGAGTTGCCGGACTGTCGATCTCGGTGTCGAGGGCCAAGACCAGCGACTTGACCAGGATCGCCGAGTGCGACACCGTCATCACCGCGACCGGCAGGATCAGGTGGGCGATGTAGGAGTTGGCCGCCGCGGTGTCGCCCGCGATGACGGCGTCGAGGATCGGAAACCCGGTGACCTCGGCCGGCGGCAGGAGGATCGGGTCGAGCCGTCCGGACGGGGCCGGAACCCAGGCCAGCGTGGCGAAGAAGACGAACAGGAACAGGATGCCGACGACGTATTCGGGGATCGCGCCCGCCGAACTGGCGTAAGAGCGAAGCACTTTGGAGAACCGGTTGGTCGGCCGGGTCACGATCAGGTAGGACATCGGCAGGCTGATCAGACAGGCGAAGAACAGGCCGGCGCCGATGAGCTCCAGGGTTGCCGGGACTCGCGTGGCCATGTCCTCGGCGACCGGCCGGCCGGTGGCGATCGAGTTGCCGAGGTCCAGGCTGAACAGCGAGGTCAGATAAGTCCAGAACTGCGAGACCGGAGAACCGTTCAGTCCATACGATTCTCGCGCCTGTTCCAGTGCGGCACCGGACAGGCGGCCACCGGAGGCGGACACCAGCGGATCACCGGGGATGAGCTGGACGAGGAAGAACGCGACGACGACGAAGATCAGGAAGTTGACGACGCCGCGGCCGGCCGCGCGTCCGATCCAGGCCCACTCGGACAGTCGTGACACGACTCCCCCGAACGCGGAGCGCTTCGTCCCGGTGCTGCCGCCTCCCGCGGCAGTCGCCCCACGTCGTGCATCGAGGTCACCCGGGTCGACAATGCCTGGCTGGACACTGATATCGACGGTCATTCGATCCCTCCCATCTACGGCTCGAGTTATTGGGTCCTGATCCTCAGGCCGATTTGTTTCGAAACCCGCGCCCTGGCGTGACTGATCATTTGCGCGGGTTCACACTCGCGCTCATCGAGGTGTTGTCGCAGGTCACGAGGTCGTTCGGCATCGATGCGGTCGTCTTTGCGCCGGATGTGACGCGCACAACTTGCCCGCGCCGATGCCGACAAGAGTCCATAGACTCACTACGCATCGGCAGTTCGACCCCCGTTGTCGCAAGATCGGAAGTCATACCCATGACGACACCACCCCCCTATCACCCCCGCTCGCGCGGCGGCTCCGCACGCGGTCGTCAGGTCTCCTCTCGACGCGTCCGCGACCTCATCCTCGCGTCAATTCGCAACGGCACCATCGACATCGACGCGCAGCTGGTCGAGGAAGATCTCATGATCATGTTCAACTCGAGCCGCGGATCGGTGCGAGCGGCACTGAACGAGCTGAGTGAGACCGGTGTCGTCATCCGCCGGCCTCGTGTCGGCACGCGGGTCAACCGGCGGGATCTCGGTGTCGCACTGGACGACATCTCCGCGACCGGCGGCGAACTGGTTCACATCCAGGTGACCGACCAGTGCATCGTGCCGACCTTCCCGCTCATCCGCGAACGTCTTCGAATCGACGACGACGTGGTCCGTCTCGTCGAGAACTCGTTCATCGCGCACGACGAGATCATCGGGATGCGTAGTGCCTACTTCTCTCCGCGTTTCAATGCCGACCCCAATGATCTTCGGGACAAACCGATGTCGATGGCACGGACACTCGCCGAGTTCTTCGGCGTCGCACCGGGTGGCGCCTCGGTCTCCATCGGTGCCGAACGCGCCGACGACCGAACCGCGCGTCTGCTCGACGTCCGCCCCGGCGAGACGCTGCTGTCACGCGAGATCCTCTACACCACCGCCGATGGAACACCGGTGGAGATCGTCTTCGACCGCTTCCGGGCGGACCGGATCCGGTTCGAATCGCAGATCGACCACTCCGATGTGACCTGGTGTCCGGAGCCCGACCAGATTCCCTCTCCGGAGGAATCGTTGAGCACCAATGAGTTACCGCAGGAATCACCTCCCGGCGCGACCGGTTCTCTCGCGCAATCTGGGTGAAATGATCGCTTGACGATTCGGCAATATCACCCGCGCACCCTGCAGGAGAACGCATCTCGCGACATTCGAAGGGGAGCATCGTGATCGTTTCCGTAGTGGCAGGCAATCCGAAGCCTGCATCGAGGACACTGACGGCGGCAAGCCTGCTGGCGTCGACCCTCACCGGCAAGGACCCCGATCACGTCGTCGACGTGGTCGACCTGGGCGCGGGTCTGCTCGGTTGGGGCGACGCCGCGGTGGCGGAGGCCGTCGAGACCGTCGCCGGCAGCGACCTCGTCGTGTTCGCCTCACCGACCTTCAAGGCCACCTATACGGGGTTGCTCAAACTCTTCCTCGACCAGTTCTCGACGAGTGACGGCCTCCAGGACGTCACTGCCATACCTCTGATGCTGGGTGCCGGCCCCGCCCACTACATGGCGCCGGACCTCCTGCTGAAGCCCGTTCTCGTCGAACTCGGCGCGATCGTTCCCGCCGCCGGCCTCTACGTCGTCGACAAGCTCTACGACGACACCGAGGCGTTTGCGCCCTGGATCGATCGCTGGGGTGCCGTCGTGCTCGCCTCGGCGAACGCAACGGTGCCGGCGGGTGACCGATGACCGCGAACGTCACCCCGACCACGGGGATGGACAGCACAGAACTGCGAAAGGCGTTCGGCGCCTTTCCTACCGGCGTCGTCGCGCTGGCCGGGATGTCGGGTCCCGAGCCGACCGTCATCGTCGCCTCGTCCTTCGCGGTCGGGGTCTCCCAGGAGCCACCCCTGGTGATGTTCGCGGTGCAGCAGAGTTCGACCACCTGGCCGATCCTGCGCGACCTGCCCAGTCTCGGCGTCTCGGTTCTGGGCGAGAGCCACACCGACGTCATCCGGCAGCTGTCCGCCAAGGACAAGACACAGCGCTTCGCCGGTGTCGGCACCACGGTGCTGCCCAGCGGGGCGTTGCTCCTCGACGACGCCCCGGTTCATTTCGAGTGCGCCATCGAGAGTTCGCACGCCGCCGGGGATCACGAGATCGTCGTGCTGCGGGTGACCGGTCTGGCGAACGATCACTCGAAGCAGCCGATCGTCTTCCACCGCTCCGCATTCGCGCGTCTCAGCGCCTGACTCGGCCGGGTCGCCGCACGACGGCGTCTACGGGCGCGTCCTCTGTGTCGTTGCCTGACCGGAAACAACCTGTACACCCCACGCACCGGAGCGCATACTGGCACGCAGGTCGGGGACGAGGCCAGCCCCGGGAGCCTGTCATGACACACCTGTCCGTCGTCGGCGCGCGCACCACACCCGATCTCACCGGAAAGGTCGCGTTGATCACCGGTGCCGGAAACGGGATCGGTTGCGCCACAGCGCACCGACTCGCCGCTGCGGGCGCGCGTCTGATACTCGTCGACATCGATCGATCTGCAGTCGAGACGGTGGCCGCGGCGATCGGCACACGGGCAAGCGCTCAGGTCGCCGACGTCACCGACTACTCGGCTCTGGAGGCCGCGGTCCGGGCCGGTGTCGAGCGGTTCGGCGGAATCGACATCGTGGTGGCCAACGCCGGCGTCGCGACATACGGGTCGTTCCGCCACCTGGACCCTCAGGCCTTCCGACGGGGAATGGACATCAACGTCACCGGCGTGTACTTCACCGTCCGGGCGGCCCTGCCCTCGATCATCGAGCGCCGCGGGTACCTGTTGCTCGTCTCGTCCATGGCCGCGTTCCTCCCCGGCCCGGGGATGGGGCCGTACGCACCCAGCAAGGCCGCGGTGGATCACCTGGCCACGTCGTTGCGCGCCGAACTCCGACGACGAGGCGTAGCGGTCGGGTGCGCGTACATGACCTGGATCGACACCCCGCTCATCCGCGACGTCCAGGCAGATCTACCCGGATTTGCCGACTACCTGAAACAACTCGGGCCGCCGTTGGACCGCATCGTCCCCGTCGACGTCTGCGCCGACGCCTTCGTGCGTGGGATCGCGCGACGACAGCGACGGATCTTCGTGCCCTGGTGGATCGTCGTCGCCGCGTGGGGCAAGCACCTCCTGGCCAGTCGACTCGGCGATCGATTCTTCGGTCCCGAGGTCGACGACTTCATCGACCGATCCGACGCGGCGGTCGCGGAGCACCATCGCGCGACCAGTGCGCGCAATCTGCGGAACGCGAACATGCCCGCCGTCGACCGCTCTGGGCTGTGATGCCGGACCGGCACCGTCATCTCCCGCACCTCTCGCGGAGTTCTCGGCGAAGAAGGCGGAACTGCTCGGCCGGCTCTGATCCGAGATCCGGCCCCGGACGCCGAAACGCCGGTTCACAAGACAAGCGCTAGTTGGAAACAGCGCCTTCGCCACAGAAGTGACGATCGTGCGGTGCGCCGAGGCCGGATGCGGCGCCCAGCAGGTGCCCGAGCCGGCGGCGCTTGGCATCGAGATAGCGGACGTTCGCCGGCATCACACCCACGACGAGCGGGACGCGCTGGGTGACCTCGATTCCGGAGTCGGTCAGACCACGTACCTTGTCGGGGTTGTTGGTCATCACCCGCGCCCGGTCGATTCCCAAGTCTGCGAGAATCGCTGCGGCTGCACCGTATTCACGTCCGTCGACCGGTTCGTCGAGTTCGAGATTCGCCTCGACCGTGTCGAAGCCCTGATCCTGCAGCCGGTACGCGGCCAGTTTCTTGAGCAGCCCGATGCCGCGACCCTCGTGGCCACGCAGGTAGACCACCACACCGCCCTCGTGGCTGATGCGTTCCAGCGCCGTCTCGAGCTGAGGTCCGCATTCACATCGCTGGGACGAGAATGCCTCTCCCGTGAGGCATTCGGAGTGGACCCGCACCAATGGGACGCCCTGGTCCAACCCTTGGCCGGTGACGCCCGCGCTCACGAGCGCGATGTGTTCGGCACCGGTCTCGGTGTCGCGGTATCCGATCGCGCGCAGCTCGCCGGTCGGCGTCGGCAGGACCGTCTCCGCGCCGCGTCGTACCCGGGGCGCCACCGACCAGCGGTCCGCGTCGTGGATCCGGCGGTAATTGACCAACTCCTCGATGGTGAGCACCGGGAGGCCCATGCGGGACCCCATCGCGGCAACCTGCGGATACCGCATCATCGAACCGTCGTCGGCGACGAGTTCCGCGATCACCCCGACCGGAGCGACGTCGGCCAGCGTGCACAGGTCGACGGCCGCCTCGGTGTGGCCGGGACGCTCGAGAACCCCACCCGGCCGGGCACGAAGGGGTAGTACATGCCCGGGCCGGGTGAAGTCTCGGGGGCCGGATGCGGCCCCGGCCAGCATGCGCAGTGTGAGCGCACGGTCGGCGGCCGAGATGCCCGTCGTGACCCCTTCGGCAGCGTCGACGGTCACCGTGTACGCGGTCGCCTTGGGATCTTCGTTGTTGGTGACCATCGACGGCAGTTCGAGCATGTCCGCCCGCTCGGAGGTCATCGGCGCGCACAACAGGCCGGAGGTGTTCCGCACGGTCCAGGCGGTCCACTCGGTACTGACCCGGTCGGCAGCCAGGATGACGTCGCCCTCGTTCTCCCGGTCGGCGGCGTCGGTCACCAGCACCGGGCGGCCCGCTCGCAGGGCATCGATGGCGTTCTCGATGGCGTTCATCAGATCTCCTCGACGTCGACGAAGCATGGTCGTCGTGGTCTCCCACGACCTCCCACGCCATTCGACACCGTCTCCGTGTCGGCACGGAAACCCGCTCGTGGCCGGAGAATTTCGCCGGTCGGCATCGTGGATTTCGCAGGTCACCACCCGTCGCGGGGCACAATCCGCCACGTATAACGACCGGTTTCGGACATTCCGCCACATCCCTGAGCTGCCCCGCCGTGAGCGCCCACCGTCGTGGCATCGCAGGCGGGGGCATACTGTTCGATGACTCGGATTCAGACCAGGAGGTTCCCGTGGCCGGTGGTCTCGTCGCATTGCTCGACGACATCGTGACTCTCACCAAGGTGGCCGCGGCGTCACTCGACGACGTCGGGGCGGCGGCCGGCAAGGCGAGCGTGAAGGCCGCCGGCGTGGTGGTCGACGACACCGCCGTGACGCCGCGGTACGTCCACGGATTCACCCCGGACCGTGAGTTGCCGATCGTCCGCAAGATCGCGGTGGGTTCCATCCGCAACAAGCTGCTCGTCATCCTTCCGGTTGCGATGCTGCTCAGCCAGTTCCTCCCGCAGGCGTTGCCCTACCTGCTGATCGCCGGCGGCCTGTTCCTCTGTTATGAGGGCGCGGAAAAGGTCTACGAGGCGATCGGCGGCGGACACCACGCCGAGGAGGAGGTGGCCGCCGAGCGTGGCCCGGAGTTCGAGAAGACGATGATCAGCGGCGCCATCCGCACCGACCTCATCCTCTCCGCCGAGATCATGGTGATCTCCCTGTCGTCGGTCGAGGACGAACCGTTCTGGACCCGCTTGGCAGTTCTGATCGTCGTGGCTTTCCTGATCACCGCGCTCGTCTACGGCGTCGTCGGGATCATCGTGAAGATGGACGACATCGGACTCGCGCTCGCCCAGCGGGAGTCGACGTTCAGCCAGAAGGTCGGCCGCGGCCTGGTCACCGCGATGCCAAAGATCATGTCGACGCTGACCGTGGTCGGGATCGCCGCGATGCTGTGGGTCGGCGGTCACATCCTCATCGTCAACGTCGGCGAGGCCGGCTTCCACTGGCCCGCGGATCAGCTCCACCACATCGAGCACTGGTTCGGCGACCTCGTTCACGGCGGCTTCGGCGGCGTGCTGTCCTGGACGGCCGGAACGGTCCTGTCCGCACTCGTCGGACTGGTCGTCGGCGCGATCGTCGTAGCGATCCTGCACGTCATCCCGAAGCGGAAGAAGAAGGACGCGGCGGCGCACTGATCCCGACCGCTCCTACCTGAAATGCGCCCCTGAAATCCGCCCTCAGCAGCAGCGTCGACGACGATATGTCGCCGGCAGCTCCGGGCCGGGCGCACTCCGGGGGCGCATTTCACCGCCCCGGTGACCGCACCATCCGACGCACCGGGCACCCTCAGAGATCGTGAGCACATGGGAACTGTTCGCCGTTCTGCTGGCCGGTATCGGTGCGGGCGCCATCAACGCGGTCGTCGGTAGCGGCACCCTCATCACGTTCCCGACGCTCGTCGCGTTCGGCGTCCCACCGGTGAGTGCGACCATCTCCAACGCGATCGGCCTGGTCGCCGGCGGCGTGTCCGGGACCTGGGGCTATCGGCGTGAACTCGAGGGACAGTGGCCGCAGCTGCGGTGGCAGATCCCCGCGTCGTTCCTCGGCGCGATCGTCGGGTGCTGGTTACTGCTGCATCTCCCGGAGACGGTGTTCGAGGCGATCGTTCCGGCTCTCCTGGTGGCCGCGCTGATCCTCGTGGTGGCGCAGCCGTGGATTCAGAAGTGGGTCGGCCACCGTTCGATCTCGCCCACCGGTGCGGGTCGGCCCCACCTGACCGCTCCCCGCATCGCCGCGATGGTGGCCGGGACGTTCGCGGTCGGCATCTACGGCGGCTACTTCACCGCCGCCCAGGGGATCATGCTCATGGCGGTTCTCGGCGTCGTCGTCCCCGACCACCTGCAGCGGATGAACGCGGCCAAGAACCTGCTGTCCCTGGTCGTGAACGTCGTCGCGGCGGTCACCTACACGTTGGTCGCCTTCGACCGGATCGACTGGTCGGCGGCCGGACTCATCGCCGTCGGCTCACTCCTCGGCGGCGTGGTCGGGGCCCGTTATGGACGACGCCTCTCACCCCGAGCACTTCGCGGGGTGATCGTCGTCGTCGGTCTGATCGGGTTATGGCGGCTACTGGCCTGACTCAGACCAGGCGATCCCCGGTCGACGGGTCGAACAGGTGAACAGCCTTGTCGGCCTGACGCAGTCGGATGCCCGCGCCACGCTTGGCCGGTGAGCGCTCGGCGGACCGCGCGACCATGACCATCGGCTCGCCGTCCAGATTCCGCACGGACTGGTCGGCGAGGTTGGCGTAGATGTAGGTCTCGCTGCCGAGTTCCTCGAGCAGCGCCACCTCGGCGTCGATCCCGGTGCCGTCGGCGAGCGCGAGGTGTTCGGGGCGGATGCCGACGATCACCGATTCCAGACCGGACCGACGCAGTGCCGCCTCGGATTCCGCGTCGATGTCCACCGTGCCACCGGAGACGGTGATGGCACCGTCGACGACCGGTGCGGTGAAGAGGTTCATTCCGGGCGAGCCGATGAACCCGGCGACGAAGGCGTTGACAGGCTTGTCGTAGAGGTCGGTCGGGGTCGAGAACTGCTGCAGCTGACCGTTCTTGAGGACCGCGACCCGGTCACCCATGGTCATGGCCTCGACCTGGTCGTGGGTGACGTAGACCGTCGTCGTGCCGAGACGACGCTGCAGCGCCGCGATCTGGGTGCGGGTCTGGACGCGCAGCTTGGCGTCGAGATTGGACAGTGGCTCGTCCATGCAGAACACCTGCGGCTCACGGACGATGGCTCGCCCCATGGCCACGCGCTGCCGCTGACCGCCCGACAGCTTGGCCGGCTTGCGGTCGAGGAAGTCGGTGAGGTCGAGCAGCTTGGCGGCCTCGGCGACCTTGCGCTTGCGTTCCTCGGTGGGCACGCCGCGCATCTTGAGCGCGAAACCCATGTTCTCGCCGACGGTCTTGTTCGGGTAGAGCGCATAGTTCTGGAAGACCATGGCGATGTCGCGGTCCTTGGGTGCGACGCCGACCATGTTGTCGCCACCGATCCGGATCTGCCCGGAGTCGATCTCCTCCAGACCGGCGAGCATCCGCAGCGCGGTGGACTTGCCGGAACCCGACGGTCCGACGAGGACGACGAACTCGTCGTCGATGTCGAGGTCGAGCGAGTCGACGGCCAGCTTGTCCGCGCCCGGGTAGACGCAGCAGGCCTTGTCGTAGGTGATGGAAGCCATGATGTTCTCCGGTTCTCTCAGAGGTTTTCGAGTCGGTGGGCGTGGGCGGTGGTCACTTGATCGCGCCGAGCCGGGACAGGTGACGCCCTACGCGACTGCTGCATCACTTGATCGCGCCGAACGAGAGCCCGCGGACGAGTTTGTTCTGGGCGATCCAGCCGCAGATGACGACCGGCAGTGCGGCCAGGACGGACGCCGCGGACAGCTGCGCCCAGTAGAGGCCCTGTCCGGACATGAAGCCGGTCAGGAACACCGGCATCGTCTGCGCGTTGACCGCGGTCATGTTGACGGCGAAGAAGAATTCGTTCCACGAGAAGATCACGCAGATCAGTGCTGTGGCGGCGATCCCAGGGGAGATCAGCGGGAGGATGACCTCACGCACCGACGTCCACAGGCTTGCGCCGTCGATGCTGGCTGCCTCGAGCAGTTCGCCGGGGACCTCCAGGAAGAACGACCGCATCATCCACACCGCGATCGGCAGATTCATTGCGGTGTAGAGGATCACCAGCGTCCAGATGTTGTCGAGCATGCCGATCTCGCCGACGATCACGTACAGCGGGATGATCGCCGCGACGATCGGCAGCATCTTGGTGCTGATGAAGAAGAACAAGGCGTCCTTGGTCTTCCGCACCGGCCGCAACGACAGGGCGAAGGCGGCGGGTACGCCGAGCAGCAGGACCAGGATCGTCGACACGATCGTCGCGAACAGCGAATTGAGCAGTGGTGTCGCGATTCCCGCGTCGAAGACGTCGCGGAACTGTTGCAGGGTGGGCTCGAAGAAGAACGTCGGCGGGTTGGTCGCGGCGTCGCTCTCCTGTTTGAAGGCGGTCATCACCATCCACAGGACCGGGAAGAAGAATCCGATGGCGATGATCCAGGTGACCGCGGTCAGCAGACCCTGTCGCGGATTGCGGCGGCGCCGGATCTCGTTGCCGGGCTGTTTCTCTGCGTGTCCCGCCGCGGTGCGGTCGGGACGGATGTCGGTGCTCATCAGGCCGGCTCCTCTGTTCCGGTGAATGACTTGAAGATCAGACGCAGTGCGAGTGAGGCGACCACGATCGTGCCGATCACCGTCACGACACCCATCGCCGCCGCCTGACCGATGTCGAAGCCGAGGAAGGCGCGCTGGTAGATGTAATACGAGAGGTTGGAGCTCGAGACACCCGGACCACCCGAGGTCATCATGTACACCGCGTCGAAGGTGTTGACCAGGTAGATCGCGCCGAGCACGGCACCCAGCTCGATGAACCGTCGCAGGTGCGGCAGCGTCAGCTCGCGGAACAGTCGGAAGCTCGTTGCGCCGTCGACGCGGGCGGCCTCCTGGATGTCGCGGGGCATCGACTGCAGTCCGGCGAGGATGAGCAGCATCATGAACGGCGTCCACTGCCAGACCAGTTCGGCCATGACGCTCATAAGCGGGAACTCGGAGAGCCAGTCGGTCTTGATGCCGAACGGGCTCAGCACCCAGTTGACCAGTCCGTTGGTCGGCGACACCAGGCTGGTCTTCCACAGCAGTGCCGCCGCCACCGGGGTCACCAGGAACGGAGTGATCAGCAACGTCCGAACGACGCCGCGCCCCAGGAACTTCCGGTCGAGGAGCAGCGCGAAGATCAACCCGAGGATCACCGAGATGAGCACGGTGCCGACGATCAGCAGGATCGTGTTGACGGTGACCCGCCAGAACTGGCTGTCGCCGAAGACCGCGACGTAGTTGTCGAGGCCGACGAATGCCCGGGAGTCCGGCCGGACGAGGTTCCACGACTGGGTGGAGTAGTACAGGGTGAACACGAACGGGATCTGCGTGACCACGATCATGAAGATCAAAGCCGGCAGCAGCGGGCCGCGTCGGCGCCAACCCTCCGCCCGCGAGATCCGGTCGCGTGACGACGTCAGGGGTGTCCGCTCGGGCGAGGATTCCTCGGGCGAGCGCGTGGAGACTGCGGTGGCCATGATCACTGCTCCCTCTGGTAGGACTTGCCGACGACCGCGGCGTACTCCTGGGACTGCGCCAACGCGTCCCGGACGCTGATCTGTCCGGCGATCGCCGCCGAGATCTGTTGGCTGACACGGGTACCGAGGTCCTGGAACTCGGGAATCGCGAGGAACTGCACTCCGGTGTAGGGCACCGGCTCCAGCGTCGGCTTCAGCTGATTCGCCGCCTGCATCGCGGTCAGGGTCTGCTCGGCGAACGGTTTCGCGAGCTCCTTGTACGCGGGTAGTTCATAGGTCGATAGTCGACTACCCGGCGGGACGTGGCTCGGACCGAGCTTGTCCGACACGTACTCGATGTAGCTCTTGCTGGTCATCCAGCGGATGAACGACCACGCCTCGTCGGGATGCTTGCTGCTCGACGGGATGCCGAGCGACCAGGTGTAGAGCCAGCCGTTGTCCTGCTTCGCCATACTCGGCGCCGGGAGGTAGCCGACGTCGCCGGCGATCGACGAGGTCTCCGGGCTCTCGAGTACCGACACCGCCGACGTGGCGTCGTACCACATCGCCACCTGCCCCTGAGAGAGCAGGTTTCCGCATTCCTGGAAGCCCGACGACGACGCGCCGGCTTCTCCGTGGTTGCGGACGGTGTCGACATAGAACTGCACCGCCGCTTCGACTTCCGGGCTGTCGAGCTGGGCGTTCCACTCCTCGTCGTACCAGCGGCCACCGAAGGCGTTGATGACGGTGTTGAGCGGTGCGAGCACCTCACCCCAGCCGGGCTTGCCGCGCAGGCAGATGCCCGCGGTGCGGTCGTTGTCGAGCTTCTTCGCGGCCTCCGCCACCTCGGGCCAGGTGGGATTCGCCGGGAGTGAGACGCCGGCCTCGGCGAAGAGCTTCTTGTTGTACATCAGGAAGGACGATTCGCCGTAGAACGGTGCCGAGTACATCGATCCGTCATGTGACAGTGCGGTTTTCAGCGTCGGGATGAAGTCGTCGGCGTCGTACTCGGGATCGGCGTCCATATAGGGACTGAGGTTGACCAGCCACCCGTACTCACCCCACATCGGGGTCTCGTAATTGCTGATCATCACGACGTCGAACTCGCCGCCGCCGGTGGCGACCGACGCGGTGATCTTCGCGCGGGCCTCGTTCTCCGAGAGCGTCACGAACTTCACCGTGACACCGGGGTTCTGCTCTTCGAACTGGTCGGACAGCGCGACCGCGTCCTGCATCTGGGAGTTGGAGACCATCGCAACGGTGATCTCGCGCCCGCCTCCGCCGGTGAGTGAGCCGGCGCCGGAGCAGCCGGTCATCACCAGGGCCGCGGTCGCCAGGAGAGCGCCGAGCATTCGGGGTCGGGAGAACTTCATTGTTCACCTTTCTCTTTCGAGACAAGCCATTCCGCCGTCGCGACGTCGGTGACCAGGATGGTGGTGTAACCACCGCGGAGAGCGCCGAGGATGGATTCCTGCCGGTGCTCGCCGCCGGAGACGAGGATCGAGGTAGGGCACGCCCGGACCGCGTCGAGGGGGACCGAGACAGTCCGGTCGACGAGGCTGGATGCCACCGCATCTCCGTTCGCGTCATAGAAGCGGCCGCCGATCTCGCCGACCGCGCCCAACTCGACGAGTTCGTCGAGCACGATCGCGTCGATGAAGGACCCTTCGAAGAGGGTCGTCGAGGTCGACACGGACCCGACCCCGAAAAGCATGACCTGCGCACCCCGTGCGGCCGAGAGCGACTGCGACAGAATCGAATCACGGTTCACCGCGGTGACGGTCTCTGGATCGACGTAGAGCGGCGCGACCAGCCGCAGGGGCCGGGCGTGGAGGCGTTCGGAGAATCGCGACAGCGCGTGGTCGACACCCGTGTGGTACTCCACCGAGGTCATCGAACCGTCCATCTGTACGACTCGCTGGCATGATGCCGACGCGCCCATGGCGTCGGCAACCGCGACCTGCTCGGGTCCCCAGGTGAAGCCGAAGGTGTCGGTGGCCTGGATGCGTCGGGTCAGCACCGAGGCGCCGGCCCGGCCCAGTGCGGCGTTTCCGGTGGTAGATCCGTCGGCGACCTCGTCGATGACCAGAACCTCGTCGAGACCGAACGTTTCCTCGACCGCACGCTCGAGCTCGGTGTGGATCGACGACGACAGATGTGCCGGTGCCGACACGGAGACGTGGACCAACCCTTGCGCCCGCGCCCGGGCGACGAGGCGGCCGGCGGTGGGTCGGGAGACACCCAGCCGGGCGGCGATCTCGGCCTGGGTGAGGCCTTCGAGGTGGTACATCGTGGCGGCGCGGACCAGAAGCCGCAGGTCCTGGCCGGTGTCGTTGCCGCGTGGGCCGACAGAACGCCCCGACGAACCCTGCTGGTCGTCGGCGGTGTCGGCCGCCTGCTTGCGAGGTGCCATCGGTGGCCTACCCCCGTTCTCTGTGAGCAGATGCTCACTGGCGGTGAATGTGCTCAATAAGCTAGCATCCGATGTGTGACCCACGCAACAACCGATACGAACGTCCCGGGCACCAACGAGGTGATGCGGGCCGGCGTTCTCCACCCGGATCTGTCGGTCGGCACCGAGACCCGCCGGTCGCCGCATCCGGCGCCCGGGGACGTGCTCGTGGCAGTGCGGGCGGTCGGCGTCTGCGGCTCCGACACCCACTACCTGAGACATGGACGCATCGGGGACCACGTCGTGCGCGACCCGCTCGTTCTCGGCCATGAGGCATCCGGCGTGATCGTGGCGGTGGGCGACGGTGTCAGCCCTGGCCGGATCGGCGAACGCGTGTCGATCGAGCCGCAACGACCCGACCCGAGGACCGCCGAGACAAAGCGCGGGGACTATCACCTGTGCCCGCATATGGAGTTCTACGCAACGCCGCCGATCGACGGCGCCTTCGCCGAATACGTCACCATCGGAGCCGACTTCGCACACCCGGTTCCGCCGGAGGTCTCCGACGAGGCCGCGGCACTGTTCGAGCCGCTCTCCGTGGGAATCGCCGCACTGCGCAAGGCGGACGTCGCGGCCGGTGACTCCGTCCTCATCGCCGGCGCCGGGCCCATCGGGTTGCTGATCGCCCAGGTCGCGCGGGCATCGGGCCTGGCACGCATCGTGGTGAGCGAACCCGACGAGCAGCGCCGTGCGCGGGCGACGGAGTTCGGTGCGACCGACGCGATCGCACCCGGTGAGGACATCGACCCGGTCGACGCCTTCGTCGACGCGAGCGGTGTCGGGGCAGCCGTTCGTGACGGCATGGCCCGGGTACGCCCCGCCGGACACGTCGTCCTCGTCGGGATGGGCTCCGACACGATGGAACTACCCGTGACGCTCATCCAGAACCGCGAGCTCGTCGTGACCGGCGTCTTCCGGTACTCCAACACCTGGCCGACCGCCCTGGCACTCGTCCGCACCGGCGCGGTGGACCTCGACGCCATGGTCACCGCACGGTTCGGCCTCGACGAACTGACCGACGCACTCAACGCCGACCTCCGGCCCGGGAACATCAAGGCCGTCGTCTATCCCGGTATCTCGCAGTGGCAGAACATCGATCATCCCGGATCCGCCCACCCCGGATCTGTACAGACAGGAGAGGCTCGCCGATGAGCATCCCGCTGAAGGCCGACACGCTGACCCGGATCCAGAACGCCGAGGTCCCTGCGTACGACCGCCCGGCTGTCACCCCGGGCATCGTGCACTTCGGTGTCGGCGCTTTCCACCGTGCCCACCAGGCCATGTACCTCGACCGACTGCTGGCATCTGATCCCGCTGCCGCGGTGTGGGGAATCTGTGGTGTCGGGGTCCGTCCGGCGGATGCCGCCATGCGCGATGCACTCGTCCCGCAGGACGGCCTGTTCACGCTCACACTGAAACATCCACACGGTGACATCCAGACGTCGGTGATCGGCTCGATCGTCGAATACCTTTACGCCCCCGACGATCCCGAGAAGGTTCTGGAACGCCTCAGCGATCCGTCGACCCGGATCGTGTCACTGACCGTCACCGAGGGTGGGTACAACTTCTCCCCCTCGACCGGCGAGTTCGACGCCACGAACCCTGACATCGTCGCTGACCTCGAAGGTTCAGCACCTCCGCGCACGGTGTTCGGTCTCGTCACCGAGGCACTCGCCCGGCGTCGCGAACGTGGTGTCCCCTCGTTCACCGTGATGTCCTGCGACAACATCCAGGGCAACGGGCACATGGCACGGTCGACGTTCCTCGCGTATGCACGGCTCCGCGATCAGGATCTCGCCGGTTGGATCGAGCTCAACACCTGCTTCCCCAACTCGATGGTCGACCGCATCACTCCCGCAACACCTTCCGGTCTCGCCGCCGAGGTCGCCACACGTACCGGGATCGTCGACGCGTGGCCGGTGGTCGCCGAACCCTTCACCCAATGGGTCCTTGAAGACGACTTCTCGATGGGACGCCCCGCCCTCGAGACGGTGGGGGTGCAGGTCGTCGACGACGTCACTCCCTACGAGCTGATGAAACTGCGGTTGCTCAACGCCGGACACCAGGCGCTCTGCTACTTCGGTCATCTACTCGGCTACCGCTACGTCCACGACGCCGCGTCGGACGACGACATCCGTAACCTGCTGCGCCGCTATATGACCGAAGAGGGCAAGACGACCCTGCAGGAACTGCCCGGCGTCGACGTCGAGGCCTACATCGACACCCTGCTCGAGCGCTTCGCCAACCCGGCGATCGCCGACACGATCGCCCGGCTGTGCCAAGACTCATCGGATCGGATCCCGAAGTGGTTGCTGCCGGTGATCCGGGAGCGCCTGGCGGCCGGCCAGCGCAGCGAACTGGCAGCGGCGGTCGTCGCGAGCTGGACCCGGTACGCCGAGGGCGTCGACGAACAGGGTGCACCGATCGACGTCGTCGATCCCCTTGCTGCGGAGCTCGTTCCGCGGGCCAAGCGATCGCGCACCGACCCGTTGGCGTTCGTCGCCGACCGTGACCTCTTCGGCACCCTCGCCGACGAGGAACTGTTCACGACGCCCTATCTGTCCGCGCTGGAATCCCTGCGCACCAAGGGTGCCCGCGCCACACTCACCGAACTGCTCTCATGACCCTGGTCGCCGGGATCGATTCGTCCACCCAGTCGTGCAAGGTCGTCATCTGCGACGCCGAAACCGGTGCGGTCATCCGCACGGCGAGTGCACCGCACCCGCCCGGAACCGAGGTGCACCCCGATCATTGGTGGGAGGCACTGTGCGCGGCCGTTTCCGCGGCCGGCGGATTCGACGACGTGTCCGCGGTGGCGGTTGCGGGACAGCAGCACGGGATGGTGTGCCTGGACAGCTCCGGACAGGTGGTACGGGATGCCCTGCTGTGGAATGATATTCGATCGTCGTCCAGCGCCACCGACCTCGTTGACGACCTCGACGGCCCGGCAGCGTGGGCGGAGGCGGTGGGCGTCGTCCCCGTCGCCGCGATCACCGCGGCCAAACTCCGCTGGCTCGCCGACAACGAGCCCGAGAACGCCGATGCCACGGCCGCCGTGTGCCTTCCGCACGATTGGCTCACGTGGCGTCTTCGTGGCTGTACCGACATCGCCCGGCTGACCACCGATCGCAGCGACGCGTCGGGAACCGGATACTTCGACGCGGCATCCGGCGAGTATCGCAAAGATCTGCTGGAGTTGGCTTTCCATGGCCGTCGTCCGGCTCTGCCGGGCGTCGTCGGACCGGGCGACCGGGCGGGAACCACTCCCTCCGGCGTGGTCGTCGGCGCGGGCGCCGGTGACAACGCCGCCGCAGCCCTCGGACTCCATGCCCGAGGGGGAGATGCGGTGGTGTCTCTGGGGACGTCGGGCGTCGTCTGCGCCGTCTCGGACACCGCGCCCAGCGACCCTGCCGGTCTGGTCGCCGGTTTCGCCGACGCGACCGGCCGGCACCTGCCGCCGGTCTGCACGCTCAACGGGGCGCCGGTGCTGGCGTCGACCGCGAAGATGCTCGGCGTGGACTTCGACGAGTTCGCGCGACTGGCGATCTCGGCAGAACCGGGCGCCGGAGGGCTGACGATGGTGCCATGGTTCGCGGGCGAGCGCTCCCCCAACCTCCCGGAAGCCAGCGGGACCCTGACGGGCATCACGGCCGGCAACTTCACCTCCGCGTCGATCGCCCGCGCCGCGACCGAGGGGCTGATCTCGTCCCTGGTGTATTGCCGGGAGAAGATCGAGGAGCAAGGAGTCCACGTCGACCGCGTCCTGCTCACCGGTGGTGGCGCGAAATCGGCTGCGGTACGGACCATCGCGCCGGCGCTCTTCGGCGGCGAGGTCGAGGTCCCCACTGAGGGTGAGCACGTGGCGCTCGGCGCTGCGCGTCAGGCGGCCTGGGCCCTGACCGGCGAGCTGCCCGAACGGGACATGCCGCGCGAAACCCTCACCGCTCCAGCCACTCCTGAGGTGTACGACCGTTATCGCGAGATCGCGGACACGGTCGCCGGCGTTCTTCCCGCCGGCGTGTCTCCTTCGCGCTGATCGGATCCGATCAGCGGCTGGGAAGCGGTCGCGCGGGATGGAAACCTGCACGCAGGAGCACACGGATGTGGCGAATGCCATGTCTCGGCGCGGTCGGCGGTGGACCATTGACGCCGATGCTCGACGACGGGAGATGCGATGGTCGACTGGGACGGTGAACGGTACGCGGAGGTGAGCGGCCTGCAGCGGATGGTGGCCGAGGAGGCGATCACCGGCCTCGCGCTTGCAGGTGACGAGCGAGCGACTCCTCGACGTCGGATGTGGGGACGGCTTCATCACGATGCTGCTGGCCGAACGATTGCCCGACGGCTCGGTGGTCGGGGTCGACGCCTCGCACCGGATGATCGAGCGTGCCCTGGCCCGGGTGCCGTTCGACATGCTGCGCGTCCAGTTCCACGTCGACGACGTGCTGGCGCTGCCGTTCGACCACGACTTCGACATCGTGGTCTCCTTCAACGCCCTCCACTGGGTCCACGATCAGGGGGAGGCGCTGCGACAGATCGGGAGGAGTCTCGTCGGCGGCGGACGCGCGGTGCTGCAGATGGTCTGCGCGACCGAGCGCCCCCGAGCATCGAGGACGTGGCGATGCAGGTCGCGACCGATTCGCGTTGGGCCCCCGCATTCGACGGATTCCGCGCACCGTACGTTCACGTCGAACCGGCCCATTTCGGCCACCTCGCCGAGGCGGCCGGCTTCACCGTCGACGACCTGCCGGTGAAAGACCTGTCCTGGCAATTCGATTCGGTCGACGATTTTCGTGACTGGTTCGCGGTGGGCGCCTCCGACTGGACCAGCCGATTACCCGACACGGAGATCGATGCGTTCGTCGCCGCCGTGGTCGACCGATACCAGTCGGCGGTCGGGGAACCCGCGCTGTTCCGCTTCGGCCAGCTGCGGGCATCGCTCCGGGTTCCCTGATCGGCCGGTCACTCCGGCACGTAGTTGAACGTATCCGGATCGGGACCGATACGGGCATCGGCGTTGAGGGCGTCGATGGCCGAGACCTCGTCGTCGGACAGCTCGAAGTCGAAGAGTGCGAAGTTCTCCTCGACGCGGGAGCGCGTCACCGACTTGGGGAAGACGATGTCGCCGCGCTGGATGTGCCACCGCAACGTGACCTGGGCGGCCGAACGTCCCTTGGCCTCCGCGATCTTCGCGATGACCGGGTCGTCGACGACCTTGCCCTGCGCGATCGGCGACCACGCCTCGGTTGCGATGCCGTGCTCGAAGTTGAAGACCCGCAACGGGTTCTGCGACAGATACGGATGCACCTCGATCTGGTTCACCGCAGGGACCACGTCGGCCTCGTCGAACAGACGCTGCAGGTGCGCCTGCTGGAAGTTCGAGACGCCGATGGCACGGGCCTTGCCGTCGGCGTAGGCCTTCTCCAGGGCCTTCCACGTCTGGACGTAGTCGCCCACCTCCGGCAGCGGCCAGTGGATCAGGAACAGATCCACCTGGTCGATCCCGAGATCGGCGTTCGTCTTGTCGAGCGCCTTGAGCGCGTCGTCGAAGTCGTGGAATCCGTTGTTGAGCTTGCTGGTGATGAAGACTTCGTCACGGGCGAGTCCGGAATCGCGCAGTGCTTCACCGACGCCCTTCTCGTTGCCGTACATCTCGGCGGTGTCGATGTGGCGGTAGCCGACCTCGAAGGCCGTCAGCGTTGCTGCCCGCGTGTCCTCCGGCGGAACCTGGAAGACGCCGAAGCCCAACTGCGGGATGGTGATGCCGTTGTTGAGTGTGATGTTCGGGACTGTCATGCGCGATCTGTCCTTTCGTTGGGGCGTGCCTCGGCACCGGGTCGCCGATGATGGCGCAACCGAGCCCGAGGGACGCGCGACCGTGTTCAGTTCAAGGCACGCCTGGACCGGGGATATTCCTGCACATCCTCTGACCTGCTGAGCAAGCCTTGAGCTGCTCGGTCTGCGATGACGGATCGACGACCCAGGTGCGTGGCGGTTTCTGTTCGATCGGGGTCAGAACGAGGGTGCGGCCGCCGCGTCGGGGTTGCCATGGCCGAACGGCCGGGTGTGGTCGAGGTCGAGTCGGGTTGCCTGCTGTGCACCTCGGCGCGAGGCGCGGCGCGGTCCGTTTCGTGGTCGTCGTGATGAGGCCGGCAGTCATCACTCGGTGGGTCGTCGACGCGGCCCAATGCACCGTCTCGTCCGGCGGCGGCGGTATCCTTCGCCGTGTGGCACGGCCTGCCACTCGACCCGAACCGACTGCGGCCCACCACATGACCCGACGGCTCTGGTCCACCGACACCTCGAGAGGAACGAGAATCGATGCGACGCGGTGCTGAGGACTTCGACGAGAACGGGGTCGTGGTCTCACCGGAGAAGGCCTATGCCGCCGGTGTCCCCGGAGTCATGGTGTCGTTGCGGCGCGGCGTCGAACAGATGGGTGTCGTCCGGACCGCGAAGGCCTTCGCGCAGCTGAACCAGCGCAAGGGATTCGACTGCCCCGGATGCGCCTGGCCGGAGACACCCGGTCATCGCAAGCACGCCGAGTTCTGCGAGAACGGCGCCAAGGCGGTCGCGGAAGAGGCCACCCGACGAGTCGTCGACCCCGCGTTCTTCGCCGCACACCCCGTCTCGGAACTGCTCGGCAAGAGCGACTACTGGCTGGGACAGCAGGGTCGTCTGACCCATCCGATGGCCCTGATGCCGGGCAGCGATCATTACGAGCCGATCGAGTGGAAGGCCGCGTTCGACCTGATCGCCGCGGAGATGCGCGCGCTGTCCTCCCCGGACGAAGCCGTCTTCTACACCTCGGGCCGGACCAGCAACGAGGCCGCGTTCGTCTACCAGCTGATGATCCGCGCCTTCGGCACCAACAACATGCCGGACTGCTCGAACATGTGCCATGAATCCTCCGGCGCCGCACTGGGCCAGACCATCGGCATCGGCAAGGGGTCGGTCACCGTGCCCGACCTCGAAGCCGCCGACCTGATCCTCATCGCCGGACAGAACCCGGGCACCAACCATCCCCGCATGCTGTCCACCCTCGAGAAGGCGAAGGCCAACGGCGCCCGCGTGATCGCCATCAACCCCCTCCCCGAGGCGGGTCTGATGCGGTTCAAGGACCCACAGCAGGTCCACGGAGTCCTCGGCAAGGGCGTCGCCATCGCCGACGACTTCCTCCAGATCCGCATCGGTGGCGACCAGGCGTTGTTCCAGGGACTCGCCAGACTCGTCGTGGAGGCCGACGACCGCGCTCCGGGAACCGTTCTGGACCAGGAGTTCCTGGCGAACTCCTGCCACGGCTGGGCCTAGTACGCCGACCACATCCGCACGGTCGACCTCGACTCCGTCCTCGAAGCAACCGGCCTGTCCATGGATCAGTTGACCCGCACCGCCGAGGCGCTCATCGCATCCGAACGCACGATCATCTGCTGGGCGATGGGACTCACGCAGCAGACCCATGGCGTGGCAACGATTTCCGACGCGGTCGCACTCCTGTTGATGCGCGGCATGATCGGCAGACCGGGAGCCGGCGTGTGTCCCGTGCGCGGGCACTCCAACGTGCAGGGCGACCGGACGATGGGTATCTGGGAGAAGATGCCGGACGCCTTCCTCGATGCGCTCGACACCGAGTTCGGCATCCGCTCACCCCGCCATCACGGACTCGACGCCGTCGACTCGATCCGGGCCATGCGAGACGGGCGCGCCGGGGTGTTCATCGCCATGGGCGGCAACTTCGTCGCAGCCACCCCGGACACCGCGGTCACCGAGGCCGCACTCCGTAACTGCGCGTTGACCGTCCAGATCTCGACGAAGCTCAACCGATCTCATCTCGTCACCGGGCGCACCGCGCTCATCCTGCCGTCGCTGGGCCGCACGGACCGAGACGTGCAGAACGGGCAGCGCCAGCTGGTCACCGTCGAGGATTCGATGTCGGTGGTCCATCTGTCGCGGGGTGGCCTGAAACCCGCGAGTGAACACCTGCGCAGCGAGGTCTCGATCGTGTGCGACCTGGCCCGTGCACTCTTCGGCGACGACCACAGCGTGCCGTGGGACACCTTCCGCGATGACTACGACACGATCCGCGATTCGATCGCCCGGGTGATCCCGGGCTTCGAGGACTTCAACACTCGGGTACGGCAACCCGACGGGTTCGTCCTCCCGCACCCGCCCTGTGATGAGCGCCGGTTCGAAACCGCAAGCGGCAAAGCGCAGTTCGTGGTGAACGAGCTGCAGTGGGTACCGGTCCCCGAAGGACGACTCGTCCTTCAGACCATGCGCAGCCACGACCAGTACAACACCACGATCTACGGGCTGTCCGACAGGTATCGGGGCGTGGACGGTGGACGGCGCGTGCTCTTCATCAACGCCGACGACATCTCCACACTCGGATTCACCGAGGGCGAGCGCGTCGACCTGATCTCCGAGTGGACGCGACCCGACGGGTCCGTAGAGGAACGCCGGGCCGACAACTCCCTGCTCGTGCCCTACCCCACGCCGGTCGGCAATGTGGCCGCCCACTACCCGGAGACGAATCCGCTCGTGCCTCTCGACCACGTCGCCGTCGACTCGAACACCCCCGTCTCCAAGGCGGTCGTCATCCGTTTGCAGAAGCGGACGGACTGACACGACCCGCAAAACCGCCATTGTGCACCTGTTTTGTGGAAATTCGCACCCACCGTTTCCCAGGACACATTTTCTGTGCCACACTTGTCGAGCGGTCATCAGTTTTGGTGGCTGCTGAACTGAAGAAAGAAGTACAGCAGTATGGCACAGGGAACCGTCAAGTGGTTCAACGGCGAAAAGGGCTTCGGCTTCATCGCACCCGACGATCAGGGCGCAGATGTCTTCGTCCACTACTCCTCGATCACAGGTAGCGGCTTCCGCAACCTCGAAGAGAACCAGCGCGTCGAATTCGACGTCGAGCAGGGAGCCAAGGGCCCCCAGGCAACCAACGTCAGCGCGCTCTAAGCACACCTGACTTCACGAAGCGCCTCATCGGACTCCGGTCGGATGGGGCGCTTCGTCGTGTTCGGGCCGTTGACGGTGTTCGCCGGTCCGCGACGCGTCACGTGGCCCCGTCTCGGTCGGCGGTCGCCATCACCCGCCCAGATGAGCGGCACTGTCCAGCGTGGCCACCGCGATCGGCATGTTGCCCACCCGGATACCACCCAGCTCGGGGCCGTCACTGCGGACCGCAGCCGAGCAGGTGGGTGTCTTGGCGAACGGGCGGTCGTAGACATTCTGCGCGTCATAGATGTGGATCACGCCACCGAGGTTTCGTGCGAGACCGAAATACGCCGCCGTGAGGACGCCGAATCCGGTGCCGTTGCGCACCGTGCCGTTGGGTGTGGCGGTGAGGTAGACGCGCCTCCCGTCTTCGGACACGGTGGTGCCGAAGGCGTTCGATTGCAGGTTCCAGCAGGTCATCGTGCGGTTCTTCAGGTCGAGCACCGACACCTGGCCGCTGTAGCCGCCCACCCACAGATAACGTCCGTCGGGGCTGAATGCCGAGATGCCCGGCTGCGACTGCCGACCCGTCCGATACACCTGCGTGACCGTCCGATAGGTGGGGCTGCCCGGCTTCGTGTCGATGATCGACACCCGGTCGCCGAAGTCGGCGACGGCGAGGACCGATCCATCGGGCGCCATCGTCATCTGCAGCGGCAGAATCCCCTCACGATCGAAGGCCGGGCCGTTGCGGCGGCCGGTACGCATGTCGATGGTGTAGATGAAGTTCGGCAACGACTGCAGCCACATCGTCTTCTGATCGTTGCTGACGCCGGCCTGGGTGAACGGCAGTGTCGTATATCGCCGGATGACCTCCGCGGTGTCGGTGTCGACCACCTGAAGGCCGGTCCAGAGCAGATTCGGCACGAAGAGCCGTGAACGGTCCGGCGAGACCTGGATGTATCCGGGGCCTATCGTCGGGATCCGCTTGATGATCTTGTCGGTGCACGTGTCCACGACATCGACTTCGTACTGCGAGGGCTTGCTCGCCTGCGCCACCGAATTCACGTACAGCAGCGACCCGTCTCGGGTCAGCTCGAGCCCCCAGGGACGGCTGAATCCCTCGATCGTCTCGATCACCGTATTCGTGTCGAGATCGAGCTTGACCACAGTGTCGTCGGCGAAGCTGGCCGTGTAGCCGATGTTCTTCCCGAGCGGCGCGCACTCTCCGCCAGACCGCGGGCTCGCCTGCGCACCGGATCCGGCGAACAGAGACGCTGCCGCGAACAGGGCCGTCGTGACGGCCCGATGGCCAGGCGCCTGCCTGTTCTCGCCGGCATTTCCGATCACACCTCCTCGACGAGAACCCGATCGACCCTGAAGGGATCTGAAACATCAACTGTCGGAGTGGATCTCGATGCGGATGGGGGAATTCTACGCCGGTTCGGAGTCGACGCAGGCCAAAATCCGATCTTTCGAACGGGCGCTTCGTCGTTTCGGGTTCCAGGAGTCCATCTCCGGTTGGACAGATGGTCTCGTCAGCGGAGCGCTCGCGGCAACCGTGACACGGGGACCACGACGGTTCCCTCGATGGTTGCGGACGACAGTATTCCGACAACCTGCCCACGGCTGTTCCGAACACCCGCACCGCTGTCTCCCGACTCCGACCGAAGACTCGTCTGAATCGAATACGAATCGTGGCTCGTCAGGAACGGCGGCGTGAGTGAGACGCCGTGCGAAGTGCGCAGCACCTCGGCCGGGTCGGTGACCTTGCCCGTGCCGTAGCCCGTGGTGATCCCCGACTTCCAGACCAGTTGGCCACGGTGGAACTTCGCATCCCAGTCCACCGTGTCGATCCGGGCGGACACACGCGGCGCCAGGCGGATCACCGCGATGTCGAGTTGTCGCGCGATGCGATTGGCGGTGATCGTCCCGATCCGGTGGCCCTTTTGGTCGTACACCGGCCTACCGACATCCCCACAGTGGCCCGCGGTCAGCGCCTTCGTGCGAGAGATCACCGCGCCGAGAGTGCAGCTGTTCGCTGTGACCAGGGAGTCGTCGATGCTGACCGCCATCCCCGACCTCACGGTGAGCACCGCGGCATCCGCCACGGCAGCGGGCGCTGCGACCAGCGCTGTCGACGCCCCCAACGCCAACAACGCGCGAAACCGAATCCCCATGTTTCCCTCCCCCAGGCAACGTGAACAGCCTAACCGTGCCGGCGACGGGCGGCGCGACCCCGTCGCCACCGCTGCCGCCGCCTGCCGCGGTCGCCGAAACCCGCACCGCCCGATGTAAGCCACGTCACAATGAGGTATGCGGCCGGGTTCGCCCGGCGGCTATCCCCCTATGGGGACGACGGGACGTGCGAGACACCGGGGCATGAAGCAAACCGGCGCGGTGTCGACGATGAGACGTGAGGGTGATGCAGATGTCCGATCCCGTTCTGGTCCTGACGAAGGCCCGCACGTCGTGCGAGATGCGAGCGGTCACCGATTGGGCGGCGAAGGCCTACCCGGATGCCGAGATCCGTCAAGGTGCCGACGTCGACTTCGATGCACTCTCGCCCAGCACGCTGCTCGTACCCGTCCGGCCGGTCTGGCTGCCCGCGGCCCGCCAGGGTGAGCGGCGGGTCACGCTCGGCGACGTGCTGGTGCTGTCGAATCCCCGACGCCCCCTCGGACTCATGCAGCCCATCATCCGCAGGCGCCGCCCGGACGCCCTGCGCGTGGTGGCGGGGGAACCGGCCACCATCGCCGAACTTCGCGAACGGCAGGCTCGCGAGCAGGCCGAGGGCGAGCCTTTCGACCAGTTCGTCCGACTCCAGGCGTCGGTGTCGGCCGAACGGGCGGAACGTCAGATCGTCGGCGACCGGTACAAGGTCCCCCGGCTGGTGGCCGAACAGATCAGCAGCTCGGCGCGGTTCCAGAGCGGGGCGGCCAAGCTCGCCGCCGAACTGGGCCGACCGACCGATGCGGTGGTCTCCGAGGCAATCGACAAGCTCTCGGGTTTCGTCGCCACCCAGAGCAGGCTGATGGACGACATCTTCTCCGCGACGTTCAACAGGCTCCACGAACTCGCGTGGAATGTCACGGTCGACGTCGACACCCTGAACTCGCTACGGACGCTGAACAAGTCGACCGGCCTGATCTTCCTGCCCTCTCACCGTTCCTACGTCGACCCATTGGTGCTGGCGAAGGTTCTGCGTAACAACGACTTTCCACCGAATCTCGTACTCGGGGGCAACAACTTGTCGTTCTGGCCGGTGGGCCCGATCGCCCGTCGCGCGGGGATGATCTTCATCCGCCGCAAGTTCGGTTCGGACCCGGTCTACAAGTTCGCGATGCGGTCCTATCTGGCCTACATCATCGAGAAGCGGTTCAACCTGGAGTGGTACATCGAGGGTGGTCGCAGCCGAACGGGAAAGCTGCGCAAGCCGATGCTCGGGCTCCTGAACTACGTCGTCGACGCGGTGGGCCAGCTCGACGACGTCGATGTGTCGATCGTGCCGACGTCGATTGTCTACGACCAGCTGCAGGAGGTCGGCGCGATCGCCGCCGAGGACGCGGGCGGGGTCAAGAAACCCGAGGGCGTCGGCTGGCTGCTGCGCTATGCCAAGGCGCAGCGCAGCTACCTCGGCGACGCGCGAGTCCGTTTCGGCACACCGATCTCGCTGCGGGAGGCGCTGGACGAAGCGGGTGAAGGGCCCGCACGTCTGGAGAAGGTCGCCTTCCGCGTCATGGACGAGATCAACGCGGCCACGCCGATCACGGCGACCTCCCTGGTCGGCTTCGCGGCGCTCGGCGCACAGGACCGTGCGTACACATTGCCCGAGATCGAAGCCGTGCTCGCTCCCCTGCTCGACTACATCGAACGTCGCGGACTACCCGGCCCCGATCCCGCGCTGTGCCGCGGCGTCGGGCTCGTCCGAACTCTGCGAGTGCTGGCCGGGAACGGCGTGGTGACCTGTTACGACGGTGGTTCCGAACAGGTCTGGTCGGTGGTTCCCGAGAATCGGGCCGTCGCCGCCTACTACCGCAACGGCGCGCTGCACCATTTCGTCGACCGCGCGATCGTCGAGATGGGGTTGCTCGCGCTGGCCGAGGGCGAGGTGAAGGCCGGGAGCACGCCGATCCGTAGCAACCATGTCGGGTCCCCGCCGGCTCCGGATGAGAATCTTCTGACCGCGGCCCAGCGCGAGGCCCTCCGCATCCGGGATCTCCTCAAGTTCGAGTTCTTCTTCCCGCCCAAGACCGAGTTCCTCCATCGCCTCGGCATCGAACTCGATCTCCTGGCTCCCGGCTGGCGTGCGGTCACCCCCAGCCAGGAATGGACCTACGAGGTGCTGCACGGTCACACCGGAGCACTTCTCGCGCGGCGCACGCTGCAACCGTTCTTCGACGCCCAGCTGGTGGTCGCGACCAAGCTGGTGGAGCTGGGCAACACCGCCGAGGAGAAGGATGCCCTGATCGCCGACTGCCTGGGTCTCGGACGGCAACTCGCACTGCAAGCCGTTCTTCGTAGCAAGGACTCGGTGTCCAAGGATCTCTACGACGGGGCCTACCGCCTCGCCGACAACCGCGGTCTGATCCACGGTGAGGAGGTCGTGGATCTGCGGGCCGCTCGCCAGGACTGGCTCGACGAGGTCGAACTGATGCGGGATCGACTGGCACGTATCGCGGCGATCGAGGACCTACAGCCGGTCGGCGTGCAGGAGGAGGAGCAATGAGCGCCTTCACCGATCGCATGCGGGCGATCCGTTCCGCGCCGACGGGCACGAAGGTGGCCGCGCTCTTCGACTACGACGGCACGCTGATCGAAGGTTTCTCCGCCGCCGCGATAATGCGGGCGCGGCTGCGCAGTATGGAGTTCGGGTTCGGGGAACTCGCCGACTTCCTGTTGATCGGTCTGCGCGGCGTCGTGTCGGAGCAGGACTACGCCGAGGTTCTCGCGGCCACGAGACCGACGTTCGCGGGTAAGACATATGCGGAGCTGACCGCCTTCGGCGAGCACCTCTTCAAGTACGAGACCGCGGCCAAGCTACGTCCCCAGATGTGGCAGATCCTGCGTGCCCATCGGGAGATGGGGCACACCATCGTGATCGCGTCGTCGGCCACGCGATTCCAGATCGAACCGATCGCCCGCGAGATCGGGGCGGACTTCGCGCTCGCCACCGACGTGGAGGTCGTCGACGGCGTGGTCACCGGAAACGTCAAGGGACGTCCGCTGTGGGGACCGGGTAAGGCGGCGGCTGTCCGAGAGTTGGCGCGCGCGAACGGCATCGATCTCGACGCGTCCTTTGCCTACAGCGACGGCAACGAAGACATCCCCTACCTCGAGTCCGTGGGAAATCCGGCGGCCGTATCGCCGCGCCGAATCCTGCGCGCGGAGGCGGAGTCCCGCGGTTGGCCGATCATCGATCTGAAGAACCCCACGTACAACCGCTTGGGGATGCTGGCCCGGACCGGTGCGTTCTACGCGTCGTTCGTCGGCGCGGCCGCCGTGGGCGCGGCCGCGGGTGTGGTACGCCGCGATCCGCACGCCCTCGTCAAAGCGCTCCCCACCGGTAACGACGTCGGATTGTCGTTGGCCGGCGTTCATGTCCAGGTGCTCGACGGTGGCGAATACCTGTTCTCGGACCGGCCGTGCGTCTTCCTGTTCAATCACCAGTCGAAGCTGGACCTCCCGGTCATGATCAACCTGGTCCGGTCGGATGCGACCGGCGTGGCCAAGAAGGAGGTGCAGCGGGTACCGGTCCTCGGCGAGATCCTGCGCCAGGCGGGACTCGTCTTCATCGATCGCACCAACCGGGGCAAGGCCATCGAACAACTGGCACCGGCCGTGAAGGCGCTGCGTGATGACGGCATGTCGCTGATCGTCGCGCCGGAGGGCACCCGGTCACCGACCCCGCGGATCGGGGGATTCAAGAAGGGTCCGTTCCACATCGCCATGCAGGCCGGCGTGCCGATCGTCCCGGTGGTGTTGCGCAACACTGGTGAATTGATGTGGCGCGGTGCGCAACTCATCAGACCGGGGACCGTCGAGGTGATGGTCCTGCCACCCGTCGACACCAGCGAGTGGACCGCCGACGAGATCGGCACCCGCGCCGAGGAGGTGCGGCAGATGTATGTCACGGCACTCGCCGACTGGCCACTGGAGTCGTTCGTCGACGACGCGGTGGAGTCGCTGCGCAGACAACCGGAGGAAGACCGATGAGCGACGACCCCGATCTGGCCGAGGGCATGGACCGGCCCCTCGACTGGGCAAGCGACCCCCACATGAGTTCGGTGGACACCATCATGTGGCGCGGTGACACCGACCGTCGTATGCGCGGCACGATCTGCATGCTGGAGATCTACGACTGCGACCCGGACTGGGATCGCCTGGTCGCCGCCCACGAGTGGGCGAGTCGGATGGCTCCGCGCTTCCGTCAGCGGGTCGTCGACTCCCCGTTCGGCACCGGAACACCCAGTTGGGCGGTCGATCCCGACTTCGACCTGCACTACCACCTGCGCCGGATCCGGCTGGGCGGCGACGGCAGCATGCGGGAACTGCTGACCACCTGCGAACAGCTCGCGATGACCGCACTCGACGCCGCCCGTCCGCCGTGGGAGGGCACGCTGATCGAGGGTTTGCCCGACGGCCGGGCCGCGTACTTCCTGAAGGCACACCATGCACTCACCGACGGTCTGGGCGCGATCATCGGCCTGGCACAACTGCATTCGCCGACGCGTGAACACAATCCGAAGAAGCCACAGCCCCCGAGTCCCGACCCGGTGAACATCACGCCGCTCGATCTGCTCCAACGGCAGATCGCCGAGGAGGTCCGACGGGTCCCGCATCGCATCGACACCACCTTCCGCGGCGTACGCGCGCTGGCGAACCCGCGTCAGGCGCTGAGTACCGCTCTGCGCTATGGCCGTTCGGTCCCCAGGGTCGCCGGTCTGGTGAGCCCGCCCGGATCACCGCTGTTGGCTCACCGCAGTCTGTCGTGGCGGTTCAGCGCCTTCGAGGTGCCGTTTCCGGACTTGAAGGCGGCCGCGACCGCTGCCCGCTCGTCGGTCAACGACGTCTACCTCGCCGGGCTCATCGGCGGGTTCCGGCTCTACCACGAGAAGATGGGTTCACCTGTCGACACGATGCCGGTGGCGATTCCCATCTCGGTGCGGCGTCCCGAAGATCCCGCGGGCGGAAACCGGATCGCGGTGGGCCGCCTGGCCGGTCCGGTCGGCATCGCGGACCCCTTCGAGCGCGTGCTCACCATCCGCGAGCAGGTACGACAGGCCCGTCATGAACCGGCGGTCGACATCTTCAACACCCTCGGATCGGTGATGGCATGGCTACCCGGCACGGTTCTCATGCGCTTCAGCGGCACGACGAGCCAGAACGACCTGCAGGCCAGCAACGTCCCCGGAATCCCCTGGGACACCTACGTCGCCGGGGCGAAGGTCGAGCGCATGTTCCCGTTCGGCCCGCTCCCGGGCTGCGCCATGATGGCCACCATGATCACTCACAACGGAACCGCCTGCCTCGGAATCAACTCCGACGGTGCCGCGGTGACGGATCAGGAACTCTTCGCCGACTGCCTGGTCGCCGGATTCGGCGAGGTGCTCGCACTGGCGGCGGACAACGACGCGGTGCCCGGGGAACTGAAGCGGGTGGTGTGAGCCTCCGACTCACAGACCTCATTTCGACGCTGCGACTTCGATCGAGGTCGCAACGTCGAAATGAGTTCTGGCAGTGCGGAGACGATGGGGCGCGCTGGTGAACATGGTGATGCTGGTCCTCGTCCTCGCCACCGGGGTGATCGCATCGGCGTGCGCGATCATGGCGGCCTTCACCTACCTGCGCCGAGGGCGCGATCCGCTGACCGCCGATCGCGGCGCCCGCCGATGGCTGGTCGCCACCGCGATCTTCGGGATCAGCGCCATCGTGCTGCGGTTCGTGTGGTTGTGGATGCTCTGAATGTGAACCTCACCGGAAGTACGGCGCCTCCTGCACCCAGTTGAACCCACGACTCCGTAGCGTCAACGCGTCGTGGTCCATACGGTGCGCGACGATCGAGGTCGGAGTTGCGTCGAGCTCGCCGGACAGCACCAGGGTGTCGTCGTCGGGGCGCTCGATGACCAGCGAGGCGAGCGGCTGTTGCATCTGCAGTGTCTCGTCCGCGATGTCGGCCGGCACCGGCACCAGCGCACCGTCCATCATCTGCAAGGTCGTCGCTCCGCCGGTGTCGAAAACGATTCGTTGCCAGCGCTTCTCGTCGGTCGTGAGCGGGGGAAGCAGAGTTCCGTCCACGCGGAAGTCCTGGACCGACCAGATGCCGTACAGTTCCGGTTTCGGTGCCCCGGCACCGTATTCCTGGTACCCGGTCCAACTGATCTGAGCTGCTCCGATCGCAACCCAGACGCCGAGCACCACCTGCAGTCCCGCAGCCCACCTGTTGAAGCCGGCGCGCCGGAACAGTGCAGTCGGAGTCAGCGGCTTCGCTGCTTGTCCGAACACAAACAGCTCCAGCAGGTTCCGCACATGCGGCGCCAGCAGGATGAGCGAGAGGACCACCAGGTGGAGGGACAGGATCTTGACCGGGATGTCGAAGGTCATGTTGAGGATGAACACCTGGACCATTGCGATGAGACTGATGATCGCCCCGAGTGTGGCCGTCCGGGTCCAGAACAAACAGGAGGCCACCGAGTACCTCGACACTGCCGAGCAGCATCTCGTAGACCGGCGAACTCCCGACCTGTAGCCACAGCATCGACGCCGGGCTGAAGTCCCCGAACGGTTCGAGCAGTGCCGCGAGCGGAGGCGGACCCATCTGCGACGGGATGAGCTTCGCGAAACCGTAGAACAGCATCTGTCCCCCGAGTGCGAGCCGCAGGAGCAGCGCCGTCCAGGACCACAGCCGTGCGTAGTCGGGACGTCGACGATCCAGAATCGACCACAGCGCGGCGACGACAAGGGCGACCGCCACCATGAGGAACAGGTAGATCCAGATCGCCATCTGGTCCTCGCTCCCGGAATTCACATCGAGGATCGCGCCAACACCGAAGACGTTGCGGCCCAGCCACTCCAGGGCGGGCGCGAGCGCTTTCAGCTGCCACAGGATCGCGCTGAAGAGACCGGGTCCGCCCCCTGCTTTCGGGCGGCCTCACCTCCGGGGTAACTCGGGGTTGACCACGACCTCGGACATGACGGATAGCATGGCGCCCATGGCAAACCGAGGGCACCCGTGACCGACTCCGCATCCCGTCGACTGTCGGCCGGCGACTATTTCGATGAGGCGATGCGGGTGCTGGAGGACTCCGGCTTCCCCGCACTGACCGCCGCCGGATTGTGTGAGCGTCTCGGCGCCACCCGCGGCTCTTTCTACCACCACTTCAAGAACTTCGACGACTTCGTGGCCAAGTTCTTGGACTACTGGGAAGAGCGCTACAGCCGCGACCTGGTCGCGCGGCCCGAAGCGCCCGATCTGTGGTCACAGATCGACGAGCAGGCCAACCTGGCGATCGGGTTGCCACATGCGGCCGAGGCGGCGTTGCGCGCCTGGGCCACCGTGGAGCCACGGGTGGCGACAGCGCAGCGTCGAGTGGATGAACTGCGCCGACAGGGACTGGCAGCGTCGCTGCAACGCTACGGCATACCGGAAACGCAGGCCGCGGCGTTCGCCGCCATCGCGATCGCCGCCCTGGCGGGGATCCAGGTAACCCGGCAGCCGCTCGATCAGAGCGAGATGCGCGCAATGTATTCCGAGCTCGCACGAGCACTCCGCCAAGGCGGCCCTTCGTAGCAAAGCCGGTTGGGGCATGGACGTAAAGAGATAACTGAATGTACCGTCGCTCCCAACATACAGGTGTGTATGTTCCGCTCGCTCCGTGAGCGGCAGCCGCTAGGAGGGACCGGCCGATCCATGACTACGAAAGATTCCCCCGATACCGTTGAAGACCGGACAGAACTGCCGTTCGGCGGTCGGCTCGGCCGTGTGGGCCCAGACTCGCCGGTTGTCGTGTGGCTGGCCAGGCTCGGCGCGGTCTTCCTCGTTCTGGAGCTCTACATCTTCGGCCGGTGGGTGACGTCGGACAGCTTCCAACGCGTCATGCCCGGTACCGACGACGGCACCAACATGGTGTGGATCTACTTCTGGGACGGGCTGAGCATCGTCGGCAGCATCGTGTTCGTCACGTGGATCGTGCGAAAACGCATCCGCGACGGCGAGCTTCCGCCGGTGGCGATCGTGGCGATGGCGTGGATGCTCACTGCCTGGCAGGACCCGCTGTCAACGCTCTTCGTCCGGTCTACTCCTACAACTCGCACTTCCCCAACTTCGGCACCTGGGCCGAGTTCATCCCGGGTTGGTTCGACAACGGCGGCGTGAATCCCCAGCCCATCTTCTGGTGGATCGGGATCTACCTGTTCTTCGTGCCGCTGAACATGATGGGAGTCGACGCGTACCTGAAATGGGTGCGCAGGCATGTTCCCCGGATCAATCGAGCCGGACTGATCGCCTTCGTGATGGTGCTGATGTTCGCCCAGGACGTCATCGGCGAGCTGATCACACTCCTGCAAGGCGTGGACCGCTATGTGTGGGTCGGCGGCAGCATCTCACTCTTCCCGGGTACCGACTACCAGTTCCCGCTGTACGAGGGACTCGTATGGGGTTGCGGCATGGTGGGATTGAGCGCGCTGATCTACTGCTTCCGAGACTCGCGCGGACGCATGATCACCGACCGCGGACTCGATCGCCTGAAGATTCGCAGGGGACGCACATTCCTCCGCGTGCTCTCGCTCGGCGCCGTGTTCAACATCGCGATGCTGGTCTTCTTCCTCGGGTACAACGTCGTCAACCAGCACGCCGACACCACCCAGCCCACCGTGCCGAGTTACATCGAGAACGACATGTGCGGGCTCGGCGACAACCCCGAATGCCCTCCGGCCTGGTCGACCACGACGCCGGCCGAGCCATCGCGCTGAGGCGCCAGAAAGGACGCGCCGACCGGCAGACCTCAATCCGGCGGCCAGACTTCTATCGAGGTCTGGTCATCGGGATGAGCTCTGTCGGTTCATCGCCCGCCCCGGCGCTACCCCCGCGCCATGTCCACGAACCGGCTGAGGTGCAGCTGGTGCGCGACGGTGATCGTGGCGGTCGGACCGTTACGGTGCTTACCGACGATGATGTCGGCTTCGCCCGCACGAGGGTCGTCACGCTCGATCGAGTCGGGGCGGTGCAGCAGGATGACCATGTCGGCGTCCTGCTCCAGCGAGCCGGACTCACGAAGGTCCGAGACCTGCGGCTTCTTGTCGGTACGTTGCTCGGGACCACGGTTCAGCTGACTGATCGCGATCACCGGAACCTCGAGTTCCTTCGCCAGTAGCTTGAGCTGACGGGAGAACTCCGAGACCTCTTGCTGACGCGACTCGACCTTCTTACCTGAAGTCATCAGCTGCATGTAGTCCACCGCAACGACTTTCAGATCGTGACGCTGCTTGAGACGACGCGCCTTGGCGCGGATCTCCATCATCGTCAGGTTCGGCGAGTCGTCGATGAAGAACGGCGCATCCGAGATCTCGCCCATACGACGAGCCAACCGGGTCCAGTCGTCGTCGCTCATGGTGCCGGCACGCATGTCGGCCAGCTTGACCTTCGCCTCCGCCGACAGCAGACGCATGACGATCTCGGTTTTACTCATTTCCAGTGAGAACATGGCTGCGGTGAGGCCGTGTCCGATCGCCGCGGACCGCAGGAAGTCCATGGCCAGCGTGGAGTTGTGCGTGGGGACCATCGCCTCACCGGCGAGGTAGAGGTGTTCGTCGTTGTCGACCTCGACGCAGCGCACCGGCACCGAGTCGACCGGCCGCACCGCGACGACGCGTCGAACACCGGCATTACGACGAAGTTCCTTGTGCCGCAATGCCTTGTGGTGGACGGTGAAGACATCCTCATCGGCGTCGACGCGCAACCAGCCCGTCGCCGAACGCTTGTAGTTGAAGCCCAGACCGGCAACGAGATCGGCCACGACCCCGGTCATGTGTCGGGTCGCTGCGGGCACGGTGATCCACCCGTCGTCGTCGACGGTGGCACGCGCGTCGAGGAGGCCGGCCAACAGCGCGCGACGCTGAGCGATCGACCCGCGCAGGTACTCGTAGGGGATGCGACCACCCAGGTCGGCCATCAACGTCATGACGTCGACGGGACCTTCCGCGTCGATACGCATGCTGATCTCGGGATCGTCGAACGCCATTCCCGCGAGCGCGGCGACGGTGTACGGCCCATAGGCAAAACGTTTGCGCGGCAACTCGAGTGGCGCGGTGTTGCGGATGACGGCACATCCGACGTGGCCGCGCAGACCCGCCGTGGTGACGACCTGACGCTCGCCGTCGATCTCGGCCGCCCACTGATGCTGCTCGTCGGCGACCAGCACGGCACCGTCGTTGAACTCGACCTCGTAGCAGGGACGCTCGGTCATGACGTCGGTCGCCGCGACCACCGTCGTCGGCCGGCCGTGAGCGTCGAGCAACTGGTCGCCGACCCCGACCTTGCCCATCGTCGTCCAGCCGGTGGGCGTGGGCAGCGGGGTGTCGAGGGCAAGCGCCTTGCCGACGCCCGGTCGTGCGGCGACGATGATCATCTGGCCCGGATGCAGACCGTTGGTGAGCTTGTCGAAGTCCGCGAAGCCGGTCGGGACACCCAGCGAGATACCGCCGCGCGAGGCGATCGAATCGATCTCGTCCATCGTCGGCTGCAGCAGCTCTTCGAGCGGGAGGTAATCCTCGGCCTGACGGCGTTCGGTGACCTCGTACACCTCCGCCTGTGCGCGGTCGACGACCTCGGCCACGTCCTGGCCGTCGTTGCCCGCGTAGCCGTACTGCACGATGCGGGTACCGGCCGTCACCAGACGACGCAGGATGGCCTTCTCGGCCACGATCTCGGCGTAGTAGCCGGCATTGGCCGCGGTGGGCACCGTCGAGATCAGGGTGTGCAGATACGGGGCGCCGCCGATGCGCTTGAGTTCGCCCGACCGCTCCAGTTCGGCGGCAACGGTGACCGCGTCAGCCGGTTCACCCTTGCTGTAGAGGCTGAGGATCGCCTCGAACACGGCTTGATGCGCCGGCCGGTAGAAGTCGGCCGTTCGGATCTTCTCGACGACGTCGGCGACAGCGTCCTTGGACAGCAACATGCCGCCGAGTACCGACTGCTCGGCGGCGAGGTCCTGCGGGGGTTGGCGACCGAAGTCCTCGGTGGGGAGAGCGTCATCACCCCGACCCCTGTCCTGGTCGCGGTCTCCGGCGGCGGGACCGCGCCCGCGGTCATCCACAACAGCCACGCGTGTCTAACCTCTCGCAACGCTCGATCCATTCGCCCGGGGCGGATGGGTACGACCTCTGTGGTGTCGGCCCCGGTAGGCCACCTCGCGAGTCCCCGGTGTCGACGTCATGCCCTGTCACTTGATGCTCTGTCCGTCTCCATTCCTATCGGGCCGCTCCGACAAAGAGTGCTGTCGTGCGCGCGAGACGGGACTGAGACCTGAGCCGAGACATTAAGACCTCGACGCCGCCGACTCAAACCGGACTGTTAACAAATCTGGGGAGGACTTGTGGACGAGGTGTGAGTGATCGGGGGAGCGATTGTGCAACCGTTGTGGACAACCTGAGGAATTAGGGTGTGAACAACCCTGTTTGACCAGGTCAGAGGCCTGATTAATTTCCACAATCACGAAACTGAAAATCCTTCGGTACTCTTCGGCGCGTCGTCGTGCGGGCGTGTTGCGACCCACTGTTCAACTACGTGTGGCAAACAATTCGGTGAATTTCCCAGGTTG
>NZ_BANS01000049.1 GCF_000332995.1 Gordonia amicalis NBRC 100051 = JCM 11271
CAGGAGTCTGGACATACTGCGGTATATGAGTTTCCCTACCGACAGGGCGGGGCCAAAGTGCGCCTCACGCTGCGTGTTCGCTGGGAATCCGATCTGGAGCGGGGACTGAGCACTGCGTGGTGCGCGTCGTTCAGCCGCCCACCGTGGCGACTGGATGGGGAGGCCTGCGGCCTGGTCCCCGTCGATGCCCTGAAGGATGTGGTCGCCGCCGAGCACCAAAACGCCGGCCCCGTTGGCCCCGCGCCGTAGAGAGATGGCGAGCACTCGCGAGTCCAAACGATAATCGCCGCGTCCGACAAAGCCTGTCGGACGCGGCGATTGGTGGTTTGTCAGACGCTAGTCAGCGACCCTTCGGCTGCTCTTTGAGGAGCATGTTGCCGATGGGCACGCCGAAGTTGTACGTCGTGCCGACGTAGCCGTTCTTGGTTCGGCGATACTCGGTCCGGTAGTACCACTCGACGGCCGGGTGCGACGAATAGCTAGCCACGCCACCGTTTTTCGTCGGCCGGATCGAGTACTGATACACGTTTGCCGGGCCGACGCCGTAGTAGTCCTGCTGGTAGGTGTTTCCGATGACCCGAGCATTCGACTCAGGTGTCGGCACGACGCCATACATGAGGAGCTGATGCTTGTAGCGCCCCTCTTTGATCTTCGCGTCAGAGTCGCCGGCACCGGCGACCAGTCCGAAAGTTGCTGCTCCGGCGATCAACGCCCCCGCTATTAATCGTTTCACAAGGTTCGACGCTAGCAGCCGAACGCCGGTTTCCACTCGGGCAAAGTCGATCCCGTGAAAGTGGCTCGGTTGTCCGAGCAGCACGCTTCGAGTCCGGCCAGTTCCACGAAGCGAGCATAGGCAGAACGTATGACATTCGGTGTCGCGAGCCTAGCCAGAAAACGTGATGCATGTACAGTTACGTCACTGGTGACGTAACCCGTTGTCCCACAACGCATTTCGCCGATAATAGCGATTATGTCAGGTAAGCCTGACGTCGATTCGGGTAGCGTCTGGGCATCCTGACATTCGGGTGTACCCTACCAGCATGGGTTGGATACATGAGACCGACACTCATTTGCACGAGGCGGCGTTGGTGGCGGTATTCGAGGACGGCGCCGAGAGCCACGCATCGACCATGGTCGACGGCGCCGACTACGAGATCGTTGAGCGGGGCCGAACCTCGAGCGAGGATCGTTTGCGGCCGTCGACCGAGATTGTCGGCTGGCTTCTGCGGTGCCATTGCGGCCGCTCGAACAGTTCCGACGGCTCATCCTGGACCGATCCCGTCCAGTGGACACGGGTGCCCTCAGCCTCCCTCGAGGACCTGGCCCGGCATCGTGTGTTCGCCCCAGACGCTGACCTCGACGTCGGCGTGCGAGCCGAGGTCGCCGCGGCCGCCACAGCAGTGTGGCGGCGTGAGCATCTTGACCCGCTCGACGTCGACGGCGAGATCCGGGCGGCGGTCACAGCCCGCAGGGACGCCGACGCACAACTCGACGCCGCGGTGGCCAAGGCCCGTCGACTGGGCCGTTCGTGGGCCGAGATCGGCGCGGCGACCGGCATGACCCGGCAAGCAGCAAACGAGCGCTGGAAAGACCGCACGTGAGCGTTGTCGGGTCATTCCGGGGTCCCGGTAGTAATGGCGCAAAAAACAACGAGGTTCGCGTAGCGCCTGGTCGGCGGTGATTTCTCGGTTCGGGCTGCGGGCCGGGGTGGTTGGTGCTTGGCTTGGCTGCCGATGAGGTTGGTCGGCGTTTTGGAGGCTGGGGTTCGTGGCGACGCGGGTATTCGCGGACGAGGAGTTGCAGCGCCTGCGGGAGTTCCCGGAGATCAGTCGTGAGGAGTTGTTCCGGTACTTCACGCTGACCCCGGCGGATCTGGCGTTCGTTGCTCCGCAGGGCAGGGGCCCTGCGGTCCGTCTGGGCCTGGCGGTGGCGTTGTGCACCTTGCCGTGGCTGGGGTTCGTGCCGGACAAGGTGTCGTCGGCGCCGCCGGTGGCGGTGGCCCGGTTGGCGGATCAGCTGAATGTCGATGCGGTGCAGCTTCGTTCGTATGGCAAGCGGGCGCAGACGCGGACCGAGCATGTGCGGCTGGTGGCCCAGTATCTGGGGTGGCGGCCTGCCGGGTCGATGGAGTTGAAGGAGCTGGATGAGTTCCTGCTGGCGCGGGCGATGGAGCACGATTCGCCGACTCTGTTGTTCCGGCTGGCGTGTGAGTACCTGATCTCGGCGCGGGTGATCCGGCCGGGCCCGGACACGGTGGTCCGGCGGGTCGCGCATGCTCGCACGCAGGCGCAGCGGGAGACCTATGATCGGTTGGCGCGCGAGTTCACGCCGCAGCGGTGTAAGGAACTGGATGCGTTGCTGGTCGTCGACCCGTCTATCGGGATGTCGCGGTTGCGGTGGTTGTCGACCGGCCCTGTGGAGGCGTCGGCGACCGCGGTGAAGGCCGAGGTCGAGAAGCTGGTGTTCCTGCGCAACCTGGGCGCGGATGAGCTGGATATGTCGGTGCTGCCGGCGGAGCGGCGGCGGTTCCTGGCGACTGTGGGCCGACGCTTGACGGGCCAAGCCTTGGAACGCCGGGATCCGGCGGCTGCGCGGCCTTGACCCTGTACTCGGGTACAGGGTTGAGAATGTGTGCATGCGGACCGGTGAGCTGGCAGCCAGGGCGGGGATCAACGCGCAGACCCTGCGCTATTACGAGCGCCGTGGTCTGCTCGCGCGACCGGCGCGGTCCCCGGCAGGCTACCGCAGCTACCCCGACGAGGCGGTCGCGGTGGTCAGGTTCGTCAAACGATCCCAGGAGCTGGGGTTCACCCTCGACGAGGTCGCCGAACTGCTGCGGCTGGCCGACGGCGGCCCCGACGACTGCGACACCGCCCGCGCACTGGCCGAGTCGAGGGTTGCCGAGCTGGAACGGCGTATCGCGGACCTGCAGCGCATGCGCGGCTCGCTGGCAGAGTTGATCGCGACGTGCGAGCTGCCCCGCAACCGCCGGTCCTGTCCGATCCTGACCTCGCTGCACGAAGGAGACCACCCGTGAAACTGGAAATCCTCCAGGTCCCCGACTGCCCCAACGTGGCGGTACTCGAACAGCGCATCCGGCAGGCGACCGCCGGCCAGCCGGTGCAGCTCGAGATCACCCGCCGTGTGATTGACGATCCCGGCCGGGCCGCCACCGCGGGTATGACCGGATCACCCACCCTGCTGGTCGACGGCTGCGACCCGTTCGCAACGCCGGGCCAGGTCCCGAGCCTGTCGTGCCGCCTCTACCCCTCCGACACCGGGCGGCTCGACGGCGCACCCTCGGTCGCCGCGTTGCGCGCCGCGTTGCGGCTCGTCCCGGACGGCACCGCGGCACTCGGGGACGACACCGCATCCTCATGCTGCACCCCACCCGCCGCCGAATCTCCGGCAACAGTGCTCCGCGCCTGGCGCGCCGCCGCGCAACCGGCAGACCCCACCGAAAAGGCTGTGCACCAGGCGATCCTGCGTGCCTTCGCCACCGATGGGCAGGCGCCGACCGGTGACGATCTGACCGAGATGGCCGCCGGGCCCGACGTGCCGGTCGAGCAGCTACTGCGCCGCCTGCACGACGCCGACATCGTCCGCCTCGACGCGACCGGGAGCATCGCGGCGGCGTATCCATTCTCGGCCACACCGACGCCGCATCGAGTCCGGATCGCTGGTGGAGCCACGGTTTCGGCCATGTGCGCGGTCGACGCGCTCGGTATGGCCGCGATGCTCGACACGCCGGTGACGATCACCTCCGCCGACCCGGTGACCGCCGACCCGATCACGGTCACCGTTGACGGCGGGCACGTCACCGCCGACCCGGCCACCACGGTCGTCTTCGTCGGCGCACAGGCCGGCCCAGGCCCGTCCGCCGACACCTGCTGCCACTACCTCAACTTCTTCACCGACCGCGCCAGCGCCCAGGGCTGGGCAGACACCCACCCCGGCATCGGCGGCGTTATCGTCGAACTCCCCGACGCCCACCACCTCGGCACCACCATTTTCGGGCACCTGCTGCACAGCTGACCGCACCCGGGCGTGCCACAGATAACACCCTGTTATCTGTGGCACCATGAAACCCGGCCTGCGACGACTCCGCTCCGGCGGTGCGCGAAGCGGCCCTGTTATCTGTGGCAAGCAGGCCAGGGAGGTCACAATGTTGCCGTCCGGGATCACCGTCCGCGCCGCCGGCGACAGCTTCCTCGACTCGATCCACTCCCCGAACACCCGCCGCTCCTACGCCATCGCCGTCGACAAGACCACCGCCACGCTCGGCGAGACCCGGCCGCTGGCCAACGTCGCCGACGACGAGATCGGCGAAACCCTCGAAACCCTGTGGGGCTCCTCAGCAGTCAACACCTGGAACGCCCGCCGCGCCACGGTCGCGTCCTGGCTGGCGTGGTGCCGCGAGCACGGGCACACCACCCCGGCGGTCCCGGCCTGGGTGAAACGCTCCACTCCACCGGACTCCGCCACCCCGGTGCACTCGCGCACCGCGATCGACCGGCTCATCGCCCGCCGCGACATCGACATCCGGGAGAAGACGCTGTGGCGGATGCTTTACGAAACCTGCGCCCGCACCGAGGAACTGCTCCAGGTCAACATCGAAGACCTCGATCTGGCCGGGCGGTGTTGCCTGGTGAAGTCCAAGGGCGCCAAGCCCCGCACCCGCCGCCGCGGTGCCACCTACCACGAGTACGCGCACGAGCTCGTGTACTGGGATGCGGGCACCGCCCGGCTTCTGCCACGCCTCACCAAGGGCCGCACCCGCGGACCGCTGTTCGTCACCCACCGCCGACCGGGCCCCGGCAAGGCCGCCGCCGACCGGGACATCTGCCCCGACACCGGGCTGGCACGGCTGTCCTACGGCCAGGCCCGCGCCGTGCTGGATGCCGCCACAGCGACGAATGGCCCCGGCACCGGCTGGGACCTGCACGAACTCCGGCATTCTGGCCTGACGCATCTCGGCGAGGCCGGAGCCAGCCTGCTCGAGCTAATGGCCAAGTCTCGCCACCGCAAACCCGACAACCTGCGCCGCTACTTCAAACCCTCACCGGCAGCCATGCGCGGAATCACCAGCCTCCTCGGTCCCGACCGCAGCCACCGATAGCGGCCACCAACAACGGCTCGTCCGTCTACCCGCTGACCAGGCGCTACGCGAACTTCGTTGTTTTTTGCGCCATTACTGCCGGAACCCCATTCCGGCCTAGGTTGCATGTCGCGTATAGTTGACATCGACCTAGTCGAGTCGACGGAGGACCAGCCCCCTTGTCATAGGACTCGGGCAGGATCAGACGCACACCACCCAGGCACAACAGAGCCGCCACAGCGGAAGGCCCAGGAATGTCGATAACCGTAGGCCATGTATTACTCATGATCCTCGCCTTCCTGCTCGCCCTGTTCATCTACCGGCCCCGCTCCGACCGTCAACCACGCGAACCCCACCGTCAGCCACGCGGTAAACGCCCAGCTGATCCGGCCACAAAGTACGGTGTGCTCCTGGTGCTCGTCGGCTACCCGTCGTTCGGCTTGCTGGTCTACTCAATGTGGCCGAACCTTCAGGGCCTGTTCACCGCGATTGGCGGCGATACCCCCAGCGACAGCACAGGAATGAGCGGATCGCACTGGGCGGCACTTGCCGTCGCTATCATCCTTCCCAATTTGATCGGCGTCCTTCACATGCTGCAATCCCGCCATGCCAAGACACCGAACTCGGAAGCCAACAGCAGCGACCAAGCACCCAACCTCGAGAAATGACTCACACCGATGGAACGGCTCAGACTCGGACTCGGACCGCTCTGCGGCGGCCTGGCCGCCGTGGCGTTAATCGCGACCAGCTGTAGCGACGGCGAGGACTCCACATGGAGCGCCAGCCGCTCGTCGTCCACGAACCCACCACCCGTCACAACGCTTGCAACTCCCCCGCCTCCTAAATGGATCGGAGACCGTAGCTGCGGGGTGACCTGGGGACCAGACGGCATTTTGGACATCGTGCCGCTGAGCCCAGGCGTTGACTGCGCAGCCGCGAAACGGGCCGCGGACACCTACATGTCCAGTGTCGACGGGTTCATGACCAGCAATCCACTCGAAGTCACCGATGGATGGACCTGCCGAATCTCCCTAAAGGACCGAGGCGAGATCGTTCGATGCACAGCTGGCCGGCAACAGGCTTCCCTCAACCGGAGAAACCACCAGACGAGCCCAGGAACCGGATCGGATGCCGGGACCACCTCCCCACACTGAGCCGCTTACTGCGGGACGGTCGTGTCCTCCGAACGGAGGAAATCATCTTCCAGGTTCTTCGTGTACTCGCGCACTGAAGTTGTCACCGGGATAACAACATTCACTCCGCAGCGGCTACACATCGTGAACGCACAATCAGCTTCGACGTCGACCAGTTGAACTTTCGCTTGGCCTTCAAACTTGGCACGGGCACAACAACTGACGATCCGAGTGCCTCGAAATTGGCAGAGTAACAACAACTTTCAATTCACCCTAGGGTTCCAACGGCACGTAGGCTGCCCGCCATGCGCCATCTCATCAGCAAGAAGATCCTCGTTGCCGCCGGCTCGGCCCTGGTTGTCGCTGGAGGAGTTGCCGGTGGCGCGGGTCCCGCGTCGGCAGTGAGGTGGGCCCTTCGTAGTGGTCCAGTTGTTGTGCGACTCTGTTGCCCGAGTGTTTGGGCAGGAAGAATCGACGACGACATGGCAGGTAGCAAGCGCCGGCGGCATACGCCGGATCAGATCATCCGCAAGCTGGCCGAGGGCAACAAGCTCCTCGGGACCGGGCAGGAGTTGGCTGAGGTGTGCCGGCATCTGGAGGTCACAGAGTCGACCTGGCATCGCTGGGTGGCCCAGTACGGGGGCATGAAGGCCAATGACGTCAAACGCCTCAAAGAACTCGAAGCTGAGAACGCTCGGCTCAAGAAGTTGGTCGCCAACCAGGCCCTCGATATCGACATGCTCAAGGAGATTTCGTCGGGAAACTTCTGACCCCGAACCGCAAGCGCAGCGCCGTGACGATGCTGCGTGAGCGGTTCGGGGTATCTGAGCGGCGAGCATGTGCTGTGGTGGGCATCCACCGCTCCACGATGCGACTGCACCCAGCGCCGATCACCGCGGAGGAAGCCGAGCTGCGGTCCTGGCTACGTGGGTTTTCCACCGACCGGCCCCGCTGGGGCTGGCGACGCGCCGCGATCGCCGCGCGCAAAGCGGGCTTCACGGTCAACAACAAACGCATCCGCCGCCTGTGGCGTGAGGAGGGGCTGCGAGTTCCCCAGCGCCGCAGGAAGAAACGGCTCACCGGAATCGGGACCGCGGTTGGGGCGATGTGCCCAATCCGGCCGAACGTGATCTGGGCGATGGACTTCCAATTCGACACCACCGCCGACGGCCGAACCATCAAAATGCTCAACGTGATCGACGAGTTCACCCGCGAAGCCCTGGTGATCCACGTCGACCGCGTCATCAACGCCGATGGCGTGGTTGACGTTCTCGACCGCCTGGCCCTGATACATGGTCCACCGTGCTACGTGCGGTTCGACAACGGACCGGAATTCGTCGCTCACGCCGTCAACGACTGGTGCCGATTCAACGGCACCGGATCACTATTCATCGACCCCGGCTCCCCGTGGCAGAACGCCTGGATCGAATCGTTCAACGGCCGCCTGCGCGACGAGCTGCTCAACTCCTGGCGCTTTGACTCCCTGCGCGAAGCCCGGGTCATCATCGAAGACTGGAGGATCGACTACAACGCCAACCGACCCCATTCGGCCCACCACGGACTCACCCCCGCCGAGTTCGCCCTACAGTGGACCACGACCCACCAACCTCAAGCCGCATAGCGACTGGACCATCGAATGGGTCCCCCTCAGCAGCACCCGGACCGGCCATGATCTTCATCGAGAACGGCGTCAACATTCGCACTGCCGCCGACATCGACGCGACCATCGTCGGACACGGCCAGCGCGGACAGAAGTTTGACTCACAGTGCTCGCGCCTCGTCCCGGATCGCCGCTGGAATGGCGCTGTGACCAACTGGGTTTACGGCACGAACCGGGCCACCGGAGTCAAAGGCTGGACCTCGACCGAAGTCCTTGAGGGCATCTTTAACAAGATTCCCGACTGCTGACATCGTTTAGGTCGCGTGAGCGACTACTGCAGACGTTCGACTTCACTACCGTTGGCTCGCGCATATTCTTCAGCTTCGGCGACCTCTTCACCGGCGAACACCCTGATGTCAGCGGGGCGGCCAGGCGGTCGCACGATGAGAGTTAGGTCGGATAGAGCAGCTCGGCCGCGCTTCGGAGTCACCCGCCTGGTCACTCCCCCACTGTCGTTGTCGCTCATTGTTCCTCCTGGACCTGAATCGCTTCGGGCGGCACCCAGAGCGTGATGGTCATCGAGGAAGTGCGGTTGGCACTTCGGAGCTGCATCTCGCAGATCCCGCGCCACAGCCCGTTGCTGAGCTGGAGCCAGGCGAGTTGCCGCGCCGGCATCGCCGCCTCGATCCGCGCACCAGATGCGCGCACTCGTAGGGACACTCCCTCTGGTGCGGCTGAGTACGGACGGCCCGAGGTTGGATCGAAGCGCACCATGTCAACAACGACGGGGCGTGGTGGATCGAACACCCGCAGCGTCCGCCCGTCGGGCCAGCCCTCGAACATGATCGACCTCGAAGTCCCATCTCACGCCCTGCTCAAACCGTCGATGGGGCACCAGCCGCTTCCCGACGACCAGTACCCCATCCGCCGTCAGAATAGACCATTGTCGAACTAATGTGCGAACAGGGGTTTGTTCAATTGCATCCCCTTCACTCCCCCACCAAATCCTTGTCGTCCGACCGATCTCACGCCGATCTGGGTACGGATACCAGAGGGCAACCGACCCGAAGGGAGGGCGGCAGCGCATCGTAGCGAAGTCTCAGTTGCGCCACGATCAAACAGGACAATCCCCTCCTAGAGCAGCCGTACTGCTGTACAGCTGTACAGCTGTACAGCAGAGGGTCGCTCGACACCTTCCATTGCGGACCACGCCGCCACCTCCCCTGCCAAGCACAGGAATGTGTGACTTAGCAGGGGTGGCGGAGCCTAGCTAGTGAGCATCAACGAGTGCACGCTCGCCAAGCTCAGAGTGCGCCGCCTGCTCGTTGTGCGCGCGTGCGTTGCTCCTGCACTCCTGAGAGAGAGTCAGCCATCGCCCGATCGTGGTTCTGTGCGCGCCGATGAAGATGGCGGCTTCCTCTTTCGGTGCATCGAGGCGCTCACACACAAGTGCGCGCGCGACGGCGAGTGCACCGTGCTTAACGCGGCCACGGCTGCACACCAGATGCGCTAGCTGCCAGTCTGCGTCGGTGATCTGCCCATCGATCTCGGCAAAGCTCACGCTCATCGCGGTGTGCTGCGCTTCTGAAACCGACGATCCTTGTACCGATCCGCTGACCTGGGGCTGTGCACACTGCGCATCGGAGCTCGTAGCGTCGTCAGCTTCCTCCTGGGGACGCTCGGGTACTCGCATCGGCGGGACCGGGATACTCTCCCCCGCACCCCGATTCCCTGTCCAGACGTGCATCACGACGCCGTGAACGCTCGCCAAGAGCGCGAGGGGCGCGACGATTGCGATGGCCACAGACAGAAGCCCGTGCGTGACCCCTCGGTCGGCGACGAGGAAGGCATGCGCTGCATTCCCTGCGACAGAGGTCGCGGAGAAGATGGCGAGCATGGCGAAGTGATACCGCCGGCCAGCGGCATCACCCCGCCGTGTGGACAGAAGCGCGCAAAGTGTGGCCTGAAGGATGAATGTGTCAACGACGACCGGGAGGAGCGGGGTGAGTCGTTGAGGAATGGCTCCGGACATGGCTGCCAGTTCGGACAGGGCGCTGAAGGACAGTATGAAAGAGGCGGCAACGACGATCAGGCTCAGGACGACTGCACCGGCCATGCTGGCGGCGCTGGGTGATCCTTCGTTGTGCTGGGCGGTGCGCGAAGTATCGTCATGCATAGATCAACAGGCTCCATCTGTTGGTCGGTAGGCCCTGGTGGTGCTCCAATCACCACCAGGGCCGTTTCTTGGCAGGGGTCGGACTCAGCTCTCGTTCTTGCGTAGCCATTCGGTGATCAGTTCCTCCATGACGTCGCCCATCGTGGTGCCAGCGGCGGTCGTCGCAATCTTGAACCTGCGACGGAGATCCCGGTCGATCCGATGGGTGAGCTTCACCTGAGAGTCACTGAGGGTTTGAAAGGTGGACGAGACCGGCACCTTGACAGGCTCAGGCGTCGGTTCCGCAACCAGTGGCTGACGAGGCGCCAGGTTGGCTCTGGGGTTGCGTTGGATACTCATTCGACTCCCTCTTTCAGCGCCTCAAGCATTTCGTTGAGAACGTCGGCGTATGCGCCATCGTGTGGAGGTCGGAACCCATACGCGGTGCGGATGTGCTCACGAAGGGGCACGATCGTGTCGAAACGACTAATGCCCTGGTCTTCCAAGGTTGCGATCGTGTCGTTGAGAAGTTTGGTATTGAGCCGTGCTGAGGTGATGAGAACTGCGTACATCTGTGTGGTGATCGCCGGCAGCGTTTCCCACACACGACTGAGGTCGAGTCCTGCGGCCTGGGTCGGCACGATGACGAAGTCCGACGCCTCGATCGCGTTCTGGATCACCGTGCTGTCCCCTGGCGGGGTATCAATGATGATGGCAGCCTCGGCGTCGCTTTGCGCCAGGCGCGGCAGTCGCTTGATGTTCGACACTTCAACCCGGAATGGAAACGGGTCGCCGTTGTCCTGGGCGCGGTCAGCCCACTCGGTGGCTGAACCCTGCTTGTCGAGGTCCGCCAGAATGATCTCCCGATCCGGCTCCCGAAGGGCTAGTTCGTTCGCAAGGAAGACACTCGTCGTCGTCTTCGACACACCCCCTTTCGTGTTCACAACCGACACGATCATGTGGCACTCCCCTTTCACTGGTGCTGTATTGCCGTACTGCCGCACTGCTGTAGTGGCGGCTGCCGTCTGGCAGGATGCGCGGCCCAACTAAGCCTGCCGTACTGCTGTACTGCAGTACTGCTGTACTGGCTGGCTATCTGTAATGCCGTACTGCTGGCTATCTGTAATGCCGTCTCGCCAGCACTACTGCTCTCGCTGCTGCCGGTGTCGTATTGCCGGGTTTGTTGGTTGGGCAGCTGAGCTGAGGTTATGGCTGATTGGTCCACGTTTCAACGCGACGCGCCGCAAAGCTGTATTGCCGTATTGCTGTATCGCTGTCTCCTATAGCCGCTCACTCCCGCGCACATCGACTTGCGGCCGTATTGCCGTACTGCTGTATTGCCGTCAAGGTTGCACCACCCTGAGGTGTGAGTGCTGACCGGCCGTGTCGAGATGCAAAACGGTCCGCCCTTCGGCGCGTCGCCGTCATGACAGCAGTACAGCAGTACAGCAGAAGTGGCGGGCGGCTTCCGGCGTTTCTGAGTCAGATGGCTGTGAACGTCGATCGGTCCCACGGTTCATGGAAGACTCGGCTCAATGCACGCGAAGACACTTAGTGAACTTCCTCATCCACCTGGACGTGTGCCGCTGTTGGGGGATATCAGGTCAGTCGATCGCCATCGACCGACACAACACGAGGCCCAGCTGTCCAGGGATCTGGGGCCGATCTTTCAACGGTTGCTGTTGCGCGATCGTCTTGTTGTGGTTGGGGGAGCGGAGCTTGCCAAGGAGACGCTCGACGAGCAGGCGTGGGGACGTGTCCTCGTCGGTCCACTTGCCAAGCTTCGCGAGATTGTCACATCAGGACTGTTCACCGCCCGAACCAGCGACCCGCTTTGGGGGCAAGCTCGCCGGATTCTTACCCCCGGCTTCTCCCAGGCCGCCATGCGCGCGTATCACCGCGCGATGCGGACCGTGGCGGATGATCTGGCGGTTAGGTGGAAAGAAGACCCGGACGTCGACGTACACGGTGACATGACCGCTGCCACACTGGAGATCATCGGCCGTGCAGGCTTCTCCACGCCGATGGGACTGCTCGGGGACAACGCCGCCGCCCCGCAGGGGACGGGCGAGTTCGTTGCAGCGTTAAGCCGAGTCTTGGCCTGGGCGAGCGAGTCCACCAACGATCTCCCGGTGATCGGACCCATTAGAGGAGTGCTCGCGGCACCGGGCATTCGCCGAGATGTCAACTACGTGCGCGGTTTCGTCGACTCGATCATCGAACGTCGGCGGAACGACGACGCCGACCAGAACGACGACCTTTTGGGGCTCATGCTGACCACTCGAGACACCGAGACGGAGGAACTGCTGCCCGTCGAGAATGTGCGTGACCAAGTGCTCACATTCCTTGCGGCCGGCCACGAAACGACAGCGGCCCTGTTGGAGGTCGCGCTGTACCATCTCGCCGCCGATCCCAGCGTCGGCGACCTGATAGTCGACGAAGAACTCAGCGAAGCTACAGCGCTGGACTACGACGAAGTCGTCCGGTTGCGGCGGGTCAAGGCGCTGATCAACGAATGTCTGCGCCTGTGTCCTCCTGCACCTGGATTCTTCCGCATTGCCCGGTCTGATCAAGAACTCGGCGGATACCGAGTGCCAGCAGGCAGAGCGGTGTTCGTGCTCAGTCTTGCCGCTCAACGCGATCCGGTGGTGTGGGGACCTGATGCCGACGAGTTTCGCGCGGATCGCTTCTTAGGCAAGAGATTGACGGCCAGTTCACCGGAGTTCTTTGCGCCGTGGGGGACCGGGCCACGATCGTGCATTGGCCGCCAGTTCGCGATCCATGAGACCACTCTGCTCATCGCATCGCTACTCTCGAAATACAGACTGACGATGGATAAGCCAGTTGAGCTACGCCTGCGCGAGCGGGCAACACTGAGGCCCGAGCCGTTCCGGATCGTGGCAACTCCGCGGGGGAGGACAAGATGACCTGGTATCTCATTGAGACGTTGGCACAAGCGCCGAGTGCCTCCATCGTCTTCAAAGAGGGCGAGCATCGAGACTGGACCTCGGTGCGAACACTGACACGCAGCGATGGTCTCGACAAGATCGAGGACCTCATCGCCGATGTCCGTACGTCCTGTGAGGGGTTGGACCGGGTCGAGCAGGGACGGCTCGGCCCGAGGCGAATCGTGATGCGCCCTGTACTCGGATACGAAGGCGACGTCTACGGAATCAAGACCTGGGTGGGCAAGCCTGAAGAGGACTTAACTCCCGAGCGTGCTATCGCGTCGGTGAACTGGGATGTGCAGTCTCTGGTAGCTCGACACACACTCGAGTCATACATGATGTCGTCTATCAGCCCAGAGGGATTCGGACAGGACCGCGACCCTGGACAATTCCTCCGCAAAGTCGCTCAGTTCGATGCCCTCAATGAGCTCGCCGAACTGTGCTTAAACGACGGGACCCGTACCCACTTTTCAGGTCGTCTCACTGTTCTTCACGACGACACACGTCTGATGGCGTGGCGTGGCCTAGCCCGCAGTAGCGCCGGCCCGGACGGCACCGAGGTGCGCGGAATGTTCCACGACGTGACGGACACCGAACCGCCGCAGATCGCCCCACTGACAGCGCTGAAACTTAGTACCAGTGACGAAAGTGCCACGGGGACAGTGCTGGTGGCGTATCGCCGTGTGCCCGGCGAACCGGAAGTTCCAGCACTGATCTACTGGATCTCGCCGCGCCCGTTCTTCGTCGCGGAATCAGCCACAGAGCACCATCTGGCTCAACAACCACACGCGCGACTTCCTGGGAACCTGATCAATCCCGAGTTCTTCGACGAGTTCATCCGGGCTAAGAAGGTCCTTGAAGCAGGCCAGGACGACCTCGAAATCCCTATGGTGATCGAAATGCTGGGCCGAGAGGGTGATTGGGTTCGCGTCCGGTTTCATATTCGGCGCTATCCGGGAGCGGTCGGCAGTCTCCTTCACATCGGCCGCTTCACTCGTTTAGAGGACTAACCAGGGACCTCACGCGGTACGCGCCGGTACCTTGGCCCCGCTCGCCGATGCGTGGGTACCCCGTGGCGTGCCGCCGAAAGCGAGTACACCATGCCAGGGAGCGCGTCAGCGTGGGTCAATCTGGTCCGCAGGACCTCCAGACCTCGCTTGCTCCTTGCCTGCTCCGAGCGAGATTCGGCGTGCCAGCATCGGCGCTCCGCGACTACTCGGGCGCTGATCTGCCGTGCACGGTCGAGCGCACCGCAGGACACCGCTGCATCGTCGGGGCTTAGTTCCGCCAGCGCCCAACGCGTTCCACGACCGCGTCCGATCCTCTGTACCAATCCGAGTTCCCCGAGCTGGTGGAGGACTCGCAGCGCGCCGTAGGTCTGGTCCCCGGGGGCTAGGTCGAGTTCGCTGGCGATGCGGGAGGTTGTGGGGGAGGGGAGGGTGGTGAGGAGGGTCCACACGCGGCGGCAGTGATGGCCGACCTGTGCCCAGAGTGGGTGGGTGAGGGTGGGGACTGTGGGGCTTGTGACGTCATGGGCCACCTTCCCCCGGTAAATACGCGCTGGGATTGCGAGGCTGTAAAGATTGGCATGGCGGGGATTGCTTTCAGGCCAGCGCCCGGCGAGTACGAGCAGCCCGCGACGAACGAGCTCCTGGAGCGTCCTCGTTGCAGTCCCGTCCGACAGGTGCAGCCAGGTCGACAGGTCGCGGCGGGCTACTGGTCGGGCAGTGATGCCATGCCCGTCTCGGTACCGCTGGTGGATAACGACCGCAGCAGCAGCCGAGAGATCGGCTTCTGGCCACCAACTGATTTCTTCCAGCGCCGCGTTGATAACGGCCTGCTCGACAGCGGGGATCGCAGGCCGGTGTGACCGGGCACGCCGCACGACGGACTCCCAATGCCGCCGGCAGGACTCCCACCGCATAGGGCCACGACCCCCGGCTTTGCGATGAGAGTCGACGTCTCTGTCCCTGAACTTGGCGAAGGCCGGCATACGTTCGTACCACCAGCGGGCAGCAGCGAAGGATCGGACGCCATGCCGCCACAAAAGCCAGGCTGCTTCGGTGGCCGCCAGCGAGCGGTCCGCGGGGTTCGTCGCATTGAGCAGCCTCCAGTCGGCTGGTGACATCCGTTGCCGAGCGCGCCAAGCCCGAGGTGATTCCCATTGCAGACCGTGGCTTTCGATGTCCTCGGCGGAAAATGGGAGCGACGGCTCGACGGTGCCACTATCGACGGCTGGCGCGGTTGGAATCGCTGCGACGGCATCCGCGGCTCGCTTGGCTGCTGCGATAGCAGTGATCTCGGCCAGGGTGTACTCGTCGACGACTGTGCAGTGCGCGTGGCCTTTGAGCGAAGCACTACCTGGCAGACGGATGGGTTTACGACCACGAACGTCGATGGCTGCACCGACAGACAGATAGGGACCATGATGGCTGCGAAGTTCGGCGATGACCTCGATCAGCCGGGCATGGGCGAGTCGAGTTGGAACAGTGAGAGCCACGTGCAGACAGTTAGGCCGGCCAGACATCGCGCAATGGGCGATGCCTGCTCCGACGTCTGCTGCTACATCGCGGATCGTCGGCCACACCTCGTCGGCACACTCATCAATGTCCAGGACCAACAGATCGGCTCTGAGCGGCGCGACGACTGCCCAGATCGCTCGACCGGAACCTGCTCGCTCGGCTTCAGCCATGAGGTCGACGGCATCGCCTGAATTGACCTTGACCGGCTCGTTTGCACGGTCAGTCGGGGCGAGTGCGTAAGCAATCACCCCTGGATCAAGCAAGATCCTGAATAACTCGGCCCACCGCGTCTCATAAGACGACGCGTCGACCGACACGCTTATGTCAGAAGTAGCCCCGTACCGTGGGTACGCGCTATCCTGAGTGCAGTCCGGCAAAGACTGAACCCTTTCAATTTGGGTGGAGAAATTCTTCCCAGGTTGATCCCGAGCCAAGTTGGCGCTTGGCCTCTACGACGAACTCCCTGGTGTGGCAGCTAGGGAGTTTTCGTCTATCTAGGGAAGCTCTCCTCGTTGAAGTTGTCTGAGTAGCTCTTCTCAGCCTGCTTGCTTGAGTGGGACCTCCAAGATCGCGAGTTGTTCTCCTGCTCCCGCTGCGACGTCGCGAGCGATGAGCTGCTGGATGTAGTCATTGAGGTTCAGCCCTTGTGCACCGGCACGTTCTGTGGCGGCGTCCTTCAAAGGACCTGGTACGAGCGCTTTCACGACCTCCCGCGGCCCCTTCGACGGGCGACCGGGGCGCCGCGGAGATGCTGAGGATTCACCCATGCCACCAATTATGCGTACCAGAAATCTGTGCGCGTGCAGACACGCCGAGGTGGCGCGATCTGTTTGTGATCATACCCAGCCTAACTCGCCCAAAAATTGCGTCGTTCACTTGCGCCTACGGCGTGCCGCAGCTCTCGCTTCGAGCACCTGCCTGCGAGTTGCGAGGGTGACCTCCCAGGCCGCATACACATCGGCTGGCGTAGATGCGTAGACCGAGGCCATCCCGTCCGCCAGAGGAGCCGGCAGCTCCCGACGCTGACCGCGTTCGACAACCCCGAGCACGGTGCGTGAAACCCCTAAAGCGACAGCAGCAGCCGTCTGCGACAGACCTGCTCGTACCCGTAGGTCCACCAGTGACGGGTCTCCGACCGCCGACGGCGTGAACTCGGCGACTTCGACCTCGAGTACGTCTGCGACTTTCGCCAGAGACCCCGGACTGGGCACCGTGACGTTATTGAGCCAGGCGGAGACCGTCTGGCGCGCAACGCCAATCAACTCCGCCAGCTCGTCGGTCGAGACGCCTGCGCGAGTCATGGTCCGACGGAGAGCGGCGGCAGAGAATCCATGCACGCCAGCGCGGGGCATGTGAGCACCTCTCTCGGTCGGATCAATGCCCACGGATTGCGGAGCATTACCGCAATCTTCCCGCTTGTTGACATCTCGCCCAACCACGACCAAACGAAAACACGCGCCCATTAATTGCGCAAGCGGCGCGGGTGGCTTACCATCGCAGCATGTGGAAACACGCCGTAGCAGTGGTCGGGGTCAGTGTTACGATCAGCTCCCTCGGCGCCGCGATGGGGCTGGGTTACGCACGGACCACCACGCTGGCGTTCACCGCCGCCGGCAACAACTTCGAACTCGCCATCGCCGTCGCGATCGCGACCTATGGTGCGACCTCCGGCCAGGCTCTCGCCGGTGTCATCGGGCCACTGATCGAGGTCCCGGTTCTCGTCGCCCTCGTCTATGTGTCCCTGGCATTGCGGAAACGCTTCACAACTCCCACTGCTTCTAGCCTAGATGTGTCGAAGGAGCCTGCTCGCGATGTCTGAGAATGCGTTGGACGAACACCTACGTCGCGGTGAACACCGCGAGCAGCCCGAACTGTTGATGCCTCATACCGTGTTGGCCCGTACCGCCGCCGACTTGGCCGCCAAGTACGAAGGGGTGGTGTCTCGCCAGACGGTAGAACGCTGTGTCTTCGAGTCCTACACCGTGTTACGGCGTACCTCCCGGGTGCATACGCATCTGACGACCTTGGCGGGCCGGTTCGCGGCTGATCGGTTACGCGCCCTCGCCCAGGCTGAGGGCGCGGTGCCCAAGGATGTGCCCGAGGTTCTCTTCATCTGCGTGCAGAACGCCGGCCGCTCGCAGATGGCCGCAGGATTGTTGACCCATCACGCCGCTGGGCGGGTACACGTGCGCTCAGCCGGGTCAACACCCGCGCACTCGATCAACCCGACCGTCGTCGAAGCAATGAGCGAGATCGGCGTCGACTTGGGTACGCAGTACCCCAAACCGCTAACCGACGATGTGGTCGCCGCCGCCGACGTGGTCGTAGCGATGGGTTGCGGCGACGCGTGTCCGATCTATCCCGGTAAGCGGTATCTCGACTGGACGGTCTCCGATCCTGAAGGCCGTCCACTAGGCGAGGTTCGCGCCATCCGCGATGACCTTGATGCCCGGGTTCGCGAGCTCCTTGCCGAGCTCACGGCCGACCGTGTGTGACTTTCCGAGCTTTCCTCCACAGCTGAAAGGGCCTGTGTTTCATGTCTTCCTCTCGACCTAGCGTGCTGTTCGTGTGCGTCCACAATGCTGGCCGCTCACAGATGGCCGCGGGGTTCCTCACCGCTCTGAGCCAGGGCAGTGTCGAGGTCCGCTCCGCCGGATCTGCTCCCGCCGACTCAATCAATCCCGCCGCTGTCGCGGCGATGGCCGAAGTCGGTATCGACATCTCCGCGCAGTCACCGAAGATCCTCACCCCCGACACGGTCGAATCCTCCGACGTGGTGATCACCATGGGCTGTGGCGATGCATGTCCAGTATTCCCCGGCGTCAGGTACCGCGACTGGGCCCTCGACGACCCAGCCGGCCAAGGCATTGACGCGGTCCGCCCGATCCGCGATCAGATCCGCGGACTCGTCGAGGACCTCCTCGACGAACTCGTACCCGCCGACCAGCAGGTCGGCCGGTGAGCACGACACCGCAGGTGCTGTTCGTGTGCGTGTCCAATCGCGGCAAATCGGTGATGGCCGAACATCTCACACCGACAGTCACCGCCCGGATCACCCCATCCTCGGCCGGCACCAGCGCGAAAATCGGCGGCCAGGTCAACGACCTGTCCGCCCAGGCGCTCGCCGAAGTCGGCGCCACCGTGGACGGACATCAGCCGCGCCAACTCACCGACGAACTGATGCAAACTGCAGATCTCGTCGTGGTGGTCGGCACCGCCGACGTCACCCCACCCGACGGCGTCGCCCTCGAAGTGTGGAACACCGACGAACCCTCCGAACGGGGCATCGACGGCATCGAACGGATGCGACTAATCCGCGACGACATCACCAACCGGATCCGCGCCCTCGCCGACCGCATCGCGCGGTAGGCGAGAGCGCAAGCCACGACCCCTCAGCAGCAAGCAGTGCGCACCTCAGCCGGTTCGGCGGCGCTGCCACCGCAGCACACCGAACCCTGCTCGACGTCATCGTTGGCGTTCTGCTCCAACAGTTTCGGGCTGGTCCCGAACGTGTCGGAGTCGGCGAGCACGGTGTAGACCTCCCACTTCTCGTTCGCCGGTCCGGTCACCCAGACCTTGTCCTGGGTTGCGAAACAGCAGGTGGAGTTGATCTCCTCCTGGGTGAACAGGCCCTCCCCGGACAGCCTGGCGATCTCGGCGTGCACCTTCTCGCTCGATTCGACCTCGACGCCGAGGTGGTTGATCGTGCCGCCCTGGCCGGGGTTCTCTAGCAGCACCAGTTTCAGGGGCGGCTCGACGATCGCGAAGTTGGCGTATCCCGGCTTGCGTTTGGCCGGGGTGGTGTTGAACAGCTTGGAGTAGAACTCGATCGCGGTATCGAGATCATCGACGTTGAGCGCGAGCTGCATACGGGACATGACCATCACCTTCACCTGTGAGACATATATCGAACTACTGACACATGCAGGGTGCCACCTTTTCGACATATGTCAAGTAGGGGCGTACGATCTGGTCATGCCGAAGCCCTTGCCGATGGTCGACATCAGCGCCCCGATCTGCTGCGCACCGGTATCGGCGGCACCGCTCGATGACGACACCGCGCTGCAGATCGCGTTGCGGCTCAAGGCGCTTGCCGATCCCGTTCGGATCAAGCTCGTCTCAATCCTGCTTACCGACACCGGTGACGGGACCTGCACCTGCGACCTCGCGACCGCGGTCGGCCTCACCGAAGCCACCACCAGTCACCACCTGGGGCAGCTCCGCAAAGCCGGCATGGTCACCCCCGAGCGCCGCGGCATGAACGTCTACTACCGAGCGCAACCGGACTCGTTGGAAGCACTACGCAACGTTCTCAGCGCTACGACGGGTTGCTGTTGAACGGCGACGGCACGAACTGAGCGAGCCTTATCCGGGTGTCCTTTTGGCAGGCCAACTCCGGTGTCTTTCAGCAGGTCAGCGAGCATGGCGAGCAATCCAGCTCGGCTGGTGGCGGGCAGATCGGATCGGTGATCACGGCGTGGCCGGCGCCAGCGAGGGCGGTGATGCGGGCGGCGACGCTGACCGCGTGCCCGAACAGGTCTCCGTCGCGGACGACTGCGCTGCCGTAGTGGATCGATCCCGGCGCGTAGGGCGATGAATCCGTCTTGACCGGCGGCCGCGGCCGCGGGGGCGGTGATCGTGGCGAGGATCACTTGGGGGGCGTCGGCGGTGAGCATCACCGCATCGCCGATGGCCTTGACCAGCCGCGTGCCCGGTCGTAGAGCCTGCCTGCCAGGTCTGAGAGGCCAACCGTATGGCCAGTTCTGCGGCTTCCTGGTCGCCGCAGAACTCGGTGAACACGCTGTATCCGGCGAGGTCGACGAACGCCACCGCGACGTCACGCTGCTCGAGCTCGGCGAGCTCGTCCGAGGGAGGGCCATGGTGATGCCCGTGCAGTGGTGGCGTGGTCATCGGTCACCGGCACGGCGGGCACGGAACCGGGCGAGCGCAGGGTTCTCGCGGACCGTGATGTCGGTCAGAGGCAAAGACGTCAGGCGCAGGCGGAGTTCGCCACGGGGGATGAACCGGTGCGGTGCCCCTTCGAGGTTGTGCAGCAGCCGCGCCGGTGCGCTGCCGAGCAGGTCGTAGCCGACCAGCATTCCGCCGGGCGCGAGCACTCGGGCGGCCTCGGCGAGTGCGCGTTCCCAGTCGATGACGTGGTGCAACATGATGAACGAGACGACGGTGTCGAAGCTTCCGTCCTCGAACGGCAGGGCTGTGGCGTCGGCGACCTGGGCGTGAGCGCGGGCCCCGAAACCCTGCAGCCGATCGCTGGCGGCGGCGACCATGACCGGGTCGAAGTCGGTGACGGTCACATCCACGAGTTCGTCGGGGTTGGTGGTGAGGATCTGTTCGGTCATCGCGCCGGCGCCGCCACCGATTTCAAGGACCCGGCCTCGGGGATGGATGCCTTGCAGCGCCCACGGGAGTACCCACCTGCCGGTGGCCGCCTGCCACGGTGCGCTGCGGCAGAACAGAGACTCGATCGTCGACATCGACGGCATACCAACAGCTCCCACCATCTCGCCCGGCCGCGCCTGCTGCCACTTCTTCGTGATGATTCGATTACAGCACACAATGCCGCTATCATCGTCATATGACGATGAATGAGTGCTCGGTGGCGACTAGGGCGGACCTCGATCCCGCGGTGGCGTTGTTCCACAGCCTCTCCGATGGGACCCGTCTGGCAATCGCAACCCGCCTCGCGCACGGTGGCGAGGCCCGGGTGGCGGATCTGATGGCGGAGCTGGGGTTGGCGCAATCGACGGTCTCCGCGCACGTGGCGTGCTTACGGGACTGTGGGCTCGTCGAAGGCCGCCCGCAGGGGCGGCAGGTGTTCTACAGCCTGGCCCGACCGGAGCTGATGGACGTGCTCGCCGCCGCCGAAACCCTCCTGGCAGCGACCGGAAACGCGGTTGTGTTGTGCCCGAACTACGGCACCGACGCCACCACCTCCTGCTGCACAACGGGCGACACGAAGGCGGGGGTGCGGCGATGAGCGACGCATGCGGATGCGGGCACGACGAACCGGCCAGTGAGGACGAGCAGGCTCCGGAGCACTGGTGGCAGGTGCGGGAGCTGCAGGCTGCCGCCGCGGCCGCGGTGTTCCTGCTCGCCGCGTACATCACCAGCTGGTCCGGCGGCCCCGAACCGGTCGCGCTCGCCCTGGAGTGGGTGGCGGTGCTGATCGGGGCGTGGACATTCGTCCCCTCGACCCTGAGCCGGTTGGCGAAGGGCAAAATTGGCGTCGGCACCCTGATGACGATTGCTGCGGTCGGCGCGGTGATCCTCGGCGAGGTCGGCGAAGCCGCGATGCTCGCTGTGCTGTTCTCCATCAGCGAAGGCCTTGAGGAGTACGCCGTCGCCCGCACCCGCCGCGGGCTGCGGGCGCTACTAAATCTGGTCCCGGACTCCGCGACCGTGCTCCGCGACGGCACCCCGGTCACCGTCTCCCCGGCGGAATTGGCCGTCGGGGACCAGATGTTGGTCAAACCCGGCGAGCGGATCGCCACCGACGGCACCATCACCGAAGGCCGCACCGCACTGGATGTTTCGGCGATCACCGGCGAATCCGTGCCTGTCGAAGCCGGACCCGGCACGCAGGTCTACGCCGGGTCGATCAACAGCACCGGCGCCCTGAGCGTGCATGTCACCAGCACGGCGGAGAACAACTCGCTGGCCAAGATCGTGCAGATCGTCGAGGCCGAACAGGCCCGCAAGGGCGACGCGCAACGCCTCGCCGACCGGATCGCCAAGCCCCTGGTACCGGCGATCATGATCTTCGCCGCCGCCATTGCGATCCTCGGCTCCCTGCTCGGTGACCCGGCCACGTGGATCGAACGGGCCCTGGTCGTGCTCGTCGCCGCGTCGCCGTGTGCGCTGGCGATCTCTGTGCCGGTGACCGTGGTCGCGGCGATCGGCGCCGCCAGCAAGATCGGCGTCCTGGTCAAAGGAGGTGCCGCCCTCGAAGCCCTCGGCCGGGTCCGCACCGTCGCCCTCGACAAGACCGGCACTCTGACCGCGAACCGGCCCACCGTCGTCGACATCGCCACCACCCCCACCGACACCGCTGCTCCTAGCACCGGGAGCAGCCTGGGCGACCGCACTCCGGGCCAGGAGCGGGTGCTCGCCGTCGCCGCGGCGCTGGAAGCGCACAGCGAACACCCGCTCGCCCGCGCGATCCTCGCCGCCCACGGCGAGACCACCGCCGCGCGCGATGTGCAGGCTGTTCCCGGGGCCGGCCTGACCGGCCTCGTCGACGGACGGCCCGCGCGGCTGGGCCGTCCCGACTGGATCGAGCCCGGCCCGCTCGATGAGCGGGTCGCGGCCATGCAGGCCGACGGCGCCACCGCCGTCCTGATCGAACACGACGGTCAGGTCATCGGCGCGGTCGCCGTCCGTGACGAGCTTCGCCCCGAAGCCGGCGCGGTAATCGAGCACCTGCACCGCATCGGCGCCACGGTCGCGATGCTCACCGGCGACAACACCGCCACCGCCAACGCGCTGGCGAAGATCGCCGGCATCGACGACGTACACGCCGACCTCCGCCCCGAAGACAAGGCCCGCATCATCGGCGACCTCCGAACGAACTCGTTCACCGCGATGGTCGGCGACGGCATCAACGACGCTCCCGCCCTGGCCACCGCCGACCTCGGCATCGCCATGGGCGCAATGGGATCGGACGTAGCGATCGAAACCGCCGACGTCGCCCTCATGGGCGAAGACCTCCGCACCCTCCCGCAGGCACTCGATCACGCCCGCCGCGCCCGGAAGATCATGCTGCAGAACGTCGGCCTGTCCCTCGCCCTGATCGCGATCCTCATCCCTCTCGCGCTGTTCGGGATACTCGGCCTCGCCGCCGTCGTCGCCGTCCACGAACTCGCCGAGATCGTCGTCATCGCCAACGGAGTCCGCGCCGGCCGGGTCAAAGCGCTAGCCCGGGCGAGGACCGGAACTGGCCAGCGGACTCCGTCCGTAGTGACGGTCGGGCAGTGATCACCGCGGTTCCGGTGGCGCACCGCCGCGTACGCCTCACACGGCGGTGCGGGCTGCTGGCCGTCGCTGTCGGACTCGCGGCCACCGATCTGGCCGTCAAGGCATGGGCCACAAGCGCGCTCGCGGACGGCGCAGTCATCGGAACGGGGCCGGTGCAGCTGCGGCTGGCATTCAATCCGGGCGCGGCGTTTTCGATCGCCGCCGATGCCCCGGCATGGGTGCTGCCCACAGTCACCGGAATCATCACCTTCATCGTCGCGGTCACCTCCTGGCGGATGGCGCCAGGCACCGGGCACCTCGGGCGGCTGGGGTTAGCAGCGATCCTCGGCGGGGCAAGCGCCAATCTCATCGATCGGTTCCCCGACGGAGTGGTCACTGACTATCTCCACACCGGTTGGTGGCCAACGTTCAACCTCGCTGACACATTCATCGTCGGCGGCGCTGCCATCTTGATCACCCTCACCGCATTCAGGAGTCCCGACGAACGAGCGCAGCATTCACCCGAGCGCTGAACCCCCCCCCCCCCCCCCCCGATCCGGCGCAGGGCCCGGCTGGCCGCGCTGGTCACTGCCCGGCTCACCGTCTGCCCGGAGTCTCGATGGTCCGCTCCCAGAGGAAACGCCAGAGACTCCTCGCTGCCGGATACAGAATCTGATCCGCTTGTAGCGCGCACCCATGAAGACTGAGAACAGACATCAGGTTCATACATTCCGGGCGCTACCCCGAAGGCAACCCCCGGCCTGATGAGACCGATCCTCATTCCCGCCGACATCGCCTCTACGTTGAACGTATGACCAGACCAACCAAGTTCGCGTGGGCGTTCTTCGTAACCATTATCGTCGGTATCGGAGTCGCCGTCCTCGTCGATCAGGACACTTCCACACCCGCCCCGTCCGATACCGCCGCGGTGTCTGATCTGGTGACCCGGCCCGACAGTCATCGGCTGACGTCGCCTGCGCAGAGCCGGGCGCAATTCGTCGAGTTCCTGGACTTCGAGTGCGAAGCCTGCGGAGCCATCTACCCGGTCATCGAGGATCTGCGGCGAACCTACGGCGACCGCGTTACGTTCGTCGTCCGCTACTTTCCGATGCCCGGACACTTCAACGCCGAACGTGCTGCTCGCGCGGTCGAAGCCGCCGCCCAGCAGGGGCGGTTCGAGCAGATGTACCAGCGCATGTTCACCACCCAAACCCATTGGGGCGAACAGCAAGTCCCCGCTGACGACCTGTTCCGTAGCTTCGCCGTCGACCTCGATCTCGATATGGCGGCCTTCGACACGGTCTACAACAGCCCGGCCACGCTCGAACGGATCCGCGCCGACGTCGCTGACGGTCTGGCTCTCGGGGTCCAAGGCACCCCCACATTCTTCCTCGACGAGAATCGGCTACAACCGAACACGATCGACGACCTCACCGCGGCGGTGCGTGCAGCGGCGTCTGAATGATCTCAGGGGCTAGGCGGCAGCCTCCGCGATGGGCGGGCCGGCGCCCCTCGGAGTCCATTCTCGGCCATCACGGATGAGTGCCCACACAACATCAATCAACCGTCTGGCCAGCGAGATGAGCGCATGCACGTGAGAGCGGTTCTCGCGTCGTTTGCGCTGGTAGAACTCCCGTGATGGTCCGTCGCGTTGCGAGCTGTTGAGTGCGGCCATGTAGAACACCTTCCGCAGACCCCGGTGGTAGCGCTGCGGTCTACGCAATGTGCCCCGCCGGTTACCTGAATCATGCGGGACGGGAGCAAGACCGGCGTAGGCAGCCAGTTTGGCAGCCGAGCCGAACGACGTGAGGTCGCCACCAGTGAACGCGATGAGTTCGGCACCACTTCGGGTGCCGATACCGGGTACGGATTCAAGAATCCGGGCGTGGCGGTCTCGGCGGAACACCTCGGCGATCTGTTTATCCAGGTAGGTGATCTGGCGAGTGAGCGCCATCAGCGAGGTAGCCGCCTGCTGCACCAGCAATGCCGTGGTCGCCTCACCAGGCAGAGCGACGGTCTGCGCGGCCGCGGCGGCACGCGCCTTGCTGATCATCTTCGGGATGGTCGGCCGGCGGACTCCTTGACCGCGTAGGTGGTCGTAAATCTCCTCGTCGGAGACCCCATCAATCGCCGACGGTGTGGTGAAGCGGGTGACGAACGCCAAACCAGTCAACGTCGAGTAGTCGAAGCACCGTTCGAGACCGGGGAAGATGCGGGTCAGCAGGCCGCGCAGTCGATTGATGCCTCGTGTGCGTTCGGTGACCAAGTCGCGGCGATGCCCGGTCAACAGGTCGAGTTCGATCGCGACGTCATCAGGGACCGCGACCGTCGCGAGATCACCACGCAGGCGCGCGGTCTGGGCGATCACCACCGCGTCGCGGGCGTCGGTTTTGCCTTCGCCGGCGAAAGCGCCGGTCATGCTGTGCACAACGCGACCAGGTACATAGCGAATGTGTTGGCCGCGGCGGGACCACACCCCTCGGAGGAGGGCCGATTCCGGCGCGGTCATGTCGATCGCCCACACCACCGATTCGACACGGCACGCCTGGTCCACAATCGCTTCGATGGCCGCCTGATCGTTCGGTACCCGACGTGACCACAGCACCGTCCCCGCGTCGTCCACAGCGGCGGCGTGGTGTGCGTGACGGCCGACATCGATTCCTACCCAGATTGTTTCGACCACATGAACCTCTCTGCTCGAACCTGTTGACCTCGTCAGGGGTTGTTTCGCCGGCGCACCTTTACACAGCGACAAGTTCGCGAACACTTCTCAATCAGCGGCCGAAACGACCCGTCACGGTCCGGGGTGGCCTTCCACGCCGAGCCACCGAGGGCACACAGGTGATTGTCGAGCCACGCCCCGAACCGCGGACGAGCGTCCGAGGCGACCGCCCCGGACGTACTCCAACGTAAAGGTGATTGTGCGGGAGCGACGCGGGCCGCGGTAGGGCTCGGTGTCGCGGCAGCACAACGTCGTCTTTGAAAGTGGGCGCATCTCGTGGCGCTCACGCCCTCGTGGTGGGTGCGGCGGCGGATGCCGAGTCGATCAGTACTGACGTAGAAGCCACGGCGGGTGGCCTCGAAGCTCAGTGCGGATACCTGGCCTACCCAGACTCCGATGAGATCGTGACACCGGACGGCAAAGGTCGCTTTAATTCGTTTCAGAATGGCTCATTTACCCCACAACTGGCGCACATCCTGTCAACGAACCTATTATGGACATTTGGGCGGATGCTGGATATGAAGCCGGAAAGTGGGGTTAGCCCATCACCGCACCGGTCATCGACCGCATCAACAACAAGGTCTTTAGGGTCCTCTCCGAAATGCTCGGCCATCAGAGGTAGCGCGGTGGATCGACCGTAGGGTCGTCGTCGATGGTGTCGACGTGTGGGTCGGCGAGAATGTTGGTAACCGCAAGGGAGCTGGCACCGAAGGTGGCGAAGTGCGGGTTGACGTCTCTGACGACACTCCGTGCACGGTCCGCCGGCCAAACGAACGCCGGGATCGGCCAAGAAGACCCGAACGGCCCGCGGCGTGGTTGTCGTCCCACGCGGCCAGATCAGCCTCGCCTCGCACAGGTAGTACCGACGGACGCTATGCCGCCGCTGCTCGTTATTGATGTTGATCCTCACGGCACCGGTTCGCCCGCACAGGGTCTCGACATGACTGACCAACGGCCCTCGTGAATTAACCCCTGGCTCAGTGGGTGACCGGTAGTAGCACTCGTCGCGAGTGGTGGTGTGCTGCATTCGAGCGAAGTTCTGTACACCGCGAGAAGCGCCTGAGACAGTGAGCGGGTGAGCCCGTCGTGAACTCGCCCCGGCCGTGCATGGTCGGAAGAACGTGCTGAGCGTCGACGAACTCCAGCCAGGCGGGGGCGCCTAGGTGTCTGCGTTGCCGTTCTTCCATTGTGGCCACGGGATGTTCCAATCGCCGAGTCCATCAACTCCCGGCAGTGTGTCGGCGTTGGTGTTCTTGACCGTGACGGGGTCACCGCGCAGGGTGTTCTTCACGAGCCATTCCGCGTCAGTGGGACTCAGGTTTGGGCAACCGTTGCTGACGTTGCTGCTGCCTTGCGCCGACATCGACCACGGTGCGCCGTGCATGTAAATGCCGCTGTAGGACATTTGCACCGCCCATTGAACGGGTGTGCGGTATCCCGCTGCGGACTCGACAGGCACTCCGTAGGTGGACGAGTCCATGATGATGTGCTCGACGCGATCTCCGATCATGTAGATACCGCGGGGCGTCGGAGTGCTGTCTTTGCCGAACGAGGTCGGCATCGTGCGGATGACCTTGCCGTCTCGTTTGACGACTATCGTTTTGGTGTTGTCGTCGGCAACGATTTCCTGAGCTCGGCCAATCGTGAAGTCGTAGGACAAGTTCTCGTCGCCGTAGAGCCCGTCGCCGAGGTCGACTCCGTAAATGTTGACGGCGACACTGACTTTGGTGCCCGGCGTCCAGAAGCGTTCGGGCCTCCACCGGACTTCGGAGTCGCTGATCCAATAGAACGCACCCCGCATCTGGGGGTCAGACGACACGGTGATCGCCGCCTGTGCCTTCTTTCGGTCGGGGATGGGATCGGCGAACCGCACCCCGACTGTGTGGGCGATCCCGACGGTTTTCTCGCCGAGGATGGCAGCGCTGGTCAGTGACTCCGGTGAGGTCGTGGTGAAGCGCTGCGAGACGACCGATCGACCGCCCACGCCCACGGCCTCGGCTTGAACGGAATACCGCTTCGAATATCCCAGGGGTTGGGTGCTTGTCCACGTTGAGCCGTCCTCGCTCAGTGAGCCCGCCAAGGGACGGCCGCTGGCTGTGGGGATACGGACGTTTGTCAACGCGCCGCGGCTGGCCGTGACAACAATAGGAAGCCCAGGTTCGACAACCGCGTTGGGCGCGAGTCGACCGCCACCTTCGGTGGCCACAGCAATGGAAGGCTGTGCGATGTCGGCGAAGTTGTCAACGGCCTGAATCTCGTTGCTGTAGGCGGCGCCTCCGGTTGAGCTGCACGAGGTCAATAACATCACCACAGCCGTCAGGGCTGCGAGCATCAGCAGTCGCGGAATACCTGCCCGGACCGACCCGCGGCATCCACGAGCGCTCGAGCACTGCGGCTGCGCACCGTAAGCCGCCAAGAGATCACGTGGCTCTTCGATAGCTCGAGTCCTTCTTACGCGGCCCATCGATTGTGGCGAACCCTCTCACTCGGCGCCTGGACTAGGTTTACTATCCACGATAGTAGTTGAATGCTGTGCGCTCCTCTACCCGCTGCACAGCGCGAGAGAAGGTTCGAAACGTCTTCGTGGTGGGCGACCGCCGAGCGGTCACGTCGACCTCATTATTGCCGTGTGGCGACACCCCACAGGTAGTCCCCGCCGATGCGTGTTCGCCACCGCTCGCCGACGTCGAGGCCGTGGTGCGACAACTCTCGCGACACCTGCGGGACCACTCGTCCTCATACCTCCCGCGCGCCGATAAGGCGGGTCGTCCGACGACGTAGACTCCCCGGGTTCTCAACCACGGTGCAGGATCGAGTTTGGGTCCATCTTGCTGCCACACCTTGTAGTGCAGGTGTGGGCCGGTGGAGTAGCCGCGGTTTCCTACCGTTGCGATCTGCGCGCCGGCCAGGACTCGCTGCCAGACGCTCACCACTGTCTCGCTGATGTGCCCATACACGCCGATCGTGCCGTCGTCTTGCAGCACTCGCATCCACAGCCCGAAGCCGGCGGCCTTCGATAACCGTCCCCGCCCAAGGCGATCTTTGAGGTCGCGGGTTCGGTGTGCTCACGCAGCTGTGACACGCGCAGCAAGTTCGTGGGGTAGTCGGGGCTGCTCGTCTCATCGATAACGACAGTGACGTCTTCGAAGACGTGGCGTTTCTGGGTGCCGTCAGGTGGTCGAGAGTGACCACCCAGGTCGGCCGAGTGCCACCGTCTGTCAGATCCTGCTCGTGGAGTGGGTGGAGTGGACGTGATCAAAAGCGCGTCCGGATCTGAGTCGCCTCCTTCCTTCGTTGCTCCACACGAGTCCGTTAGCTGAGCGTGTAGAGCAATTGTTCGTTTGCGGCGTATGCATTTTCGGCGTTTCTGGCGACCAGCGCGTTGACACTATTGATGGTGCTGCGTTGTTCCCAGTGTGTGCCGTCTGGGCTGCGCCAGACGGTGTCGGCGGTGTCGATGCCCCAGAGCGTGCCATCGGGTGCGGCCGCCAGGAGAGCTAGGGCCGGCGCATCGGGAACGGTTGTGAAGGTCTGGGCGTCGTCGGTGCTGTGTTGCAGGCCATCTGGGGTAGTCGCCCATACGCCGCGGTCGGTGATCGCGAGTGCTGCTGCGGCCAGGGGCGCGCCGGGGGTCCAGCTTCTCCCGTCATCGGTCGATACGAGCAGGCCGTTGATTCCGTCGAAGCCTACGAGTAGTTGTCCGTTGGTGGCGAGCGCGTGGAAGTCGATGTCGCCGGCCACCGATCTCGGTGTCCATGTCTGCCCGCCATCTTCGCTGGCGACGAGTCCCAGCGGGTTGGGTGCCGAGCTCCGCGGGCCGGGATGGCCGGAGGCGAAGATCCGATCAGAGCCGGTTACCCCGGCCAGTCCCATGAAGTCGTCGTCGGAGACGCCGACCCGGCTGGTGGTTCCATCTGCGGTGAGGGCGATTACGCCGGTGTGAGTTCCGGCGAGGATAGTGCCGTCGGCGCGGATGTGCAGGGCGTGGAGGTGGTCGAGTTCTGGGGTCAGTGTTGCGCTCTCTGCTGAGGTTGCCGACGGTGGTGGGGATGTGGGTTGTTCCCGGGTGGAGCAGCCGGTTAGCACAGTCAGCGTGGCGATGACTACGACCGCAACAGTGCGGATGGACAGGCTCGAGACAGGCAAGCGGCTAGGACTTTCGTGTGGATAGGGCCGTGTTCGGTGGTGGCGGCGCTGGATGGTGTGCTCGGTGTGGCGGCGAGACCGGGATCGAGGGTCGGTAGAGAGCCACCCTGGCCCTCTGGGGCGTCGTGGTCGTGGTCACGACTTCTGGATGGGGATGGAAGCCTGCGAAGGTTGTTGGCCGCAATGTCTTTGGAGGACGAGGGAGGCAAGGACGGTACCGAGGTGGTGACGCGCCCCGGCGAGGTCGCCGATCGCAGCGAGGTGGCGGACGAGACCGATGTGTGCGGCGAGGTGGCGGCGTCGGTTCGAGGTGACGCTGAGGTGATGGGCGCGGTGGAAGAACTGGTGGGCCGAGTATGGCGTGGGTGCCCGGTAGACGTCGCGCATGGCATGCAGATACTGACGACGGTGGTCGTCCGGGGGCGAGTGCGTCCCCCTCGGGTTCTCGGTCACAGCGCATCCCTCGAACTAGTACGCGCAGGCTGGGTCAACCCGCGTCATCTAACTACTATAGGGCCTAGTAATTGGCGGCGCGGTGGGTGCTGGAGTTGCGGCGTCACCGACGAACTTCTGGGGCATACTGGCTGGTGGTGCAGGTGGCGGACCGCCGGGAAGGTGTATTGAGCGTGGGTCTCAGCGAGCACGACGGCGGGCGTCGAGGATCGAGGCGAACGATGGGTGAGCATCCATGAGTGCAGCGGTGGTGTTAGTTGTTGCCGCAGGTGTGCTGGGCTGGCTGTGGCCTCGATGGATGGTTCGGGTGCAGGGCCGTATCGATGCTCGTTGGGTGTTGGTGGCCTGGCCGGCCGCGCAGGTCGTGTTTGCGTTGTTGTGGGTGGGAGCTGTTGTGACGCTGGCGGTTCCCGGTCATTTCGGCATCCATTCGTTGTCTGAGGTGGTGTCGTGTCTGCGGGTGTTGTCACACGGCGCATCCCCGCGGGTGGAAGCGATCTCTGGTGGCGTGCTGGCGGTGGTGACCGTGGCAGCGATTGTCCGAGCGGTGACGATCGCGGTGCGATCGGCGGTGCGGATGCGTGGTGCTCGTGAGGAGTATCTTCAGTCGTTGCGGTTGGTGGGCGCCCGCAGTGAGCGCTATCCCGATGTGTGGTGGCTCGCCGACGGGCGGCCGATGGCGTTTTGTCTGCCGGGCAAGGATGCCGGGATCGCCGCCACGACCGGGTTGCAGGCGGCGTTGTCCGGTGAGGAACTCGATGCCGTCGTTGCTCATGAGCGCGCACACCGGCGGCAACGTCATCACACCGTGGTGTTGGCGGCCCGCGCTCTCGGGCGTGCGTTCCCGCTGATTCCGTTGTTCAGCCGCGCGGCCCGTGAGGTCGCCGGCTTGGTCGAGCAAGCCGCCGATGCCCGCGCCGCCCAGCTGGTGGGTGCGCGGGCGGTCTGCTCGGCGTTGGGAACGTTGGCCCGTTCGGGACCTGTAGCGGGCCCGGTGGGTGTGTTGTCGATCAGCGATTCGTCGTCGGTGGGGCCTCGGTTGAGCCGCTTGGACTCCGGTCACCGGTGCCGGTCGCGGCGTCATCATGTGGGTGCTGCCGCGGCGGTGGCTGGTGTGGTGGCGGTGCCGACCACGCTGGCGGTGTCCGGTGTCGTCGCGGCGATGGTGATCGCGATGTGTGTGTAGCCGAGACCGACCCGGGCGGGTCGGGCCGCTAGGGGTTGTTGAGAAGCTGCTGCATCCTCGCAATTTCGCTCTCCTGGTCAGTGACGATCTGGCGTGCCAGCGCGATCGCCTCGGGCGATTGGCCGTCTTGAATCTCGGTCTTGGCCATGGCGATGGCGCCGCGGTGGTGTTCGATCATCTGGGTCAGGAACAGGCGCGACGCCTCGGCGCCTTGCGCGTCGCGTAGCTGCTGCATCTGTTCTGGCGACATCATGCCCATCATCGACGGCATCGGGGAGGTACCCGGTGCCATCGAGGTACCCATGTCCATGTTGTGTCCCTGGCCCTCGAGTGGGGCTCCCCATTGCTTCAGCCACGACTGCATCTGCTCGATCTCAGGCTGCTGAGCGTCTTTGATCTGCTGGGCCAGACTGACGACCTGGGGGTTGATGTTGTCCTTCTCCAACAGGATGTCGCTCATCATGATCGCCTGGGTGTGGTGCGGGATCATCTGCTGGGCGAACGAGATGTCCGCGCTGTTGTGTTCGGCAGAGGCCGCCGCTGACGATTCGGTACTGACCGTGCTGGTACCCATCCCCGACATCGAGGAATGATCCTCAGTCGAGGTGTCCGAACACGCGGCCACCACTGTCAGAACAGCCGCCGCGGCAGCAACGACGACACCCGTTCGTGTGACTCTCATCGATCTCCTCCTCAAGAGTGATACTTCGCCACCGCCCGGCGGCGCTTCGATAACAATTCTACTAACACCGATAGTAGTTAGTCGCCTGCCCGGCACCCACAAAACGGGCGGTGAACTGCGCAAACAAAGCCGCTAATGCCTGATTAGTTCGCTTCGTAGTGGAGCCGCGTGTGACTGGTGGGGCACAAGTGACTTGTGGTGTGATCTCGCGGGTACACGCATGGCACTCGTGCGTGGGTCTACGACGTCCGTGGGGAAGGTCCGACCGCATGCAGATGGTGTTGACATCGCTACGGGTCAAGGCGGGGCAGCGGTGGGGCCCCAAGGCGCTGGGGGTGGCGGTGGCGGTGTGTGTGGGCGTTGCGCCTGTGATTGCCACCGCACCGGCGGCGGCCTCGACCGATGGACATGTGGCCGGGGAGTTGATCGCGATCGTGCAGGACTCGGTGAAGGCCGCTTTGGGTGGTGCCGCGGCGGCGAGTTTGGGGGAGCCGATCACGCAGGCGGCGTCCTGCCTGGGCGCTCAGGCCCAGTCGGGCAGTGTCGGCGATGCGGGCAGTGTGGCCGCGCTGCAGTGCTTCGGCACGTTTTCGCTCATTGATCCGATAGACGGGTTCCGGATCATCGACGCGTTACCGCTGGCTCGGCTGGTGGCCACCCTGATCGCCGCGATCGTGCCGCACGATCCGAACGAGCCGCATGGCCCCCAGCCGCAGGAACCCGGAACGCCGACGCCGCTGCTGCCCGGTAGTGGCGGTGCGGTGGCGCCGACTGCGGGTGAGATCACGTCCACCTTCGGTGACGGACGGGGCCATCAGGGCATTGATATCGGTAATGATCTGGGCGCGCCGATTGTCGCTGTGGCTGACGGGGAGGTCATCACCTCCGGACCCGCTGAGGGGTTCGGGTTGTGGATGCGGATCCGGCACGATGACGGCACGATCACCACCTACGGCCACAACGACGAGAATCTGCTCGAGCAGGGCGCGCGAGTACGGATGGGCCAATCGATCGCCACGGTGGGCAACCGTGGGGTGTCGACCGGCCCGCATCTGCATTTCGAGGTTCTCGATCCGACGGGAGTCAACGTTGATCCGGCACAGTGGCTGGCCGATCGTGGGGTGGTTCTGGCGATGGCCGCTGATGCAGACGCCCGCGCGCCGGGGCCGGTGGTGCCGCAGTGGGTCGGCGAACGACGCCTGTGACGAACCCGGCGTGGTGGGTCAGGAACGAACGAGGCGAGCGATGGCCGCCGAGGCTTCAGCGATCTTCTCCTGTGCCTCGTCGCCGCCGGCGTGGGCGGCATCGAGCACGCAGTGGGTGAGGTGGTCGTCGAGCAAGCCCAGCGCCACCCCCTCCAGTGCCTTGGTCAGCGCCGAGATCTGGGTCAGGATGTCGATGCAGTACTGCTCCTCGTCGACCATCCGGTGGATACCTCGGGATTGGCCTTCGATGCGCTTGAGGCGGGCCAGGTATTTGCCCTTGTCGCTGATGTAACCGTGGGAGGAGTGTTCCGGTGCGGAGGAGTTTCCCGGGGCGGAGGCAGTGGTCATGGACTCACCTTCTCAGTGGATCTCGGTCGGTTGTGCTGCAGTGCACGCACTGTACTCGCGCCTGGGTGCAGGTCGAGTCGGCGCAGCAGTTGCGCGTTGAGTGCGACCACGACCGTCGAGGCTGACATCAGGATCGCTCCGACCGACATCGGCAGGACGAACCCGATGGGCGCGAGAATTCCGGCGGCCAGCGGTACAGAGATCAGGTTGTATCCCGCTGCCCACCACAGGTTCTGCTTCATTTTTCGGTAGCTGGCGTCCGACAGCTCGATGACCGACAGCACCGAGCGGGGGTCGTCGCTGGCGAGGATGACCCCGGCCGAGGCGATCGCGACGTCGGTGCCGGCCCCGATCGCGATGCCCACATCGGCTTGGGCCAAGGCCGGGGCGTCGTTGACGCCGTCGCCCACCATCGCCACCTTGCGGCCTTCGTGCTGCAGTTCGGCCACCTTGCTGGCTTTGTCTTCCGGGCGTACACCGGCGAACACCCGGTCGATACCGAGGTCGTGAGCGACGGTGTGCGCGACCGCTTCGGCGTCGCCGGTGATCATCACGACCTCGACCCCGCGGGCGTGCAGCGCCTCGACGGCTTGGCGGGATTCCCCGCGCACCTCGTCAGCGAGTTTGACAGCTCCGATCAGCTCAGTGTCGCGGGTGACATGCAGGATGATTGCGCCGTCGGCGCGCCAGCGATCAGCGATGGCCAGTTCCTGATGGCCCTGTTCCTCGAGCATGCGGGGCCCGCCCACCCGCACTGTGGCACCCTCGACGCGAGCGGTCACACCGACCGCCGGTGACGAGGTGAAGTCGGTGGCCGCGGGAACCGGCTGGGCGCGGTCTCCGGCAGCTGCGACAATTGCTCGCGCCAGCGGGTGCTCGCTGTCGGCTTCGGCGCTAGCTGCCAGGGTGAGCACGGTGTCCTCATCGACGCCGTCGGCGGCCGCGATCTCGATGACGGTGGGCTCACCCTTGGTCAGGGTTCCGGTCTTGTCGAACAGCACCGCATCCACAGTGCGCATGGCCTCAAGTGCCAACCGGTCTTTGACCAGCACGCCGCCGCGGGCGGCGCGTTCGGTGGCAATGGCCACCACCAGGGGGATAGCCAAGCCGAGTGCGTGCGGGCAGGCGATGACCAGCACGGTGATGGTTCGAATCACCGCCTGGTCGGGTTGGCCGATGACCGTCCACACGATGGCGGTGATGATCGCTGAGCCGAGCGCGAACCAGAACAGCAGCGCTGCGGCGGAATCGGCCAGCCGCTGGGCGCGGGAGGTGGAGTTCTGCGCGTCTGCCACCAGGCGCTGAATCCCGGCCAGCGCCGTGTCGTCGCCGGTGGCGGTGATCTGGACCCGCAGCCCCGAGTCGGTGGCCACCGTGCCGGCCACCACCTGATCGCCGATGCCGCGGCGCACCGTGCGCGATTCTCCGGTGACCATGGATTCATCGAGCTCGGCCGAGCCGTCCACGACGCGACCGTCGGCCGGGACGCTGGCCCCGGGGCGCACGATCACCACATCTCCGACCTGCAGCTCACTGGGAGCAACGGTGGTGATGTGGTCGCCATCGACGCGTTCGGCCTCATCGGGCAGCAGCGCGGCCAGCGAGTCCAGGGCCGAAGTTGTCTGGGCCAGCGACCGCATCTCGATCCAATGCCCCAACAGCATGATCACGATGAGCAGGGCCAGTTCCCACCAGAAGTCCAGTTCGTGGTGCAACACACCGATGCTCGCACCCCAGGACGCCACGAAGGCCACCGTGATCGCCAAGGCGATCAACAGCATCATTCCCGGTGCGCGCGACCGCAGTTCTGAATAGGCGCCTACCAGGAACGGCCGCCCACCCCAGCAGTACATCACCGTACCCAGCACCGGTGAGACCCACTGCAGCACTTGACTATCGGGTAGGTCGTAGCCGATGAGCATCGCGAACATGGGTGAAAAGGCTACGACCGGCACAGCCAGGGCCAGCATGATCCAGAACAGCCGGCGGAACTGCCCGACGTGATCACCATGGCCCGCATGCCCGCCATGCCCAGCGTGATCATGTTCGGCGTGATCATGGTCTGCGCGGGCGCGCTCAGCATGGTGATCGTGGTGGTTGTGTGACGCTGCGGCGAGTTGGCCGTGGTGGCGTTCGTCGGCGGCGTCGTGACCGGCGTGCTCAGGGGAAGAGTGCTCGGAGGAGGAGTGCTCGTTCATGCCGCTACCTTATACCCCTGGGGGGTATACGTCGAGGGGTTGGTGGGTGGAACTGTGGACGATGAGTGGGGCGGGCTGGTGAAGGCGCGCAGCCGCAGGCTGTTGCTGACGACGAACACGCTGGACAACGCCATGGCGGCCCCAGCCAGCATGGGGTTGAGCAGTCCCAGCGCGGCCAGCGGTATCGCGGCGACGTTGTAGGCGAATGCCCAGAACAGGTTCATTTTGATCGTTTTCAGAGTGGTGCGTGCCAAGGCGATCGCGTCGGCGGCAGCGTTGAGGTCGCCGCGGACCAGGGTGATGTCAGCGGCATGCATGGCGGCGTCGGTGCCGGTGCCCATCGCCAGCCCGAGATCGGCGTGGGCCAGGGCAGCGGCGTCGTTGACGCCGTCGCCGATCATGGCCACAACCTTGCCGTCGGATTGCAGGTCGGTGATGACGGCGGCTTTGTCGGCCGGCAAGACGTTAGCGATGACGGTGTCGATACCGACCTCAGCGGCCACGGCATCGGCGACGGTCTGGTTGTCGCCGGTCAGCAGGATGGGCGTCACACCCAGTGCGGTGAGCCGGGCGATGGCGTGTGCGCTGGTGGGTTTGATCGCATCGGCGACCGCCAGGACCGCATGGGCGCGGCCGTTCCAGCCGACGAGTACGGCGGTCTGTCCGGCTTCCTCGGCGGCGGCCTGTGCCTCGTTGAGGTGGGGGTCATCCACGGCGATGTCGTGTTCGGCCAGCAGCGTCGGACGCCCGACGGTGACAACTCGTCCCTGGACCAGACCGCGCACGCCTCGACCTTCGAAGTTGCGGAAGTCGTCGACCTCGTCGAGCGGCCCGACTTCGGCGGCTGCACCAGCAGCGATGGCGGCCGCGACGGGGTGCTCGGAGGCGTTTTCCACCGCTCCAGCGAGGGCGAGCACGTCTTCGCGAGTGGTGGTGGGGGAGGTGGTGACCTGGACGAGTGTCATCTGTCCCGTGGTGACCGTGCCGGTTTTGTCGAGGACAACGGTGTCGATGGTTCGGGTGGATTCGAGGACTTCGGGGCCTTTGATCACGATGCCGAGTTGGGCTCCGCGGCCGGTACCGACCAGAAGTGCGGTCGGGGTGGCCAGTCCCAGCGCGCAGGGGCAGGCGATGATCAGCACAGCGACCGCGGCGGTGAACGCCGCTTGCAGGGGATAGCCGGCGCCGATCCACGCGCCGAGGACTGCGATGGCGACGGTGATGACCACCGGCACGAAGACGCTTGAGATCCGGTCGGCCAGTCGCTGGGCGTGGGCTTTGCCGGTCTGGGCGCGTTCGACCATCGCGGCCATTTGCGCGAGTTGGGTGTCTGCCCCCACGCGGGTCGCCCGCACCCGTAGGTGTCCGCCGGCGTTGACTGTCCCGCCGGTCACGGTGTCGGCGGGGGCGACCTGGACTGGCATCGACTCGCCGGTGACCATGCTGGCGTCAACTGCCGAGGTGCCAGACACCACCACACCGTCGCTGGCGATCTTCTCGCCGGGGCGCACAATGAACTCGTCGTCGACGGCGAGCTCGCCGATCGGGATCCGATGCTGGTGGCCGTCCCTGACCACCGTGACGTCTTTGGCGCCCAGCTCCAACAAGGCCCGCAACGCCGCACCGGCTTGCCGTTTGGACCGCTTCTCGAAGTATCGGCCGGCCAGGACGAACATCGTGACCCCCGCGGCGACCTCGAGGTAGATGTTGCCTGCACCGTCAGAGGCGCTGACCGTCAGGGTGAATCCGTGGGTCATGCCTGGTTGTCCGGCGGTGCCGAAGAACAACGCATACAACGACCACAACAGCGCCGCGGTGGTGCCGACCGAGATGAGGGTGTCCATGGTGGCCGCGCCGTGGCGCAGGTTGAGCAACGCGGCGCGATGAAACGGCCATGCCGCCCACACGATCACTGGCGCGGCCAACGTCAACGACGCCCACTGCCAGTAGGTGAACTGCAACGTCGGGACCATTGCCAGCGCGATCACCGGTACCGAGAGAACCACCGCACCGATCAGTCGGTGACGCAAGGCCACGAGCTCCCCGTCGTCGTCCGAAGGGTCATCGTCGGGGGCGGCACCTTTGGTGGGAGTGGCGGGCAGCGCAGCGTGGTATCCGGCCTGTTCGATGGTCTCGATCAGCAGGTGGGGGTCGACACCGGCGGGTGCGCTGACGTGAGCTTTTTCGGTGGCGTAGTTCACCGAGGCGCTCACTCCGTCGAGTTTGTTCAGTGTGCGTTCGATGCGTGCCGCGCACGAGGCACACGTCATGCCCGACACGGCGAGTTCGACATCGACGGTGCCTGTCTGCTCGGCGGTGGCCGCAGGTGGGTGGATCGGAGCTGAGGTGGTCATGGGGGGGTTCCTCGTTGGGTGAATGCCTCGGCGCAGTGCCCCGGGTGGCGCTGGTCAGCGAGTTAGTGTCCGGCGTGCGGATCGGCCGAGGGGGCCGTGGAGTCAGGTGTCGGGGCCGGGGCGCCGGTGGGGGCGTCGAGAACGAAGGTGGCGGTGTGCACAGCGCCCTGGACCTGGAAGTCGAGGTAGAGCAGATAGCGGCCCGGGGTGGGGGCGGTGGTGGCGAAGCGGACCTGTGGTCCCGCGAGTTGACCGGCGGTCGGTGCCGCGCCCTCAGGGTGAACATGCAGGTAGGCCAGGTCGCCCTGTCGCAGGGCCACCAAGTGACCGAAAGCGCCCAGATACGGCTGCAGGGTGGTGACCGGTTGTCCTGCTCGGCGCACGGTGACGGTCAGTTCGGACTCGGCTCCCGCGCGCAGGTGCCCGGCCAGCTCGATGTCGAACCCGTCGACGGATGACTGTCGTGATTCGGCGGCGGGTGGGGCCGGCTGGTAGTCACCGCTGACTTCGACGGTGCTGGTCAGGGTGAGGGGTTGACCGGTGGCGGCGGGCACGAAGTCGGCATAGATCCGGTAGCTGCCTCCCGTCGCCCACTGCCAGGGCAGCGACCAGCGCCCTTCGGGCGAGAGAGTGGGGTGCACGTGTCGAAAGTAGGCGCCATCCGCGCGGACGACGATCAGGTGCAGCTGCTTGTCGTGCTCGGTGGCGAAGTCGGTGACCGCGGCCCCGGCGGCGTCGAGGATCTCAAAGCTCAGCGGTGCTTGCATCCCGGGCGCATGGGGTGCCACCACATTTCCCAGGATGAAGCCGCCTGCTGCCAGCGAAACCCCGCGAACCTGATCGGCACCGGGGGACGCAGATGATGACGGTTGGGCAGTGTGGCCGACATGGGTGGACTCGGCCGACGACGGTCGTGGCCGATCGGGTGCGACACCCGCGGCGATGGCATAGGCCGCGGCGAAAACTATCAGCAGAGCCGCAGCGAAGACGCCGAGCTTGGTTGGAACATTCATCGCTGGATTCCTGTCATCGGTGGTGGCGACACACACGCCGCCCGGAGAAGGGCTGAAGTCGCCAGTGGGCAGACACTTCAGCCCCTCATCGGCTACTGCGCCAGGTGGTAGCCGGCCTCTTCGACCGCGACGCGGATCGCGTCGGGCTCGATCGGGGCCGAGCTGGAGATGGTGACTTGCCCGCTGGCCACGTCGACCTCGACGTCGGTCACGCCGGCCAGTGCTCCGACTTCTTCACGCACCGACGACGCGCAGTGCCCACACGTCATTCCGGAGACGATCACTGTCGATGTGCTCATGAGATGTGCCCTTTCGGTACAGCAGTGGTGCCGACGACCCTCAGGAGGCCTGTCGCTGTGGCGTCTCGCCACACCACCTTTATACCCTACCCCCCTAGGGTAATCAATGGGTGGAGGTGGGTTGAGCTTCGGTGGGGGCGGAGACGCTGAGCCATCCGCGGCGGTGCAACATCAACAGGGCGGACGCCGCCGCTATGCCGGTGAGGACCAAAGCGATCCACACCAGTTCGGGCATGTCGCGGGTGGTGGCCGCGCTGAACAGCCACCCGGTCGCGGCATTGCCGAGCAGAATCCCGATCCCGACGATGGTGTTGTAGAGCCCGTAGTGGGTGGCGACAAGCGTGCCGCGGGCCAGTCCCACCACAGTGTCCATTTCGAATGGGAACACTGCTGCGGTGGCGGCGGCGAGCAGGGCTGCGGTGAGTAGCAGTGCGGCGATGTTGAGGGCGATGTTGCGCTGATGCGTTGCGGCGCTGGCGACTAGGGGCAGGAAAGCTGCAGCCATCAGTGTCATTCCCACGCTCAGGCTGCCGGTACTGCCCCAGCGGTTGCCGAACCATGCGGTGATGCGTAGCTGTCCGGCGATGGCCACCAGACCGGTCACCACAAACATTGCGGTGACAATGCTGGTGGCGAGGGTGGGGTTGTCCGCTATGCGGTCGGCGTGCAGGGGCAGCGCGAGGTAGACCTGAAAGGACAGCACATACGAGCTGGCCATCGCCACAGCGAAGAGCAGGAATCGCCGGTTACGTACGACGCTGCGCCAGTCCTGAATGATCGAGGTGTTGCTTGGGGCTGGTGTTGTTGCGGGTAGCGCTTTGATCTGCACGAGGGTCAGGACCGCGAAAACTGCTGCCGCACACAGGGAGGTGAGCCGAAAATCCAAAGCGGTCAACGCCAGTCCGACCAGCGGCCCGAGCAGGATGCCGGCCTGGTAGAAGACGTTGAACACGGCGAATGCTTCGATGCGACGTTCACCGGCGTCGGCGGCCAGGTAGGCGCGGACGGCGGGGTTGAACAGCGCCCCGGCGAATCCCGTTGCCGCCGAGGCGATCAGGATCGCGGGCAGCGAACTGGCCAGGGCCAGTAGGATGAATCCGATGACCCGCATCAGGCATCCGGCGATGATGAGCGGTTTGTACCCCCAGCGGTCAGCGAGTGTTCCCCCGATCAGGAACATGCCCTGCTGGGAGAAGTTGCGTATCCCCAGGACCAGGCCCACTGCCCATGCCGCCAGGGCCAGCGGGCCGGCGAGATAGGCGGCGAGATAGGGCATGAGCATGTAGAAGCCGAGGTTGATGGTGAACTGGTTGACCATCAGCACTTGGCTGGGGCGATCGAAGCTGCGGAAACTGCGGTAGAGGCGTCGCATAGGTCAGCTCGTGGGCTCGGTGTGCGGCATGTGGGTGGGGTCGATGATGGTGGGGCACCGGGTCCAGCTACTCGCGACCTGGGTCAGCGGATCGTTGATGGTGTGGGGGGCAGTGGGCGCTGGGGCGTCCATCAGGTCGTGAGCTTGGCAGTACTCGTCGTTGTAGATGGTTCCGTAGTAGCGGGCGGGGCCATCGGGGAAGACCGCCGCGATGCGCGTATCGGCCGAACGAGTGCGAGCCAGCCAGCCCGAGACCAGGGCCACCGCGCCCACGCTCCAGCCGCCGGTGGCGTACTGCGTGGCGGCCAGGGTGCGGCATGCCCAGACTGCTTCGGCCGGCGCCACCCAGTGCACCTCACTGAACTGGTCGTAGGCGACGTTGCGGGGGTAGATGCTCGAGCCGAGTCCCCGCATGATCCGTGACTGTGCGGGCTGGCCGAAGATCGTCGAGCCGATGGTGTCTACGCCCACGACTTCCAGCTCAGGGTTGAACTGCCGCAGAGTATGAGCCACACCGGCTGAGTGCCCACCGGTGCCCACCGAACACACCAGGACATCGATATGGCGCAGCTGCGCGATCAGCTCCACACCCAGTGAGCTGTAACCGGTCACGTTGTCGGGGTTGGAATACTGGTCGGGACACCACGCAGCCTCGTCGAGTGCGAGCAGGGCGCGCACACGGTCGCGGCGGGCTTGTTGCCAACCCCCGACCGGGTGGGGCTCGCTGACGACATCGACCCGGGCGCCGTAGGCGGCGAGCATTTGCCGCAGGATCGGTTCCAGTCCGGGGTCGGTCACCAAGGTCACCGGATGACCGAACACAATGCCCGCTAGCGCTAACCCCAATCCCAGTGTGCCGCTCGTTGATTCGATGATCTGCGCCCCCGGGGCCAGCTCGCCGCGGGCGCGGGCGCGTTCGACCATGTGCAGCGCCGGCCGGTCTTTCATGCCACCGGGGTTGAAGCCCTCCAGCTTGGCCCAGAAACCGTGCCCGTGCTCGGCAAAGGGTTCTTCGATCCGCAGTACCGGGGTGCCGCCGACCAGCTGACGACTCAGCCCAGCACGGCGCGATGTGGCCTCGGCAGGGAAGGTGGTGGCGAATGGATCACTGGTGGTGAGGCTGTAGGAGACAGTCACACGGGCATCCTCTGCATCGATGGACAGGATGTCGCCGGGCCGAAAGCAGATCAACAGTGTGAGAGGGAACTGGGACATATCGTTCGGCGCGGCGACACCGCCACCTTGCCCACTCAACCTCAAGGCTGATCGGCGGTCGGGATCAAGATCTGCTCAAGAATGCCCGCGGGGTTGGATGGTCGTGTAAACCACCGCCACCATAGGGACGTGCCTCATGACCGCGTCATCGTCGACGACGACCTTCGTGGGCCGGCGGCCCGACCACCGCACGGGCTACACGCGCTGGTCATCGAAGATGAGCCTGACATCGCCGAGGTTGTCGCCGACTACCTGCAGCGCAGCGGATTTGTGGTCACCATCGCCCACGACGGCCAAGAGGGGATCGCCGCCGCACGCACGGTGAGTCCTGCGGTAGTCATCCTCGATCTGGGTTTGCCCTCGATCGACGGCGTCGAGGTGTGTCGGCAGTTACGCACCTTCACCGACGCCTACATCGTGATGGTCACCGCCCGCGCCGACGAGGTCGACACCATCATCGGTCTCGCGGTTGGAGCCGACGACTACCTCACCAAACCGTTTCGTCCTCGTGAGCTGATGGCGCGCATCGACGCCATGCTGCGCCGTCCGCGCCCGACCTCGGCGGTAGACACAGCACACCCGCGGACACTGGGGGAGCTGACCCTGGACCCACAAGGCCGTGAAGTGCGGGTACAAGACACACTCGTGGAACTGACCCGCACCGAATTCGACGTTCTGGAAGCCCTGAGCCGACGGCCCGGTGTGGTGTTCAGTCGAGAACAACTGCTCACCGAAATCTGGGGACCCAACTGGGTCGGCGATGCCCACGTTGTCGAAGTTCATATCGCCAGCCTGCGCCGCAAACTCGGCGACAGCGCCGCGGCCGGTCGATTCATCCGTACCGTGCGCGGCGTGGGCTACCGGATGGGTGACGGCCAACCTCGAGGAGACAGCCATGAACGGTGATCGACGACGGGCACGTATCCCGGGCAGCTTCGGCTCCCGGTTGATGCTGGCCCAGGCCATCGTGATCGGCGGCGGCGGCATCAGCGTCGCGATCGTGGCACTGTTCGTCGCGCCGCACACCTTCCACGATCACCTCGGCCAGTCCAGCCTCGAACCGGGATCAGCACAGGCCGAACACGTCGAGGCCGCATTCACCTTCTCCATCGTCGTCTCGATGACCGCAGCCCTGGTCACCTCGACGATCCTGGCCACGGCCGTCAGCTGGTTCCTGGCTCGCCGCGTACAACAGTCAGTCGCCAGCGTCGCGCGCTCGGCTGTGGCGATCGGCGCAGGCAACTACCGCACCCGTGTTCCCGATCGCCAGCTCGGCACTGAGTTCACCCAGCTCAGCCGAGCCATCAACCAGCTGGCACAACGTTTGAACTCCCAGGAAGACATCCGCAAGCGGATGCTGTCAGACCTCGCCCACGAACTGCGCACCCCGTTGACCACCATCGGCGCGATCACCGACGCCCTCGAGGACGGTGTCCGCGCGCCCGACTCCCACACCTTCGACGTCGTGCGCACCGCCACCACCCGGTTGCAGCGCCTCGCCGAGGACATCGCGACCGTATCCAGCGCCGACGAGCATCAGATGCCATTGCAACCCTCGACGATCACTGTCAATGAACTACTCATCGCGACCTACGAAGAAGCCGCCGAGCTGTTCACCGACGCCGGCGTCACGCTGGGCATCGTCACCACCGCCGCGCGCGTACACATCGATGTCGATGCCGAACGAATGAGCCAAGTACTGCTCAATCTGCTCACTAACGCGCTGCGACACAGCTCCCCGGGCCAGCGGGTCGTAGTGAAAGCCGACACCGCCCCGGCACACGCGGTGCGCATCAGCGTCGTCGACTGCGGGGACGGGATTCCCGCTCAACACCTTCCACACATCTTTGACCGCTTCTACCGCACCGACTCCTCACGGACCCGAGACGCCGGCGGCAGCGGTATCGGACTCACCATCGCCCGCTCCATCGTCGAAGACCATGGGGGCACCTTGCTCGCCGAAAGCCTGGGAACCGGGCACGGAGCCACCTTCACCATCACGTTGCCGACCACAACACGACGTCACATCCACCGCAGCACCCCTGGAACCGAATTCTCCGCAGCCATCGAACACCGCCCGCCTCGCGGCGCTGCCGATGCGCTCCAACGGGACCGAGCTACTAACTGAGGTAGTCCGTCGTAAGATTGACCCGCATCTAGAGATGGTGGGTGAAAATGACTGGGCTGGGTTCGCTGGAACGCGCAGTGATGGACGTGCTGTGGTCGGCCGGTGCGGCGATGTCGGTGCACGACCTAGTCGAGGAACTCCACGACCGCGAACCGGCCTACACCACAGTGCTCACCGTCGTCACCAACCTGCACAAAAAAGGGTTCGTCGGTCGAGAAAAAGTCAGCCGCGCCTACCGGTACTTCCCCATGCAGACCCGCGAGGAGGCCACCTCACGCACCTTGCGTCAGGTCCTCGACGCCAGCGGAGACTCCGCGGCAGTACTGATGCACTTCGCCCAGACCGTGACACCCGCCGAGCGGGAAGTGCTCAGCGAATACCTCAGCCGCAAACCTCGCCACACCCGCGGCGGCGGCACCAAAGCCTAAGCCACAGAAACGTTCCAAGAGTCGAAATCCCGGCCCGACTACTCAACCGGCGCGCGCCCCTTGACTGCGGGAAGTAGATGCGCCGCCAGCGCACCGGCCACACCCGCAGCGAAGGCCGCAGCACTCAGCGCCGACACCCAGTCGTGCACATCCACCGCGGTCAGCATCCGCAGCTCGACCTGATCACCGCGCCCGACTCCTGACGGGTCGGATGGCACGAGATCCGACGTTCGGAGCAGCATCACCAGCCAGAACGCGGCAACCGCCTCAAACATCACCACGGCAAGGCCCACCGCACGAGAGATCGTACGGGCAGGACCGCGCGGGCCGAACCGATCCGTACGCGGCACCTCGACACCGTCAGTCATGCCCACCACCTCCTCCGCACACTCGCATCACGCCCCACTTCTACTAACCACCTTCGTATTTTGTGGGAATCGGGCGTGGGCGCCGGGAACGAGGGCGTCGAAGCCATCACCGCGGGAGGCCGGCCGGGCCAGGCGGAAGACTATCGCGGCCACCAGACCGAAGATCGCGATCACACTGCCTGTGCGGGACCACCTCGGGGTTCGATTGAGCTCCGCCCTCAACGCCAGCTCGGCGATCGGATCAGCAGGCACCGCGCCAATCTCGATCGGCGCGCCCGTGGCGGCGAACACGATGAACACCCACATCGCCGAGGCCATCCACACGAGCGGGTCAACCATTACAGCCAACGACGTACCGTGCAGATGAGCAGAAAACAGCATGAGCGCCCCAACACAGAGCATCACCAACACGATCGCCGACGAGAAATCGCCCTGGGGAGCAACCACCATCACGCCGACGGCCGCACTCACGGCCACCGCACACGAAACAAGCGCCCGCCACGCCTCCCCACCTCGATCCGGCTGGCGGGCAGCGGCGACACCACACGCTACGACCGCACCGAACAGTCCCAGGAGTGTCCCTTGGGCCACAATGTTTGCGATCACCACGCCTCCAACAGCCAACCTTGAAACTATGCTAGATAGTAGTTTAGGTGGGCTGGAGGGCGCTGACGGAGGGGGAGTAGCTCTATCTTCTTCGTCGGTGGGACCGCCGCCTGCATCGATGAGTTGGTCCTCGCCCCCGATTTGGAAGCCTGGGACATCGAACTCGACCACGAATCATGGCTCACGACGCGTTCAACCCGCTGCCACCCGCTACGCGCTGACTTCGTTCCTAGCCCGTCCTACCTCACGATCAACGTTTTCGCGACGTCTCCCCGCGGAGCTGTGACGGCTACGGTTAAGCAATGTCGTCGACGGGCTTTGTGCGGGTATGGCATTTCAGTAAAGGGTGGGGTGTGTTCGACTCACCGGACACTCCCGGCGGGGTGTACGCCGACGCTCAATCGCTCAGACTCCTAGCGGTAGCCGATCTGAACGATCCACTCGCTTCGATGGGTTTGCGTCCGGGGACGGAAGTCGAGTTCGTTTGGTCAGATGCTGCGGATGACCCGCTCGAAGGTTTGCGCTACGAAGTACAGCAGGCGTGGCCGATCGGCGTGGCCGCTACTCCGCCGTCGCCGCCGGCCGGGGCGTTCTCCACCACCTTTTGGACCAGCGAGGGTGACGCCGGCCCAGATGGTTTGACATCGATGCGCGAGCACCGCCACGAGCAACACTTCAGGTCCCCGCGATCTCTCGATGTTATGTAAGGAGCGCTTGAAAGATACTCTCCCCCAGTGATTTACAAGTGCCATCTAGCTATCTCCCTCGAAGATTCGCGTGTGATGTGAGCGTTGAGACGAGATTAGGCGAGGTAGGTTTCACCACCCGCACTGTCTACTATAGTTGACATCCCCGCCGTCGCATATAGTTGGCGCGTGAATATTCGGGACCGTAGCGACAACCTGCGTGCGGTAGGCCTCGGCCTTCGTGCGTTGCGCCAGTTGCGCGGGGAGACCCAGGCAGAGACCGCTACTGCCATCGGGGTCTCGCGCCAGTACGTCTCCGAGGTTGAGGGCGGCCGGAACATAACGCTTGACCTGGTCTTTCGATTCTCCGCACACTTCGGCGTCCCCCCGTCCGCGATCGTTGAACCCAACCGTAAACAGTAGGTACGACACCTCGCGCGCGCGACCGCCAACACGAGCGACACTTCACCACCGTCGAGCTAGGTCACCGTCGAACGAGGCAACGGGTTCAAAGTCCATCCAGTGGGAGTTCGAGTGCCGCAGAAGGCACAGGGGGATGATCAGTGCAGTCAGAACCAAGGCCCGAGTCTGGACGAG